>QCLA01000001.1:0-241114 GCA_003214935.1 Prochlorococcus sp. AG-412-F02
AAATGTCCTTTTACTGGATTAGCAGGAGGATCAGATAATTTAGGTAAGTAATTAGTTTCATCAATATTATATCTAGATTCAATAGCCCAATAAATCAACCAATTTACTGCGGTTGCTCTTCTAGTTCTCCTTGGATAAAGTTCGTTAATTTTATAACCTTTAAAATTAAGAAATTCTTTTAAAACTTGCTTGTGATCCTTAGGGATTGAACGTGTAAGGTGAATTGATGCAGGTCGCTCTGAAATAATTTGAGGAGCCTCAACGAATTTATCTGACCAATATAAAGGAGTCAATGCACTTGATTTCCAATTATTTAAAGAAGTTTGCTTAGTATAAAAAAGTCTTTCCCATACCAATTCACAAACAAATATGTCACTAACTTTATCGTCAAGAACCGAAAATAATAGCTTCCTACTTATAGGCCAAGTAAATTGATTTTTGAAAAAATTTTCTTTTTTATCCATTAATTTAATCTTATTAAAATCAGAGAGAAATAAGGCATAACATCCGAATTATATTTTGAAGCATATTGGATAATTTGATCAGGCATGCCTACATTCAAAGCAATTAAGGATTGTTCGATAATATGCTCTTTTTTTAAGATGTCTTTGACATAATTCCATCTCTTGCCAACTTTCATTAATGCCAATACCGTTTTATTTTCTCTACTATGGCTTAAGAGAGATATTAATTCTGATTCAGAAGAAGGGCATTCTTTGATTATCAAAGTCTCTCCCTTTTTTACTAAATCAAAATCACTTAAAGCTGCTGTTGCAGAAAGCGATGAGATGCCAGGTATAGTTTTGGTGACTATTTCAGGGTACCTTTTTTTTAGTATTCTTAGAATATTAGAGGAGCTTGCGAAAAGCGAAGTGTCCCCAAGACAAAGTAAAACAACTGATTCGTCATTTCTTATAAATTCCACAATTATCTCTACAGCATTAGACCATATTTCATCAGGATCAAATTCCTTCCTCGCCATTGGGAAAATGATAGGTATTTTTTTCTTAAATTTGATATGTTCCCTAACTATTTCTGCTGACAAACTCTTCTTCTCATCACTTGAAATGGGGAAAACTATAACTTTTGAATTTTTAATTGCCTCTACTGCAGCAATGGTTAATAGTGAAGGATCTCCAGGTCCAACCCCAACAATTGTTAATGATGGCAAATCATATTTAAAACCTAGAAATCTTTTTAGATATTTTTTTATTCTCATAATTATAAAATTCATTAAAAATTTTTTAACTATGTACCCTGGGCATAAAAAAAGTCTTAGATAGAATTTCTGACTCGACTTTAGATAATTCATCTAACCTTTTATAGGTTTCTTCTTTAGGAAATTTAGTATTAGCTAATTTCCAATAAATGCCAAAATGTCTTGCTTCACTTTCAAGCAAAGACTCATAAAGAACCTTAAAAGATTTATTTTCAGAATTCAAGGCAAGTAGACTTAACCTTTCATGACTTCTTGCTTCTATAAGCCCTGCTATTAAGAAACTATCCAGCATCCTATTAGGTTCTTCTTTTCTAATACTTTTAGCGAGTTCAGCTCCGTATGGAGGAGGCTTTATGGCTTTAAGCGAATGCCCAAGATCTTTTAAAAAATAAAGTATTTTTTCAAAATGCTCTAATTCCTCTCTGGCTATTGGACTCAAAACTTCTGCTAAATTAGGTTCTGCAGGATATCTAAACATTAATTGGATTGCAACTCCTGCAGCTTTCCTCTCGCAATGTGCATGGTCAATTAAAATCTCTATTGGATTTGATAAGGCTAAATGAATCCAGTCATCTGAGGTTAATGATGATAAATATTTAATATGGGAAGCCGGTCTTTTAAAATCTACTAACATTGACTAATTATTTTTTAAGTATTTAATCATTCCTTCAAGAGCTAGAAAATAACTTGATATACCAAACCCACTTATAATTCCAATTGCTTTGTCTGTAAGAAAAGATTCTTTGCGAAATTCTTCTCGACTAAAAATATTTGAAATATGTAATTCTACAAATGGAATTTTTGATCCAACTAAAGCATCTCTAATTGCAATCGAAGTGTGAGTAAAAGCACCAGCATTTATAAGTATTCCTTGAATATTGGCAACAGAATCTTGAATTTTATCCACTATCTTTCCTTCATGATTACTTTGAAAACATTCAAGATTAATACCATTTTGTTGTGCAACTTTGGTTAAGTCTTTTTGGATATCACTCAAGGTTTGATTCCCATATATTTCAGGTTCTCTTGTACCCAATAAATTTAAATTTGGACCATTTATCAATAAAATATTCATCAGCAATAAAGTCTTTTCTTTTAAATGCTATCTAGAAAGAAACAAAAAAACCAAAACATTTTCACACAAAGTGACCATTAACTGATAAGTTCAAATAGTGGGGGTCGGTGCCCGAGTGGTTAAAGGGGGCGGACTGTAAATCCGCTGGCTCTGCCTACGTTGGTTCAAATCCAACCCGGCCCACTTTAATATTGCCCTTGTAGCTCAGCGGTAGAGCACTCCCTTGGTAAGGGAGAGGTCTCGGGTTCAAGTCCCGACGAGGGCATACCCAAAAGCATTGCTAAAACTAGAGTTAGAAGCAATAAGTAAAAGTTAATTAATAGCTGGATATATCTAGATATGTCGACAATATAGCAATTCTGCACTAATATTTGCACTAATTATACTTTTAAAATGACTAGTGCTAAGAGCGCTTCTTGGGAGAAAGAATTAAGAAAAAATATCTGCACTAATTTTGGGCGTGGAATTAGGGTGAATGGCGAAAATAGTGGTCGAACCAAACTTTTATATGTTTATAACGAAGGACTAGGTTCTGCAAACAAAAGAACCTCTCAAACCTTACCTATTGAATGGAAAAAAACTTCTGGTATAGAAATTCTAAAAGCCATCGAATTTATCAAACCATTAGTAGTTAAACAAAACCTTACTCTTAAAGAAGCTACAAGAAGATGGAAAGCTCAATTTATTGGAGAAATCACTAAAGAACCAAATAAAGCATGGGAAGATTTTTTAATTATTCCTCCCAAATTTTCATACGACGCTAAGAGATATAAAAAAGCAGTCGCAGCATATAAGGTCAAATTAGAAGCCACAAAAGTTGACCAATTTATGGCAACTAAACAAGGATTAACATCTAAAACTGAAAAGGATTGGGAAAGAAGAATTAGAACATTTTTAGAAGTAATGAATAAAAAACCAGCACCAAATACTGGAGAGGAATTAGTAAGATTATGTGCTGAAACTTTTGGGGATATTGATCCAGATGCTAAAAAAAGATATATAGATGGTTGGTGTGAAATATTAACTTATGGAATTAAAAGACATTCCATGAATGAGAAAAGATGGCAGCCACCCAATGAAAGTTTTAGGAAAGAATTAAGAGGTAAATCTAAGAGAACTAAAAAATCAAAACTTACTCCTTATATACAAGAACATGATTTATATAGATTATTGGATGATCTTGAATCAAATGATAATGAAATGTTTTTGGCTACAGGCCTAATAGCAATATTTGGATTAAGACTTTCTGAGCTCGCAGAACTTAGAGTTGAAGATGGAAAAAAATTATATGTAGGCCATATAAAAAATAATATTAATACTCTTGAGCAAAATAGAGAGGAGAGAAGGGTCTTTGCAATGGACTTACTACAGATGCCAAATCTAGGTAAAAGATTAATTAGTTTATATGATTCTGGATTAGTTAAATTGCCAGAAACAATTCAAAAACAGATTGATTTAGTAGATAAGAAAAATAAATATGGAGATGTTGGAAAAGCCTTTACAGATAAGTTAAAGAAAAATCCAGTATGGAAAGCAATATTGACTAGAAAAGAAAATTCTCAATTAACTCCATATAGTTTGAGGCATCGTTTTGCCCATCAATGTCATAAAGGTTCTAAGAATCCAATATCTATAAAAGATGCGGCCGAAGCAATGGGTCACAATACCGATACTCATATGAAATCTTATGGTTCATATACGACAGAAATGAGTGTTGAAAGAGCATTTAATCTTCATTCAAAAGAGAGAATAGAAGCATGAATTTAAGCAGTAAATCTAAGAGAGAATAACTTCAATGCTTGATATAAATACTTATGAAGCTTAGATTGGCTAAACAAAATAATGTAAAAAACGACATTATCAGTGAGAACATGAATATCTTCAGAGAAGGTCTTCTTCCTCAACTTGAACTTGTATATTCCAATCGTCCTAAATTATTGAAATATATTGATAACTCTATTAAATCCCTATCAAAATTGAGAGAACTATATATTAGTGATACCAATAATATAGAAAGCGCAAAGAATAAGTTAAGTCAATTTAGATTCGAAAATATGATTGATAACAAAAATATATTGCCTATAAAAACAGACCAATAAAAATTCTCAAGAAATACTCTAAATAAATTATTTAGAGGGGCTTATAAAATTTAGTCGCATAATTGTATTGATTGACAGTCGATCTAAAATAAGGGTTCCTAATTAGAAAATATTTCTAGATTAAATGACTAATATGGATAAATCTGAAAAGGAAGAAAAATGGGAACTAATTCTATCTAAGGTTGAATTAATATCAGTAAAAATGTTACTTAGTCAGCAAGCAAAACTTGCTAGTTTTAATTCGAATAAAGTTGAAATAACATGTTCTGCAACTTGGTTCAATGTGATTGAGATGAGAAGATTAATAATTGAGAATGCAGTTAAAAAAACATTTGGAGAACAAACAATTGTTGAATTTCATAAAAAATGAATATCTGATTACTAAAACGAGATAAAAATGAATAAAAAAGAAATTGATATTTGGTTAAAAGATTTAGAAAAAAGGAATATGGAAGCAGCCAGGGAAATAAACCAGATATATCCAATTAGTAGCAAACGCAGATATTGCTGCTATAACAGTAATATCTAAGGCCAGTAAAAGGTCTGAAGTTCAACCAGCCTTTTCCTCATTGGCAAAAACCTTTTAGAGATTAGGAAAGCGGAACAGGGATTTTCAAAAATATATTTTATTAATTTCTTATGGCTCATAAGTTGAGGAAAAAAACTCGATTAACTGAACAACGTGTTTCTGATAATGTCGACTTTATTGGCTCAATTTTGCGTAGCTCTAGCCCTCAAGATTTTGAATTTTGGAGAAAACAACTTCCATTTTTACATAAGTCAATTAAGGCTGGTCTAAGAAAAAAATTCAACATAAATTTTTGAGTTTCTTTTAACTACCGTTTAAGAGGAAAAACAAATTGAAAACCCAAACATGGTTTAAGACACCTCAAGCAAAGGTGATTTTGGGCTGCTCAGACCAATATCTTAAGAAGAACAGAGACACTCATGGAGGATTTCTTGAGGAGGAGGTTCATTATAGATTTGGTGGCAGTATAAACTCCCCGATTTATTGGAATGTCGAGGAAATCATGAAAGATTAGGGGTTGTTATATGGAGGTCATTTAATGACAACCCAACAGCCTCGGGTGGAGGCGTTGAAGGTATTGGCCGAAGAATGGTTACTTTTAAATTTAATAAAACAGCAGCCAACCCAAACCCTCAACTAAAAAATAAATTACTTGCAGAAGTTGAAGGTGTTTTTCAATGGTGCTGGAATTTGGATGATAACCAAATGATGCAAATTCTAAAAAATAGAGGAGATATTAATGCGGTTACTGAGGCAAGTATTGAGAATCAATTAGAGAATCAACCAGTATTGCAATTCATATATGAGGAGATCGTCGGGGAAACAACTATAGAATATAAATCATCATATTTATATATTCAATATCAATCTTGGTGCAAAGATACTGGAAAGGGAATTTTAAATCAAACTAAATTCGGGAGAGAACTAAACAAAATGGAAGGTTTAGTAGTAAGACGAAAAAAAATGGATGGTAACTACTATCAAATCAGACCAATGGAGGAATTTGATTTAGGAAAACATTTTGGCATTTCCAATCATGGGAGGTCTAACCCTCCTTCATGGAAGGTTGACAACGCCAACCCTCCAGCTTCAAATCCTCCTCCTAATAAGAGAGAAGAAGAAACGATGAAAGGTATGGATAGTTCAACCTCTAAAAATTCAATTAAGAATGAAGATCCTAATAAATATATAAAGAAAGTTTCGCCAAAAACCCTCCAGACCCTCCAACCATCAATAATTTATGAGCCAACTAAAACAGGTTCAGCATGGGACCTGGAATCAGATAATATTGATCCATACTGGTAAGTATTACCTAGCCAAGGGATAATTAAATAATTTATGCAGCTAAATTTCTATATCTAGTAAATTGAGGTTCAAAAAGTAACTTCACTGTTCCTATAGGACCATGCCTGTGTTTGGTAACTATTAATTCTGCTATCCCGCGTTCTTCAGTTTCTGGATGATAAAACTCATCTCTATAAAGCATAACCACGACATCTGCATGTGCTTCTAATCCTTGCGTCTCTCTTAAATCGCATAACATTGGACGGTGGTGTTTTCTCTTTTCAACATCTCTAGAAAGTTGAGACATAAGCACAACAGGTACATCTAATGCTTTTGCCATCGTTTTAAGGTCAAGGATGATTTTAGATAACTCTTTATCTCTAGATTTCTTATTTGGACCATCCATCATTTGAATATAGTCAACAATAACTAATCCAAGTTCTCCTAGTCCTTTTTTTTCTTTAATCTTCCTACACTTTCGAAGCATCTCTTTGACTTTAATTGACCCTTTATCGCAAATAAATATAGGCAGTTCGCCAATATCTTCCATTTCTCTACCGAGTAAATCCCATTCATCTTGATGAAGTCTGCCAGTTCTCAATCTTCCTGATTCAATGCCAAGTTCCATAGAGAGAAATCGGTAACTCATTTGTTCCCTGCTTTGTTCCAAACTGAAATAGCAAACAGGTAAATTATTTGCCTTGGCGACATTTGTTGCAAGATTCATTGCAAAAGAGGTTTTACCCATTGAAGGTCTGCCAGCAATCACAATTAACGATCCTCTTTGCAGACCTTGAGTCATTGCATCGAAGTCATAAAAAAGTACGGGTACACCCGTTGTATATTTTCCTAGTGAACTTTGTTCTATGTTGTTAAAAGTTTTTGGCATTATGCTCGCTAAATTTTTCATATCCTCAGAATCTTTTCTTAAACGAATGCCTTTAAGTTTTAATTGTTTTACTTTTGAATTACTCATATAAAATTTTCGATGGAAACTTATGTAAGCGCACCTAGGAAAGAATGCAAATTAAGTTTCATGAACAAATTTAATAAAGGGTATTAATAAATTTTTTTTCTTAATTTTTGAGTTTCTCTGCTTTTTTATCATCCTCATTAAACAATATTTTTTAAATATCATTCTTAAAAAAAGCAAGCATAATTCTTTCTGTAACCTGACTTATATTTTCCATTTTCCACTCTTCCTTGAGAGAGCGAAGTTTTTTAATTACTCTATTGTGCATTTGTAATCTAATCTCGTTGTAAGCATCTTCATTTTCCTTTCTTAATCTTTCTTGCTCACAAATATCTCTTATTCTTTTCATCCCAGTTTCCCAGTTTTTCTCTATTACTTCTTTTGACTCATTTAGTATTTCTGCTATGTCATCTATGCTATGCGGTCTTTTATAAGTTTTCCCTAAACCTAAAGTTAATTCCAGAATTGCTCTTTCTAGTGTCGGGAAAGATTCTAATTGCTTGCACATAAATTCTATAGAATCAATTTCTGGTTCTTTATTCTTGTTGATTGGAACAACTCTATTATTTTCCATTTTATTTATCTTTGAATAAATCTTGAATCACATAAATATCTTCTGCCTTTGGATATTTATTTTTAAAGACATTAATCGCACTACTTGGTGATGAAGCAAATAAATTTACTTTTAATCTGTATGTATCAACTTGTCCTGAGATTAGATATTTTTTCATTAGGTACTCAAACTCCACCACGCAGGATCTGCTGAAAATCTTATTATCCACTCCTTTTTAATACTTAACAAATTAAGACTCTTTAGCATTATTTTTTTTAATTCTTCTTTATAAGCTAAACAATATTTTTTATTATGAATGATAATGGGACATTTTAATTGCATAAAAATTCCACTCTCATTCTCGTTTAAATGTTCAATTTTGTAGCAATAACGATGCCGATGGTTTCTCATGTCAATATCAAAAAAATCTTTCCAATAAAGACCAAAGACATAATAACCTTGCTTTTTAAAATCTTCAGATTTATAAAAACTTCCTTTGTATGAATTATTGATATCAATTTTCAGAAAATTAAATTCATCTTTCTTCGCAACAAGAAAACCCAATTTCTCTAATTCTTTTGAATATTTTGAATCAATAATAATATTCAAGTCACTATAACTATCGAAAGTAAAAGAGGAATCATATTTCTTTAGTGGATCATGTAAATATAAGATTTGATTAAATCTCCTTTTAAACTCTTCTTTATTATTTGTATTTTCATAAGTTTTTATTTTTTTGTTTCTGGATGAAGGATTTATTTCTTTTAATTTATTAAAGATAACTTTATTTTCATTAAAATTATTTATAGCGCTTTCTTTAAAACCTAAATTATCAAATAGATCCTTTTGCATTAAAAATATTTCACGGAATTTAAATATGATTCAATATCAGACATATTCAATCAATCTTTAGAAAACTTAAGATTATATTCTTCGTTCGTCTTTCTACTTTTATAAGTAAAGGGATTAGCTCAGGTGTTTGGCAAAGAGTTTCAGAAAGATAAACTTGGAATCAAACAAAAAGTTTCTGAACTATATAAAGTTACCGATATAAACGTTTATACGTGAAGATTGAAAAGCCATTGCTTGCAGGAAAATTTGATCCTGGGAAAGCTAAATTCCCTTATGCCGCAACACCAAAAATTGATGGAATTAGATTTCTCATGGTTGGAGGGACTGCTTTAACAAGATCTTTTAAACCCTTAAGAAATGAATACTTACAAAAATTACTTTCTTCTAATTTGCCGGATGGTATTGATGGCGAATTAACTTCTGGATCCAGTTTTCAAGAATGTAGTTCCATTATGCGTGTCAAAGGTGAGCCTGATTTTAAGGTATGGATATTCGATTTTGTAAATTCTAAAAGTTCAATGAAACCTTATAAAAATAGAATGGATGAACTTAGTAAATTTAAAAGATTTAGTATTCCATCTTATGAAATTCTTTATCCAACAATGGTCTCAAATCAAGAACAGATTGATCAGTTAATGATTAAAAATCTCAATGCAGGTTATGAAGGTTTAATGTTGAGAGATCCAAATGGCATTTATAAGTTTGGTAGAAGTTCAGTAAAGGAAAATATTCTATTAAAGGTTAAGGAATTTTTGGATGATGAAGCTGAAATTATTTCCTTTAGAGAAAAAATGGTCAATACAAATGAATGTATGAAAGATAATTTCGGAAGAACTAAGAGATCAAGTTGCCAGGATGGATTAAAACCAGGTGGGACACTAGGGGGGTTCATTTTAAGAAATTCTAAAGGCCTCGTATTCAGTTGCGGCAGTGGTTTAAATGATTCAATTCGAGATGAAATATGGAAAAATAAATCAAAATATCTTGGGAAATTAGTTAAATATAAGTTTATGTCTAAGGGTATAAAAGATCTTCCTAGACATCCAGTTTTTATAGGTTTTAGAGATGAAACTGACCTCAGTTAATCTTTTTAAGAAATTATTATATTTTCAACTGACTTAAAAAATGCCCATTAACAAAACAATTTTATAAATCTAATAATGGAAAATCAGGAAAACAGCAACCATCATCTTTCAAAAAGTTTACTTGAAAGTGCAATCCAATTAAAAAAAGAGTGCAAATTTACAGAAGCTATTGAGTTAATAAAAAAGGCTATTGAGTTAAATCCATATGAAAGCTTGAATTTTTTTAACATAGGACATTGCTTCCATTTACTGAAAAACTTTGACGAAGCAATGCACTACTACAAAATTGCGATTGATTTAGATCCAAGGTATTCTTCTTCATATAATAATCTTGGTTGCTGTTTAGAAGAAAAAGGTTTGTATCAAGATGCAATTGCTAATTATTCAATTGCAATAAGACATAACCCTAAGAATTTTGATATTTATATGAATCGTGGGGATATGAGAATGAAAACTGGAGACTACTACGGGGCTATTTCAGATTATTCTATCTATCAACAAAACTTTGCGACTTCACCAAAAGTTTACTTGAAAAGAGGCTTGGCTAATTTAAAAGCAAATTTCAAAGGCAAAGCATATAATGACTTAAAAATGGCCGACGCTTTTGGTAGTGAGAGTGCAATGAGAATAATATCAGAGCAAAATCTATCATCCTGTTCAAATTCCGCATCAAATAATATTTATCAAAGAGATCGTTATGGTTATCAATCTCCAAATGAATCCATTTATCAGAGAGATAGTTATCAATCTCTAAATGAAGCTAGATCTTATTATCAAAGAAATTCTCATGAATCAATTAGATATCAAAACCACTCATATCTTCCTAGATACTTTTCATTAGCTGAATTATATAAAAATGCAATTAAAGATTCACCTCGTAACAATGAAATACCAAAATCCAATAATAATGAAATAAATCCTACTTCTCTTAAAGATAAATACGTTGTTATTACTGGAACCATCCCTGGAATGACAAGAAAGGAAGTTGAGCTGCTGGTGCAAAAAGCTGGTGGAAATATAAAGGGATCAATTACAAGTGGTACAAATCTTTTGATTGTAGGAGAGGATGCTGGAAGTAAATTAAATAAGGCGAGGGAAAGATCTATTCAAATTATTAATATAGATGAGTTAAATTCACTTATAGCAATTAAGAGTAATCTTGAACTTTTGCATTTATGGAGTGAACTTGATGAAGAGGAAACATATGAAAAATTAAAAAAAGAATCTGTATCATTAGAAATTTTAAAATTATTAGTTAAATGTAATATCAGTAAAATCAGAAGAGCTGCGTTATCAAACAAGAATATTCCTCTCGATATTTTTTATAAATCTAGTGCTTTTTCAGATTCGACTAATAAATTATGTAAGTTCTTTCTCCAAAAATGGGGACAATTTTAAGAATAAAATTTTATTTGGAATCACTTTTAAATAATGAGAACTATATATAAGTACGCAGGTTGCTTCTAGCAAAAAAGGCCTCTGACGTTTCGTCGTGGTAGCAGTAAAGCTAGTCAATCATCATCGGCTGTAGATGTCTCTCAGCGTGTTATAGCACATATGCACCTATAACGTTACGCTGAGACGACTGTAAACAGTCCGTTTGTTATAGGTGCATATGTGCTATAACACGCCTACAGTGATCAACACCGATTACAGTTAGATAGGTAGAAGTAACTTGCGTTAAATTTAGAAAACGGAAGTAATGAATCCTACACAATCGACAAAAATAGTTTTTGCGGCAAAATTTAAAGCTCAAAAGTTTGATATTTTTCTCCTTCAGAGAATTTATAAATCGGATTCAAAATTATTAATAAAAGTAAATTCTAGTTATTCTTCTTATTGGGAGTCTTATAAAAAACCTTATCTGGCTTATTGGGGAAATATCAATAAAGAAAATGGATCAGAGCAAATTGACGAATTAATATCTAGTATTAAAAATATTGAAAATAATAATAAGGTTTCAAAAGTTCTTGAAAATATTTTAAATTCCTATCAACTTAATTTTCTTGAAAGTAATGCACTTAATCAGTCATTTAAAGATCTTTCTTCAATAATTTCTGAAGCCCAATTAACAAATTTTGTAGATGGAATAAAATCACAAGATTCCGATTTGAAACTTACTTTATCTTCGGCACAAAATATATCTGAAAAAGTTCGTTCGTCCAAGATATTAAAATCTAATGATTTTAAGCTTATTAAAATACTTTTAACAAAAGCTCCTTTAATTTTTGGTTATTGGGGACCATTTAAAACTGTTTTAAAGTATTTAGATCCTAAAATCTTGCCAAGAGAATTGGGTATTGCATTAGGGCGCCTATCTCTTGCAAAAGGATGCAATCCTGAAGCTGGAATTAATTACAACCTTTTTGCAGGAATTGTGGATATTGAAAATATTAATTGGATTTCAGAAATTATTCCAAGTCCGAGTGTTCTAACTATAGATTATATGTTGCGGCGAATGCGTAGGGAGCTAATAAAAATAGGAGTTAAAGATTTAAAAACATACTCAACAATTTCTATAAATGCACTAATTAATTGGGATAAGGAAATTGATTCAAAATCTTTTATTCCCGCCTACATCATGGGAGGTAAAGTTTCCATTCTTGATAATAAAAGTAGATATGTAAAAGTTCCCTTATTACAAAATAAATCTAACTACCCTTTCCCAGATGCCTGGAAAAATAATTTAGATGGAGTAAAAAAAATATTTGACTCAGTAAGATATTCTCCCGAAATATTTACTTTTTGTTGCCAGGTTTTTTTAGATCAAAAAGAGAATATTCCAACTTTAAATAAAAAAAATATAATCTTAGCTCTTAAGAGTAAAGATCATAAAATTGTAAGTCTTGCTTCTAATTATATTGCAGATTATCCGGATATCTTTTTTAGTTTAACCGATTCTATGTGGCTTAATTTTTTCTCTTCTGCAAATATTGATCCTATTAAAAAAGTAATTATAGAATTAATTTCTAAACCAATTTTAACTCAAAGTTATGTTGGCATAATGAATGGAATTAGAGAATTATTAGATAATAAAAATCATTCTTTAGATTTATCTTATATTGGACCGGCTTGCCTACTTTATTTAAAATATAAATTTGCAAATCAAAATTCAAATTTTTTGCAACCTGAAAGCTTTAATTCATTTCTTATTGAATCAATTATAGGTTTTTATGATCTTGAAAAACTCGATAAAAAATATATTACTTCAATTAGAAAAATAAATATTTTTGATAATTTAAAAGCTTATTTAAATTCACTTGAAAAAGAAAATACATCCTTGCATAATTTCAAAATTCTTAGTGAATTAATTATCGAACAAGGTAAACTAATACCTTTTGATGATCAAAAAATAAGACTTGCTTTTGAATGTTTCAGATATAAAAATAATGATGCCCTAGATTTTGGCTGGTTACTAATAGAAGAAATTTCTAATTGGGAGGATGTTGAATATCTTTTATGGGATGAATTACGGAAAAACATCTTCGTATCTTCTAAATGCCAAAAAGATTGCTTGAAATTAATCCATCAATTTTTAGATAGAGCATCGAATATAAATTCTTATTTTCTAGAACTTTTTACTGATAATTCTTGGAACTTTGTTTTGAGCTATAACATATTTTCCGAAGAAGGAGAAGTTGATTTTAGAAATCTAGTTTGGAAAGCATTAGGCCAAGATGATAATCAAAACATTGCCCATTATATTTTTAAAGAAACCAATTTCATTAATAAAATTGGGGAAATATTAACAGAATCGCATTTAGGTAAAACTAATTCTATTCAACAAGAAATGTTATTGAAATATATAAATAATAAACAGGAAAGAATTAACAAGGATCATAGTTTTGCGATTGCTTTGCTTAAGATTCCTAATCGAGATCTTCAAGAGTGCACTCTAAGTCTAATAAAAAAAGCAAATCTTATTGAAAAATATTGGATAACAATTGCAGAAATTGGTATGCCAATACCTTTGGAAACAATTCGTCAATTCATTGATTCAATAAACATAAAAAGAAAGTTTTCTGAATATGTTCTCACTTGCATAGATAGTATTGTTTCAGATGTAAGAGATATAGGTCTTGAATTTCTAGATAAAAATCCCGAAAAAATTGATAATGAATTTTTGTGGCCTTTATTAACAGAATCTGACGATCCAAAAGTTCAAGCTAGAGTTGCAGAAAGAACTCTAATTAATGAGTGGAATGATAGTAATGAATATGATTCATTTGATAGACGTTTACTTATATCTAGAAGAATAAATCGTAAAGCCAAAGAATTAGTTAAATCTAGAATTACTCAGAACAAAAAATTAGAACAAGGACAAATTCTTACTCCCTGTCGAAAAAAAGCTCTTGTTGAACTTTCGGAAGGAACTAACTCCCGAGATAAGGCTTGGGCATTACGTAATATTGCCATTCTTATGCAGAATGGCATTTCATTCGATGGAATACAAATTAAAAATGAAACTGGAGTTAAAAGCAAATGATTTCTTTCAAAGGGAACTTTACTCAATCAAACGTAAAATCAAGTTCAAAGGAAAATGCAGTTACTTTTGGCACTGATATTAAAAATTCAAATGTCTTTTTGAGTACGGATATAAAAGCAAAAGAAGGAGTGGCATTCTCAAAATTAATGCTTGTATTAGGGAAAATAGTAAGAATGAGGGACGCTGGAGTAAATAAAGATCACTCTGCATATCAGGAATGGGTACAAGGTGAATATTTTAAAGAATTACCAGGGTTTATGAGTTCGCAAATAAACCGATTACCGAAACTAATAAACGAAAGAGAAAAACTTTCAAAGCAATTAAAATATTATGATGAGATTATAAAAAAGTTCAATTCAGATTCCTTTCCCGAGCAAAGAAGTCGTTTCTGGGGATGGCTGTACAGACATAATTATGATGCATGGTATGTTCTTGATCCAATAGTAAGTGTGCAGCCTGACTCAACATTTTTTGAGGCTTTTTCTCTAGATGAGTCAACTTATGCCAGAGTAGCTTTACCTCATACAGCAACAACTGGAGAAAAAAACTTTACTTGTGGAACTACAAATATTGATTTTAGTGCTTCTCTGGAGAGAGAACTTTCTAGGACTCGTTCATATCGACCACTTCATTTAACCGTTGGCAAAGATGCCGTAGAGTTTGATACTGGAATTTCTAATACAATTGAAAAAAAAATCGACTTGCCAGAAACTTGGACAAAGGGTTTGGTTGAGGTTCAGGCAGCATTATCATTTGCTCCTATTGAAATTAAAATTTCATCGTTGGCATTCGCAGACGTACTAGCAAGACTAGAAGCTCAGCGAGAAAGAGAAGGTCCAAGATCACTAATTTTTGAACTTATCCCAGGTAAAAAACCGAAAGTAATTGTTGAACCATGGGGCGATATTTTTATTGTTTCTGATACTCCTTTTAAGGGGCCAAAAGAATCCAAAATTAAAGTATGGGGAAGAAGAAGATTGAGGGTATTAAAAAATATACTTCCTCTGGTATCTGAGATAAATGTCAGATTAATCGATTCTGGTATGCCATCATTCTGGAGTTTAGAAATGGAAGGTATTCAATTGATAATCGGTCTTTCTGGATGGACTACTCAAGATTGGGCTGCCAAAGCACGTTTTTCAGCAATGATTCCGGCTTCAGATTCATCTAAAGAAATAATTGAAAAAGCAGCAAATTTTTTAAAAACAAATTTGATAATTGAAGATGAAGAACTTTCTAGATATCTAAATAACTCACCGATGGAGGCGAAAAGAATTTTACAGCGTTTATGTTTATTAGGTGCTGCAATGTATGATCCTGAATTAAAAAAATATCGCTCAAGAGAATTATTCCCAAATTTTGATTTCGAAGAACAATCTAATACTGGAATTGAAGAAATTAAAGGCATTGCATTATTCAAAAGCAATGCAGTTAGAATTTTGTCAGATAGTATTACAGGGAAAGATCGAATCATCAAGGGAACTATTTCTTCAAGAGAAAAAATCTGTTCAACCATGATTAGTCGTGATTCTGATAGTCGTATTACTCAAGCACAATGTAGTTGTTCATATTTTAGATATCACAAACTTAAAGAAGGGCCTTGCAGGCATATCGTTGCATTAAGCCTTAAAGGAGAATAATATGTCGAATCAAGATACCAGTCTAAATCCGGAATGGGAAAAAAGAATTAAGCAAGTTGGTAAGCGTGCTTTCGAAGTTGAAGAAATGCTCCGTCTAGGATTTCTTGAACCAAGTAATTTAAATGTTGAAGAGTTTGAAAAAGCTGCGCAAGATTTACAGAATGTACGAAATAAATTAGAAAAAACTAATATCGAAATTGAGTCATTAAATAATGTTGAAATTGCGATTGATAAAATAAGATCCAAAAGAATTAAAGAGGTAAAGATAAAAGCAGAATTAAGAAAAACAAATAAAGAAAAAGAAAAAAAACTAAGATTAGAAGAGAATAAAAAAAATCGGATTCAATTTCCTAAATTTTTAGGAAGAGAAGTCTCGAATAGATTAAAATTTATAGGTGGAAATGAAGAAAGACTAGAAAGTAATGGACTCCCAAAAATTAATGCTTTTACCGAATTGGCATCTGTTTTAGAATTAGAACCTGAAAATCTACAATGGCTTATATATAACAGAGAAGACTCATCTATAGATCACTATACACGTTTTTATATTTCTAAAAGATCGGGTGGGAAAAGACTTATTTCCAGTCCAAAGCCAACTCTTAGAAAAGCACAAAATTGGATATTGAAAGAAATTCTAGAAAAAATAAAATTACATCCAGCTGCTATGGCATTCAGATCTGGGGTATCTGTTTTGGATAACGCTTCATTGCATACAAATAAAGAAATCGTTTTACGTATAGATATTAAAGATTTTTTCCCTTCAATAGTATTTCCTAGAGTTCGTGGTTTTTTTGAGTCATTAGGTTATAACCCTGGAATTTCTTCAGTCTTTGCATTACTTTGTACAGATAGTCCAAGAGTACTTTTAAATCAGCAAAACAAATCCTATTGCGTTGAAGTAGGTGAAAGATGTTTACCTCAAGGGGCATGTACTTCTCCTAATCTTGCAAATCTAATTACAAATAATCTAGACAAAAGAGTTTCTGCTTATGCAGATAAATCTAAATGGATTTACTCAAGATATGCTGATGATCTTATTCTTTCTACTAAAGAAAAAATTAAAAATCCAGATTTTTTGATTAGTGGTATTTCAAGAATTATTGCTGATGAAGGATTTCAAGTTAATCAAAAGAAAACTAGAATAATGCGTAAATCAAGCAGGCAAATCGTAACTGGTTTATTAGTTAATGATGGAGTTAGGTTAACTAAACGCGACTTACATCGTTTCAGAGCATTTTTCCATAATTGTAAAACAAAAGGGATCGAAAAAGTTTCAAATGAAATAGGAAAAGATGCTATATCTTTTGCAAGAGGCTATCTGGCTTATGTAAATATGATTTCTCCATCAGAAGCAAATAAATTTATAGAAAAAAATAGTTGGTTACTTACTGCAAAATAAATTTCCGAAGATTAAATTTAAAATTCTAAAAATTTTTTAGTTCTTGAAAAAAAATGATTCCATTATTTGATTAATATTATTCTTCTGTTAAAGATTAATATTAATATTCCATGTCTATTTATAATTACCTTTAAGAAGGTTATTAAATGAATAAGAAAATTGGAAATACGATAACTTTTTTATTGGTAATTTTTATTGCAACAATATCTGGAAGATTCTTTTCAGTTTCAAATAATAAGAATTTAGAAATTGATAATAAGAAAGAAATATCATTAAAAAAGGATAAAAACCCCTATGAAGAGGTATTACCACTTTTTAAAAAAATAAAAGAATCAAGCGATAATAATAGATATGAAGAAACAATTGCTTTATTAAAAGAATCTCTTAAAGAAATACCCAAGCTAAAAATATCTGAAAACGAAAAAGAAATTAATAAATCAATAACTTTAAATAAAATAGGAGAATATTATCAAGCATTAGGTTTAATTGAAAGAGAATATGAAAAAGCAGGAGAATTATATGAAAAAGCAATAGATTATTATTTGCAATCAATAAGTTCTGATGTAATTAAATATGAACCCTTTAAAGAAAAAGCTAAGGTAATTATCCCAAACCTACAAAAAATATCTTCATTCTATAAGTCGGCTGGAAAATTATCTGAAGCAAAAGCACCTTTAATTTATGCATTAGAACTAATAAAAGATAATTTCAAAAAAGAAATATTTATAACATATGAAATATTAAATCAATTGGGTGAGATTTTTGCAATTGAAAGAGAATATGGAAAAGCAGAAGGATTATATGAAAGCGCAATAGCAGGAATTAAAAAATTTGATAAAGAACATCCTCTTATTGAAAAGATAGAACTTAATCTTGTTGAAGTTTTTATTAATCAGAACAAATATGAAGCTGCTAAAGATCTATTAAAACCAAAAAAAAATAAATCTAATTATAGTTTCACAAGATTGACTCGTATGATTGATTTGTTTATAAAACTTGGTGAATTTGATAAAGCTGAAACTTTATTGGTCAAAGGAATAAAGACAAGTGAGGAATTTTTTGGTAGTGATGATCAAAAAACCTTATTATTCAAAGCTAAGTTAGCTTATTTATATGATTCAAAAAATCTCTTTTCAAAAGCTGAACCCTATTATTTGGAATTACTTAAAAACAAAAATTTAAAGTACATTGGTGATCTAGATGCAATGGGCATATTTTTTAATAATATTGGTTATAACTTTATGGCAAGAGGGTTTTACTCTAAAGCTGAAAATTTCTTTAAAACTTCTATAGAAATTGATAACCTTTTTTATAGCAATAAATCAAATTCCAGTCTTAATAAATTTTCAAATCTGGCTTTATTATATTCATTAAATGGAAATACTAAAAAAGCCATTTTTTATTACGATGAAGCAATTAGGAATTCTTTGCTTTTTATTCAAAAAGAAGTTCCATATTTATTATTATATGAAAGACAAAGATTTATTGAATCTAATTCAAGTAAATATATGATGCCCTTCGCTTGGGTAGTTAATGATAATTCTTATAATGAAGTTGCTTTATTATCTAGATTGAATCATCAGGGAATATTAGCGCAGATAGAAGCTAATCAAGCAAAATTCAAATCAGCTGATTCTGAAAAAACTAAATTAAAAAATGAAATAAAGTTTTTAACTAATCAAATTTCTTCAACCAATAATGATCCCAAGAAAAAAAAGGATTTGATAGCTATTAAAAGAGCAAAAGAAAAGATTTTATATTTAACTACACCAAAACTTGAACCTAGAATTGTAGAGATCAAAGAAGTAGCTGATGCTTTACCTGAAAATGGTGTTCTGATTGAATTCCAAAAATATGACAGTAATTGGAAAACTCCATTTAGTAATTCTGAAAAGGAACCTAGTTATCTTGCTCTAATTCTGAAACCAAATGGAATGATTGATGTTAGAGATTTAGGATCTGCTGATGTGATAGAAAAAAAAATAAAAGAAGCGATTTTTAATACTAAGCAAGGAAATATTTTGGCAACTCAGAATTGGAAAGAAGTAAGCAATTTGATTATTAAACCTCTTGAAAAATACCTTGGCAAGAATAAAAAAATATTTATCTCGCCAGATTCTGAATTAAATAGAGTACCTTTTGCAGCACTAGGCTCAATAAATGGAGAAGGTTTTCTTCATGACAATTTTAAACTTCATATTTTAACAACAGGACGTGAATTATTGGATATTAATCAGACTTCAAATAAAACTTTTTCAAAACCTCTTATTATTGCCAATCCTGATTTTGATATGAATAACTTATCTCTAAATGCATCTAATCAAAGATCAAATATGGATGATAAAAATATCAAATGGCGATCATTACCTGAATCATTAAATGAAGGTAAAATCATTAAAGATTTGATAAAAGGTAAATTATTCTTAGGGAAAGAAGCAACAGCATCTTTTATTCAAAAAAAAGAAGTTACCCCAAAAATTATTCATATCGCTAGTCACTCTTTTTATGATTTAAAATTTTCTCCAATTTATGAAAGCCCATTACAAAATAGCGGAATAGTTTTAGCAGGAGCAAATATATTTAATAAAAAATCAGAGGATGATGGCTATTTAACATCCTTAGAAATATCAAAATTGAATTGGGAAGGAGTAGATCTTGTGGTTGTTTCTGGTTGTCAATCAGGGGAAGGTGATCTTTTATTTGGAGAAGGGATATATGGTTTAAAAAGAGCTATTAAAGTTGCTGGAGCAAGATCTAGCTTACTTTCTTTATGGGAGGTGGACGATAAAGCCACTTCAGTATTTATGCAAAATTTTTATAAAAGGCTAGTATCTGGTCTAAGTAAACATGACGCTTTAACTTTGACTCAAAAAGACTTCATTTCAGGAAAGATTAAGAGTGAAGACCCTTATATTGATTGGCGAAAACCTTTTTATTGGGCCCCATTTCAATTGTCAGGAGATTGGCAGCCTATTAGTTTATAAAGTATTTTAAAAATATGAATGGATATTATTTCACCATAACCGAGCAGTTAAAAATATAAGGACAAAAAGAAATATCCATGAAAACAATTCAAAACCAATTCTGCATGCAATATTATCTTCATTAAATATTTTATTTTTTGGTAAATATTTTTCAAAAGGAAACTCTATATTAAAAACTTTTTTCTTTTTTATAAATTAGCCCCATCTAAGAGCATTAAACGAAATAAACTCATCCCTGTTTGATTTAGAAATATTATGATCAAATTCAATATTTTCTATATAGTGCAGTATATCTCTAACAAATGTCTTTACAATCGCTCGTTGTTTCATATATTCAACAGATGTCATTTTTGAATCATAATAATTCAAAAGACTATTAAATTTAATAAGCTCACAATCCCTTAGACAGGCAACATTCCATGCTAGAAAAGAAATAACATTTGAGTGGTAATTACTGGAGAATAAGTATTCATTAAATTCTCTGATAATTTTCTCTGAAGGATTTTGATAAGCATCAAATTCCCAATATTCCATAAAATATTTAAAATCTAAAATCACAGAACGCATAAATGGTTCATTATTTGGACTGCAATTACCTTCGTCACTAATTAATCTCTCTTCATCATCAATAAAATCATTAAGTCTTTTAATAGATTGTCTTAGATTGAATCTCGCGGATGATGCTGCAATTTTCTTGAACATAATATCTTGAATTAACTAGACCAGAAAAAGACCGTCGCAAATACGAGAAGAAAAAGCATTCCCCAAGATATCATTTCTGAACCTGATGCGCTCCAAAGATCTTGTTGAATCATACTTGGACTATCTGGTAAATAATTTTCAAAAGGGTAACTTATTTTAAAGATTTCTTTAGCAGCTCCATATCTAGGATTTAATCTAGGATATTTACTTCTTGCAATGTTATTAAATACATTTGTTCCAGGTACAAATAGGCCTGTAAAGGAAATAACTATTAGTCCTATTCCACTTTTCCAATTAATAATTCCATAAAAAAATGACAAACAGATAATGCATAGTGTTATGAAATTCTTATCATAGAAAAAATTTATTGTTATTAATTTTGCTAATATCTCTTCATCTAATACTGTTACCAGCCAACCAAAAAATAGAGAGATATATATTGCTAGTAATACGGGCTTAAGAGAATCAAATGATAACCAAGAAAATAAAATAAAAGAAAAAATAAATGAAGCAGCGGGAAGGTTATGACAAATTTCACAAATATTTTTTTGTTTATTATTTAAATAAGGATTAAAGGGAGTGTAATTAGTAGCTTCTATAAAAGCCCTAACATCTATTGCATCTTTTTTTATTCCTCCTCTAGGGATAGACATCCCTGTCTCATCTACATCATATTCTGGAAATAGAATAATCATAAACAACCCTCTCTTTCAATAATTAATCTTCTAGCTTTTTTGATCATCTTAGATTCAGGCGCTTTATAAGAAAAAAGCAATGGTAAAGCTATATTGATATCTTTTTTTAATTCTTGATTAATAACTTTATTCCAAGCTGATTTATTATCTCCTAATTGATCTAAAAGATTTTCAAGCTTTATTAAAGAATTGCTTTGAGATCCTTTTAAAATAAATTTTGCTGACTCGCCTAAGATCGTACCTAATGGTCTAATAGTTACAAGATATTCTTCGTTAGGATTTATTGGTTTAATAGGCCAGGGGATTGGGCCGTTAATTTTCTTGTCAAAATTAGAATTCTTAGACCATAATATTTTTCCGTTTTTTGAAATAGTTATCTCATTAAGGGGGTCTGGAGAGAATATTAATGGTTGATTAATTGAGGTATATACAATTGCGGGAAAAGTTGAATCATCATTTAATATTTTTGGACTAAATAAACATAAAACTGGTTTCGTTTCAGTATCTATACCTCTGTTATAACCTGTAATTTCAATCTGACTAATTGGAATAGATGCAACATTTGCTAGAATCCTTGGTCTAAAGATAGAAGGTCCAAATATAATTAATCCTGCAGCTGCTAAAGCTATAGATATATTTTTTCTTGATAATCCTAATGTCTTTAATAACGATTCTAAGAAATCTATATTCCTGCTTATTCCTTTTCTAGACAAGGCTTCAGAGTCGAGAATTTGAACAAAACTTAAAAGTCTATTTATACCTCCTTTAAATTCACTTAAGGGAATTTCGAAAGATTGACCTTTGGTATTTTTCTTTAGATATATATTCATAAATTCTTTAGCAGTAATTATGCCCTTAAAGCAAACAATATTGCTTTCTTCATCAATATTTGCAGCTAATATAATTTGCGGTGCATTATTAATTTTGTACCATCTTTGTAAAGGAACTATTATCTGATCCGAACTAAATCCTGCAAAAATAACCTGAATAGAAAAATTATTTATTTCAAAAATACAATCTAATTCAGTTACATCTCTTTTCTTTCTAATTTTTAAATTAATACCTCTTTGCTTGATTATTTCTTTAATTGCTAATAAAGCTAATTGACTTGAATCGAGAAATCTTTTGGGTTTTAAAATTATTGCATCGTCTGGAATGGGCAATGCCTCAAATATCTCATTTTCTATATTTTGATTATCTTCTATCATTTACTTAAAACCTCTTTAAGAATACTTTTTAAAATTGAGATATCTGAATCAGACTGCTTTGAAATTAAATAATCTTGTAATTGCATAATTAAATCATCAATTTTATCTGGATCCTTTTTTAAACTTTCAAATTCAACGTACTCTTTTAATTCTATTGCAGCAAGCAAGGATATTCTTTCTAAAATTAATTTTTCTTTTATAAGCTTACTTACCCATCCTTGTTTGTGATTACATCTTTTAGCTATTTCTCTTTGGCTTAAACCATCAGAATATAATTCCCAAGCTAATCTTTTATCATCATTTTCTTTCCATTTTATTTTTTCAAATTTCAGAACATCTCTCAGTATTTCTAATGAAGATTTTCTTACTATTTTTTGAATTAAATTAATTAATTTCTCTTCTGATTTATTTTCTGATTCTGAATTTTTAACTGAGACTTCTAAAAGTTCATCATTTCTTAGCCCTTCAAATTGTCTAAAATTTTGAGGAGCCCCTTTAGATGCAGATAAGAATTTGTGAATGGTTTCTGCTATCTTAGTTAGGTTTTCAGTGTCTTCCTGCTTAGGAATTAAAGATTGAAGAAATTTATAGTCAGGATGCCATCCCATTATTCTTTTTTTTCTTTTTCTATATTCTTCTTTAGCTTTTTTATAATTTTCAACATATGATTTGTGAAGAATATCTATTTCATTAATATTCATAGATCCATCTCCATAAAGTCTCCAAGCTTCTTTCACCCTTGAAGAACTTTGATCAGAAATCAACGACCATGTTCCTTTTAGATTTAATCCAAAACTCTCTAAATAAGCTTTAAGTTCAAAATTTGATTTAACTTTGTGAAAGGTCCAAGTATCTATATTAGATAATTCAGGATTGAAGTCTAATAATATATTTACACCAAATGGTCTTAATTTATTTTTACCAATTTTAATAACATTGCTCCATATCAATAATTTGTCTTTACTTTTTTCTTTCTTATTATTGGAAGTTTTTAAGTAGGTTTCACCATAATCATCTAATACATAGCTCATCATATGTAAGTAATCAATTTCATTAATTCCATTGTGTTGTTTATAAAGACATGAAATTGCCTTTTTAATGGGATCACTCACTCTGCACCTAAGACAAAGCAGTGCATCTAACGAATCTTCATTTTTGGTAATATGGAAAACTTTTGAAAAAGTATTTTTTGAATGACTTTCAAATAACAAATTTTCCTTATCTAAAAATTTTGAACATAATTCAATTTTCTTACTTTTAACAACTTGCTTAAAAGAATCTATTATATATAAATTTTCAAATTTACTACTCAAGATTGTAGTCAATTACTAATAAAAAAATTATAGCTAGACAATTAAAATTTAAATCTAAATTTTAATTTTTAAAATATTTTGGAATCATTAGCAATTTATTTAAACTATATATTTTTCACAAATAATTTTTGACCAATGCATGATTTATTAAATATTTCTTATATCTTTATTTATTTGATAAGCCTTATTGGTCTATTAATTTTTATTGAAAAAAAAATTAGAAATAATTTTCAATTATTTATGCCAACCGAATATAAAACTGTAAAAAGAATTGTTAATAAAATTTCCAAGAAAAATGATCTAGGTGATTATCCTTTTACTTTTTCAATTACTGCAGGTTCAAGAGGAACTTGGATTGCTAAATCTTTAGGTTTACCAAAAAAAAATCACTCTTGCCTTCATTTGAGGCACGTTAATCCTTTTATTAAATATAAAGGTAAGCTATCAAATGAAATTAATGAAGCGATAAGACAAGCATATCTTTTAGATACTGTAGAGGCTTGTGCATATCCAAATGGATATATTCAAATCAGTAGGTCGAGTTTTAAATGTAATGAAAATTTTGAAGATTATCTGGCTTTTGTAATAGGACATGAAATCAGCCATGTACTTAATGAAGATAGTTTTAACAAATCCTTGAAGGTAAGCAAAGAAGGTAAAACAATGAAAAAGAAAAAGAAAATTGAATTTGGTTTTGAAATTTCTAGAGAGTGCGAGAAAGAGGCTGATATCTGCTCAGCAAAAATGTTAATAAATGCTGGATATTCAACATCTATACCTATAAATGCACATGATTTTATTGCTAAGAAATATGGCTATGGATATGAAACAGGAAAGAAAGATACTCATCCCGGATATGAAGATAGAAGGAATAACCTAATAGATTTTATTTATAAAAATTATCCAGATTCTTCAGATAAAAAAGGATATACAAAAGGAAGCTGGAAATATGACCGGAAAGAAAATACTCTGACTTATAAGATAAAAGAAAGGTATTCTCCACCTCAAGAAGAGAATTTAAAAGCAGCAACCAACCTTGCAAAAGCTTTTGCAGGGGAAGTAATAAAGAAGAATCAATTAAAGAATGTAAAAATTGAAACTTAAAAAGTCTTGCTATTTTAGGAATCAAAAACAATTAAAGAGAACTATATTATCAAACTACATAAATAATCCATTAATTATGGGATATCGGCCTGCTATTAATCCATTTGGTTATGTCAAGCTCAAGTATGCCTCAAAAAAATTGAAGAATGATCGTGAATTTGTTCTTGGTGTTATTAATTCAGATGGAGGAAACCTACTAAAGTATGCCTCAAAAGAATTGAAGAATGATCGTGAAATTGTTCTTGCTGCTATTAACTCAGGGGGAGGAGATCTACTCAAGTATGCCTCTGAAGAATTGAAGAATGATCGTGAAATCGTACTTAAGTCAGTTAGCGATGATGGCATGGCTTTGCAATTTGCCTCAGAAGAGTTAAAGAACAACCGTGAAATTGTCCTTGCTGCTATTAACTCAGGGGGAGGAGATCTACTCAAGTATGCCTCTGAAGAATTGAAGAATGATCGTGAAATTGTCCTTGCTGCTATTAACTCAGGGGGAGGAGACCCACTCAAGTATGTCTCTGAAGAATTGAAGAATGATAAAGAATTTATGATCGAAGCGATTAAGTTAAGTAGTTATTATCTTAGGTATACCTCAGAAGAATTAAGAGCTGATAGAGAAATTATTTTCCAAGCGGTTAATTTAAATGGATATAGTCTCAGGTACTCCTCAGAAGAATTAAGATCCGATCGTGAAGTGGTTCTTACAGCTGTTAAATCAGGTGGTAAAGCACTCAAATATGCCTCAGAAGAATTAAGAGCTGATAGAGAAATTGTCCTAGAAGCAGTAAAGTCATGTTATAAAGCTCTCAAGTATGCCTCTGAAGAATTGAAGAATGATCGTGAAATTGTTCTCGAAGCAGTAAAGTCATGTGGATATTATCTTAAGTATGCGTCAGAAGAATTAAGAGCTGATCGTGAAATTGTTCTTGCTGCTATTAATTCAGGGGGACAAGACCCACTCAAGTATGCCTCAAAAGAATTAAGAAATGATAGAGAAATTATAATTCATGCCATTGATAAGACATTTGGAGAAGCTCTCAAGTATGCCTCTGAAGAATTGAAGAATGATCGTGAAATTGTTCTTGCTGCTATTAATTCAGGGGGACAAGACCCACTCAAGTATGCCTCAAAAGAATTAAGAAATGATAGAGAATTTATTCTCGATACTTTTAAGTCAGGAGGCGGATCCCTTAATTATGCCTCAGAAAAATTAAAAGCTGATCGAGAAATTGTTCTTACAGCTGTTAAGTCACGAGCTTATAACCTCCAGTATGCTTCAAAAGAATTGAGAAATGATAGAGAAATTGTTCTCGAAGCGGTTAAGGTACATTGCCTTAACCTCCAGTATGCCTCAGAAGAATTGAGAAATGATAGGGAAATTCTAGAATCTTGTGGGATTAATTATTATAGTCTCAAGTACTCCTTAGAAGAATTAAAATCTGATAAAGAAATTATTCTCGAAGCTGTTAAGTCAAGTGGTGCTATAGGTCTCAGGCATACCTCAGAAGAATTAAGAAATAATAGAGAATTTATTCTGGAAGCTGTTAAATTAAATTATGAAGCACTACTGTTTGCCTCAGAAGAATTAAGAGCTGATCGAGAATTTATGCTCGAAGCTGTCAAGTCAACAAACGGGTTCGCCCTTGAGTATGCCTCAGAAGAATTAAAAGCTGATAGAGATATAGCAATGGCTGTTATTAAATCGTGTGGATTTTACGCGTCATGGCAAATACCTTTTAAACATGGAAATTTTAGCAACGATCGTGAACTTTTAATTGAGGCTATTGCTAAGACACATGGAATTGCTCTTGGCGTTGCCTCAGAAGAATTAAAAGCTGATCGTGAGATTGTTCTAGAGGCTGTTAGCTTGAGTGGTGAATCCTTGGCGTATACCTCAGAAGAATTAAGAGCTGATCGTGAGGTTGTTCTTAAGGCAGTTAGTGATGATGATGGTTTTGGGTCACTAGATGGTATGGCTTTGCAATTTGCCTCTGAAGAATTGAAGAATGATCGTGAAATTGTTCTTAAGGCAGTTTCTCAATATGGAGATGGTGAATCTGATTGCGAAGCTCTGGGATATGCCTCAGAAGAATTACAAGCTGATCGTGAAATTGTTCTAGAGGCTGTTAAGTACAATATGGTACTTAAGTATGCTTCAGAAGAATTAAAGAATGATCGTGAAATTGTAATTACAGCTGTAAGAGAAGATTCTCTTTGTGAGTGGTCAGAAGAATGTGATTGGTCTCTTGGACATGCCTCAAAAGAATTAAGAGCTGATCGTGAGGTTGTTCTTGCTGCCATCTCCCACAACCATGACGCTATCATGTATGCTTCAAAAGAATTGCAAGCTGATAGTGAGTTAAGAGAAATATCTAATACTCATAATTATTGATTTATAGACTATCTAAACCTTATGAATAACAAAGACGATTTACTTAAAAACTATATTGAATCTCAAAAGAGGCAAACGCAAATAATAGAAGAAACAACTGGTAGAAAACGTAAATCCTCATCCGATTTTGTTCGAACAGAAGATTTAATAGAGGAGATTAACAAACCTGTTCGAGTTGGAGATATATATAAAACAAGTGAAGCAAATAAATACGTTAAAAAGGCAACTGATATTTCGGAATATAATCCACAGAAAGGACTAGAATTATGTTCTAAAGCAATTGCACTTGATTCCACAAACAAAGAAGCTTATTACCTTAAAGGAATCATACTTGATTTAGAGTATTCAAGCCCCAAAGCTGCTTTAGAAGATTTCTCTAAAGTCATTAATATCGACCCAACTCACTATAAAGGTTGGTACAGCAGAGGCATATGCAAGAAAAAACTTGAAGATTATAAAGGGGCTATAGAGGATTATTGCGAAGCTATTAAACAAATAAGTAAAGTTGAAAAGAAAGATTATGAAGTATTTGATATTTTCTATTCTATTTACATAAATAGAGGTAACGCAAAGCAGAAATTAAATGATTTAAAAGGATCTATAAATGACTATAATCTCGCATTAAATATTGATCTTAGTCCTTCTGAACACATCCAAAAGTATGCTGAGTTACGCGGATTTCCCTTACCTAATAATTCATTAGCTTATTTCAATAGAGGTAATTCCTATACACTTTTAAAAGACTATCAAGCCGCTTTAGAAGACTACAAAAAGGCTATAGATCTGACTCCAGATATGCTATATGTTGGAAGACTTGCAGAGGTATATCAAAAGATTGGGCTTTATAGGGAAGCTATCAAATACTTTAATGTAGTTTTAGAGATACAACCAAATTCAGAAGAAGTAATCACTCAAATAAGAGAGTGTTGTAATGAATTAGGAATCGATGAAATGCAAGTAAAATATAAATCGACTGAAGATGATGAATCTAAAGAAATTATAAAAAGAGTTAGACAAGAACTTAGAATCCTTAGAGCCTTACGTCCAGATAATATAAATATTCCTTCAATGATTAATAAATATAATGAATAATCACTGTTTTAACAAAGTTTTTTTCTCTTCATCTAATGAGGCAATGATAGAAGATTTAAAGAATATTTTTTCTATTGGACTAGATAAAAATGATATCAAAACAGTTTTTGGGCAATTCATTCCAGAACCAGATTGGAAAAATTCTCCTAATGAAAATGGCGAACTTCCTTTGCCAGATAACCAATTCCCTAATCAATTTTATTTTCATGATGGGAAATCAGATGATAGATGCTACGACTGGAGAATAATGAATTGGGATACTAAATTAGATTGCTATGATTTAAATATAAATTTAGATAATCTTCCGGAAGGATTCGAAGTCACATTTAATACTGCATGGTCTCCGCCTGAAGCAATCTGTAATGCAATTAGAGAAATATATCCAGAAGTAAATGTCAGTTGGATCTATGATGAGCCAGGTTGTCAACTTTCGGGTTATTTATAAACCTACTGCAATAACTGATCGGGGCGACAGGATTCGAACCTGCGAACTAGTGCTGATAAAGCACCCGCACTATTTTCTTCTTAATTCATCAAGCCCTAAAAGCCTCATAAGTACCTTGGCGTTTGTAGCCACCGCAGAATATTGCTTTTCTTTCATAGCTAAGTGCATGGCACTCTCAAGTAAACACACTAATTTTGATGTCATCTCTTTTCTATCTAAATCACTTTCCTCAATATCAGAACTTATAACCTTATAGGCATCAACAGTTATCCTTCTAGCCTGTCTTCTGCTAATAGTATATTTTTCGGACATATAGGACGTAATCAAACTAAAAGCTTGCCCTTCAATAACCAGATCAGCTGCTTCTCTTATCCTGGTATCCTTCTCAAACTTAGATGCTCTTTTATGCATAAATACAACTAATTAGCTTTATTATGCACTAATTTTTGCACTATTTAAGTTATATTTAACACACTTACCTCTATATATGACTGGAATTACTGACTTCTATAGAATACTTACTTCCCTTGGTAAGGGAGAGGTCTCGGGTTCAAGTCCCGACGAGGGCATGGCCAACAGCATTGCTATAGAATAATTTATAAGAAACAATTTAGGAAAAGTTAAAAATTAATAGATTGATAACACTAAGATTGCTTTACTAATGCCACTATCGTCATACCGGATGCACAGAATATATCTTGCAGCGAGCATGAATTATGGTTTGGGTTCTGATGATCCAGAAGAGTTGGCCTACTATAATAAAATCAGAGAAGAAATTGAAAATATGAAAAAGGACCCAGTTAAAAAAGGGATACCCCTTAATTGGGATAACACTGAAGGAATGGATAAATGAATCTCAATACTTTTTTATTTATTGATGGAAGTATGATGATTCTTAAAGGCAAAAAAAAGACTCCCTGAGCTACTACTTAACTGCAAAAGTCACTCCCATAACGGCAGTGATATCTTTCTTGATAGTAGTTGTATCGTAAGAACCCCAGCTACTTACTCTCGTAGAATTGGGAACTGTTATTTGGAAAACTCCAGTATTCACTTTCTTTAGACCGCCCACTTTAGAACCTGCCTGAAGAGCAATAGCCTCAGCTCTTATTCGTGCATCCTTTGCAGCCTTGGCGAGCATATCTACTCTTTTGTCAGCAAGCTTGGAATATGTGTATTCGGGAGAGCTTGGTCTTACCAAAACACCTTCGCCAAGAAGTTCAGTTATCTTGCTATGGGTTTTTTGAATTCGATAAACATCATTGCTCCTTATTCCAATTCTTTGATAGGTAATCCATTCCGTTCTTATTATTTCATTAGTCTTGGGATGCTTGGTTTCATATTCTTTTATACTTGCCGGTCCAAGATAAACTTCTTGTTTGATACCATCCTCAATTCCATTGGCTTTAAGGAAATTCATAGTCTTTTTCATTGACTCTTTATGCTTGTTAAATGAGTCGATCTGAGTCTTTCCTGTAGCCCTCACTTGAACGGACCATTTAGCAATATCACTCTCAAAACTTTCAGTACTTGCACCTGTAACAGTGATGGAATTCTCAACCATCCTGAAGCCCCTCACAAGGACTGTTGAGGCACCTATAAATCCGCCGAGAGATAAGACTGCCATTGCAAAAACAAGTGGCGGAGTGCGGCGTAAAACAATCAGAGAATCGCCTGGAAGTGACCTAAGTCTCTTAATGATTTTCATTGTCTATAAGTATGTGTGTAGAAGCTTTTTAACAGCTGAACTGGAAGAAAGATATTAGAAAATCCCTGACTTTTATTCCTTCAGTTCTATCTGGCCATTAAGGGAAACATCTAAGTTTGATGTCCCAATTAAATAGTCGGTTACTTATATTGCCAAATCAAATAACGGTTTGCAAGAAGTATTTTTGAATTATTCAATTCAACTGCAGACCTCGATCAATGCCACTCCGCTTAGCTGACTTCGGAGATGGAGCAACAAACAAGTTAAACCTGCAATTTATCCTTTATCCTTGGGGATCATTCACCCAGCGCATTCTTAATAATAATAGGATAAATTGGACATCCATCCTTCCAAATTAAAGTATCTTCTTCATTAGGTAAGGAAAACACCCCGTTAGAGATAAGTGTATCCCCAAATTTTTTTATTATTTTATGAATTGAAATCCCCATACTTGCACCTGATTTCCCTCCATACTCATATGATTCTGACCTCCCGTGGATACCAATCAAAATTGGCGTTGAAAACCCATAACGCGGAATAGGTACCATCACTTTCTCTTTTTGCTGCGGCCAATGCAATTTCACCTAAAATTTTTTCAATAATGTATGCACTTTTTATCCCATAGCATTTTTGGTTGTTGATCTTCTTAAAATCAGTTTCGAGATAATTAATATATTCACAACAACCGCATTTAATATCTATTTTCTTACCTTTATAGACTTCTAAGGCTCGAGCAAAAATCCATTGCTGAACTCCAATATTTTCCCAGCTATCAAAATTAGACCACTCCTCAAAATCCTTATCAAGAATATCTTTTAATCCTTCTGCCTCTATTAAATATCTTAAGAGAGCTTCATCTCGTGCTTCCTCTTTATTCCCGATTATTTTAATAGAATCTTTTTCCATTTCTTATAAATCGAGAAATTTATTCTATAAATCTAATAATAATAATTTAAAATTCTCATCTTTTATAACATTTAACTAATTTTCTATAAAGTTCTTCAGAGATAGGTTGCATGACTTTAGAATAACTTTTTTTTAACTACTTACTTTTAACTTTTTTTTAACTACTTACTTTTAACTTTTTTTTATATCTCTAACTATGCGAATAATTACCTAAATTTATTGATAAAATATTTGTAATTAATGAAGTTCTTCTATAGATGAATTATCTGAAAAGTCGATCTATATAAATTTATATTTTCATAAAATCAAGCACAAATAACTGATAAATCGACAAAGTTCTTATCTTCGTCAGCTAATTCAGTAATAATCCTATTAAGCCATTCCGAGGTACTTTCACAGTAACCAACATTTAAAATGGTTTTTTGTTTCTTTGTGTCTTCTTTAAGCATAAAAATAGTTTCTTTTATAAATTAGTCTTTAAAGAAATAAAAGGGAATAAGTCTTAATTACTATCTATTATGAAAATGTTTTATTTACTACAAATTTAAAAACTTCTTCTAATAATATAAAAAAAATAATACTGAAAATAAATTTTATTAGATTTTGAGTAAATAAAAATTGAATTTATCTATAAATAAAATCAAGATATAGGAAATTATTAAAGTGAGATTTGTTGAAATTTTAAAGAGAATTTGTCAATTAAAAAATTAGCTAATTAAAACTTTATTTCTAAAAAATTGCTAAGATATAGAAGTTGGATTGGAGACAGAAGAAATATAATTTGTAAAAAAAATTATAGGAAGAATTGATTATAATAAAACTTTTTTAAAGTTATTGATAATGTCCTAGAGGTCCTGGACCAGATCCGATTTTATAAGAATTTTCTAAAGATTTTCTAACAAATAATTTTGCTTTCTGAACCGAGTCAATTAACTCAAAACCTAATGCTCTATATGCACAAATAGCAGCACTTAAAGTACAACCACTGCCATGAGTGTTTTTAGTATTTATAACCTCATTCACTAACCAATCTCTTGTACCATTTTTATCAATAAAAAAATCTTTCCCTTTCATATCTTGCAAACCTCCACCTTTTATTAATACGGCATTAGCTCCAAGTTCAAGAATATTTTTTGCAGCTTTTTCGATGTCTTCTTTATTCTTAATTTTTATATCAGATAGTAAATTTGCTTCAAAAATATTTGGAGTTACCAAATCTGCAATTGGTAAAAGTAATTTTTTGTAGGCATTAATTGCTGAGTCCTCAAGTAATTTAGAACCAGTTCTAGTTACCATTACTGGGTCAATAATTTTAGGAATCTGATAAGTATTTAACCTTGGAGCTGTATCCTTTATGATCCTTTCATTAAGCAACATTCCAGTTTTTAAAGCATTAATATCTAAATCACAAAATAAAGTATCCAGCTGACTTATTAAAGTATTTTTCTCCACAGCCTCTACACATTTAACCTCTATACTATTTTGAGCAGTAATACATGTAATGACAGAGCATCCATGTACTTTAAGTGCCATAAATGTTCTAAGGTCAGCCTGAATTCCAGCACCTCCACCGGAGTCACTACCACCTATTGAAAGCGCAATTTTTGAATACATAATTTTAATTTTTCTCAGTTAAAAAGAATTATATAAACTAATTAGAAATCTGAATATGCTTTAAAAAAATCTAGCTCTAATTCCATTGCCCTTTTGTATAAATAATTTGCTTGATTAATATCTAATGAATCTTGATAACTATCAATAAGGTTTTCAAGAGATTGTGCTAAATTTTCAAACGACTTATCAGAGTAAGTAATGATCCATTCCTTATATTTTTTATCGAAACCCATATTTAATAATCTTTGACCTATCCAAGAGTAAAGACGCATGCAGGGTGTCATAGCAAACATTATTTCAACTGCACTTAGTTTTTTAGATACATTATCTAGAAAATCAGTATAATTTTTCGTGGCGGGTTTTATGTAGTTATTAGACAAATCAATATCCCATTCTTTTGCATAAGTTTCATGGAGGATTAGTTCCTCAGATACACCTATTAAAAGCTGACTTAAAGTCCTTATAGAATATTTATCTTTAGATTTAGAAACTGCCAATCCATATGCCTTTGCAAAGGTTTCTAAAAAGAAATAATCTTGCGCTAAATAATCTTGAAAAATATGTTTAGGAAGTTTTCCACTTTTGAGACCTTGAACAAATTTTGTATTTAAGCTAAGTTCAGCTAGCTCGTAATTACTATCCCAAAGTTTCTTTGTTATTTTCATTTTATTATTCTTTTAAATAGCTAAAAAAATTATTTAATATTATTATTTTAATAAAAAAGATAAAATTTCTTTCAATAGAAATCTAAATTAAATCATTTATTATTTAGAAATTATGTCTAATAAATTTGAATGGGATGATACCAATAGTTCAGGTATTTGGTGGAGTACAAATGTAAGTATTAGAGATGAATGTATTTTACTTAAAGAAGATACTAAATGTAATGACTCTGATATTGTTGAATTACTTAGGAGTATTGCACAAAATATTGAAGATAACGGACTATAATTTTATTTACCAAATTATTCAATCTTAAAAACTATTTTCAAGCTTCTTTACCTCTTCTATTAATTTTTGAGTAATTCCTTCTTCACTCATAGAATGTCCAGCATCATCAACAATAATTAACTTGGAATTCTTTAATTTTTTGTTAAGGTCCCAGGCACTCCTAACTGGGCATACAATATCATATCTTCCTTGAATAATTGTTGTTGGTATTGATTCTATAGTTTTGATATTTTTCAAAATAAAATCATCTTCTAAAAAAATATTATTTATGAAGTAATGGCATTCAATTCTTGCAAATGCATCTGAAAAAGAATTAGCTTTTCCTATGTCAAAATCTAATTCTTTTTTTATGAGATGACTTGTAGAAAGTTCCCATTTTGTCCATGCAGCCGCAGCTCTTGATCTAATTCCAACATTTGATGAGGTTAAATATTTATAAAATGAACTTATCAAATCCTTTCTTTCATCTTGAGGTATTACAGAAATATATTCTTCAAATTCTTCAGGAAATATTTCACTTGCGCCATATTGATAAAACCATAATAATTCAAACTTTCTGCATAAAAATATTCCCCTTAATGTCAAACTTAGAACTCTTGAAGGATTTTTTATGGCATATATAAGTGAAAGAGTAGATCCCCATGACCCTCCAAACAAATGCCAATTATCAATTTTTAATTTTATACGTAATTTCTCTATATCATTTACTAAATCATTTGTAGTATTTTCTTTTAATTCTGAAAAAGGAGTTGATGAACCACAACCTCTTTGATCAAACTGAATAATATCAAATTTTTCCGGATTAAAGTATCTTCTATATCTTGGCTGACTACCTCCTCCTGGCCCTCCATGAAGAACAAGAATTTTTTTACCATCTGGATTACCAGATCTTTCCCAATATATAGAATGAATATCACTAACTTGTAAGAACCCCTTTTCTCTAATCTCTATTTTTGGAAACAAAATTTGCTCTTTCATCTTATAAATATAATTAATGCTATAAAAAATTATTTTTGTATACTTAATATATATAATCGAAAAAGAAAGATACAGTAATACAATTAATTTTCACAATAAAAAAGGACTGCAATCGCAGTCCTTTTATAATTTTTATTATTTACTACTTACAACACTTTTATAAAACATTAATTAAAGGTCATTTACTCATGAGCTTTAAAAATGTGATTCAGGGGATAATTCACGATCATTTTAGTCCCTAATGTCGCTAGTAATTATAAAGCGAAGTCTTATCAGACTAATTGATTGAACTTATATTTTCGCTTAATCCCATTCTCAGGAATACACATCCTTTTCTTACGAATTTGCTAAATTTCAGGCGGACTATCAATCATATAAGATTGCCTCCGAACTCAACATTTATAAGTTACTATTATTTCTATTTCCAGTAAATCCGTAAATATGCTGATTTACTTTTACAAGGATCTGTAAGAGGATTTTAATGACCCATTGTTTATATCAATTATTTGTTGAAAATAGTAAAATATCAGATTAATTCTAAGTAGTCAGTCTTAATAATGTAAGATATACAGTTTGCTTAATCTTCTAAATAAGTAGATTAAATTGAAATCGTTTAAAATTATTGCAATCACTAATTTATATAAATATTTAATAAATAAACAATTATTATTTAAATTATGGATTTCATCAAAAAAAACAAAATTCTTACTGTCATGGCAATAATTGCAATACTATCATTTGCTTTAGAAAAGATAGGGGTAATTCACCCTTAATAAGGGTAAAAATCAAACTAATGGAATAAATAAACAATACATACTGCTAAATATTAGCGAAGGGGATAATGCTGTAAGAATTAAATTTGAGAGGTTAATAACCATAAAAATTGAATGAATACACAAATTTAATAAACATGACTTCTTAGTATTTGGAATAAGTAAATTTTTGCTCTAGTGTCTAAGTTTCTTTTTTCTAATCAAAAAGAAAATAATATTACTAGAAAATTTTATAGCGATTCATATCAGCTTCCAGAAAATAAAATTAATGTCCAAATAAAAAAGTTAAAACTCTTAAAAAAATTCTTAAAAATATTACTCTTTACAAGATTTATCCAATACTATTTAAGAATAATGATTAATTTAACAAAAAAATTTATAAAAAGTTTTTTTCTTTTAAGACCTAGATTTTTATCCACTATATTTTTCATACCATTACTTTATTTAATTGGTTGGGTATTAGCACAACCATTATTATTATTTGATTTTCAGAAAGAAAGCTTATCTTTAATAGGAACAATTTTTACCTTTTTTCTTTTTATTTTTTTAATTCCTTATTGGTTTCATGTTAGATGGAATATAAGAAAAACATGGGAAATACTTGGGGTAAACAAAAACAACTTTTTACAAAATATTTTCGATTTTTCTAAAGGTATTTTATTTTCTATAGTATTAATAACTTTAATTCTGATACCAATATTAAAAAGTAATTACATAACTTGGATAGGTGAATTTTCCTCAGACATATTATTAAATTCTATTTCGCTTGGTTTAGGTATTGGAATAGCAGAAGAAATTATTTTTAGAGCTTGGTTTTTAGAAGAATTAAAGATGGAATATGGAATAAAAATAGCTATTTTTACACAAGCATTAGTTTTTAGCTTAATTCATCCTATCTCAGATAACTCCTTTTGGAATATTATTGGATTACGTCTAGGGTGGTTTTTTCTTGCTATCCTTCTATCTTTAGTAAGAAGAAAAGATAAAGGATCATTATGGAAATGCATTGGAATACATGGAGGGCTTGTTGGAATATGGTTTTTTATAAATCATGGTTTAATAAAAATTGCAGATAATACCCCATCTTTTTTAGCTGGACCTTTTACACAAAATGTTTCTAACCCAATAGGAAGTTTTTTTGCAATTGTCATATTAATATTATTATGTATTTTGTACTTAGGAAAATCTAATAATAAAGCTATTTTATAATTCTCTAATTAGATATAATTACTGATTTTTAGTAAATAAATAATTATTACACTATAAAAAGGAAACTACTTAATATATGACCTTAGAGACTGGATTAAGATTTTGTGTTTTTTTAGTAATTTTTGGATTTACAAATTATTTGATGATGTTAAGAAGGTATCAAAAGGACTTAAAAAAAAGAAACCTAATTCAAAAGAATAAAATATCAAGCTTATACCCTAAGGGTACATTTGTTTAAAATTAGGTTTATAAGCTTTTCAAAATTAGGAAATTAGTTTTTCTTTTTAAAATTATTTTAATACTGATATTTCATTTATTTTTCATGCAAACCCACTTTATCTAAATATTAAGAATTTATTTACCATTTAGGATCTGTCTTCTCCCAACCTTCTTCTATAAGATTTTTCCAAAACAATCTTGCTTCCTCAATGTTCATTTTTTTTCTCGTTTTCATTAATGGAGCCTTATCACCATAAATACCCATTATAATTCCCTCTTCAACAAACATATCATCAATATATTTATCTTCATTTCCATATTCTTTATAAAAACGAATTACTCCTACAGAATTTGAGTCAATTAACCAAAACTCATTTTTGTTACTCATAATTTTAATTAATTAAACTTATAGAAATTTAATTAAAGATTTCTATAAATAGCAAAGCAAAATAAAATTTCCTTGTGAATTTACTAACTATAAAAAAATAAAATTTCTTTTTCTTTCAAACCATCCCAACCAGACTCAATTAATAATTTATTTAAAGTCTCTTTATCAAAATGCTTAGAACCAGTTTTAACACACCTATTCCTCATTGATTTTTTAACTCCACTTCTTTGTCTTTTATTTTCCTCATTCATAATTCTGTTATACAGCTCAAGCATTTTGGGAGGGATTGGTGTACCGTCAAGATCTACTCCCTTCTCAATTGCAGCATCAACAGCTTGCATTCCCATTTTCTTCATCAATTAGATTTATCACTGAAGACTATATTAAAACAAAGGAGCTTAATCTAAGGTCTTTCATAATAATTAATTCACTGATTCTGAATCTCTTTAAGGACTCTAATAGCCTCTTTGATATGCTGAGGACCATTCAACAAGTCTCTAAAAATATGTTTAACCTCACCATCTCTATCAATAATATAGGTCACTCTTCCATCAATCAAACCCAATACTTTAGGTACCTTAAAAGTGTTTCTTAGAGAATCATTAATATCAGAAAGAAGAGGATATTGTAACTTATTTTTATTAGCGAATGCCAAATGACTTGAGGTACTACCATTGCTTACTCCCCAAACTTCTGCACCTAAGACTTTAAAAAGGTCGTATTTGTCTCTAAATCCGCAAACTTCTATAGTGCAACCTGGTGTATCATCTTTGGGGTAAAAAAATAAAACAAGAGGTTTTTTTAATCCTCTATTAGTTCTTTGAATACCGTTTTGATCCAGTAAAGAAAATTCTGGAATGTTATCTCCTATCTGCAAAATAATATTTATAAAAACTCATCTTAAATATATTTATCAGCTGACTGTGACTTTAAACAAAAAATTAGATTAAATTTACTGGTAGTCTTTAAAAGATACTTAAATATTATTTAAATTTACTATTATAATTTTCAGTATGAAAGATGATGGAATTTATATAAAAATAAAAAATGATTAATAACAGTTCCAAAATACACAAATTGAAAAAATCTAAAAGATAATTTCCATGCTTTATAAAAGTATTAACTTCTAAAAGAAAAAAATATTTTATCAAAAACAATTAAAACTAAGATAAAATAAGTTTTTAATAAAAAAATAATTTAGTGAAAATAAAAAAACTAATCGAAAAACACAAAAAATTTATAAATTGGTATCAAAGAAAATTTAATTTAAGCGATTATCAATTACTTTGGCTAGTTTTTTTTAAAGGAGTGATACTAACAATAATAATTTTCAAATTTTTTTAAGAGTAACAAAGCTCTTCTAAAAGTGATAATTTTAAATGATTTGATTATATTAAATAATAGATATACTTATTGATTTAATAGTTATTAATTATGAATATATTTGGAGTAGGTTTACCAGAAGTTACTGTAATCCTCATTTTAGCTCTTTTGATTTTTGGTCCTAAAAAGCTACCAGAATTAGGGAAACAGCTTGGTAAAACTTTGAAAAGTCTTAAAAAAGCATCGAATGAATTTCAAAATGAAATTGATCAGGTTATGAATGATGATGATGATGATGATGAAAAAGAGGATATACCTAAAACTTTAGAAAGTAATCCCAAAAATAAAATTTACCAGGACAATAAAGAATCAGAAAAAAAGGATTTATCAAAGCAAGAAAATAATAATAATAATAATTAATATGATAAAAAGACCAATTACTCCTATAGAAGAATTTGAAAAAGCCTTAGATAAAGCACAACTGACTAAAGAGGATCTTGAATTAATTGAATATATTAGATATACCAGCGTTTTTACTCAGCCTAGTCTTGTTAAAGAATTAAAGAGAAAATCTAGACCCCCTCTTTTAACGGTTCTATGTCAAATATGCAGAAAAATTGGTTCAGGAATGCCAGACCATTTTAAAAAAGTCATTGATTGGTCAATGCAAATAAGTGAGCACAATACCAGATGGGATGCTCATTTAATTTGTGCAGAAGCAGTAAATGTTGACAACATTCCACTAAGTCCAAATTATGGAACATGTTTATTTGATGTTCTTGTTGTCCACAAAGAATTATTTCTTGGTTTTGATTGAATCAAACTAATTAATCATCTATAGAGACTGAATCCGTTTCTATTACTTCAGAGTCATAATCATCACTTCTTTTTTTTTCAATCCAATTATTAATAAAACTAACTAGGGGCAATGAACCTCTGTAAATAAAAATCGAAGTTGGTAAAACGCTCAACAACCCCACAATAGGGCTTTTAAATAGTAATCTTCCTCCCTTAATGTTAAATAAAATAATAAAAACAGAAGGGACTAGAACTTTAATTACTGTTTTAAGAGCTTCAAGCCACCCAACTCTATAAGTCCACCAAATTAAAATAATTCCAATTACATAAAGAAATAAGTAAGTCATAAAAAATAGTATAATAACTATCTATTTATCTTGTTCTTCATTGAAAAAAGATTTTTACAAATACTTTAGGCTTAATTAAACAAAACTATTTAGCATGAGTTTTTCTGAAATCAGACGATTTTTAAAAAAAATGCAGTCAGACAATAACTTAAAAGAAAAGGTCACATCATCGGCTACTGCCGATGATGTGGCACTTATAGCTCAAAGACTTGGCTATGATTTCTCTGGTGATGATCTTTTGAGATTTAACGGTCAAAAAGTCGATAAAGTAACTGTAAGAAAAGTTGAGCATCCTGGGGAATATCACTAGTTATAAGATCTAATCCATATTGCCAGTCCTCCTCCTCTACCTCTTGCACACATCCAATTATCTAATTTGCTAATTCCGATTAGTGAGAAGAAAGGCATTTCCTTTTCTTTAGGTTTTTTAATTGACTTATTAATTATTGAAAAATTGCCAATATTAATTTTGAAGTTGTCAAAATAAAATGGCAATAGAGGTCTTAGGCCTTTTAATGAGGCACTCCCAGTAAAGATAATATTTAATAGCCCAAAACTAATTGAATTTTTAATTGCAAAATCCAGATTATTTTCTGGATCTTTTTTAGTTAACTCCAGTCTTGCTGATAAAACTTGAAGAATAGTACTGGAAATATTATCTATTTCATCTGAACCTTTCTTCCATACATACTGAAACCTCCATATACCTAACAATTCCTCATAAACTATTCCACTTCCTTCTTTTTGAGAATTTTGCTCTAATTGTTTTATGTCTTTGATATCTGGTAAATCGTTAATAACAGGTTTCATCTTAAAAACTCAACATTAATAAATATAGTAAATAATATTTTTCATAAAACCCTTATTAAGCGAGACTGAAAACTAGTATTTGTTTCTAAATATTTCTAAAAACAAAAAACATTGACACACATAAGGAACATTTTCTCGTTATTATGTTTACATATAGTAATTTTTTAATGGATTTCATTTCTAAACGTCAACGGCACATCCCCCTTAAAGCTGTTCCTTACATTTTCTTTCTGGCAGTTGTACTTAGCTTATCAACTTCGACAAATACATTTATCTAAACCAAGCAAGGTCAAAAGCATTTAAAAATCTCCTTAAAAAATAGAGAGATAAAATACAGTTCTGTCTTAAATTAATCTTTAAATATTTAGTTAAGAAATAACAAGAAAATAAACATATTTTTTCACGAATGATAATGTTTACCTGAACATAATTTTAACTTATAGTCTCTATATGGTTCTCTTATCTGTCCCTCACGCTTGGCATCTAGTTGGTACTTGGTCAGAGCAACTACCAAGTGAGTCGAGCCTTATAGGAATGGGGCAAACAGAGCTAGTAATGACTTTACATTCAATATTTTTACCACTTTCCCTAGTAATCTCATATTATTTATATAATCGTTTTTCTAAAAACAATTCAACAGACGTCAAAGGATAAACTTAGTTTGAAAGGTTTATTTAGCCGAACTTCTCCTAACTACCTTCCTTCCAGTAGAAGTATCAACAGCGCTTGAAGCTTGCTTTTCTTTGCTTTGAGAATCATTATCGATACTATCAGAATCGCTCTTATCCATTTCTGCACAAACACCCACTACCATTGCAGCTTGCATTTGATCTGGCAAGTCTCCAATAGTCAATAAGGCCTTTAAAACCAATTGAAGTCGGGTTTGTCGATCAATTTCTGGTCTTAATTTTTTTACAGTATTCCAAAGTTCTTTGGTAACTTCTTTTAAAAGTTCATGATCTACAGCCAAATTAAATCCTTCTTGTCTTTTTACTAATCTAACAAAAAATTTGATCTCTTAAAATACTATTCAAGAAAAAAGAGTTACTTGAAATTTTTCTATGCGAATATAAGTTGCATTTGTTCATGTAATTCACTCTTCTCTTGGAGACCTTTGGGTTTTTCAATATTTTTAAAAGTAAAAGCTCTGAAATACTTCTTTTTAACTTTTATAGGAGAATTGATAAACTTGTCACGTTTACTTACTAGAGAATTCCACTCTTTTGAATTAAAAGTGGCATAAGGAGAAGATGAAAGAATTTCCACGATAATAGTATACCTGTACTAATAGTAGTACATCTTTACTACTTTGCAATACCGCTCTTCTTGGCAGGCCACAAACACCTTCCGATATCCAAAAAAAATTAGCGCTTCTTATCTAATTTATTGAACTTATAAGTTTATTAAATACAATAATGTATTTTTGATGACCAATTGATATTTATTTTTAGAGTCTGAAGACTTTTCTAGCCAAAAACCCTCTAAAAAGATCAATTTGTTGAAATTCGCATTGACAAGATTTTTTTAGTTAAGCCTCCTATAAAAGTATTAATCATTTAATTCTAAAAATGCTTTTAAGTCATCAAAAAAGATTAAAGATTCAAGGGATAATTAGAAGGATTTTAAGAGATCAAGAAATTTCATTAGAAGAAAGAATATATGTTGAGAGATTTGCACAACATAATTCGACTATTTCTCTCTGGTTAAAGAAAGCAAATAGCTTCAGAAGAAATGGAGAAAAAAGCGAAAATGGTATTGATAAACTTTTACAATCACTTGGAATTGAAGGCTTAGATACAGAAAATCACTTTAATCCCAATGAAGATGATATATCAGGCTGGTTTGGTGGCGCTCCAGATTGGCTAAAAAGAAGTTGAGAAAACTAAAAATTTCATCTAATCCATGCCGTAGTATACAAATATAAACTTAATAGAGAAATAAATACCCAAAAAACCCATGGTACAAATTTAATAGGAACTAAATATTTTTTAGAATATGTATTCATAAAGGTTTTTCTTTTAGATTATTTCTTTCAAAGCATTTTTAGAATAGGTTTAATTGCTCTATTTAAAAAAAAATTAAAATATAAATATTTAAGATAGCTAAAACCTAACCAACGCTGTCAAACTTAAATCATCAATATCTAAGCAACTTTATCATCAATTTTGAATGAAAAATTTACTATCTTAGATCTCTCTTCTTCTGACTCATTCCAAAATTTTATAAGTCTCTCTAATTCATCAATCCTCTTTTTAGCATTTGCAATCTTTTCAGCTGATGTCATATAAAATTTTTATCTATACCAATTAATGCATGAAAAAAAATTTTTTCAATGTTAAAGCAAGATTTATGAGATAAAAATTTTTTATTAAAGAACATTTTGCCCAGACTATTAAATAAACAGAACATATGAAAGAAATGGAGAAAAAATGAGAAGCTAAATTCTCGATTGATACTTTCTCACAGACGCCTTAGAATTGATTATTAATCGATCATGGTTTTTTGTTTTTTTTTTTCAAAAATGAATATGATGTCAACAAAAAAAAAGAAGCGCAAGTATTTATTACTTGCTCAAAATATACAAAATTTCACCGAACAGATCATAAAACAATTACCCAATATGAATTAAATCATCATCAAGAACTCAATAAATCTTTCTCAATGCTAAGTTCTATTTAAGCTAAAGCTGAAAAATCCATTAACAATATTGACAGCATTACTGAGGAGGAGATTAAGCCAAGACCTACCATCAATAAAACGTAACCTTTTTTCCTTGGCAGTTTGTAAAATAATACTCCAATGATAATTATCATTATTAATGCGAAAAAAATTATTAATTTTTCACTAACCAAATTTAAATGCATTACCAAATTTGTGCCTTCGAATAATTTAAGAAAATTAGACAAGAACAATTCTCCTTCAATTTTCTTGAAATAATAGAAAGAGCTTATAAGACAAGAACTGAATAAAGATAATGCAATAATTGCGCTAACTGGCTTTGTTAATCTGTTTATTGTTCTATTAAAACTTGCCAATAAAACAAAAATAGATAAAGCTGCTACCATCGGCAGCAAAGGTATAAGTATGGATATATTTAAGGAGTTCTCCACAAGTAAAGTTAGTATCTATATTTAAAATTTTATATTATATTCAAGCGTTATTTTATTAAGTAAGATTTATTTTAAAATTCTGGATGTAATTAGTACCTATTGCATTCTGTGTAAATTAATACCAAAATTGAAATATTACCTTAAATACGAAATGCTAGCTATCTCTGAAATTATTATTGCAAGTGCTATTTTTCTAGCAATTGTATATTGGGAAGTCAAATTCCTATATACCAAAACCACAGTGGCCAAATAAATTTTTTGATAAACTCATTTAATAGGAAGATAATCCATAAAATTTAAATAAAATTTAAGAATTTAAGTTGACAAAAAAAGGTTTGAATATGAGAGAATAAACACAAATAAATTTTAGTGTTCTCATGAGCGAAGTTCAAAATTCAAATAGCAGTTCAACAACTCAGCAACAGCAGCATCAGCAGCAATCCTATACAGAGAACAAGCAAAACTGCGCTGAAAGTGAGAGGCTTTATATTGAGATGAAAGAGGGTTGGCTTTAACTCCTCAAAGAATAAATAAATGTATTTTTGAGGAAAGCTTGTAATTTCTAAAATTTAATTTTTTATTTAGCAGTAATTAATACTTTTTTATTTATATCACACCCTAAATTTAGTGTAGTTGCAAAAAAAAATTGATTAACAATTTAAGGTGGTTTGAGAAAATAAACGGAAGAATTGCTATGGGAGGATTGCTATATCTAGTATTTACAAAATTATTATCTAACCGTGCTGAAATTCTAGATCAACTAAAAGCTTACTTAATTTAAAAACAATTTTTAAACTTTAACCAGGATTATCTCTTGCTATATAAGCATCCCTCAAAGCTAAAATTTAAACCAATAATGCTGCAATTAAAGCAATTTTATTATATTCTATTTTATGTTTAACTTGCCTCGAATTTGCAAATCAACCCAAAGGTCAGCGCCTAAAGCGCCGCAATTCGACTATAGTACATAAGTACCATTTTTTATCCGTTGTGCGTTCGGCAAGTTCTGAGTTTCTTTTAGTTAGACCTGGTGATTACGTAGTAATTAAAAATCACGAAAATTACCAGGATACTAAAAAAAAGCAACATGATTATTGGATTGGATATGTTATTAACTGTATTGGAGGAGCAAGAAATCCCAATTCATGGACCTTGTTTCAAGTAGCAAATATTGATAACGGAGAAATCATCATAATCAACGCCGATATCGTAGAAAAAATTTTAAAAACTTCTGAAGATTGAGCTCATTAATATACAAAATAAAGTTTTTAAATCTAGGGACATCATCAGAAGACAATAAATTGAAAATTTTAGAGGTAATCATCCCAGCTCCAAGCAAGCGAGTCCGTATACTTGATTCATTGGACATGGAGGTTGAAGACCTTTATACATTCTATAAGTTTTTGATATCTCCTTGAAACCTAAACTGGATAAAAGATAATTTGCATAAGGATTAAGATTAGAACAATCCAATAAAATTGGAGCATCTAAATTACCAACTAATTTCCTGATTAGTAACTCAGCAAGTGGAGGAGTATCCGCGAGAAGAGGTCCTATTCTCCAACCTCGGCTATTATCCTTCAAGACACAAGGTCTTATCCTCCCAAACCCGTGGCACATCCCATTACCATCGATAATCACGCTCACATTCCCATATAAATTTTTCAACCAATCATTTAGGAAATGAGGCCTAGGACTAGGTTCTCGCTGCGAATCATATATTAAGACTGCTTCTGAGGTTAGTTGACTCCCAGGTACAACTTTAAAAGAATGATATTGATCGTTATAGAAATTACTCAATGGTAGATCTTGGAAGCCATTTGATTCCCATCTATTTGTAATTGAGGATTTCTTGAAACCCCAATTTTGGTAATCATTCAATCTATCTGGAGCAGCCTCTAACCCAATACAATCAACATTTGATAAGTAATCGAGTGCATGTTCCCATAATCTAACCCCATAGCCATTATTTCGGAATTCTTTTTTTACGATAAATAAACCTATAAAACCATACGAGGAATTATATTTTATGCAGGCAATACAACCTATTGGTTGATTATCTAGGCATGCAACCCATACTCCTTGTTTATCGGTATTTCTATAAATAGACACATCATCAAATCCCGGAGCAAATCCCTCTAACCTTGCCCAATTAGTAACTTCTAAGATTTCATCGTTAGATATCAATCTAATTGAAAATTTATCCTTCATAAAAATATACTAACTAGGAAAAATTAGAATTTTCAAAGTTTATGGAAATTTGTTTAGTCCATTCACCGAAAGCTCAATTTTTCTTTATAAAAAAAAGATAACAAATCCACTTAGCATTCCTGCAAGATGTCCTGATAGGCTTATATTTGGCAACACAGAATAGGCAATCCCTAAAGACAAGAAAAGAATCATTAGTTTTTTAATATCTTTACTTTTTTCCAGGCCAATCAATATATTAAAAATATTTCTTTTCCCAAAAATAGAAGACAGTAATATAAATGTATATGATCCAAAAAGAACTCCGCTAAAGCCAACTAGTAGATGGTTGTAATTATAAATTAAGAAATTATCTAAGATGAACAAAAAGAGAGTCTGAATAGTTACTAGCAAAATAGTTAGATAAAAGAACAGAAACTTATTCTTTAGATTCAGATTTAGGAAGCAATATCTAACTACAATAATTCCAAAGATATTAGAAAATAAATGATTAAAGTCTTTATGAACAAAACAATAACTTATGATTCTATATGGCTGCTCAATAATAAAACCTGACCAATAAGATAGTTCTGAAATATTAAATAAGCCTTGAATATTGATTATAAAAAATAATACAAAACATACAAAAGCAGGAATAATAAATTGACCTTCTTTAAAAATGATTTTCAAGGGAAATTTTAAATCAGCTAATTAATTATTAAAAATAATACAATAAACCTTTATTATGTTCTAAAACTTCTAGTTATTTAAAAATTATCCTCTGATATATTGATTAGTATGCAAAGAAATTAAAAATGAATATTTCAGATAAATTATATAAAGAAAATATAGACGACTTAAAAAATACGGTTCTTACTGGCAAAACGGCAAGTATTCAATGGAGAATCAAACAGATCAAGTTAGTTTCTAAACTGTTAGATAAACATACACAAGAGATAATAAAATGTCTTTTTAGTGATCTTGGTAAATCAGAAATTGAAGCTCTTTCAGAAATTCTTTTAGTCAAAGAAGAGATTGCCTTAATAATTAAAAAACTCAATTTATGGATGGTACCCAAAAAGGTTAATACTCCTTTTTATCTATTCCCATCATCCTCAAAAGTAATTTACGAACCTCTTGGTTGCGTGTTAATCCTCGGTCCATATAATTATCCATTGTTATATATATTAAAACCCTTAGTAAATATATTTTCCGCAGGAAATACCGCATTAATAAAGCCATCCGAAAAATGTCCTTGTACTTCAAAACTGATTAAAGATCTAACTTCCGAATATTTTCAAAAAGACATCCTATTAACTATTGAAGGGGATTATAAACAATCAAAAAAATTGATCGAACAAAATTTTGACCACATATTTTTTACAGGAAGTACTGAGACAGGAAAAAGTATTATGAAATTAGCTGCAAAAAACTTAACTCCATTAACTCTTGAGCTAAGTGGAACTAATCCTGTAATTGTTTTAAAAAATGCAAATTTAGAAGTGGCAGCGAAAAGAATTGTATGGGGTAAATTTTTTAATTCAGGTCAATCCTGCGTCGCTCCGAATCATATATTTGTAGAAAAAGAAATTGAAAAGAATTTAATAGAAGAATTGCAAAAATGCATAATTAGTTTTTATGGTAAAAACCCCATAAATTCAAAAAACTTATCTAAATTACAAAAAAAACAATTTTCTTTGACTTTAGAAATTCTTAAAAAATATAAAAAACAAAAGAAAATTTCATTTGGAGGTTTATACAGCAGAAAAAAGATGAAAATATCTCCAACAATTTTGCAAATTAAATTAGAAGAAAAAAAATTATTAGAAAAAGAGTTATTTAGCTCTCTGCTTCCAGTAATAGCAGTAGATAATAAAGAATCAGCTTTACAAAAAATTAATCAAGCATCAAAACCATTAGCTATATATGTTTTTGGGGGTAACAAAAAAATCCATGATCATATTTCAAAAGTCACAAGCTCAGGAACGATATGCATTAATGATGTAATGTTGCCAGTACTTATCCCAAATTTGCCATTTGGTGGAGTAGGACAAAGTGGAATGGGTAAGTTTCATGGAGAAGAAGGATTTCGCAACTTTTCAAATCAAAAATCTATTACCTTCAAAAGTGTTTTATTTGATTTAAATCTCAGGTATCCTCCCTATGAAAAAATAATGAAATTTATAAAATTTATTTATGGATTTTAAAGAATTAATTTTTTACAAAAATCTCGCGATTTTAAATTTAAAGATTATCTTAAAGTAAATAGGTAAGATAATGAAATTAACTTTTATTTTAATCACCCTCTTTATTAACTTTTTGAATCCTCTATTAATAAAATCTGAAGAAAAGATTGATGACAATAACAAGAGAATAGAAACAAAAATAAAAAAAGAGTCATTCATTCATAACAATTCTAAACTCAATGAAATTCATATTGTACAAGTGGGGGAAACAATTTCGAGTATCTCAAAATTATATTCAGTTGATAAAAACTTAATTATCAAATTAAATAATTTGAAAGATGAAAATTATATCTACGTTGGTCAGAATCTCATTATTTCCAATCAGAAATTGCCAAGCAAAACAAATTTAAAGAAAAAAAAGAGAACTATTTACCATACTGTTAAACATGGAGAAAATCTTACAGAGATTTCTAACATATATAAATTAAAATTGGAAGATTTGATAGAAATTAATAACCTGAAAAATCCTGATTCAATAAAAGTTGGCAAGAAACTAATAATAAGGAAAAAAGATCGGATTAATTCAGAAAAATTTTCAAAAATTAAGAATAAAGAAAGTATTGAATTGATAAATATAAATAAAACATATGGTCCATTAGTTATTCAAAATAAACAGTTAGAGACAATAAATGGGAGGAAAGTTTTACATGTTCTCAATCAAAGTAATAAAAAACTTATGATCTCGATCAGATGTGAGACAGAAGAATTAGATGTTAGAATTCCTGGAAGAAAATGGAGAGGATGGACGCCTGGCAAAGAAATTTTTGAAAAAACTCTAATAAATGATATTTGTAAACAATTTTAATTAATATGTGTGAATAATTTGTCTGAGGCAATAAGTTATAGGCTATTGTCTATATAGTTAAATTTAAATTAATGGCAATTTCAAGAGGAGATCTTGTACGAGTAAAAAGACCAGAATCATACTGGTACAATGAAATTGGTAAGGTTGCTTCCGTTGAAACATCAGGTATTAAATATAACTGTATTGTTAGATTTGAAAAGGTCAATTATGGCGGTATTAGTGGCACTGAAGGTGGCGCAAATACAAACAATTTTGCAGAAAGTGAATTAGAGAAAGTTTAAAGAATTGCCTGAGTTACCTGAAGTCGAAACTGTTCGAAGAGGTTTAGAGCAAAAACTCAACAATTTTATAATATCCAATGTTGAAGTCTGCAGAGACTCCATAGTTGCTTATCCAATTAATAAGCAAGAATTTATTGAAGGCCTGCAGGGTTCACTTATATACAAATGGGATAGAAGAGGAAAATATTTAATAGCTGAATTAAAAAAATTTAAAAATAATAATATTGAAACTATTAGTGAACAAAGTTTGAAATGTAATGGTTACCTTGTAGTTCATTTAAGAATGACTGGTTATTTTAAGCTTACAAACAATTCTTCTCAGCCTTGTAAACATACCAGAATAAGAATATTTGATAATAAAAATAATGAACTTAGGTACATTGACTTAAGAAGTTTTGGCCAAATGTGGTGGGTTCAAGAGGGATTATCTCCAAATGATGTTATCAAAGGATTAGGTTCTTTAGGACCCGAACCTTTCTCTGAAAACTTTGATATAAATTATCTAAACAAAATCATTTCTAAAAGAAAAAAATCTATTAAATCTATCTTATTAGATCAAAAAATTATCGCTGGGATAGGAAATATATATGCTGATGAAAGTCTATATGCAGCTGGTATCTCACCTTTCAGAGAAGCCAATACAATAGAAAAGAATGAATTAATAAGGCTTAAAGAATCAATTATTGATGTTTTAAAAAAAAGTATTGGTTCAGGTGGAACTACATTTAGTGACTTTAGAGACTTAGAGGGGGAAAATGGAAATTTTGGTTTACAAACTAATGTATACAGGAGAACTGGCAAAGAATGTCGTAAATGTAAAAATTTAATTGAAAGGAAAAAAATTGCTGGAAGAAGTACACATTGGTGTAGAAAATGCCAGAAATAAAAAAGGGCTTACTTTATAAAGTAAGCCCTTTTAAATATTTTTACCTGGCATTGAGCTATTTTCTCAAGGGGCTACCCCCTAAATATTTTCGCCGCTGATGCGTTTCACAACCGAGTTCGAGATGGATCGGAGTGGTTCCACATCGCCATGAACACCAGGATAGTATGAACCTTGAGAACTGCATAGAAAATTATAAATATCAAAAACAATAAATTGAGTTTATTTGGTCAAGCCCTCGGTCTATTAGTACTCCTCCGCTGCACTTGTTACCAAGCTTCCACGTAGAGCCTATCAACGGGTGTTCTTCCCGTGACCTTACTGGCTTAAGCCATGGCAATACTCATCTTGAGGTGGGCTTCCCACTTAGATGCTTTCAGCGGTTATCCACTCCGCACATGGCTACCCAGCGTTTACCGTTGGCACGATAACTGGCACACCAGAGGTGCGTTCCTCCCGGTCCTCTCGTACTAGGGAGAAATCCTCTCAATATTCCTGCGCATACACCGGATATGGACCGAACTGTCTCACGACGTTCTGAACCCAGCTCGCGTACCGCTTTAATGGGCGAACAGCCCAACCCTTGGGACCGACTTCAGCCCCAGGTTGCGATGAGCCGACATCGAGGTGCCAAACCTCCCCGTCGATGTGAACTCTTGGGGGAGATCAGCCTGTTATCCCTAGAGTAACTTTTATCCGTTGAGCGACGGCCCTTCCACGCAGAACCGTCGGATCACTAAAACCGACTTTCGTCCCTGTTCGACTTGTAGGTCTCACAGTCAAGCTCCCTTCTGCTTTTGCACTCAACGACTGATTTCCAACCAGCCTGAGGGAACCTTTGTGCGCCTCCGTTACCTTTTAGGAGGCGACCGCCCCAGTCAAACTGCCCATCAGATACTGTCCGCTTCCCGGATAACGGGTAAGCGTTAGAACCCTAGCTCTAAAAGAGTGGTATCTCACCGATGACTCAATAGTACCCACAAGCACTATTTCAACGTCTCCCACCTATTCTGCGCATTCAGAGCCCGAGCACAATATCAAACTACAGTAAAGCTTCATAGGGTCTTTCTGTCCGGGTGTATGTAGTCCGCATCTTCACAGACAATTCTATTTCGCCGAGCCTCTCTCCGAGACAGCGCGCAAATCGTTACACCTTTCGTGCGGGTCGGAACTTACCCGACAAGGAATTTCGCTACCTTAGGACCGTTATAGTTACGGCCGCCGTTCACCGGGGCTTCAGTCGCTAGCTTCACTAAAAGCTAACCAGCTTCCTTAACCTTCCGGCACTGGGCAGGTGTCAGCCCCCATACATCGTCTTGCGACTTAGCGGAGACCTGTGTTTTTGGTAAACAGTCGCTTGCGCCTCTTCACTGCGACCAGCTCTCGCTGGCACCCCTTCTCCCGAAGTTACGGGGCCATTTTGCCGAGTTCCTTAGAGAGAGTTATCTCGCGCCCCTCGGTATTCTCTACCACCCCACCTGTGTCGGTTTCGGGTACTGGCATTTGTGTCTTAACGGGTATAGGGCTTTTCTTGGAAGCATGACATCACCAACTTCGCTGCCGTAGCAGCTCGTACTCACGCCTTAGCTCAAGATGTTTTCTCCATCTCTCAAAGCCTCGAACGCTTGAACCAGTAACCAACATCTGGCCTGGCTAGCCTTCTCCGTCCCCCTTCCCAAAACACATCTGGTACAGGAATATTGACCTGTTATCCATCGACTACGCCTTTCGGCCTCGCCTTAGGTCCAGACTAACCCTCCGCGGACGAGCCTGCCGGAGGAACCCTTAGGGTTTCGGGGCATGGGATTCTCACCCATGTTTTCGCTACTCAAGCCGACATTCTCACTTCTATGCTGTCCACGTCCGCTTACGCTAACGCTTCACCCTACATAGAACGCTCCCCTACCATAAATAAATTTATCCGCAGCTTCGGTATAACGCTTAGCCCCGTTCATTTTCGGCGCAGGATCGCTCGACCAGTGAGCTATTACGCACTCCTTTGAGGATGGCTGCTTCTAGGCAAACCTCCTGGTTGTCTGGGCAATCCCACCTCCTTTATCACTTAGCGTTAATTTTGGGACCTTAGCTGGCGGTCTGGGCTGTTTCCCTCTTGACTATGGAGCTTATCCCCCACAGTCTGACTGCCTAGTTACACACAGGGTATTCAGAGTTCATATCGATTTGGTACCGCTTTCGCAGCCCGCACCGAAATGGTTGCTTTACCCCCCTGCTGGAGCACTAGACGCTACGCCTCAACGTATTTCGGGGAGAACCAGCTAGCTCCTGGTTCGATTGGCATTTCACCCCTAACCACAGCTCATCCGCTGAATTTTCAACTTCAGTCGGTTCGGACCTCCACTTGGTATCACCCAAGCTTCATCCTGGCCATGGTTAGATCACCAGGGTTCGGGTCTATAAACACTGACAAACGCCCTATTAAGACTCGCTTTCGCTGTGGCTCCACCATTTCCGGTTTAACCCGCCAGTGCCTATAAGTCGCCGGCTCATTCTTCAACAGGCACACGGTCACCCGATTAGTCGGGCTCCCATTGCTTGTAAGCTCACGGTTTCATGTTCTATTTCACTCCCCTCCCGGGGTTCTTTTCACCTTTCCCTCGCGGTACTGTTTCACTATCGGTCACACAGTAGTACTTAGCCTTACGAGGTGGTCCTCGCAGATTCACACGGAATTCCACGTGCTCCGTGCTACTCGGGATACAGCTAGGTCAACTCATCTTTCGATTACGGGGCTTTCACCCTCTGTGGCACGCCATTCAAACGTTTCTTCTAGACTAATTGATCCATATTGCTGTCCCACAACCCCGATAGTCAAGACTATCGGTTTGGGCTATTCCCCGTTCGCTCGCCGCTACTGAGGGAGTCGTTATTTACTTTCTCTTCCTCCAGCTACTAAGATGTTTCAGTTCGCTGGGTTAGCTCGCACCAACCTATATATTCAGTTGGCCGTACATGGGGTTGCCCCATTCGGAAATTCCCGGATCAAAGTGTGCTTCCAACTCCCCGAGACTTATCGCAGGTAACCACGTCCTTCATCGCCTCTGTGTGCCTAGGTATCCTCCGTGAGCCCTTTGTAGCTTGACCAATAACTTCAAAAAATTGAAGCATCAGCTCAATAGAATTGTTATTAATGCATTAGCACAAATAATAAATCTGCATCATAAAAGATGCTTATTGTCTTTAAAAATAATCTATGCAGTTGTCAAGGTTCTCTGAAAACAATGAATAAAATTCAATGAGTCCAGCATCTTAATATATTTATTAGGAAGCTAGATTCGTTCAGATCTAAATACACACACATAACTATTCCCTTCTATAAATTTATGGAAGAGGTGGTAATCAGTGGAGGTAAGCGGACTCGAACCGCTGACATCCTGCTTGCAAAGCAGGCGCTCTACCAACTGAGCTATACCCCCAACATAGAGATATGGGCCATCCTGGACTTGAACCAGGGACCTCACCCTTATCAGGGGTGCGCTCTAACCACCTGAGCTAATGGCCCAGGGAAAGTAATGGGTGTGACCTAGAAAAAACTTAGGAAATGAAATTCTTAAAGTAATTAAGAACATGAGATACCGATCGACCTAAGGTGACAAAATTAATATTTAACATTTTGTTGTCTCCCTGTTAGGAGGTGATCCAGCCGCACCTTCCGGTACGGCTACCTTGTTACGACTTCACCCCAGTCATTAGCCCCACCTTCGGCGTCCTCCTCCACAAGGGTTGGAGTAACGACTTCGGGCATGGCCAACTTCCATGGTGTGACGGGCGGTGTGTACAAGGCCCGGGAACGTATTCACCGCAGTATGCTGACCTGCGATTACTAGCGATTCCTACTTCACGTAGGCGAGTTGCAGCCTACGATCTGAACTGAGCCACGGTTTATGGGATTTGCTAGCTCTCGCGAGTTTGCTGCCCTTTGTCCGTAGCATTGTAGTACGTGTGTAGCCCAGGGTGTAAGGGGCATGATGACTTGACGTCATCCACACCTTCCTCCGGTTTATCACCGGCGGTCTTTCTAGAGTGCCCAACTAAATGCTGGCAACTAAAAACGTGGGTTGCGCTCGTTGCGGGACTTAACCCAACATCTCACGACACGAGCTGACGACAGCCATGCACCACCTGTCACTGCATTCCCGAAGGCACCCTCAAATTTCTAAGAGGTTCGCAGGATGTCAAACCCTGGTAAGGTTCTTCGCGTTGCATCGAATTAAACCACATACTCCACCGCTTGTGCGGGCCCCCGTCAATTCCTTTGAGTTTCACACTTGCGTGCGTACTCCCCAGGCGGAACACTTAACGCGTTAGCTACGACACCGAAGGGGTCGATTCCCCCGACACCTAGTGTTCATCGTTTACGGCCAGGACTACAGGGGTATCTAATCCCTTTCGCTCCCCTGGCTTTCGTCCATGAGCGTCAGTAATGGCCCAGCAGAGCGCCTTCGCCACTGGTGTTCTTCCCGATATCTACGCATTTCACCGCTACACCGGGAATTCCCTCTGCCCCTACCATACTCAAGCCTATCAGTTTCCACTGCCATAATGGAGTTAAGCTCCACGCTTTAACAGCAGACTTGAAAGGCCGCCTGCGGACGCTTTACGCCCAATAATTCCGGATAACGCTTGCCACTCCCGTATTACCGCGGCTGCTGGCACGGAATTAGCCGTGGCTTATTCCTCAAGTACCGTCATATCTTCTTCCTTGAGAAAAGAGGTTTACAGCCCAGAGGCCTTCGTCCCTCACGCGGCGTTGCTCCGTCAGGCTTTCGCCCATTGCGGAAAATTCCCCACTGCTGCCTCCCGTAGGAGTCTGGGCCGTGTCTCAGTCCCAGTGTGGCTGATCATCCTCTCAGACCAGCTACTGATCGAAGCCTTGGTGAGCCATTACCTCACCAACTAGCTAATCAGACGCGAGCTCATCCTCAGGCGAAATTCATTTCACCTTTCGGCATATGGGGTATTAGCGGTCGTTTCCAACCGTTATCCCCCTCCTGAGGGCAGATTCTCACGCGTTACTCACCCGTCCGCCACTAACCCGAAGGTTCGTTCGACTTGCATGTGTTAAGCACGCCGCCAGCGTTCATCCTGAGCCAGGATCAAACTCTCCGTTGTGTTCAAATCCTTTTGTAGACAAAATCTACTCAATATGAATTGCGTTCTCCAAATAAAAATAAGATTGACTTAAGTTATTTAGGTTCAGCCTCCTTAGATAATTAAGGATTACTTTGAGTGCACATTAAAAATATTTCAAAGTGACTTTCCAAGATCTCAGATCCGTTGGTTTTCAAAAAACTAAAAAGTTAGCAATTGAAAACAATTTATATATTCTTGACGGGACCTCACACCTTTATTGCAAATACATCTCAAAATTATCAAACCTAAATCTGATAAAGTCTTGACGCAATAAAAGCATCAGTTCCTAAGTTTTAAATTTTCTAGGTGCCGAGTTAAACCACAAGTGAATAACCCATTTTGAAGGGAAAACCCTTCTACTGGCTGAAAATACTGATCGTAATCAAATCTCCATAATATTCATTCATTTACCAAAAATTATATTTAAGATAATTGCTTGAATAATGCAAAAAAAAATATTTTTGCCCAGAAGAAAATACTAAACCATTTGACCGTAATTATGCAACCATTAATACATAATTCTTTTATTAATTTTTTTTTGTTCAATATTCACTTCACGAACTAGTCTGTAAATAGAAGGATTTTAAATAGAATGGCAGAAAGGTTTAGTCAAAAAAATTTAAGGGTTCGCCCTAGTTCAGATGAAGAAAAAATTGTTACAAATGCAAAAGAACACTTTGAAAAGACTTTAGTTGAGATTTCAGGAGAGTTAGTAGGTAGCGTTGCGGCCCTAGAACACCCGACAAAGAATAAGAAGTTAAATTATGGAGAAATCTTTTTAAGAGACAATGTTCCAGTAATGATTTATCTCATTACGCAAAAGAGGTACGAAATTGTCAAAAAGTTTCTCAGTGTTTGTCTTGAACTACAAAGCACTAATTATCAAACGCGTGGTGTATTTCCAACAAGTTTTGTTGAAGAACAAGGAAAATTAATTGGTGACTATGGACAGAGATCAATTGGAAGGATTACTTCTGCCGATGCAAGTCTATGGTGGCCAATCTTATGCTGGTTTTATGTAAACAAGAGTGGTGATTATGAGTTTGGGAAAAGTCAAAGTGTTCAAAGAGGAATTCAACTGTTACTAGATCTAGTTTTGCATCCAACATTTGAAGGAACACCTGTCCTGTTCGTCCCCGATTGTGCATTTATGATTGATAGGCCCATGGATGTATGGGGGGCACCTTTAGAAGTGGAGGTTTTACTTCATGGGTGCCTAAAAAGCTGTATCAATCTAATGGAATTAAGTAGAGCAGATCATGTAAGCAGGCTATTAGATCAAAGACTTATTCTTACTAGTCAATGGGTAAAAGATTTAGGAGACTTTCTTTTAAAGCATTACTGGGTTACAAGCCAAACAATGCAAATTTTAAGAAGAAGGCCAACTGAGCAGTATGGAGATGATCAACACTTCAAGATTGGTTGGAGAATAGAGGGGGGTATTTAATAGGAAATATTAGAACAGGTAGACCTGATTTTAGATTCTATAGTTTAGGAAACTCTTTAGCATGCATGTTTGGAGTGCTGCCTGCTGCCGAACAAAGAGCCTTATTTAGATTAGTTTTGCATAATAGACAGCATTTGATGGCACAAATGCCAATGAGAATATGTCACCCTCATATGGATGTAGAAGAATGGCAAAACAAAACAGGATCAGATCCAAAGAATTGGCCATGGAGTTATCATAACGGTGGTCACTGGCCTAGCTTACTTTGGTTTTTCGGAGCAGCTGTCCTTTTGCATCAAAATAGATTTCCCACTGATGATGTGATTTTAATGGAAGAAATGAGATCTTTAGTAGAGGAATCTTATTGGTGTCAATTAAATCAATTACCCAAGCAAGAATGGGCTGAATATTTTGATGGACCTACTGGTACATGGGTGGGGCAACAATCACGAACATATCAAACATGGACGATTGTTGGTTTTCTTTTAATGAATTATTTTCTCAGGGAAGGAAATAATGATTTAGATATGTTTAGCCTATAAATTTTAGAATAACCCTAGTGTGAGTGATTTATCTATTGGTAAACAAGCGCCAATTCCCAAATATATTGTCAAGAAAGTTCCAAATAAAAATACAGACATTGCTACAGGTCTTCTAAATGGATTAGAAAATTTATTCACATTTTCTATAAAAGGTAAAATCATTAAACCAAGAGGAATTAATGTTTGAAGAGCGATACCAAGTAGCTTGTTAGGTACTACTCTAAGTATTTGAAAAACAGGGTAAAGGTACCACTCAGGTAAAATTTCTAAAGGCGTTGCAAATGGATTGGCTTTATCTCCCAGCATCGCAGGATCCAATACTGCAAGACCTACAACACAAGCAATAGTCCCTAAAATTACTACTGGGAAAATATATAATAAGTCATTTGGCCAAGCGGGTTCACCATAATAATTATGCCCCATCCCCTTTGCTAATTTAGCTCTTAACTTTGGGTCAGATAAATCTGGTTTTTTTAACGTAGACATATGAAACTTTTAAGTAATGATTAAATTATAAGGGTTTACAAGGGGCCTGAAATACCCTGTTTACGAATCATAAGAAAATGCATCAGCATAAATACAGCTAACGACCAAGGTAATACGAAAGTATGAAGACTATAAAATCTTGTAAGAGTAGACTGACCAACACTTTCTCCTCCTCTTAGCAGTTCAACCATAAAATCACCTATTACTGGTATTGCTGCAGGGACACCTGAAACAATCTTTACGGCCCAATAGCCTACCTGATCCCATGGCAATGAATAACCTGTAACACCAAAAGCAACTGTTATGACTGCCATTACAACCCCGGTTACCCAAGTCAACTCTCTAGGTCGTTTAAACCCGCCAGTTAGATATACTCTAAAGACATGAAGTATTAGCATCAGAACCATCATAGAAGCACTCCATCTATGTACGGATCGTATAAGCCATCCAAAACTGACATCAGTCATTAAATAACTTACTGAACTATAAGCCTGAGTAACTGTTGGCTTATAGTAAAAAGTCATTGCAAAACCTGTTGCAAATTGAATTAGGAAGCATACTAAAGTTATACCTCCTAAACAATAAAAAATATTTACGTGTGGGGGTACGTACTTGGAAGTTACGTCGTCTGTTATGTCTTGGATTTCAAGTCTTTCTTGGAACCAATCATAAACTGATGAAGAATCAGCCATCCAAAAAAAAATTAGCTTTGATATTAAAGAGCTTACTTAAAATTCTTATACTTGGTGTTAACACTTAACCCAATGGATTCATCTTTTAACAAACTTTTAACATTCAAAAAATGGGTCATCATACTCATGATCTTTGTTTTAACGACCCATTTTATATGTATTCAGAGAGTAGATGCACTCAGTGATAGCAAGCAATTTGTGCTTGATGCTTGGACATTAGTTAATGAGGGTTTTTATGACCCAGACAAGTTCAATGAGATTCAATGGAAGAGAATTAGACAACAAACATTACAGAAACAAATTGAAACAAGTGAAGAGGTTTATTCTGCAATTGAAGATATGTTGAGACCTCTTGATGACCCCTATACACGAATTTTGCGTCCAAAAGATTATGAACTTCTAAAAGCAAGTAATTTCGGTAGCGAAATTAATGGTGTTGGACTTCAATTGGGTGAAGATGAAATCAATAATAAAATAAAAGTTATTTCTACCCTTGCGGGATCCCCGGCAGAGGATGCTGGGATTATAAGTGGTGACTTTATTAACAGGGTTGATGGAATATCTTCTGATGAATTAGGTCTTGCCAATACTGCTGCAAAATTAAGAGGAGAAACCGGCAGTAAAGTTATTGTTGAAGTTACCTCTACCTCTGGAGAAATCAAAGAGCTCGATTTAGAACGAAGATCTGTTGATCTTAGACCTGTGAGGACAAAAAGATTGAGGGATGACTCTCACACCATTGGTTATTTAAGAATTACTCAATTCAGCGAAAGTGTTCCAAAAAAAATTGAAGAGGCTCTACAAGAATTAAAAGAAAAAGAAGTAGAAGGAATAATACTAGATCTTAGAAATAATTCGGGAGGATTAGTAAGTTCTGGGATAGCAGTGGCAGACTCATTCCTCAGTGAAAGACCAGTCGTTGAAACAAAAGATAGGAATGGCATTAAAGATGCAATAATTTCTCAAAAAGAAACATCTTTTGATGGACCAATGGTAACTTTAGTGAATAAAGCAACTGCAAGTGCGAGTGAAATTCTTGCAGGTTCACTACAAGATAATGGCAGATCAACTTTAATGGGAGAACAAACATATGGAAAAGGTTTAATTCAATCTCTCAAAAGCTTGGGAGAGGATAGTGGTATAGCTATAACGGTTGCAAGTTATTTAACCCCTAAAGGGAATAATATTCAGGGTAAAGGCTTAACACCTGACAAGCTTTTAGATATTCCAGATTCTTTGGAATATGGTAATGCCGAAGATAAATGGGTAAAAAATGCAGAAATATATCTAGAGTCTCTTCTAGAAGAGAATGAGGTTTCAAAAACTAATAATGATTTATTGCCAGAAGACTTGGGATCTTAGATGAAACAAGAGTTTTATAAAAAGAAAATTACTCAAAAATTATGAGCATAAAAAGGATCTTTCATGATCCAATACACAAGGAAATAATATTTGATTCTGCAAAGCCAGAAGAATTAATGATTATGGAATTAATTGACACTATCGCTTTTCAAAGATTAAGAAGGATTAAACAATTGGGTGCAGCTTCACTACTATTCCATGGTGCAGAATCAAGCAGATTTACTCATTCAATAGGTGTATTTTGCATAGCAAGAAAAATTTATGAAAGTTTAGTTAAAAGTGAAACTAAATTTAGTACAAATAAATTTGTTCTTTTTGGAGCCGCTTTATTACATGACTTAGGGCATGGGCCTTTAAGCCACACAAGCGAAGCAATATTCAATCATAATCATGAATACTGGTCTGAGAAGTTAGTAAAACATCATCCCCCAATAAACTTAATTCTTAAAAAATATGGCAGTGAACTACCTAATCAAATAGGGGAATTGTTTAAATCAAAAAGTCTATTTTCAAAACCTGTAAAAACATTGATTAGTAGTGAAATAGATTGCGATCGACTTGATTACTTATTACGGGATAGTTATAACACAGGCACAAATTATGGATTAGTAGATTTAGGAAGAATTATTTCAGCTCTTACTGTCTCTCCAGATGGAAATATTGCTATCAAGCCAAAAGGCGTTATTGCAATAGAACATTTCTTAGTACTAAGAAACATAATGTATAGAACGATTTATAACCACAGAATAAACGAAATTTCAACATGGATTCTAGAAAAAATTATTTATACTATTCAAAAAAATTATGATGAAAAAATATGGATAGATAAATCACTTCAAAAATTGATCTTTTCACCTGACAACATTGATATTGATGACTTCATAAGAAATGATGACATAACCTTTTACTATCATCTGATTAGATGGAAAGATGAATCTTTTGAACCGCTTAATACTCTATGCAGAATGTTTATTGATAGAGATTTATTAAAAGCATCTAATATTAGTTTCTTAAGTAAAATCCAAAGATTAGAAATTCTCGCTTTTGCTCGCAAGCTATGTCAGGCTAATAATTATGACTCAGAAATCTTTTGTGGAATTAAAGAAAAGTCATTTAAAGGTTTTAGATCTAACAACTCACTAAAGATATGGGACGGTATCTACCAAGGTGCATTAGAGAATAGTTCGGAATTGATAAAAGCTTTAATGAAACATGAAGAAATTTCATTCATTATCTATCCTAGTCTTATTAGTAATGAAATTAAAAAGCAAATTTCAGCTATAAGAAATAAAGCCTAATTATATTTAATGAAAATAATTGTCCGAAATATCAAAAGTGAATATATCAAAACAATCTCTTTAAAAGAACTAAACCCTTTAGATAAGAATTTTTTAAAATTGATTTCAGTAAAAGAACCACTTGAAGCTATTATTTTTGCAATCAATGAAATAATTAATGCAAATCAATTAGCCAAATTTAAACTTAATATTCAAAAACTAAACGTAAGTTCAATTCATATTTATTCAAACAACAGAGACACAATCTTAACTGGCAAATCTTTAAAAATAGATTCAACATTTGCGAATGAAAATGTGCTAAAAAAATTATTTTTAAATTACTCAAAAAAGCCAGAAGATATTTTACATAAAGGCACTATTAGATCAGGGGAAAGAATATCTTCAAATGGCAATCTTTTTATTTTTGGAGATGTTAACCCAGGGGCGATAGTTTCTGCAAAAAAAAACGTTTATGTCTGGGGTAAATTACTGGGAATTGCTAAGGCAGGTCAAGATGGCAACGCAAATAGCTATATCGCCGCCCTTTATCTGCACCCAATACAGTTAAGAATTTCTGATCTTGTTGCAATAGGTCCAAAAGATAAGCCTACAACTTATTATCCGGAAGTAGCGATAATAGAAAAAAAGACAATTATAATTAAGCCCTATTTAATCGATACTGAAAATAAATCAATTATTTGAAATAAATTAAAGTAAATTTATAAATTTAAGAATTACTTAACTTTTAAAATATTTAACTTTTAGAAAGTAGTCTTATTATTTAAAATATTATTCTAATTTCGTGTCGGAAAATAGTCGCACCATATTAATTTGCTCTGGCAAAGGAGGAGTTGGCAAAACTACCTTAACGGCAAATCTCGGCATAGCACTCGCAAGCAGTGGCGCCTCTACAGCTGTTCTGGATGCTGATTTTGGCTTAAGAAATTTAGATCTTCTTTTGGGTTTAGAAAATCGAATTATTTATACAGCGCAGGATGTTTTAGACAAGAATTGTCGTCTAGATCAAGCATTAGTCAGACACAAAAAAGAGCCTAATTTAGCCCTTTTACCTGCTGGGGATCCTAGGATGCTCGACTGGATGAAACCTGAAGACATGAAAAAAATTAGTGACTTACTAAGTGAAAAATTTGATTATGTTTTAGTAGATTGTCCCGCAGGAGTAGAAGATGGATTCAAAAATGCTCTTGCAGCTTGTAAAGAAGCTATAGTGGTCACTAATCCTGAATTATCAGCAGTTCGTGATGCCGATAGAGTAATAGGTATTTTAAATGCATCTGATATTGAACCAATTCAATTAGTAATAAATAGAGTTCGCCCTAATATGATGGCTAGTCAAGAAATGCTATCGATAGAAGATGTCAGAAGTATCCTTTCATTACCTTTATTAGGCATTGTTTTAGAAGATGAACAAGTAATAATAAGTACAAATAGAGGTGAGCCATTAACACTTACAGATAGTAAATCTCCGGCTAAAAAATGCTATGTAAATGTATCTGAAAGACTTTCAGGTAAAGACGTTCCTATTATTGATCCTAAGAATGAAGGTAAAAGATTGAGAGATAAGTTTAGGAGATTAATGCAAACAAAGATTTTTTAAAATGATGACTCTCAGAGACCTTATAAACAAGTTACTAGGCCGAGAGACGGCTAGTGCGAATACAGCTAGAGAACGATTACAACTAGTATTGGCTCATGACAGAGTTGATATGAGTTCTTTAACTACTGACCTTTTAGATAAAATGAGGAAAGAAATACTTGATGTTGTTGCTAAATATGTAGAGATTGACTTTGAGGAGGTAGCGGTAAGCTTAGAAACGGAAGATAGAATGACAGCATTAGTTGCTAATTTGCCAATCAAAAGGACTATTGATGGAGAAATACAATTAAAAAAAACTGAGAAAGATACAAAAAAGTAATAAATATAAAAAACCTAAAAAAATAACAAATTGAACCTTCTTAATTGTAAAATATATTTTATGCCGGCTTAGCTCAGCGGTAGAGCAGCGCTTTTGTAAAGCGAAGGTCATCAGTTCAAATCTGTTAGCCGGCATTATTAGCAATTTATTTATAATTGTTATTTATCTTTTGCCGAAAAAAGATAAATAACAATTACCAAAGCAATACCAGGTAATAATCTTATTTCAAGAAAATGAGTTACAAAAGCAATCAAAGGTTCAAATATCCAATAAGTGAAGAACTGAATTAAACCAACAAAAAACAACAAAACGAACATTAATAAAATCCATTTATTGAGACTTGTCCTTTTCTGATTAAGGTCCAGTCTCGATACTTAACCCAAGATATTATTGTACTCGCTTTACCACTACATCTTTCCCATGGTAAAGGTCCTAAGATATCTACATTAGGAAAATCAAGAGAAATACCTTCAGCTGTGATTGATCCTTGAATTCCTGAAAGATTTGCACTTGAAGTTAACAATGGACCTGTTTGTCTTATTAAAGATTGAGCAATATGTGAATTTGGAATTCTTAAACCTAGAGTAAAGTTTTTACTTGTTACGGTTGATTTCTTATTTTCTGAAACAGGAATAATCATCGTTAAAGCTCCTGGCCAATATTTGGCAGCTAAATTTTCATAATCTTCTTTCGCAGATTGATGAACATAATCTATTAATTGTTCATTTTCTGCTCCCATAAGAATTAAAGGCTTGTTGCTATCTCTTTTTTTTATGTCATAAATTATTTGTGAGAACTCTGGCAAACATCCAATTGCAGGTAAAGTATCTGTCTGAAAAATGATAGGTAAACCACTTTTAAGTTTATCCAGAGCTAATTCTGTATTAATTACATTCATTTAAATTATCAACTAATACTAATTTATTTATATCTTCCAATTGTGAATCTTCCAATACCAGAAAAATCTTTTAAGACTTGTACAGATGTAAATCTATTATCAAGAAACAATTGTTTTACTATTGATCCTTGATCAAAATGATTCTCAATTATTAACCATCCTTTTTCTTTTAAATATGATGGAGCATTGTATATTATTTCCCTGATATGTTCCAGACCATCCTCCCCTCCTAATAAAGCAATTTTAGGTTCAAAATTCTTTACTTCAACCGGCAATTTTTTATAGATTTTTTCAGGAATGTATGGCGGATTTGAAATAACAAGATCTAATTCACCTTTGAAAGTTTCCAGAGGATTCCACCAATGGCCACAGCAAAATGTCAAATTCTTCTGATTTGAATAATTCATAAAATTTTTCGATGCAATATCTATTGCATCTTTATCAATATCTGTTGCAATTCCTTCCCAAGAAGGATGTGCCAAGGCTAGAGCAATACTTATGGCCCCTGATCCAGTTCCTAACTCAGCAAAAACTAATTTTTTGGAATTATTGCCAAAAATCTTAAGGACAATGTCAATTATTAATTCTGTTTCTGGCCTTGGAATTAGTACGTTTTCAGAAACAATTAATTTCAGATCTCTCCAGAAAGTAAATCCAGATAGATATTGAATAGGTACATTATTTGTAAGATGATTATCCCAAATAGATTCAATGAAATCTAATTTTTTTTTTAAATAACAATCACCCTCAGAGTTCAATCTAAGTAAATTAATTTCATTATGAGATATGCCGGCTATTGATTCTAATAAGAGATAAAGAGATTTTTTATCTCCCCCTTTAAATAATTGTTTTTTTTCCCACAAAAAAAATTCTTTTGCAGAAACATAAAACATTAATTAATTAATTTAGCGTTTTGGTCCCAGCTTACCTTTACCAGAATCTGAAAAGAAGCTTGATTTTTCACCATCTTGAGTGGAGATATATAAACCTATTAGAAAAATAGTTGGTACTCCCACGAACAGAAGACTTGCTAAGAACCCAAAATTTGTTGTTTCCATTTAGAGTGACGATTTTATAATTAAATAGACTATAGACATTTAACTTGAAATAAAGTGAAAAAATCAATAAATTGCCTCAACTGATTAACAGTCTTAAACAATTTAACGAGGTAATTTTTTATTATCACTCCTTTCTTTTAGTTCCTCTAAGTTAGAAGGAGGAGATTGAGGTTTTGTAAGTATTACTGCAGATGAATTAATTAGAGTTTGACATGCAAGTCTCCAATTTTTAGGTCTATTTTTAAGTTTCTCTTCTTCCACACTAGTAAGTGGACTCAAAGAATTTTTGCTTCCTCCTTCTATAGAAACGAAACAAGTACTGCATTGTCCTGCTCCACCACAATTCCCCAACATTCCTTTAAGCCCATAAAGTTGTAATTTCTCTCTAATTACGAAATCCCTTAAATTTTCTCCAGTTTTACACTGAATATCAACTCCTTCTCGGATGAATCTAATAGTTGCCATTTTTGTAGTTATTTTTCCTATTTTGGCGTTTTACTTTGAGAATTGTGACCAAAATATTACCAATTTTTAGGGTAAAATTCCTCGAAACTAAAGTAATAGAAATTGATTTGGCCAATTTTTGCAAGAAAATAAATTTATTTACAAAAATCCCTCAAAGACTAAAAAACCCTTACTATCGTGATGTTTAGCTGTTTATTCAGCATAGTTATCTAGAAATTAACCGATGGGATTGCCTTGGTATCGGGTGCACACAGTAGTTATTAACGACCCAGGTCGACTACTGGCTGTGCACCTCATGCATACTGCATTATTAGCCGGCTGGGCCGGTTCTATGGCTCTTTATGAATTAGCCATTTTTGATCCTTCAGATGCTGTTCTCAATCCAATGTGGAGACAGGGGATGTACGTCATGCCATTCATGGCAAGATTAGGAATCACAAGTAGTTGGAACGGATGGGATATAACCGGTGCTACTGGGGTTGATCCCGGATTCTGGAGTTTTGAAGGAGTTGCTGCAGCACACATAGTATTTAGTGGACTTTTGATGTTAGCCGCAATATGGCATTGGACATATTGGGATCTTGAACTATGGGAGGACTCAAGAACAGGAGAACCTGCACTTGATCTACCAAGAATTTTTGGTATTCACCTTCTATTAGCTGGCCTTACATGTTTTGGATTTGGAGCTTTTCATTGTGCCAATGTAGGTATTTGGGTTTCAGACCCTTATGGTTTAACTGGTCATATTGAACCAGTGTCCCCATCCTGGGATGCAGATGGCTTTAATCCATTTAATCCTGGAGGGATCGTTGCGAACCATATTGCAGCCGGTCTATTGGGTATTATTGGGGGTATTTTTCATATCACAAACCGACCTGGGGAAAGACTTTATAGAGCACTTAAGCTTGGAAGTTTGGAAGGAGTACTAGCTAGTGCTTTAGCTGCTGTTCTTTTCGTAGCTTTTGTTGTTTCAGGAACAATGTGGTATGGATCAGCAACAACTCCAGTTGAATTGTTTGGTCCAACAAGATATCAATGGGATTCTGGTTATTTCAAAACTGAGATTAATAGAAGAGTCCAAACAGCTATGGATAATGGTGCTACTAGAGAGGAAGCATACGCTTCAATTCCAGAAAAGTTAGCATTTTATGACTACGTAGGTAATAGTCCTGCTAAAGGCGGATTATTCAGGGTCGGAGCTCTTGTTAATGGAGATGGCTTACCCACTGGTTGGCAAGGTCATATTACTTTCCAAGATAAAGAAGGTAATGATTTAGAAGTAAGAAGAATACCTAATTTCTTTGAAAACTTCCCAGTCATACTTGAAGATAAAGATGGTAATGTAAGGGCCGATATTCCATTTAGAAGAGCTGAAGCCAAGTATTCATTTGAACAAACTGGTATCACAGCAACTATTTATGGAGGAGATCTCAATGGTCAAAAATTTACTGATCCAGCTGTAGTTAAAAGATTAGCCAGAAAAGCACAGCTTGGCGAAGCATTTAAGTTTGACAGAGAAACTTATAAATCTGATGGTGTATTCCGAAGCTCTCCAAGAGCATGGTTTACCTATGCCCATTTATGTTTCGGATTGTTATTCTTATTCGGTCACTGGTGGCATGCTTCAAGAACCCTATACAAAAACAACTTTGCTGGTATTGATTCTGACATAGGCGACCAAGTTGAATTCGGTCTATTCAAGAAGCTTGGTGACGAAACCACTAGAAGAATCCCAGGAAGGGTTTAAAACTAAACTTTATTATTTATTCTCATGGAAGCTTTTGCTTACGTTCTTATTTTAACTCTTGCAGTTGTTACTTTATTTTTTGCTGTCGCTTTTAGAGATCCCCCTAAATTTGATAAAAAATAAAATTTTCAAACCCTCTTTTTAAAGAGGGTTTTTTTTTCCCCTACTTTTCATAAGTGTGATATTAATCTAGTATTAGGGTTAAGGATTGTCTTATTTCGCTATATGCAGTGCCCAACCTGTCAAAATACAGATAGTAGAGTTTTGGAATCTAGATCTGCAGATACTGGCAAAAGTGTTAGAAGAAGGAGAGAGTGTTTAAATTGCAACTTTAGATTTACCACTTATGAAAGAGTTGAAACAATGCCAATTTCTGTAATTAAGAAAGATGGAAGTAGAGAATTATTTAAGAAAGATAAATTAGTTACTGGTATATCAAGAGCCTGCGAAAAAACAACCTTTACAAGTGAAGCTATTATTAATTTTATTGATGGGATTGAATCTCAAATTATACAAGAATCAAATAAAGATATTAAATCTTCTCGAATTGGTGATTTAATACTTAAAGGCTTAAGGAAAGAAAACGAAGTTGCTTATATAAGATATGCCTCAGTTTACAGAAAATTTAATGGGGTGAAAGATTTTATTTCCACTCTTGAATCTTTAAAAGGAACTGCAAAAAATGAATTAGCATCAATTTTATAAGAAATTAAGCATATCAAAGTGTAGAATATTAAATACAAATAATTTTTTGCTATTAGTTTGCAGGCTAATAGCATTCCTTTCTAACTACCTAAGGTAGTCTGCGATTTAACAAATGAGCGACAATTCTTCTCAACCTGTAAAAGAAATTCTTAGCGATAAAGAAATTAACAATGTATCTGAATTAGATAAGAATTCAGAGTCTTCAAACAAAGACGATTTATCATACAAAAAAGAGGAAATACCATCAGCAGATTCTTCCTCAAGTAGAAACAATGATCTTGATAATGCAGGTTTTACTCAAGAAGAATTTGCATCGCTACTTGGAAAATATGATTATAATTTTAAACCTGGCGACCTAGTAAAAGGAACAGTTTTTGCTCTAGAGCCTAAAGGAGCAATGATAGATATAGGTGCAAAAACTGCTGCTTTTATGCCCGTTCAAGAGGTTTCAATAAATAAAGTTGAGGGTTTAAGTGATGTATTACAGACTTCAGAACATAGAGAATTCTTCATAATGAGTGAGGAGAATGAAGATGGACAGTTAGCCCTATCAATTAGAAGAATAGAGTATCAAAGGGCATGGGAAAGAGTTAGACAATTACAAAAAGAGGATGCCACTATTTATTCGGAAGTCTTCGCAACCAATAGGGGTGGTGCTTTAGTAAGAGTAGAAGGTTTAAGAGGCTTTATCCCTGGATCCCATATTAGTGCCCGCAAAATAAAAGATGACCTAGAAGGAGAATATCTACCATTAAAGTTTCTTGAAGTCGATGAAGAAAGAAACAGATTAGTTTTAAGTCACAGAAGGGCTCTTGTTGAGAAGAAAATGAATAGGTTAGAAGTGGGAGAAGTTGTTGTCGGTTCTGTTAAAGGAATAAAGCCTTATGGAGCGTTTATTGATATTGGAGGAGTAAGTGGTCTTTTACATATTTCCGAAATCAGTCATGAACATATTGAGACACCTCATAATATTTTAAACGTAAATGACCAGATGAAAGTAATGATTATAGATTTAGATTCAGAAAGAGGAAGAATATCTTTATCTACTAAAGCGCTTGAACCAGAACCAGGTGACATGTTAAGCGATCCCCAGAAAGTATTTAATAAAGCTGAAGAAATGGCTGCCAAATATAAGCAAATGCTATTTGAGCAAACTGATGAGAATGAAGAGCTACAGTCAGCTTCAGCAGAAACAGTTTGAAACTACTGATATTAGTTAAATAGATATATCTCCAGGAAATTTTACAAATTCATTTGATAATAATTTTTAATTTACAATCAAGAATTATTGATTAACACCATCGATTTAATTTAGGATTATAACTATTAAGTTTTAATATAATTATGAGTGATTTCATCTTCACTTCTGAATCTGTAACTGAAGGCCATCCAGATAAGATATGTGATCAAATAAGTGATGCGGTTTTAGATGCTTTATTGACAGAAGACCCAGAAAGCAGAGTTGCATGCGAAACTGTTGTCAATACTGGCCTTTGTTTACTTACTGGAGAAATAACTTCAAAAGCAAAGCTTGACTATATCAAACTAGTAAGAGATGTAATTAAAAAAATTGGATATCAAGGATCAAAGGCTGGTGGCTTTGATGCTAATAGCTGCGCAGTTTTAGTAGCTCTTGACGAGCAGTCACCTGATATTTCTCAAGGGGTAAATGAAGCAGATGATATGAAAGACGATTTGGAAAACAACACTGGAGCTGGCGACCAAGGAATAATGTTTGGCTATGCATGCGATGAGACACCTGAAATGATGCCATTACCAATTAGCTTGGCTCATAGGTTAGCAATACAGCTTGCCAAAGTAAGACATGAAAAAGTTCTGAATTATCTACTGCCTGATGGAAAAACTCAAGTAAGTATTGATTATAAAGAAGGGATTCCAGTTTCAATAAATACCATTTTAATTTCAACTCAGCACACTGCTGAGATTGATGGAATTACTAATGAAGCAGAAATTCGTAGAAGGATAACAGAAGATTTATGGCTTAATGTTGTCTTACCTGCTACTAAAGATTTAAAAATTAAACCAAACAGGGAACATACAAGATTCTTGGTAAACCCAACAGGCAAATTTGTAGTCGGAGGACCTCAAGGAGATGCAGGACTTACTGGCAGAAAAATCATTGTCGATACTTATGGTGGATATGCAAGGCATGGAGGTGGTGCATTCTCAGGTAAGGATCCTACTAAAGTTGACAGATCAGCTGCTTATGCAGCACGATATGTAGCTAAAAGTATTGTTAAAGCAAAATTAGCCAAAAAGGCTGAAGTTCAATTAAGTTATGCGATTGGAGTCGCTAAACCAATTTCAATTCTTATTGAAACTTTTGGTACAGGAGCTCTTGCTCAAGCTGATTTGACAGAACTTATTAAAAACAACTTTGATTTAAGACCTGCAGCAATAATTAAGGAATTTGATTTAAGAAATCTCCCCAAAAAAATGGGTGGTGAATTCTTCAGGAAGACAGCTTCTTACGGCCATTTTGGAAGAAATGATCTAAAGCTTCCTTGGGAAAATGTAGAAGAAAAAGCCAACCACTTAATAGAGGCTGCTAAAGTCTTGTTTTAGAATTTTTTATGCGAGATGAATTTTTTGGAGGATTAGATTTTGGGACTAGTGGTGCAAGAATATCTATAATTAATTTAAAGAAGGAATTAAAATTTTCGAATTCAATTCCGTATGAATACGGCTTTAAAGATCCCAATTCTTGGAGTAATTCTTGTGAAAAGCTTCTAGATAGTTTACCTCTTCATATAAAAAGTAATATTGTTAAATTATCCATCTCTGGTACATCTGGAACTTTAATAGCATGCAATTTAATAGGGGATCCTATAGGAGAAGCAATACCTTATGACCAAGCATGTAATGATAATAAGAAACTTATTGAATCGTTATCTATTGGAGAAGATCATTTACAAACCCCATACAGTAGTCTAGCTAAAGCATTAAAACTCATAGATAAATATGGAAAGAATATTCTTTTAAGACATCAATCTGATTGGATAACGGGATGGTTGTTGAAAGATTGGACGTATGGAGAAGAAGGTAATAATCTTAAACTTGGCTGGGATCTAATAAATGAATCATGGCCAAAAAGTTATCTCAATACCTCATGGGTAAAAAGTTTGCCTCTTATAATTAAAAGTGGCAAAAATATGGGCCAAATCCATTCTCACTTAGCAGAGAGGTTGAAATTAAATAAGAGAATAATATTAATATCAGGGACAACTGATTCAAATGCAGCTTTTTTAGCTGCTGGATTAGATAAAGAAGAAGGTCTAACAGTTTTAGGGACCACTATCGTAGTTAAAAAAATTGTTAATAAACCAATAAAAGAAAAAGGGATTACAACCCATCGGGTATGTAGGGATTGGATATGTGGAGGAGCATCAAACGCTGGATGTGGAATTTTATCTAAATTTTTTTCTGATTTGGAAATAAAAGAACTTAGCAGACAAATAAATACATCAAAAAAAACTTACATAAATCTCTTACCACTCAATAGTAGGGGCGAAAGATTTCCAGTTAACAATCCTTTTTTGGAGCCAATTCTTAGTCCTAGGCCCGTAAGCGACTCACTTTATTTACATGCATTATTCGAGGGACTAGCTAGGATTGAATTAAAAGGGTGGGAAAAACTATATGAGATGTCAGGTTCACTTCCAAAAAGGATAATTACTATTGGTGGTGGTTCAAAAAATCCACAGTGGAGAGCAATAAGAGAAAAAATCATTAATATCCCCATAGTTTCATGCAAAAAAACAACGTCCTTTGGAACTGCCTTATTAGCACTTCATGCAAACAAATAGTTTTGACTTTTTTAAATCTTTGAATAAGATATAAAATTTTAATGAAAGGGGTTTCACAAACTACACATATTAATTTAAAGTAGATAAGTTAGAGCCGGGATAGCTCAGTTGGTAGAGCAGGCGACTGAAAATCGCCGTGTCCCCAGTTCAAATCTGGGTCCTGGCACCTTTAAAACCTGTCAAAGACAGGTTTTTTTTATAAACATTTTTGAATCTAAATTTTTAGTCTTCAACTCTGCAAACCTGAGAAATTACACCCAAAATTAGTTGATCTCCATTTGGATCTCTCCAATCAGCAAAATTATTGAATCGAGTATTTAACTCATCTGTAGAAACAGAAACATCTCTAAAGGCTTTTTCAAAACAATTTATTTCCATTGTATAAATAATATCCTGAGTAATCTCACTATTAGTCTCTGGAATAAATTTGCTCAACACTCTAACAGAACCATCTGCATTCCTTTTGATACTTTTTCTATCCCATAATTGTTCTCCATATGCAGTTTTTGGAACTCCAACCCAATCATGATGCAAAGCATCTGATTCTTTTATTGAAATGCCAAAAAAGAAGATTATCGAAAAAAACAAAACCAATATATTTCTGGGAAATATTGATAAAAAGTTATTCTTAGTTTGAATCATACTATTTTCGAATTTTTAGGAATCCCTAAATTAAAATTGAGAAAGTGAAAATTAATATATTTTTAGTTTTAAATTTTGATTAATAATTTACACAAGAGGTTTTTAAAAAATCAAAATTGAGAAAAACTATAAGATTAAATTTATGTAAAAAATTTTATTGATTAGTATTTCTATTATAGATACAATCAAATATTGATTTCCACAGTTAACTCTCAATAAATTGTCAGAAAGAATAATGAATAGAATTCAGAAATTCCTCTCAATAGTTTTTTTTATAGCAATATTCGTTGTTGTGATTTATTTCATACAAAACTATGGCATTGAACCTCTTAGAAACAACGTAGAAAAAATGGGGATTTGGGCACCCTTTGGAATATTCATACTTAGAGGAGTAAGTATAATTTTACCCGCACTTCCAAGTTCGGCATATTCTTTGCTCGCTGGATCCTTATTAGGGTTTCAGAAAGGATATATAACAATTGTTTTTTCTGATATCGTTTTTTGCCAAGCAGCTTTTTTTATAGCAAGATATTTTGGTCGTGGTCCTGTACGCAGTTTGGTAGGTTCAAAAGCAATGCAAAGGATTGAAAGTTTTAATCAAAACCAATTAGAAGAAAATTTCTTCCTAATGACAGGTCTTCTTATGACAGGTCTTTTTGATTTTCTGAGCTATACAATCGGTATTGGGGGAACTCGATGGAAAATATTCACTCCAGCTTTATTAATAAGTCTTCTAATAAGTGATTCTATTCTTGTGGCTGTTGGGGCTGGTGTCAGCCAGGGGGCAGGATTATTTCTTGGAATAGCTCTTCTCGGAATGTTTGCTTTGGCAACTATTTCAGGATTAGCAAAAAGAAAAATTCCTAAATAAACTCATAATTAATAACTCTGTAATTATTCAAGAAAGATATAACATTTTTGCAAAAAACAACAATATAAAGAAGAATTTATGTAATAATATTAATCTGTTGATTTTTACAATTTTTAGATGACTCCATTTAGACCAACATCATATGATCGCCCTGGAGAACAAATATCAACTACACCTTCTGGATTAAAAGTTACTTCTGCAAAAAGATTAATGGTAGATTCAATGGTAAGGATGATTCAAAAAGCTACTAATCATTCGGTAGAAGATAAACTTGAAGAAGAATCTAATAACAATTAACCAATTTATTAAAAAAAGTTTAGGAGAGTGGAAATCTATAAGAAGCACTCATTCTTTAGCATTTCAGGAAGTTGAAAATTCAACTAGTAAAATAACCATAAAAGATATAGAAATAAACAATACAAAAGTATTATCACTTTTAAAGAAATATGAGTTAAAGCATACCCCCTCTGTTATTGCCATATCAATAAGCTGGCAAGCTATTAGCGATTGGGAGGAAGATCAAACATGTGAGGAAGATCAAACTATTTTGTTATTTTTACCAAGAGATAAAAATACAGGGATTGTGTTACGTAATAAGGGTTATACTGAATCCGTAATTTCATCTTCAGAATATTTGATTGATGAAAAGGAAAACTTAAATATAAAAACTATTTATAATTCAACAGTTTCCGAAGAGAAAATTTGTTTTTTATCAGCTCATATAAGATCGAGATATTCGGTAATTAGAAATCAAGAGAATAATGCAGTAATACAAACATCGCATACATCAGAGATCAGAAATATTTCTATTTTAAAAGATTGATTATCCTTTCAAATTGAGAATCTGTATTAGAAATTAACTCAGGAAGAAAGCCTTTATCTCCAGTGATCGAATTTACAGTAGATTTCAAATCAGAAATCGTTGCATCTCTCATTAGTTCAACCACTCTAATTGCATTCTTCAAAGGTACACCAAGAGCTAAATAAGTATTTTTAAGATCCTTTAAACAGCTTTTAGCTAAAACAGATTCATCATCAGTAAGTAGGAGGTAAGAAACAATCCTTAAAATTATTTCTCCATCTCTTAAACAAACAGACATTTTATTAGTTGTATCTAAAGATATTTTTGAATTTACTGAATCCTGATTCTCGCAAATCATTGCAGTTACAGCATCCGCTGCAATTGCATGAGAATTGCTTGTTATTGATTTTATTGCATCTAATCTTGAGTTTGCAGTATCTACAAATTCTTTTATATCTTCAATATTTCTATTGCTTATATCCTTTAATTCTCTATCAGTTGATAAGAGTTGATTATTCTTTGAAACTGACATTCCTAAATTTAAATTAAAATTTTAAAAGTATAGTTTATAACAATAGTACAGTCCATGAAAAAACAGGTAGATTAAAGAATTAACGAAACTCTTCTTAATCAAAAACTTCATTTCAAAGTGATATGTGAAATACTTTAAAAATAAAAAAAAATTTTCGCTAATATACAAATATATTTCTTTAAAGTTGTGGATAAAAAAGATTTAAAATTATCAAAAAAACTTATTTCGTCTTATAAAAAAAGATTAGAAAAAGAAATCTTTGAAAGAAGCATGAAATTAAAAATGCCTCAGAAAAAATTTGAAGAAATAATTAATAATAATAATGAACTAATTAGTTTAAAGAAAGCATTAAAACAATTAGAAGCAGAATCTAAATCTCAAAGTAAAGTCTGAATCTTCTGATATAAAACCCACTAAAAGTGAATCAAACTAACAATTTTCTTTTTAAATCTTTAAACAATGAACAACTTCAGGCAGTAAAACATGTTTTTGGGCCTCTTTTAGTAGTCGCAGGTGCAGGTAGCGGGAAAACCAAAGCTCTTACTCATAGAATTGCGAATCTTATTGAGAATAACGCTATAGATCCCTATAACATTTTGGCAGTTACTTTTACCAACAAAGCAGCTAAAGAAATGAAAGCCAGACTAGAAGTTCTTCTTGCAAAAGAATTGGCTTTTAATCAATTTGGTCAACCCTGGTCAACTCTAAAAGAGATTGATCAAAACCAATTAAGAACTAAGGTTTATCAAGATAGGCTTAAAGAGCTTTGGATAGGCACTTTTCATTCATTATTTTCAAGGCTTTTAAGATACGACATTGAAAAATATAATGATCCTGAGGGATTAAAATGGACAAGACAATTTTCTATTTACGATGAAACAGATTCTCAAACCTTAGTAAAAGAAATTGTGAGGCAGGATATGAATCTTGATCCAAAAAGATTTGATCCCAAAAAAATTAAAAGGGCAATTAGTAATGCTAAAAATCAATGTTTTACTTCTAATGAACTTGAAGAAAAAGCAGATGATCATTTTGAAAAAATAGTTGCAGAGGCTTACAAAAGATATAGGATCTCACTCTCAAAAAATAATGCTTTAGATTTTGATGATCTTCTGCTATTACCTGTTTTCTTATTACGGCAAAATGATTTTGTAAGAGACTATTGGCACAAAAGATTTCAGCACATCCTAGTTGATGAATATCAAGATACTAATAGAACCCAATATGAACTGATAAAACTAATTACTGCTGGAAAAACGGAACCTCAAAAATTCCAGAATTGGGGAAATAGATCAATTTTTGTAGTAGGAGATGCTGATCAAAGTATTTATAGCTTCAGAGCCGCCGACTTCAGAATATTAATTGGTTTTCAAGAAGACTTTAAAAATGGATGCAATAAAGAGGAAAAAGCATCTCTAATTAAATTAGAAGAAAATTATAGATCATCTTCTAATATCCTCAATGCAGCAAACTCTTTAATTGAAAACAATACTGAAAGAATTGACAAAGTTCTCCGTGCTACGAAAGAGAAGGGAGAACTTTTAAAGTTACTTAGCTGTGATGATGAAATTTCTGAGGCAGAAGCTATAACAAGTAAATTAAAGTCACTGAATAATTCTAATCAAAAAACAATATGGAAAAATTTTGCGATCTTATATCGAACGAGAGCTCAATCAAGGGTATTAGAGGAATCTCTCGTAAGGTGGCAAATACCTTATACGATTTTTGGAGGATTACGTTTTTATGACCGAAGAGAAATTAAAGATGCCATAGCATATTTAAAAGTTTTGGTAAATTCTGCAGATAATGTAAGTCTTTTACGAATAATAAATGTTCCTAGGAGAGGGATTGGTAAGACAACTATTCAAAAGCTAGTTGATTTATCTAATAAGTTGAATATTCCATTATGGGAGGTTCTAAATGATAAGCAAAGTATTGAAGAAACAATAGGTAGATCATCAAAAGGAATTAGTAAATTTACTGAGCTTATGAATGATCTACTTTGCTACCTAGAAAACTCAGGGCCTGCACAACTTTTACAATTAATCCTAGAAAAAAGTGGTTATTTAAGTGATTTATTAAATAGTGGAACAGAAGAGTCTGAAGACAGAAGGAACAATTTGCAGGAATTAATAAATGCAGCGACTCAATATGAAGAAGAAACAGAAAATGGCGATGCAGAGGGCTTTCTTTCTACAGCAGCTTTAACAACAGATAATGATACTAAGAAAAATAATCCCAACTCTGTTACCCTAATGACTCTTCATAATAGTAAAGGTTTAGAATTTCAAAATGTCTTTATAACGGGACTCGAACAAGGCCTTTTCCCAAGCCATAGATCAGTCGATACACCCTCACTTCTTGAAGAAGAAAGAAGATTATGCTATGTCGGTATAACTCGAGCGAAAGAAAGAGTTTTCCTAAGTCATGCAAGAGAAAGAAGATTATGGGGAGGAATGAGAGAAGCAACAATACCTTCAATATTTCTCTCAGAGATCCCAGAGGATTTAATCGACGGTGAATTACCGCAAACTGGAGGTGCCTCTATTAGAAGAGATTGGCATTTAGATCGTTTAACAAGAATAGATCGAAATAATTCAAATGAATTTATTAATAAACCAATAAATGCAGTAAGGAAGCTATATTCTGGTCCCAGTAAAGGGAAAAGCTGGATAGTTGGAGATAAGCTAATTCACTCAAAATTCGGAAAAGGTGAAATTATACATATTTTTGGAAGCGGGGAAAAAATATCATTAGCAGTAAAATTTGGTGACAAAGGAAGCAAAATACTAGACCCCAGGTTAGCTCCAATTCGTTCAATTAATTAAGAGTATGAATGATATTTCTGATTATCTCTTCAGGGAATTAAAACAAATTCCATTTAATATATATGATCTAATTTCTAAATATATTGAATCTAATAATGATACTAAAGTCGCTTTTGTTGGTGGTTATATAAGAGATTTATTGATTACTAAAGTTCATAAAAAAGTTTTTCCTAAGCCAGTAGATATAGACATAGTTATTGAAGGTTCTTCTGTTTCTTTAGCAAAATTCATAAAACAAAATATATCAAATGTTGAAATATGTCTCATCAAAGAATTTAGTTTATATAATACCGTAGAACTCAATATTAATGACTTAAAAATTGATATTGCCTCGGCAAGAAAAGAAATTTATAGTGCTCCAGGATTAAACCCTAAAGTAATTAACGCCACAATTAAGGAGGATCTACAAAGGAGAGATTTCACTATAAATGCAATAGCCTTTGAGGTTCCAACAAAAAAAGTTTACGACCTTTATAAGGGTATTCCTGATATTAAAGGCAAAGAATTACACTTGCTTCATGAAAATAGTATTGCTGATGATCCTAGTAGACTAATCAGATGCGCAAAATATGCTACTAGGTTAGGTTTCAATATTTCAAGTAAATCTCTTAAACAAGCTCAAGCAACAGTCTCCAAATGGCCATGGGAGACTTCTAAAAACCAAGATAAAATAATTTTCCCACCTGCCATTAGCATAAGAATCAGGATGGAATTGTCAGAAATATATAAATATGACGACCTTAAGAAGGTTATTCCTTTATTAGACAAATGGGAAATTATTTCTATTTTAAATAAAAGTATTCAAGTTAATAATAAATTTATAAGGGGTTTAAATTGGATGAAGAAATTGAAGGGAAATTATATTCTTTTCTTGTTAAAGAATGCAGAAGATTTAGATAAAGTCTGTCAAAGATTTTTTATAAATAACAAGGAAAAAAAAATAATGGAAGATTATTTAGATATAAAAAAAATATTAGAAAGTAAAAAAGATAAATACTTATATTTTTCTCCTTCAAGTTGGACAGAATTTATTGAGGATAGAAATCTCGATGAAGAGACAGTAAAATTACTAATTTGTGATGGAGGGTTATTTTGGCGACCATTTTTCAAATGGCTATTCATTTACAAATTCATAAAATCTAAAAAAGATGGCGAACTCCTAAAAAAAGAAGGATGGAAGCCCGGAAAAGAAATGGGTAAGGAGATCAAAAGGTTGAGATATTTAGAAATTGATAAATTAAGCAGAATTTAGTTACCTCTTTATAACCTCTCCAACCTTATACCAATTGTCTTTTAGGACACTTTCATATTTAGGATCGCAACTGATTAATAGCGGACCACATGTTTGAGGATCTAATAGTAAAGACATTATCTCACTTAAAGTCTCATTATCTATTAAATGTTCTTTGGTGAAAGAAATAATCCTATCACTGCAATGTTCTTTAAAAATTAGCTCAATAATTTCTTTATTAGATTGAAAAAGAGTACTTTGGATATTCTTTCGTACTAGTTCCAATACACCCGGATAAGCCTTAAAAGAAGATGAATCTAATAATACTTTTATCTCTGCAAGTTTATTCTTTTTTCTAGATAAATTAGATGATTCAACCATTTCTTTAAGATGTCCCATAAATCCATAACCCGTAATATCAGTGGCTGCATTGACAAGTGATTCTCCAAACTTTTCTTGAAATATATAGATTTGATCAATCAAATATTGCTGACTTGTTACTAAATTTTTCATGATTTCATCAGAGCTTCCTCCCAAATATTTATTTTGCATTTGAGCAGCAAAATAAATTCCAACTCCTAGAGGCCTTGACATTAATAAAATATCTCCAATCTGCATCCCAGATTTCAGCCATGGTTTTGATCCATTATTCAAAATTCCTTGCACAGTTAATGAAATTTCCATTCCTAATGAATAGGGTTTATTAACTAAACTTCGTGACTCAAAAGTATGACCTCCAATTAATTTACCACCTTGATCTTCAACTGTTGACTTAATTCCTTTTAGAGCTTGAGAAAAAAGGTAATTTTGAGAATCTTTTTCTACTTTAGGCAATGATATTAAAGCTTGCGCAGATGAAAGTTTTGCACCACAGGCCCATAAATCAGAGCAGGCATGCAATGTCGTAATTTTTGCGTTAAGCCAAGGATCACTTATTAATGCAGGAAATCCATCGACACTTTGTAAAATAATATCTTTACTATTTTTGTAAATTTCAACGGAATCTTCGGGAGAATTAGCAAAACTAACTAAATCAGCATTTATTAGTGAATTGTTTAAAACACCCTGAGGAATCTTTGCAGCACATCCTCTACAATCATTCATTGAATTATCTTGGACTTTATTATTCATTATTTTTTTTATTGGGCGTAACTTTTTTATAAAATTTCTATCCAATTTATTTTTCAACCACCAAATTAAAAAAGAAGGGCCAAAAACACAATTGCGATAAATACCAAAAGCCATTGGATTCTTTTCTGGAAATGTATTAACTATTTGCAATCCAAACCTTTGAGGAGACCATTTTTTTAATGGTTCTCCATCTATATCTTTTTTTAGATTTTTAACTAATGTTTTTAAAACTTTTACTGCAAATATTCCTGAAGGAGGTCTTTTAGCAGAATCAATAACCGCACAATCACCTATAGCAAATATACCCGATGTATTTCTTAACTTCAAATTATTAGTTGTAATAATTCGCCCGTTTGAATCCAATTCTAAGAATTTCCTTTTTACCCATGCTGGCGATGTATTACCTGTACATAACAGAATCTTGCCATAATCAAAATCTAAATTATCTATTAATTCAATATTTGAATTTCGTAAACTTTTTAAAATCTTATAATTTATTTTATTTTCATTACACAAAAGTTTTAAATTTCTATCTCGCCATCTTTTTCTTAAAGCATGAGAAACTTCAATTGCAGCGAGACCACTTCCAACGATTACAAAAGGAGGTTCTTTATCTGAATCATAGATATCCTCTTTTTTGATTAATTCATAAGCTTTTAGAAAAGGTTTGATCGGGAAAGCAATTTGAGAGCTGACAAGATTCTCAAATTCTTTTGTAATTTTTGTTTGACTTCCATAATTAAGTACTAGGTTGGAAAACTTAACTGATGGCCTATTATTTAAAACAATTTTCCTTAAAGTGAAATCAATATCCCTTACTTCTTCCTTCAAAAAGGATATTTTTGCAGCTTTAGCTAAACATTGGATATCGATTAAACTTTCCTCTAAAGAAATTGATCTTGCAATCACTGATGGGAACATTGCCGAATAAACCAAATGACAATCTCTAGATATAATTGAAACAGGAAGATCTGGCATTAATTTAGGATTCATCAACCATTGCCTCATTAAAAGAACATTGGTGTGTCCTCCTCCAATTAGTACTAGATGATTACAAGTCATTTACATCAGAATGAATAAAGAGCATTTATTACCAATTAAAAATTCAAAATTAGGAGTAATTGGCGGGAGTGGATTCTACTCAATAGATAAAATAGAATATTTAAGAGAAATTGATATCAATACTCCTTATGGTAAACCTTCTGATCCCATAAGGATCTTTAAGCTTGGAAATTTAGAAATAGCCTTCATTCCTAGACATGGGAGGACTCATAGATTAAATCCTACAGAAATTCCTTATAAAGCTAATATTTGGGCTCTAAGGTCAATAGGCGTAAGATGGATTATTGCCCCATCAGCAGTTGGCTCTCTTCAAGAACAAATAAGACCTCTTGATGTAGTGGTACCTGATCAATTTATAGATAGGACACACAGCAGGCCCGCAACATTTTTTAATGAAGGAGCTGTAGCGCATGTCACTATGGGCGATCCTTTCTGTACAAATTTATCTCGAATATTGAGCGAAGTCGGAGAAATTAATATTCCTGGCGGCAGACAACTGCATAGAGGAGGCATATATTTGGCCATGGAGGGACCAGCATTCTCAACTAGAGCAGAATCTAATTTATATAGAAATTGGGGGTGTTCAATAATAGGAATGACAAATCATACAGAAGCAAGATTAGCGAAGGAGGCTGAGATAGCTTACTCCTCATTATCTATGGTTACTGATTATGATTGCTGGCATCAAACTCAACAGGAAGTATCTGTAGAAATGATTTTGGATAATCTTAAAGCCAATACAGAGGTCGCCAATACAATAATCTTTGAGTTAGCTAAAGTTATCGAAAAAGAAAGACCAGATAGTAAGTCCCATTATTCATTAAAGGATGGATTAATAACTCAAAAAGAAAATATCCCTAGCTCCACAAAAGAGAAGCTAGGGATATTTACAGATTCTTATTGGAATTAAATTATATTTAATGAAATTAAAAGCTGAAACTTAATTAAGCTGAACCAACTCCATTATAAGATCCGTAGAAAAATATTCCTAATACAAAAATAACTGCCATGCCGCCTGCGGTAGCAACAAGCCATAGAGGAAGAGTCCCCTGTGTCCATCTTCTTTCCCATGCTACGGCAGGTCTTCCATCGGGTAACCTGTCTGGGATTCTGCCGTCAGGTCCTTTTAATTTACTCATAATTTTAATTTAGTTGAAAAAGTAACTGGAGAATAAAATTCCCATAACAAATACTGATAATAAGCCTAAATAAAGACTTGTACGATTAAGTTCTACTGGAACTTTATTCGGATTTTCGTTTACTTGCATGATTAATAAAGTTAACGTCTAATAAATTGCATGGCTGCAATAGCACCTAAGAAAAATACTGTTGGTACAGCAAGAGCATGTACTGCAAGCCAACGAACAGTAAATATGGGATAAACGCGGACTTCAGCAGCCTGCATTGGAGCTTGTGAATTAGTCATGTTTATTTTGTTCTTAAATCTAATTGAGATTTAGCTTCATACCTTTGCGTTACGACAGGCGCTTTTGATTCAGATGCTTGGAAATAACTATCCGGACGGGGAGTTCCAAAAGCATCATAAGCAAGGCCTGTATATACGAATAGGAAGCCTGCTATAAAAATAGCTGGAAGTGTTACTGCATGAATAACCCAGTATCTAACACTGGTAATTATTTCAAAGAATGGGCGTTCACCCGTTGAACCTGCGGCCATAATCACAATTATTTACCCTATGATCTTACAAGGTAAAATCATATGTTTGCGAAGAAATTAACAGCTTGGTTACAGACAGTTGCTAAATTAAGGCAAAATTAAGGTTTTTTTTATTTTTTAGCTTGGTTTATTTAAGTTTTAACTATTCCATTTAAGAATATAGCCACGTTCTCCAAGGACAAAACCTTTTTTAGTATCTAATTCATCTTTATCTAGAAAAATAATTTTTATGTAATTAGTAGGCAATTCAGAGGCTACTGGGTCTGAATTCCAGATTTTACCTTTATCTCGGCTAACTATAAGAGTGCCATTACCACCACCTGCCCAAATGTCACCATTTGGATCCCATCCCATATCCAAATAGTTATAACCATTTAAAATTGGAATTATTGGCTTTGTCCAACTTTCTAAATCATTACTATTCTCATTAAATCTAATTTCAGCTCCCCGAGATAACATCCATAAATTGCCTTCTGGATTAAAACCAATGCTCTGGACCCTTTTGCTGCTTGCTCTTTGATGAGCAACCCAACTATCGCTATTACTGTCCAAAGTAGAAAAGAAATTACCTAGGCTACTTACGCTGACATAATCTCCATCAGAGGTTCTTCTTAAATCTCTTACTCCTCCTGATCCAGATGCATCTATTACCTTCCCCTTCCATGATTCACCACTATCGGATGTCTCATAAATAGCTCCAGCTGTAGTTGCAAGTTCGGCGATACCATCATCAACAGTTGTTATAAGATATGGCTCCCCTGGTAACTTATTACCTAGAGATAGTCTGGTCCAATTTTTACCAGCATCCAATGTATGCATTACTAATGAGGGCTGTCCTATTAACCAACCTTCTTTACCTTTAAAATCTATATCAATTAAACGGAAATTTTCTTCACTTAAAATATCATCTAAACTTCTTTTCTCCCAAGATTCACCGCCATCATTTGATTCCATAATAAGTCTATTAGAACCGACTAAAAATCCATGGTTGTTATCTATAAAATCAATATCTAAAACATTTGACTGATCTTCAAATTGGATTGTTTTCCAAGGACTACTTTCACTCATTTTTACCCCAGTAGACGAGCAACTACTTAAGACAAAGCAAATTAATAAGGTTAATAAGAGATTTGGGATTCTGGTAAAAAATTTTTTCATTATTATATATTAATGCAAAGAGTATAAAGAAAGGAAACAAGCAGCTGCAAATGCTAAACCTCCAAAAATTAAGATATTTTTTTGCCCTGATGGTAATTTATTAAATCCAAATCCATAAGTTAAATTCTCCTCGAAACCACTAGGTTTAGATTTTGGGCCAATATCTTTATAAAAGTTTTTCCCGGCTCTGCAAACTGGACAAACAAATGTATTCCCGTCTAAAGCCGAAAACGGAGTATTTGGGGGGATATTCAATTTCTTAATTCCTTCAGAAGGATCATAAATGTAACCACAACTTCTACATTCGAATCTATTTTGTTCTAAATTAGTGGAAGGTAATTCCGAATCCACTTCTGAAGAAATTTTTTGAAGGTTATCTTTCTCAAAATTCTCAACTATTTTATTTTCCTCAGAGGTTGGTTGAATGTTTTCACTCACGATTTATTATGATTCTTTAAGGACTCTAAAAGATTTTTTTCAATTAGGCGAATTTCTCTCAAAATTATTTTAAAAAAATGTTTCTTTTATCTGGTTATGAATATTTTTTAGGTTTTCTTATAATCGCTGCTGCAGTTCCTATTTTAGCTTTGGTAACGAATCTAGTTATTGCTCCAAAAGGTAGAACCGGCGAGAGAAAACTTACATATGAATCAGGAATGGAGCCTATTGGAGGAGCTTGGATCCAATTTAATATTAGGTACTACATGTTCGCATTAGTTTTCGTTATATTTGATGTTGAAACAGTCTTCCTTTATCCTTGGGCTGTTGCATTTAATAGATTAGGATTGCTAGCATTTATTGAAGCGCTAATTTTCATAGCAATACTAGTGATTGCTTTGGCATACGCTTGGAGAAAAGGTGCTTTAGAATGGAGTTAAAGAATTGAACCAGCCATTATCCCCAAAAAGAATCAGAGAAATTAGAGAAGGAACTTGCAATCCTCTTGGAGCTCCCCAAATCACTACTGATTTAAGTGAAAATATAATTTTGACTAGCCTCGATGATTTGCATAACTGGGCAAGATTAAGTAGTTTATGGCCTCTTCTTTACGGAACAGCCTGCTGTTTTATAGAATTCGCAGCGCTAATAGGTTCACGATTTGATTTTGACAGGTTTGGATTAGTACCAAGAAGCTCACCAAGGCAAGCAGATTTATTAATCGTAGCTGGAACAGTCACAATGAAGATGGCTCCCGCTCTTGTAAGACTTTATGAACAAATGCCAGAGCCAAAATATGTTATTGCAATGGGAGCTTGTACGATAACAGGTGGGATGTTTAGTGCAGACTCTACAACTGCTGTGCGAGGCGTTGACAAATTGATACCAGTGGATTTATATCTTCCAGGATGTCCACCGCGACCAGAAGCAATTTTCGATGCTGTTATCAAATTAAGAAAAAAAGTTGGAAACGAATCACTACTAGAGCGCAATAAAACAGAACAAACTCATAGATATATAACAGCAGAACATAAAATGAAAATTGTTTTTTCAGAAAATACTGGAGAGTATTTAAATAAAAAATCAGAAAAAATTATTTCTTCCTCTAACAAAGAAAAAATAAAAGCATTAACCGAAGAAAACTTACAAAGCAACTTAACTAACATTGAAACAAATTGATGGACAAAGAAAATCTTCCTCAATCTTCAGAAACATCAATAGAACAGCAAGGATTAATAAGCCAAAGACTGACTAAAGATGGAATTACAAACGAATCATTAGACGTTGATCATTTAGGTATTGAAATCCTTTCGGTCAAGCCTGGCGATTTATATGAAGCAGTATCAACTCTAAAAAATTACGGGTTTAATTATCTTCAATGTCAAGGAGGATATGATGAAGGACCTGGCAAAAATCTAGTCAGTTTCTATCATTTTATTTCAGTAGATGATTTCCACAAAATAGAAAAAGTTAAGGAAGTGAGATTAAAAGTTTTTTTAAAAAGAAATTCAGATTTATCTGTGCCTAGTTTATATAAAATTTTTAGAGGAAGTGATTGGCAAGAGAGAGAGACTTATGACATGTATGGTATAAATTTTGCTGATCATCCAAATCCTAAAAGACTTTTAATGCCAGAAGATTGGAGAGGTTGGCCACTAAGGAAAGATTATATTCAACCTGATTTCTATGAATTACAAGATGCCTATTAAGTTGATTTCTTTAATTTTCTATAAATAAACATTACTGCTCTTGCTAATCTATGAGAATCATGTCTAAGAGTTCTTGTTATTCTTTTTGCATAAAGAGGTGCTTGCATAACATAATAACCTTCTGCTAATAATTCATCTTTATTACATTCAACTGGTTCTGCCCCCCTACTTCTGTAATAGTCTATAACTGAGGAATTATCAAATTGTTTCTGAGATAAGATCGCATTAAAAATTCGAGAATTAACACCCAAATTAGATAGTTGTTTTTCTATTGATTTAATATGCTGATAGACATTAAGCCCGTCTGTTTCTCCTGGCTGGGTCATTAAATTACTTATATAAATTTTAGGAGCATTACTTTGCAGTAGGGCTTCTATAATCTCTGGTATTAACAAATTAGGTAGTAAAGAAGTGTAAAGACTTCCTGGGCCAAGCACAATCAAGTCAGCCTCTTTTATAGATTCGATTGCGCTAGGTAGAGCAGAAGGATTTTCTGGCAGATAGCCAATCCTCGAAATCAATTTTTTAGACTTGCTTATATTGCTTTCTCCAAAGATTTTCTCTCCATCTTCTAGTTCTGCCCATAAGATAACATCTATATTTGTTGCAGGTACAACTTGTCCTTGTACTGCTAAAACCTTACTCGCAGCCTGCACTGCTTTTTCTAAACTTCCTGTAATTGTAGTTAAAGCTGATAAAAAAAGATTCCCAAAACTATGCCCCTCTAATCCGCTACCTCCAGAAAATCTATATTGAAATAATCTCGTTAAAATGGGTTCTTCATTTGACAAGGCCGCTAAACAATTTCTAATATCTCCTGGTGGTTGAACGCCTAATTGCCTTCTAAGAATTCCACTACTCCCACCATCATCAGACACTGTCACAATTGCAGTAATATTACTACTGTAATTTTTTAAACCCTTTAATAAAGTTGACAAGCCAGTACCACCTCCAATGGCAACAATATTAGGGCCTCTATTTAATTTACTTTTAACTCGCAATGCATCTACTAAAAATGTACTTTTTTCTGGCACAAGTGCTTTTTGAATAGAATTTATACTTCTATTTTGTCCAAGCCCCATTAATAAAAGCCCAATAAACAAAATTAATGGACCTAATATCGAAACAGGTAATATACTAGTTAAACTTGTCATTAACCAGAAAAAGACATTTATTAGCCAATAAAGTGGCCTTAAATTAGTCCAAATTGCTAGGCCTAACAATGAAGTCATAAATCCAATCCCAGATGTAATCATCCATCTTTTAATTACCAATCCAGGCAAAAGCCAACTTAGAATCCTTAAAATCTTATTTATTAATACAAAGTTAGATTTCTTAAGATGGTTATATGTTCGGTGTATCCTATTTTTCCTATTTTTCCTATTTTTCATCAATAGTCCTCTAAAGTTATTTTTCAAAAATTAAATATATATAAATTCATTATAAATCAAATACATAGATCCTTTATTTATTTCTAAAAATAGGCAATATGTAATTAAAGGAATACTTTCTTTATATAGGTTTTGAAACAAACAAAGCAAGCATTGGAAATTAAAAACCTCTCAATAAGTTGGGACCAGCTTATTGTGCTTAATAAATTAAATTTAAAACTAAATGAGAGTGAAAAATTAGCTATTGTAGGTCCTTCAGGTTCTGGAAAATCAACTATATTGAAAATTGTAGCAGGACTGATTTTACCGACTGAAGGAGAATTAAAAATATTTGGAGAAACACAAAAATATTTAAGATTGGATCAAGATAATCCACCTGATGTAAGACTAGTTTTTCAGAATCCTGCATTACTAGGCTCTTTAACTATTGAAGAGAATGTAGGTTTTCTTCTTGAAAGAAACAAAAAACTTTCTAAAAAGTTAATTCATGAACTCGTGAATGAATGTTTAGAAGAAGTAGGATTGTTTAATATTGGTAATAAACTCCCAAATGAATTAAGTGGGGGTATGCAAAAAAGAGTCAGTTTTGCCAGGGCTTTAATCACAGATAAGAATCCAGACACAAATAATAAGCCACTATTACTTTTTGATGAGCCAACTGCAGGGCTTGATCCTATTGCTTCCTCAAGAATTGAGGATTTAATTAATAAAACTAATAAGAAAGCTAATGGCTCATCTATTGTAGTTAGCCATGTTCTTAGTACTATAGAAAGAACTTCTGATAAAGTTGTAATGCTTTATGGAGGAAAATTAAGATGGTCAGGCTCTGTCGATGAATTTAGAAAAAGTACTGATCCCTATGTATTTCAATTCAGGAATGGTAAACTTAATGGCCCTATGCAACCCAAAGACATTTAAAAATTATGCGTAGAACTTTACGAGATTCAATAGTGGGGTTTTCCTTATTAGGAGGAATATTAGTATTCACATTTTTTTATTCCTGGATAAGAGGTGTAAAACTATCTTCAAAAACTTGGCACCTCTTTGCTGAATTTAATAATGCAAGTGGTCTATCTAAAAAATCTCCAGTAACATATAGAGGGATTTTAGTAGGCTCAGTAGAAGATATTTTATTTACTAATGAATCAATAAAAGCAAAAATAGTATTGAATAATCCGAATGTTATTCTTGCTAAACCATCATTTGCGAAAGTAGTAACGAATTCTTTCTTAGGAGGGGATGTACAGGTCGCTTTAGAAGCTAATCAAAAAACACTTCCACAGAATATTGCAAAAGCGACATCTGAAAAGTGCGACAGTAAATTAATTATTTGTCAAGGAGATACAATCCCTGGCAAACAACTTTCAAGTCTTTCAAATATAACGAATAGAATTAATCAACTTCTTAAAGAATCAAATCAAGCCAATTTACTTGATAATATAGTTAAATCAATGGAACAATTTGATAGGACACAACAAAACCTTGATGAATTAATTTACATGTCAAAAGAGGCAACAGTAAATGTAAAACCTCTTATAAATGATATTCAGAAAGTTGCTAACCATCTAAACAGCATTTTGTCTACCATAGATGATGAAGAAACACTAAATGATGTTAAATTAACACTTAATGCCGCTAGATCGATCTCAACCAAAGTAGATAATATGAGCGATGATTTTGAGAAATTAATGAAAGATAAAAAATTAACTAAATCTATCAGGGATTTAACAATTGGACTTGCAAAATTCCTTAACGAAGTTTACCCATAAAAATCTTAGAGTTCATTTATAGCATTTAAGGCCATTGCTGCGATTGTCTTATCAGTAGCCTTAGGTAGTTGAACATATTTACCCTTAGCCGCCTCTGCTAATTCTTTACCAAAGCCACTTGCTATGAATTTTCTTTCTGTATCAATTATTAATAGCTTGATTCCAAGCATAGGATATTTAGCAGCGATATCAAGGACTTCTTGCTTTAAATCAACATTTTCAATCTCTTTATCATCAGCCTCAGCCTGTCCTAAAGACAATCCCAAGGGTACATTACCTCGTCCATCAGTGATCCCAACAACAATTACTTGGCCAATATCTCCTGTGGAGAGGGCATTTTTTGCTACTTTTGCTGATTGTGTTAATCCATGAGCCAATGGAGAACCTCCTCCACATGGCATAGTTTCTAATCTTCTTTTTGCTGCAGTTATAGACCTTGTTGGAGGTAAAAGAACTTCTGCTTGATTACCTCTGAAAGGTATAAGAGCTACCTCATCTCTATTTTCATAGGCCTCAGTCAAAAGTCTAATTACAGCACCCTTGGCACTTTGCATTCTATTAAGTGCCATAGAACCACTTGCATCAACAAGGAAAATTACTAATGCTCCAGCTTTCTTTTGCAGCAGTTTTGCTCGAAAATCATTTTCCTCGATCACAATTGATTTATTGGGATTTCTTAATCTTCTAGATTTTTGATAAGGGGCCGCAGCTCGGAGAGTTGCATCTACAGCAATTCTTTTCACTTTTCCTCTAGGAATTATAGGCTTAACATATCTTCCTCGACTATCGCTAAATATGACTGATCTACTTCCACTATTTCCTGCTTTTGCTTTTGCTGAAGAAAAAAGCAATAAATCAGGATCAATTATACATGCTTCAGGATCTAAGATAAACTCTTCTGGTATATCAGGATTAGATTCTTCTTCTCCATCAGAATTATCTTCTTCCTGCTCTTGTTCTTGATTGTCCTCATTTTCATTAGACTCTGGTTCTGAGTCATCATTATTTGATTGAGGTGGAGGTGGTGGGCTCTGCTCCTCTGGTGGTGGAGGTTGAATATCATCTTCATCGTCAGGAGGCATTTGCATTGCTCTTGGAAGAATCACTAATCTTACAGCAACCTTTAAGTCTTCAGAATTAACATTTTCATCACCCCGAAGTGCTGCATTCGCTTTAGCTACTTTTACTGCAAACAATTCGGATCTATGGCCTTCTACGCCCCCTCTTAGTGCTTCATTTACTAGATAAGTTATTTGTTCTTTAGTAATCTTTACATCCTTTAACCATTGCCTGGCCAAGATCAATTGAGTAGATAAATTCTCGGACTCTTCGGACCACTTTTCTGAAAACTTCATATTATTTTCAGCATGAGATAAGACAGATTTAGTGATCTCAACTCTTTGAGCATTATCAATAGATTGATCTGCTGAAAGGACAATTGCAAATCGATCTAAAACATGATCTCTAAGAACCCCTTCTTCAGGGTTATAAGTTGCAATCAAAAGAGATCTGCATGGATGGGATAAACTTAAACCATCTCGTTCGATATTGTTTTGCTCTCTTCCAGTAGCTTCAAGAATTAAATTAACAATCCCATCATCCAATAAATTAATATCATCTACATATAAAACACCTCTATGGGCCTCAGCTAAGAGTCCTGGCTGAAAAACTTGCTCGCCCGTATTTAATGACGCTGCAACATCGATAGAGCCAACAATTCTATCTTCAGTTATTCCAATAGGAACTTGAATAAATGGTGCTTCCCTAACCTTTCTGGGGATATCTTCAATTTGATTAAGGTAATTACTTCCAATTGTCTCCTCCAACAATTTATTAGTGTTTAAATCCCACTCCTCTGGTTTATTTGGATCTAAGTTTCTACTTATAGGTCTTAATGAATTATTACCATGAGTAACCTTTTCAAGTATTGCTTCATTATCTAATACTTCTATAGGGGGAATCAAATTATGTAATCCTCTCGCCAACACAGACTTACCAGTACCTCTACCACCAGCAATAATTACTCCTCCTAAACTTGGATCAACTGCGGATAGAAGTAAAGATAATTTCAATAAGCTATGACCTGTAATTGCAGCTAAAGGGAAAGCTCTAAAAGAGTCCTTTGATTTCATTGAATCTTTTATTTCTTCTTTTCCTTTTAACTCTTGGTTCAAAATCACTTTAAAAATGCCTGATATAGAATTTATCCAATAACTTTGTTTTTTGTAGTGGAATTATCAAATCTTAATATCAAAAATGGACTATGTATATCCCTTGGGGCAAATATTGATAGTAAATTCGGGACTCCTATAGAGTCATTGATAATATGCAAGCCAAAAGTAGAGAAAATAATAAAGTATTGGATAAATCAATCTCAAAACAAAACAGAAGCAAACAGAACATCTAATCTACACTTCTTATGGTCTTCAATATATGAGACATTGCCCCATGGAGTAGAAAATGAACAGCCCAATTATCTTAATACGTTAGTCCTAGTAAAGAGTAATTATTTTCCAAAGCCATCAAAAACAAACGCAAAGTTACTTTTAAAAGATTTAAAAAATTTAGAAAGATTTTTTGGAAGAAAAGAAACTCCAAAGGGCAAAAAATGGTTATCAAGATGTCTTGATTTAGATATCCTATGGTGGGAAGATCTTAATACATTCGACGAGGAATTAAAATTACCTCACCCCAGATTTATGAATCGTAATTTTGTTATTTCACCACTATCCGAGATCTTAAGCAGAAGCCAACAAATTAAAAAATTTGATGAACCAAGATGGTCTATTACTTAATAGACAAAACCAAAAAATAACTGTTAGGCTATTTTTATTTGAAACAGTATGTGCAATAAAAATCTTATAAAAAGATCAATTTTTAAAGAAAAAATATCTGAATTAAAGTCAAAAAAATTTAGTTTTGAAATCAATAGAATTGAGCTTCCAAATGGGCATGAAAGTGAATATGGATACATTAAGCATCCTGGCGCTGCCTTAGCGGTACCTATTACAAAAGATAATAAAGTTATAATTCTTCGGCAATATAGATTTGCTGTTTCAAGGTATTTATTAGAATTTCCGGCAGGTACATTAGAAATAGGCGAAACACCTATTAATTCAATAAGAAGAGAGATACAAGAAGAGACCGGATTTAGTGCAAACAAATGGGATGATTTGGGAACTCTTGTCCCTGCTCCTGGTTATGCAGATGAAGAAATTTATTTGTTTTTAGCGCGCGATTTGAGCAAACTAAATTCCGAGGTTAAAGGAGACTTAGATGAAGATATAGAAGTATTAATTTTAGATCCCAAGGAACTAGATAATCTTATTTCTAGTGGGGATGAAATTCTTGACGGAAAAACTGTGACTGCTTGGTTCAGAGCTAAGCAATTTTTAGATGAATTATGAATATCGCTAGAATACTTTTCTGGCATAGAAAGGATTTAAGAATATTTGATAATCAAGCTTTAATAAAAGCATTTTCGTTATCAAATGCTATTACTTCAACTTATATCTTAGATAAAAATTATTCATACGATTTTAATGCTAACTCAAGAGCTTGGTTTCTAGGTAATTCACTTCAAGAGTTAGAAAATAATTGGAAAAAGATGGGTAGCAGGCTAGTGATAGGAGAAGGTGATCCAGTATTAATAATCCCTGAATTAGCAAAGACAATAGATGCTAAATTTGTTTTTTGGAATAAATCAATTGAACCTCATGAGATTAATAGAGATTTACAAATTAAAAAAAAATTAAAGAAAAAAAACATTCAAGTTATTGAATCTTGGGATCACTTACTAATAGAACCTTCAAAAATATTTTCGGGAAATAATACACCTTATTCCGTTTATGGACCTTTTTATAAAAACCTTAAATCAAAAATGAATTTATTAGGTTCATATGATGAAGATAAAGTTATTTTCCAGTTTAAAGACATAGATAATAAACTAAAAGAAAATAATACAATAAATGCCTCTGATTCAGTTCTAAAGAAATTTATTAAAAATATCAAATTTTCTGGATCCAAGATTTGTCCCTGTAGACCTGGTGAGAAGGCTGCAGAAATATTATTAGAAAACTTTATTAACGAAAAAAAAATCTATTCTTATAATTTTGCAAGAGATTTCCCTTCCTATAATGGCACATCTTTTTTAAGTGCATCTCTTAGATTCGGAACCATCAGCATTAGAAAAGTTTGGAACGCCACTTTAAATTTAAATTCAGGTTTTGAAAATCAAGATAATTACTTATCAATTGAAACTTGGCAAAAAGAACTTGTTTGGAGAGAATTTTATCAACATTGCTTATTTCATTTCCCAGAACTAGAGAGGGGTCCATATAGAAAAAAATGGGAGCAATTTCCATGGCAAAATAATAACGAATGGTTTCAGTATTGGAGCAACGGCGAAACTGGTGTTCCTATTGTTGATGCTGCAATGCGTCAACTAAATAGTACTGGATGGATGCATAATAGATGTCGGATGATAGTAGCTTCATTTCTGGTAAAAGATCTGATATGCAGTTGGCAAATGGGCGAAAAAAAATTTATGGAAGTGTTAGTTGATGGAGACTTAGCCGCAAATAACGGGGGATGGCAGTGGAGTGCAAGTAGCGGTATGGATCCAAAACCACTGAGAATTTTTAATCCATATACTCAAGCAAGAAAATTTGATCCTATATGTGAATATATAAAAGCGTGGATTCCTGAATTATCTAAAGTGTCAAATTCAGATCTATTAAATGGGGAGATATCTAATTTAGAAAAAAATAATTATTCTAGACCTATTGTCAATCACAATACACAACAAAGATTATTTAAATCTCTTTATGCAGAAATTTGAATTTCCTCTATGCAATTCTTTAAAACTTTATTGAAATTATCCGCTACATAAACTTGTTCTTCATAAGAAATTTCAGGGAACATTGGAAGACTAAGAACTTCTGTACAAATTCTCTCTGTATTTATGAGTTTTGTTCTAGAAAAATTTTTATTTTTATAAGCTATTTGTGCATGAATTGGAATTGGATAATAAATAATTGAGTTTATACCTTTTTCAAAAAGTTGTTGCTTTACCAAATTCCTCAAGGAACAGTATTTTTTGCAATCAGTATCAAATAACTTTGAAATATCTTCATTTAAAAAATATTTATCGTTTCTTAATTTGATGACAAATTGATTCCAAGAATGGGAAATTGAATCCGAGCTAATTTTAGGAAAACTAATAAATGGATTTGTTTCTAATAAATCAAAGTAATTATTAGCAATTTTTTGGCGATTATTAATCCACTTTGAAATATATTTAATTTTGATATTTAATATGGCAGCTTGAACAGTATCAAGTCTGCTGTTATATCCAATTTGAGTATGGTGATATCTTATTGGGCTACCATGAACAGCTAGTTCTCTAATTTTTTGGGCAATCTTCTGATCTGATGTTGTTACTGCTCCAGCATCTCCAGCAGCTCCTAAATTCTTGGTAGGGAAAAAGCTAAAACAACCTATATCACCTATGCTGCCAACTTTGGAATTTCCCCACATTGTGCATGTTGCTTGAGCACAATCTTCGATTACTTTTAAGTCATATTTGTCAGCCAATGATTTTATTAAAGTCATATTCACTGCATTTCCAAAAAGATGAACTGGCATAATTGCCTTGGTATTAGAATTTATTTCTTGTTCTATTAGTTCAATATTAATGAGATAAGTTTCTGGATCTATATCTACCAAAATCGGATTAGCTCCAACTGCCGTTATAGCCTCTGCAGTTGCAAAAAAGCTAAAAGATGAGGTAATAACTTCGTCACCCTCACCAATATCTAATGCGCGCAAAGCCAACACTAAAGCATCAGTTCCACTATTACATCCAATAGTATTATCAACTCCAATTAGATTAGAAAATTTTTCCTCAAATTTGGCAATCTCTTGTCCTCCAATATATTGGCCACCTTTTAAAACTTTAATAACCTCACTCTCAATTTCAGAACCAATTTCTTGGTACTGTCTATTTAAAGTAAATGGAGGTATCTGCATGTGAATATTTTAACCCTAAACCATACTTTATATGGGTAAAAACCATTTTAATTCATTTAAACCAACTCGGTTCTTTACCAGGAGTCCATTTAATATTGCACCCTAAAGACGGGATCTGTTTTGAAGGATAAGAATTATCTTGATTCAAATCTCTTACAGCAGAGCGCAAATCTTCTCCAGAAAGAGGGATATTATTACCTGGTCTACTATCGTCTAATTGGCCATGATAATACAATAAAAAATTACCACCTCCTTCATTTGAAAAAAGATAAAAATCTGGGGTGCAAGCCGCTTGTAACTCCTTAGCAAAGTTTTGATCTTCATCATATAGATAAGGGAAACTCCATCCCTGTGATTGAGCTTGTAATTTCAAATTTTTAGGAGAATCTGAAGGATGAGTGACAATATCATTACTGGAAATTGCAACCGTTTGAACTGTATTCTCAATTTCTTTACTTAAGGTGAGAATTTGATTCTCAATATATTGAACAAATGGGCAATGGGCACAAATAAACATTAAAAGTAAATGCCTATTATCTAGATTATGAGAATTAAAATATTGATTATTTGAAGAATTAGCATTTAACATTTCGAAATTAGGTAATTGAAAACCTAATTCCAAGACCATAGAATTTGTTCTGACCATTTTTAAGTTAAATATTGTTTGATATTTGAAAATTATTGTATATTTTGCAGTAATCCGTAAAGATAGGTACTTTTATATAGGAGAATAATAGAAATAATAAACAAAATGCTTCTAAATCTAACTGGCAAAAAAATTCTTGTTACGGGAATTGCCAACAATCGTTCAATAGCATGGGGTATCGCTCAACAACTTTCAAAAGCTGGCGCAGAACTTGGAATCACATATTTGCCTGATGATAAGGGAAGATTCGAATCTAAAGTGAGAGAACTAACTAAACCGTTAAACCCATCGTTATTTTTGCCTCTTGATGTTCAGAATCCAGCTCAAATAGAAGAAATCTTTAAAAATATAAAAAACAATTGGGGGCAAATTGACGGATTAGTTCACTGCTTAGCATTTGCAGGACGCGACGAATTGATTGGAGATTATAGTGCTACCACTTCAGAGGGTTTTGACAGGGCTCTTAATATAAGTGCTTATTCATTAGCACCTTTATGTAAAGCAGCAAAACCACTTTTTAGTGATGGTGCTGGCGTTGTCTCATTAACTTATTTAGGATCAGAGAGGGCGATTCCTAACTACAACGTGATGGGAGTTGCTAAAGCAGCTTTAGAAGCTTCAGTAAGATATCTTTCTGCAGAACTTGGTCCCGAAAAACAAGTCAGAGTTAATGCAATAAGTGCTGGACCTATAAGAACACTTGCAAGTTCTGCTATAGGTGGCATTTTAGATATGATTCACAATGTTGAAGAAAAGGCTCCGTTACGCAGAACAGTCACTCAAACAGAAGTAGGAAATACTGCTGCTTTTTTATTAAGTGATCTCTCTAGCGGCATTTCAGGCCAAACAATTTATGTTGATGCGGGTTACTGCATTAATGGAATGTAAACTAAGTTTTTTGCATACAAATGTCATCTCTAAGGCAATCTGAAATAAAAAGAAAAACGAATGAAACAGATATTTCTGTATTTATCAACTTAGATGGAAATGGGATTTCTGAGATTGATACCGGGATACCATTCTTAGATCATATGCTTGATCAAATATCCAGTCATGGTTTGTTCGATTTAAAAATAAAAGCAGTTGGAGATACCCATATTGATGATCATCATACAAATGAAGATGTAGGAATCGCATTAGGCAAAGCATTTTCAAAAGCCTTGGGAGAAAGAAAAGGAATAAGCAGATTTGGACATTTCTTTGCTCCATTAGATGAAGCATTAGTTCAAGTCACTTTAGACTGTTCTGGCAGACCACATCTATCTTATGATCTTCAATTAAAAGCTCCAAGAATAGGAAATTATGATACTGAACTAGTAAAAGAGTTTTTTATTGCCTTTGTAAATAACAGTGGCATTACTCTGCATATTAACCAAATACAAGGTAGTAATTCACATCATATAGTTGAGGCTTGCTTTAAAGCTTTTTCACGAGCAATGAGAATGGCTACTGAAATAGATCCGAGAAGATCCGATTCAATTCCAAGCAGTAAAGGAATGCTAGAAAATCAATAAAATAGTAATTTTTTCGAATCAGCCACAATTCAGTTGATTTTTGGCGAAGATATATAAAGTAATTATTTTGTTGTGACTAATTTACAAGATAAAAAAATTGATAAAATTAAAAGTTTTAATAAAGAAGACTGGTCCAGTGCATATCAAAATGTAGAAAAAGAGCTCACTAAGGAGCCTCTAACAATTAGCAAAGGTAAGAATATTAAAAATTTAAATGGAACATTATTAAGAAATGGACCAGGAATATTAGAGAGAGGTGGACAATGGGTTCATCATCCATTTGATGGTGATGGTATGATCACATCCATAAAATTCGAAAATGGTCAGCCATTCTTAACAAATAGATTTGTTAAAACTAAAGGTTATTTGGAAGAAGAAAAAATAAATAAATTTATGTATCGAGGTGTTTTTGGGACCCAAAAAAATGGAGGAATTTTAAATAATGCATTAGATCTAAAATTTAAGAATATCGCCAATACTCATGTCGTTAAATTAGGAGACGAAATTCTCGCATTATGGGAAGCAGCTGGGCCACATGCAATGGATCCTGAAAGTCTTGACACTATTGGTTTAACAACATTAAAAGGTGTACTCAAGCCTAACGAAGCATTCAGTGCTCATCCCAAAACAGACCTAAACTCAAATGCATCTTCAGAACTTTTAGTCACTTTTGGAGTGCAAACCGGGCCAAAAAGTACCATTAGATTAATGGAATTTAATAATGCTGGTGAAAATCCTGGAGAGCTCATTTTCGACAGAAAAGATACATTTAATGGCTTTGCATTCCTTCATGATTTCGCAATTACAACTAATTGGGCAATATTCTTACAGAATGCTATCGATTTCAACCCTCTTCCATTTGTAATGGGCCACAGAGGGGCAGCACAATGTTTAAAGTCGAATCCAAATAAAAAGGCAAAGTTTTTTATCATACCTAGAGAAAGTGGATTATTTAGAGGTCAGCCACCCTTAACAATAGATGCTCCAGAAGGATTCGTTTTTCATCATGTAAATGCATTTGAAAAAGAATCCAACATCTTATTAGATAGTATTTTTTATGATGATTTTCCATCAGTTGGTCCAGACGAGAATTTTAGGGATATTGACTTTGATAAATATCCAGAAGGAAAACTAAAAAGATCAACTATCAATATAAAGACAAAAACTAGTGAACTTGAAACTATAAGTGAACAATGTTGTGAATTTGCAGTTGTTAATCCTAAAAATTTAGGATTAACATCAACTTTTAGTTGGATGGCGAGCACATCTCAAAAGCTAGGGAACGCTCCACTTCAAGCAATAAAAAAAATAGATTTAATTTCAAAGGAAGAAATTTATTGGTCAGCAGGTCCAAGTGGATTTGTTAGTGAACCAATTATGGTTCCATCAGAAAACTCTTCGAAAGAAGATGAAGGATTTTTATTTATACTTCTATGGAACGGAGAACGAAGAGGAAGCGATTTAGTGATATTAGACGCAAAAGACTTAAAAGAATTAGCTGTTTATGAACTACCTATTTCAATTCCCCATGGCCTTCATGGATCTTGGGTTAATTGAATTTAAGAAAAAATTTCAATTAAATCTGGAATAATTTTTTTTAATGCTTTACCTCTATGACTACAAGAGTCTTTAATATCATTATTCATTTCTGCGAAAGTTAATCTAGTAGAACTATCCTCAAAAATTGGGTCATAGCCAAAACCACCTTTTCCTCTCGGGTTTAAAATAATATTGCCATAACATTTAGCTTCAGATTCTATAATCACTTCACCATTTGGGGAACAAACACAAATATTAGCAATAAAGAAAGCACTTCTATTTTGAACTCCATCAAGTTCTTTTAAAACTCGTTCAATTCTCTTCTGATCATTTTCTGCATATCTTGATGAGTAAATGCCTGGTCTCCCATCTAATGCTTCAATACAAATTCCAGAATCATCTGCTATTGAGAAATTATTTGTTTTTCTCGAAACTTCACTCGCTTTTTTAATTGCATTATCTCTAAATGTCAGTCCATCCTCTTCAACTTCTAATGATTCTGGCTGAAGTAATAATTTACAATTAACTCCAGACAGCAATTTCTTATATTCTACAATTTTACCTTTATTCTTACTCGCTAAATATAAATTTTCCATCCTTATTTTCCTGCCAAATTTATAAATTCTTGACCCCACTCTAATACCTCATCTAGATAAGATTCTTTTGGTGCTTCACAATACAACCTTAAAAGAGGTTCAGTTCCTGAAAACCTAAAAAGAAGCCAAAAATTTTTATTAATTCTCAACTTTATTCCATCGATCTTTGAGATACTTTTTAACTTGTGATTATTAATATTCTCAGGAATATTATGTATTATAAATTCTTCAACAGAATTTTTTTCTGACTGATTTGGAAATTTAATATCAATTCTTTTATAGAAACTTGGCCCAAATTCTTTTTGTATTTCATCTAAGGTTTCATATAAATATTGAGATTTTTCAGCAATTCCATTTAATAAAACCATTGCTGCATATAGAGCATCTCTTTCAGGCATAAAGTCACCAAAACCAACCCCCCCAGATTCCTCTCCTCCAATAAATATTTTCTCTTTAATCATTTTTTCAGCAATATATTTAAAGCCAACTGGAAGTTCATAAACATCTCTATTTTGACTCTCTGATATATTTTTAATAATATCTGAACCACTAACAGTCTTTAAAACTGGATAAGAATTATTTTTAATTTCGCCCAAATAGTGAATAAAGTATGGCAGTAAATCTTGCGTACTAGAGTATCTTCCTTTTTCATCAATTGCAGCAATTCTGTCACCATCTCCATCAAATATAATTCCTAGAGTTCTCACTCCATTTTTTGAACTTTTGATTAGTTTTTGATTTAAACCATCTACATAATTTAAAAGGGGTTCAGGAGGTTTTCCGCCAAAAAAAGGATCAGCATCTTTTCTAATTTCTGAAATAACCTCTGAATCATTAGAGGCAAAAATTTCAGCCATACAATTTGCAGCTGAACCGTGCATAGAATCTACAAAAATTTTTAATTTCATTTTTTTCAATCTATTGGAAATAAAGTCAATATCAAAAAGGGATTTAATTCTATCCAAATGAAAATTCTTAATATCTACCAATTGATTCGCACCCTCTATTTTTTGAATTGAATTTCCAAGCATTAATCTTTTTTCAATTTCATTTGTAAAAGATTCGTCAACAGAACATCCATTAAAGCTCTTTATTTTTAGACCCAGCCAATTATATGGATTATGACTTGCTGTAATTACTAACGCTCCTAAACAACCCAATTCTTTTGCATAGAAACTACAGGAGGGAGTTGTAACAAAGCTATTAGATAAGATCGGTTCAAAACCACATCCTCTTACAAAAGGAACTACATGCTTGGCAAATTCACTTGCCATAAATCTACGATCATATCCAATTAAAATTTTCTTTGAATTAACTTCTTTATAGTATTGATAATGCAACTCCTGGCAGGCAGCCACAACAACTCTTGAAAGATTTGACAGGTTAAAATCAAATCCAATTATTCCTCTCCAACCATCAGTTCCAAATTTTATATTTTCTAATGTGTCGCCTTGCAAATTAAAAACTTCCTTAATTTCCTTTAATTATCTATATTAATTTATATAAGTAAAATTTAAAACCGCATATAAAATAATTTGAATACTCTTTATTTAAAAAGTTTTATAAGATGCAAGAGAAAAGCGTGGCTAGATTTCAAGGGTGATAAATCTTATGAAGTTTGGTCTGCTCATAAAGCCATAGATAAAGTTAACCAATTTCAAATTTTCTCTAAATTATGTAATGGTGAAATATATAAAGGATTAAAAGCCTGTAAAAAGGGTTATCAAGGAGTAATTGGATTAAAAATAAAAGGAAAATTTTTCCAAAATGTTAACGCAGAGATACATCCCCAATTACTTTTAAGGACTAAAGGTATCAGTAAATGGGGGTCATATAAATATCTACCTGCTGTATATAAATTAGGGCACAAAACTACTAAAGAACATTTATACGACTTAGCTTTTAGTTCTATTCTGTTGGACTCTTTTCAAGAATCTAAAATTGAAAAGGGATTAGTAATTTCAAGTTTTGGTAAAAAAGTTAATGTTGAAGAAATTTATTTAAATAAAAAATTAAGAAAAAAAGTTTTGAATGTTTTATTAAATTTGAATGAATGCTTGGAGGGATTTATGCCAGAAATAACTCAAGATAGAAAAAAATGTACTATATGTTCATGGCAAAAATTTTGTGATAAAGAAGCAAAAGAAAATGGATATCTAACAGATATAGATGGAATAGGATCCAAAACTGCCTCATTACTAAAAACGAATGGAATAAATAATACCCAAACATTAGCTTCATATAGCACAAAACAACTTGGAGAGAAATTATCTAAATTCAATGAGCAAAAGTATGAAAAAGCCTCCATATTTGTAAAGCAAGCTCAAGCGTATATTTCTGGGGAACCATACTTCATTTCCAATAAAAATGATACTGGCGATCTATTAAAAAAAATATGTTCGGGATTTTATATATTTGATATTGAGTCAAATCCAGACGATAAGCATGACTTTTTATACGGTTTTATAAAAATAAATAATTTGTTTATAAAAAAAGAAGATCTTATTTATGAGCCAATCTTAAATCTCAAAAACAATAAAGGAGAATCTTACAGGCAAATTATTAAAATACTTTTTTCACACAAGGAATGGCCAGTTTTACATTATGGAGAGACTGAAAAAAAAGCAATAATTAATATTGCTAAAAACCTAAATTTTTGTTTTGAAGAAATTGATTCACTTACCTCAAGATTTATAGACTTACATACTTATATAAGGAAGTTATGGATATTGCCGCTAAAAAACTATGGCTTAAAAACCGTTTCTAATTGGCTAGGATTTGAATGGGGGCAGAAAAATGTAAGCGGATCTAAAGCCCTTTATTGGTGGATTCAATATCAAATTACAGAAAACGAAATATTTTTAAAAAAAATTATGCAATATAACAAAGATGATTGTTTGGCAACTCTGCAAATTGCAGAATATTTAATCAAAAATCAATTAAAGAAAAATTGATCCTACAGATTTATTTATAATAATTTTTCCAAAAATTTCTGAATAAAAATAACTTCCTTCTTCTAAGTATTTTCTTTTTATCATTGCTAAGCCTTTTATTTGAGAATTTGATTTAAAAAAACTAGTGATTTTACCTACAGAAAGATCTTTGGCAGAATTTATGTATAAATTTGTATCTTCAACTTCTAAAGTCAAATTATATTCAAATGATTTCCAAATTCTTATTTCCTGTTTTAAAGAAGAAACATTTTTTATTTTTGACATTGTTTCTTGTCCTAAATAACAACCTTTATTAAAATCTATAAGATCTTTTAATCCCAGTTCAAGAGGATTATTTTTTCCGTTTATTTCCATATCTAAAGAGGGTATTGCCTGATTAATCTTCCAAATCTTTAAATCATTGGAATTCACTAAATTTAGTTTATTTTTATATATTTCAAATTCTTTATCTTCTGTTTTAAAGAAAATAGGCTGGTAAGTTCTCCATGAACTAGATTCATCAATTTCCTGAATTCTATTTATCAAAAAAGGTTCACTTAAAAGTACATCGTCCGCTGGAAAAATAATTTGATTAAAGTAATCAATTATTTCTTGAGTATTACCCGCCAATATAATTACTTCTAATTTTCTTTCTAAAAAATTAATTTCAATTAATGACCTTAGAACTCCATTTGGATTTAACCAACAAGTTTTGATAACTTTATTTTCTGAATTGAGAATATTACTCGTTGTTATTCCATTCAAAAATTTCCTGGCATCTTTTCCAGTAACAGAAAAACAATCAAATCTTTCAAGCCAAAACTTTTTTTTTATATCTTGCATTTTGAGATAATTATAAAAAGTCTTTTATTGTAAAAAGACTCTTTAATTTAACATTTTCATCATCAAGGGCTTCCCATCCCCCTTCTTGCCTATCAACTATAGACAAAACTTCCTCAACAACATAATTATTTTCTCGTAACTTTTTTATAGCTTTTATTACTGAACCAGCAGTTGTAACAACATCCTCTAAGACAGTTACCAAAGTTCCTTCTTCTAATGTAGGCCCCTCTATTCCAGCTTTGGTACCGTATTTTTTAACTTCTTTCCGAATTATTAAACCATTAAGGTCTAGGCCTTGCGAAGATGCTTTGACGATTAATCCACTTACAAGAGGATCTGCACCTAATGTCAATCCTGCTACAGCTTTTGACCTTGTATCCTTTAACTCTAAAAATAAATCACTTATTAGGTTTAGGCCTTCGCCATTTAATGATACCGGTTTACAGTTCAAGTAATGACTGCTTTTTTTTCCTGAAGATAGAGTGAAGTTTCCTTTCTTATAAGATTTTTCAAGTAGCTGTTTTAACAATTTTGCTTTATTTAAATCATACTTTTCCGAAAAATTGCTCATTAGCGAAAGTTAAATTTATATTTAAAGATTAGAAGAAAAAAAAGAAATCTCACAAAAACTTACTAATAAGGTATGTTTTGAAATATTATTTTTATATTGTATATTTAAATTCAATGTGATTAAACATTACACAAACACCTTGGGGGTGTAGCAATCTGGTGAATGCACCAAACTCATAATTTGGCTAAGGCGAGTTCGATCCTCGCCACCCCCATCAACAATTTGTTATTGAATGAAAATAACTTTACTATTATTTCTTTTATTTTTCCCAGCCTTTTTTGCTGCAAGTGAACTTTCGTTCTTATTAATAAGGCCCAGTAAAGTCTTAAGGCTTATAGAAGAAAAAAAGAAAGGAGCATCATCAATTTTAAAAATTCAGAAAAGATTCAGATCTTCCTTAATAGCTTCTCAATTTGGAGTAACAATATCACTTATAGCTATTGGTTGGGTATGTAATAGTATCGCAAATGATTATTGGCGCGAAAATATTTTGCCAAATAAATTTTATGATCTTCTATTCTTTTTATTTATAGTACTTATTGTGACTCTTGTTTCTGGACTAATTCCTAAGGCATTAGTAATTAATAATCCAGAATCTTCTGCATTGAGGTTAACTACAATTTTCGATGCAGTGCGAAAAGGAATGAAGCCAATCACAACAATAATAGAATTTTTCACAAGCGCTAGTTTAGGTTTTTTTAATCTAAACAACAAATGGGATTCTTTAAATTCAGTTTTATCTGCAGGAGAATTAGAAACTCTAATAGAAACAGATAACGTTACTGGTTTAAAACCAGATGAAAAAAATATTCTTGAAGGAGTTTTTGCTTTAAAAGATACTCAGGTCAAAGAAGTAATGATACCTAGATCTGAGATGGTAACTTTGCCAAAAAATATTACCTTTTCGGAACTTATGAAACAAGTACACAAAACTCGACATGCGCGTTTCTTTGTAATTGGTGAGTCGCTTGATGATGTTTTGGGAGTATTGGATTTACGATATTTAGCTAAAGCTATATCTAAGGGTGAAATGGCAGCTAATACATTATTAGAAACTTTCATTTTGCCTGTTACTAAAGTAATAGAAACATGCTCCTTAGCAGAAATATTCCCAATAGTTAGGGACTACAATCCATTTTTACTAGTTGTGGATGAGCATGGAGGGACTGAGGGGCTTATAACTGCAGCTGATCTCAATGGAGAAATTGTTGGAGAAGAAATGCTAAATAGCAGAATTTATTCAGATATGAAAATGCTAGATAATTTTTCTAAAAAATGGTCAATAGCAGGCAAATCTGAAATTCTAGAAATAAACAAAAAGTTAGGATGTTTCATTCCGGAAGGAGATGATTATCATACACTTGCAGGGTTCATGCTGGAAAAATTTCAAATGGTTCCTAAAATCGGAGATGTTTTAGATTTTAATAATATTAAATTTGAAATTATTTCTATGTCAGGTCCAAAAATTGATCGTGTAAAAATAATCCTACCAAACAACTAAATTAGGCATCTGATAGAGGATAATAACTTATTATGTATGAATTTTAAGATATGAAACCAACCTCATCCCCTGTAAAGGTTGGAGTCATAGGTATAGGCAATATGGGATGGCATCATGCCCGCGTACTTAGTTTACTTAAAGATGCAGATCTTGTTGGAGTTGCCGATCCAAATAAAGACAGAGGTAAACTAGCGATGGAACAATTTCAATGCGAATGGTTCCAGAATTATATGGATCTAATTCCAAAAGTTGATGCTATATGTATTGCAGTTCCAACCCTTCTTCATAAAAAGGTAGGTTTAGATTGCCTCCAGGAAGGAATCAATGTTCTTATTGAAAAACCAATTGCAGCGAATGAGTTAGAAGCAAAATCTTTAATAAATGCAGCTAAACAAAACAATTGTCTTTTACAAGTTGGCCATATTGAAAGATTTAATCCTGCTTTTAGAGAATTAAATAAAATAGTTAATAATGAAAAAATTGTTGTTATAGAAGCAAGAAGACATAGTCCTCATGCAGATAGAGCAAATGATGTATCAGTAGTCATGGATTTAATGATTCATGATATTGACCTTGTTTTAGAACTCGTCAACTCAAAAATACAAAAATTAGCGGCTGTTGGAGGTAGAAATAGTGAAGGATTAATAGACTATGTTAATGCTACTTTAGTTTTCAAAAATAATGTCATTGCAAGCTTAACTGCAAGCAAAATGAGTCATAAAAAAATCAGAAATTTAAGTGCGCATTGCCAAAATGGATTAGTAGAGACTGACTTTCTAAATCACTCTTTACAAATCCATCGGAAATCTCATGAATCCTATACCGCAGAGCATGGAGAATTAGTATATAGAAATGATGGATATGTTGAAGAAGTAAGTACGACCTCTATTGAACCTCTCTATGCAGAATTAGAGCATTTTCTAAAATGTGTTCAAGGCAAAGAAACTCCTGAGGTTGACGGGGTGCAAGCCTCAAGAGCTTTAAAAATTGCAGATTTTATAGAGTATGCAGTAGAAAAATCTGGTGATGCAATATCACTAGATAATCCTTTCTAATGCTAAATATTTAATATAAAAATAGTTTTATTTAAATCCAACAGCAGCTTGCCAAACAAAGACTAATAGAAAGAAAAATATAGGTATTAATGGAAGAACATCAACAGTTGGAGCAAAAGCCTTATAAGCTTGAGGCAATTCAGCGAATGTATTTAGTAGAATTAGCACCTTTTTTAATGAATTAATTAATTATGTTAAGACGTTACCACGTATGGTGTGCAATGGAGGAAGTTTTCCAAGGAGCGAAATCAATTGTAAAACAATTATCTTTAATTGCAGAAGAAATAGCATTGGTAAATCGTATTAAATGAGAGATATTATGCAAGCTGATCAAGGTAAGTCCTAATATTTCATCATTTTTAATTAAATGATGCAAATATGCTCGAGAATAAGATTGGCAAGTTTCACATTTACAAGTTTTGTCTATTGGAGAGAAATCATTTTTAAAACGAGCATTGCGCATATTCAATCTTTCATCATTGAACAAAGCAGTGCCATGTCTTCCTAATCTTGTTGGTAAAACGCAATCAAACAGATCAAATCCTTTTCCTATGGCTAGTCTAATCTCATTTAAAGAACCAATTCCCATTAAATATCTTGGTTTTCCTGTTGGCAAGAATTTTGGTACAAAATTGATTACATTATGGATTTGATCAACTGACTCTCCAACGCTAACACCTCCCACTGCAATTCCAGGCAAATCAAAAGAGCTAGTAAATTTAGCACTCATTTCTCTGAACTTTGGGTATTTACCACCTTGAACAATACCAAATAATGCTTGATTTGATTTCTGATGAGTTTCAACGCATTTTTGCAACCATAAATGTGTACGTTGCAGAGATTCTTCAATATCATTTTCGTTTGCAGTGTGAGGTGGGCAGTGGTCGAAAGCCATTGCAATATCTGAACCAAGATCCATTTGTATCTGCATTACTTTTTCAGGCGATAAAAACACATGACTACCATCTCTAGGATTTTTAAATTCCACTCCTTCATTTGAAATATTATTTAATTTAGCTAAGCTAAAAACTTGATATCCGCCTGAATCGGTAAGAATTGGTTTATCCCAATTCATGAATTCATGGATTCCACCTGCTTCTTTAACGAGTTTCTCGCCAGGTTGAAGATGAAGATGGAATGTATTAGACAGAATCATTTCAGATCCTGTTGAATTTAACTGTTGAGATGATAGACCTTTAACTGTCCCTAAAGTACCTACAGGCATAAACCTAGGAGTATTAACTCGGCCATTAGGTGTGTGAAATATACCTGTTCTAGCTTCTGTATTAGAGCAATTTGAGGTAACTTCAAATTTAAACACGAGAAATTATAAAATATTTTGATTATTTTTTATTAATCTAACTTATTATTCAATAAATAACTCCATTTTGGTCCCATCAAACAACATTTAATTAGAAACCTTGCAGGAGCTTGGATTTTCTACACGACATTTCCAAAGATACCTTTCATTGCTCCCCGATTCAAGAATATTGCACAATTTGCACCAATTCTTGGATTCCTTATTGGACTAATACAAAGTTATATTTTTATTTGCTTAAGAACATATTCGTGGTCCATTTATGCTTCTGTCCTCCTTTGTTTAGCTTCTGGATATGTAATTACTGGGGGTCTACATATAGATGGATTAATGGATACGTTTGATGGTATTTTTGCTGGCAAAAAGAAACGATTAAAAGCCATGAAAGATAGTAAAGTTGGTTCTTTTGGTGTTCAGTCTATAGTCTTCATAACCTTAATTCAAATAGCTTGTCTTTTAAAAATTCACAACCAAATAATATTTGTTTTGCCAATATGCTTATTTTGGGGACGATTTTCCAACTTATTTTTCATAGATCAATTTAACTATCTTAGTTACAAGAAAAAATCTATAAGTCACAAAAAGTGTTGGAATGGATTTACCAAAGAATCCTTGATCTCTATAGTTTTTCTGATAATTTTCATCACATATCAATGTATTTTATTAAACTCAGAGCAAAAATTAATTAAAAATTTATTTCTTCTATTAATCGGCTGTTTTATAAGTTATAAAATTCCAAATATACTAGGTAAAAAAATTGGCGGTTTTAATGGAGATGCCTGCGGAGCAAGCGTTGTTATTGTTGAAACAGCAATGTTATTCATTCATGCAATTCTGCTATAGGAAGTGCTAAGTAAAAAATATTTTTCTTTTTAACAATGTTTATTTCATCAACATCATGATTTGAATAACCATCTAATAATGTTAAGTCTCCCCCAATTTGTTTTGCTAATTTCCTAGCTAAAAAGAGTCCAACCCCTGTACCATCCTTTTTCTTAGAAGCTACTCCTCGAAAACCTTTTTGAAAAATTTTATCTTTCTCATTCTTTGTTATTTTTTTCCCGTCATCAAAAACGACAAGACCTTTAGCCGTAAATGCAATCCCAATCTCAGCTTCTTTTTTTGCATATTTAAATGCATTTTCTAATACATTTGCTACGATTTCAGCAATCACACCATATTTTGATTCAATTGCTTTTAATGCCCAATCTGGCCATATAGCAGGTTGTGTCCAAGGCCTTTTATCTAAATTGGCGTTAGCTTTACCTCTTTCTAATATTGGGTGTAATAAATTCTGAACAGTAATTATTTTTTCATTATCCAAATTAGGAGGTAGTAATAATCTCTCTTCTCCTATTTCTAAAGGGAGTTTGATAGGTACATTTAATTTCTCAAAAGAGTCAACATATTGGTTGATTTGATTTTGTTCTACCATCATACTTTCAACAATTTCTATAGAGTCATTATCTGTTCCAAGTCTTTTTATTAATAATTTGGCATAAGTTCTAATCGCAGCCAATGGATTTCTTAATTGATGAATTACAATGCTTACCTGACTTTTTAGGTAATTTATTTCTTCATTACTAGTTTGACGTTCCATTTCAATAGAAACACAGTGAGCTAAAGAAATAGAGAGTGCTTTTAACCTAGAATCAAGATTTATTGGCCAATTACCGTCTTTAAAATTAGTTTCTACTCTAAGAACACCAAGTAAAATATCATTTTCTTGTAAGGGGTACCATCTCCTAGTAGGTTCTGAAACTTTTAGTGTAGGATCATCATCTATAGATATTAAAAGCCTATCAACTTGCGGCCACTGACCAATAATTTCAAAAGTGGCTTTATTCCCATGCTTAGCTATAGCAAGATATATAACTAAATGAGTAACCCCCATAGAGCATCCGAAACTCTCTAGCTGTTTTAAAATGAGATCTTCAAATTTCTGGGAAATTTTCATAATCAATCAATTTTTGAATAAATTTTTTTAAGAAAATTTGAAAAAAAAAACTTGTGAAAATCTGAAAAAAGTATTAAGATAATTAAAGAGGTCTTATATTTGACCGACCTTAAATATGAACATCTGATCATATTTTATGCTAAATGAGAGGTTGATGGGTCCTCTATGTAATTTAGTGTGAATTTCAAATCACAGATATTAGATTAGTAAAAATCAATAAGGCTAATCTCATTTATAATTCTGGAGTACCAATCAATGTCAAAAAAAAGAAAGAGAATTAGCAGAAGAAGGCTTGCCGGTCAAAGAGTTATGGCTCATGTACCCATTTATCATATCGAAACTGGCAAACATAAGCCAGTAACAGCTGCACGAAGATTCATAGCAGAAAATGCATTATCTGCACCATCAGTTTTCAATGTTAGAAGAAATGAACATACAACTGATAGATTTTTTTGGGGAGAGAAAGGTTTATTTAGTGCTCAATATGCAGAAGAAAATCATTTTTTGTTTCCCTCACTAAAAGTTGTAGTTGAAGGAATAGGAGAAGAAAAAATTTTTGAAGGTTTAGAACTATCTGCAGATGATTGGGAAGAGATTGAAGAATACGAATATGCTTTTGTTTAAAAAATATCTTTAATTTTTGCATTAATAATATCAATTAAATTTAAATCTATTTGATGATTACCCGCAAATTCTATGAGTTTGCAAAAGTTAGAAGATTTACTATGAACTCTTTCATATATAGATCTTGAAGCTTCAATAGGAACTATGTCATCCATTAAACCATGACTTATTATCATTGGTGGGCATTTTTTGTCTGGGAGCCAGTTTGGATGAGGATATCCACTACAGGAGACGATTAATCCTAAATCCAATTTACAACCTGTCTCAATTGCCATTGCTGCGCCCTGAGAAAAACCTAATAAAATTGTTTTTTTGAGAGGGATTTGAATAATATCAAATTTTTTTAGTGACAGTAATAGTCTATTAACCTCTTCCTCTGCTTCTTCCCAATCATGTGGGTATAAACCATACCACTGCCTTCCAGCACCACTAGGATGTAATCCCGGAGCTCTTAAAGCAATAACCTCAAAATCAATTTCTGAATTTTCTTTAATCTCCTTTCCAATAGGTATTAGATCATCCGCATCAGCGCCCCAACCATGAATCAAAATTATTCTATGCGTTGCAGTTTGAGAGGTAATCGAAACAAATTCATGATTGATATGGTATTTCATGTTTATATTCTTAAGTAATCAAGTTTTTCTACAATGTCACCATTAGCTTTAGTAAGTGTTTCTGATAAAACAAATATCATTTCCTTTTGTAAAGACTTAGTGGAGAAATTTAATTATAAAATTCTATCAAGTGGCGGAACTGCAAAATACCTATTAGATGCAAACATTCCTGTTATTAAAGTTTCAGACTTTACAAACTCTCCAGAAATTCTTGAAGGAAGAGTAAAAACCCTACATCCAAAAATTCACGGGGGAATTTTAGCTAAAAGGTCAGATGAAAAACATAAAAGAGATGTACAAATAAACAAACTTGAACTTATTGATTTAGTAGTAGTTAATTTATATCCATTTAAGAAGAAAACTGAAGCAAAATGTTCATGGGACGAAGCAATTGAAAATATTGATATAGGAGGCCCATCCATGATTAGATCGGCAGCTAAGAATCATAAAGATGTTTTTATTTTAGTAGATCCTAGTCAATATAAAGATTTTATTGAAAAGAATCAAAAAGGAAACCTAAATGAAGAATACAAAGCAAAATTAGCTTTTGAGGCGTTTCAACATACTGCTGACTACGATACTGCAATAACTAATTGGATAAGTAAGGAAAAAGATTTGCTCCCCTCTAAGCATATTTCATCTTATCCACTAATAAAGACCTTACGATATGGAGAGAATCCACATCAAAAGGCCTTTTGGTATGGATTGAGTGAAATCGGTTGGAATTCAGCTGAACAATTACAGGGCAAAGAATTAAGTTATAACAACTTATTAGATCTTGAATCTGCACTTGCAACCGTTTTAGAATTTGGCTATTCAGAAAAAGATGATTTTAATCAGAATTCCTATGCATCTGTAATTTTAAAACACAATAATCCTTGTGGAGCCTCTATAAGCAATTCTGCATCAAATGCATTCAAGAATGCGTTGGAATGTGACTCAGTTAGTGCTTTTGGAGGTATTGTTGCTTTTAATTCAAATGTAGATAAAGAAACAGCGTTAAATCTCACAAATATTTTCTTAGAGTGTGTAGTTGCCCCATCTTTCGATAAAGAAGCATTAGAAATCTTAAAAATCAAAAAAAATTTAAGAGTTTTAAAGTTATCAAAAAATATGCTACTCCACACCAACCAAACTTCATCTAAATCAATAATGGGAGGATTATTAATTCAAGATACTGATGATAATAAAGAGAATAAAGAAAACTGGACTTCAGTTACCAAAAATAATCCAACTGATCAGCAAGCTTTAGATTTAGATTTTGCATGGAAAATTTGTAAACATGTCAAATCAAATGCCATTGTAATTGCAAAAAATCAAAAAACTATCGGAATTGGAGCAGGGCAAATGAATAGGGTAGGAGCTGCGCGAATTGCATTGAATGCAGCTAAAGAAGAATGTTCTGGAGCTGTGTTAGCTAGCGATGGATTTTTTCCATTTTCAGATACAGTAGAACTTGCAAATGAGTATGGTATCAGTTCAATTATTCAGCCAGGAGGCAGTTTAAGAGACGAAGAAAGTATTAATATGAGTAATAAAAAAGGAATCTCTATGATATTCACCCAAAAAAGGCATTTTCTACATTAAATTAGTTTGATTTTGGATAATAAGTTATTTTGTTAGTTTTTCTAAATAAGGCAAGTTTCCCAGGACCTGCACATAAGAAATAAAGAGAAATAGCTGCATATATAAATGACAACTCGAAGGCATAATTATGCCCTTCAACAACTGCGAGTGGGAAACCTTCTAATCCTGTATCCAATAGGTGAAAATAAACGGCAAATGCCATGGTTGATAAAAGTCCCAATGAGCATAGTCTCGGCAAAATTCCCAAAGCCAATCCTAATGGGCAAACTAATTGAGTGATAGCTGCGCCATAAGTCCAAGCCACAGGATCGCCTGGCAAAAAGGGGAAATATTTACCAACCACAAATTCCGCAAAACCCTGAGGATCCTCAAGCTTTTCTAAGCCATGATGAATCATTAAAACACAAAAACCAATTCGTAAAATAAAAATTGCTAATTCACCTAGAATATTGACATCAGCTGCTGAACTTGAATTGGCTACAACTACCTCTACTTTTTGGGGTGCTTTGGATCTATTCATTTTTGTTGTCACATTTTGATTAGATTGAGATGCGTCTTCCATACTGTATTTTTTATTTCATTCTAAATAATAATTTATATTTTTAGGAAAAATGTACGAAAAAAATTAAAAAACTAAGCAATGTTAGTAATTATCTATTTTTTGAAGTTATTGCTATCAATTTCTCAATAACATCAGCCACCACTTTATCTGGAGTAGAAGCTCCTGAAGTAATTCCAACATTAATATTTCCACTGGGTAAAAAGTTATTATTTAAAACCAACTCCGATCCAAGAGGTTTATGTAATATTGAATTATTCTCCACTGAAATCCTCTCCGGTGCATCAATATGAAAAGAAGTAATATTTTTAGTGATTGCTATTTCTTGCAAGTGGGTAGTATTTGAAGAATTGAAACCTCCAATAACAACAAGAATATCAAGTTCTTCATCAACTAAAGAGAACATTGCATCTTGCCTCTCTTCGGTTGCATCACAAATAGTATTGAAAGCTAAAAAGTGGCTATTTAAGTTTTCTGGCCCAAATTTTTTTAACATTGTTCTTTCGAACAATTTACCTATTTCTTCTGTCTCGCTTTTTAACATCGTTGTCTGGTTAGCTACTCCGACCCTATCTAAATCTTTATCAGGATCAAATCCATTTGAAAAAGCTTTAGCAAATTTATTAAGGAACTCATTTCTATTTCCTTTTCCAAGAATATAGTCAGAAACATAATTTGCTTCTTCAAGATCAAGTACAACTAGATACTTTCCAGCAAATGAGCTCGTTGCCAGAGTCTCTTCATGTTTAAATTTCCCATGAATTATTGATGTAAAAATATGTTTTTTATGCTTTTCAACCGTGTGCCATACCTTAGAGACCCAAGGACATGTTGTATCTATAATATGACATCCTTTCTCATGAAGCAGTTTCATTTCTTGTACAGTCGCACCGAAAGCAGGCAAAATAACTACATCGCCATTTGAAACTAAGGAAAAGTCCTTAATACCATTTTTTGTTGAAATGAATTTAACATTCATTTTTCTTAAATGATCATTAACTGAGGGGTTATGAATTATTTCGTTTGTTATCCAAATATTCTCATTAGGATAATGACGTCGAGTCTCGTAAGCCATTGCAACGGCTCTTTCAACTCCCCAACAAAAACCAAAAGCTTGAGCTAGTTTTATATTTAATCTACCTTTTTTGTAAGTAAAACCATTATCTCTTATAGAACTTATCAAATCACTTTGGTAAGCTTCTTCTAATGCTTGAGCTCTTTTAGTAGGAGAATCAAATCCCCTTCGGTTATATCTATCCGAATGATGAAGTGATCGTCTAAAAGCTTGCGTATCCATTTTCTGATATTACAACATTTTTAATAATTTTTAGTAAAAAAAAAGAAACCTGACATAAGTCAGGTTTCTAAAACTTATTTAAGTTTTATTTATTTAGCAGAAGCAAAGTCTGGATATGCCTCCATTCCATGCTCTCCTATATCTAAACCTTGAATCTCTTCTTCTTCAGAAACTCGGATACCACCGAATAATCCTCCAATCACAGACCAAGCAATCCAACAAGTAACAAGTGTCCAAATTGCATAAGCCGCTGCACCAAGAGCTTGAACAAATAAAAGGCTTATACCTCCACCATTGAACAAACCAAGACCAGCTCCATCACCTTGTACTGCTGTACCCCAAAGTCCGATAACGATAGTACCCCATATACCACAAACCCCGTGAACAGAGAAAGCACCTACAGGGTCATCAATTTCAGCCGCATCAAGTGCTGAAACAGAAAATACAACAATAATACCTCCTACAAGACCTGCGAACCAGGAACCAGCTAGAGTCATATCACCACAACCGGCTGTAATACTAACTAAACCAGCAAGAATTCCATTAATGATCATTGTAAGATCTGGTTTTCCAGAAGTTAAAGTAGAAACTACAGTTGCTCCTATAGCTCCAGCAGCAGCAGCCAAAGTTGTTGTTACAGCTACATATGGAACCCATTGATCCATAGCAAGTTGAGAACCTGGATTAAATCCATACCAACCTATCCATAGAACTAAAGCACCCAAAGTAGCTATAGCCATATTGTGTCCAGGCATAGCCTGAGGTTTGCCATTAGAGTATTTACCAATTCTTGGCCCCAAAAGCATAGCTCCAACTAAACCAGCCCAAGCTCCAACTGAATGAACAATTGATGAACCGGCAAAGTCAATAAAACCAAGAGAATCAAGCCAGCCGCCATTCCATTTCCAGCTTCCAGCAATTGGGTAAATAAATGCTGTTAATACGATCGCAAAAACAACGAATTCACCAAACTTAACTCTTTCAGCAACAAGACCTGAAACGATAGTTGCTGCAGTACCTGCGAATGCAGACTGGAATAAGAAATCAACAGTTGGTACTAATGCAGCATCAGTAACCATATCTGAGGTAACGGTTGGATCAAAAAATAAGCCTCCAAAATAAAGCCATCCGTCAGCAACACTCCCTCCGTACATTAATGAATAGCCAATAAACCAATAGGAGGTTACAGCTAGAGCAAATACAAAGAGGTTTTTAGCAAGTATGTTGACTGCGTTCTTAGAACGACACATACCTGCTTCAACCATGGCGAAACCAGCGTTCATAAAGATCACTAGAACAGTAGCGATCAAAAGCCATAAATTGTTAGCAAGAAAAGCTGCATTCAACTCAGGTAAATCAGCCGCATGAGCTGAAAGATTAAAAATACCTAAACCAAACAAAGCCAAAGGAACAGTTGCAAGCCACAACATAGAGCGGTTAGAACTAAATCCTCGAATACTCCTCAAAAGGAGCATAGGTCCGTTAACAAGACTTGCATCTTGAAGTTTGGGCCTAGAGCGCCTTTGAGGCGTTTGCAAAGCAGTGGTCATAAAAAAAAATTAGATCTGCAGAAAAACAGTTTTACTGTTTCCTTTCATATATAATTCTGCGCAGAAAACTTAACAGTGTCTAGTATTGGTTGATACCTTTTTGCAGTTGCATCATTAAATATATTTTTTAAATTTGAACATTGTTGTGTAAATATTCCATCAATTTTAATCTAATTTCAAAGATTTAATTCCATTCCATGAAACATGGTCTAAATGGAATTCAAAACAACAAGGTATTAAAATCATTCCTGCGCTTAAAGATTCTCTAAAAAGCTTTCCATATAAGGGATCTGCTTCATCACCAGGTGCAAAATAATCTGCATCTTTTCTAGTCATGCAAGGGATTAAAACACTTTTACTCTCCGGGATTAATTCTTTCAATTCTACTAAATGTTTTTGTCCTCTTTTCGTTTCTGTATCTGGGAATAAAGCTACATTTTCTTTAATCCAAGTAGTATTTTTAACCTCTACGTAAATATTACGATTATCAGGATTTGAAGATTTTGGAGTCAAAAGAAAGTCAATTCTACTTTTTTTATTCTTGCCATAAGGGACCTCAGATTTAATCTTTTCTATATCACCTATCTTTTCTATCAGCAATTTATTTTCGATCACCTTTTTAATTAACTTGTTTGCAAATAAAGTATTTATACCTACCCAAACCTCTTGATTGCTTTTATCTATCGCTCTTACTTGCTCCCAAGTATAAGGTAATTTTCTTTTAGGAGAAGAAGACAAGCTTAGTCTTACTTTTGATCCATGGTTTAAAAGTCCTTTCATTGGACCTGTATTAGCGCAATGGGCAGTTACTATTTCACCTGTATCTAGTTGGATGTCCGCAAGAAATCTTTTATATCTTTTAATTAAAAACCCTTCGATTAATGGATCAAATTCAATTATCCGATCATTCATAAATATGTTGTTAATTAAAAATCAAATATAATTGAAACTTAATCCTCTTGAAAAATTTTTAGATAAAACCAAATGAAATCGTATTTTAAAAATAATATTGTTTCAATTTCATTTGGTACAACTATTAGCAAATTAGCAGGATGTCTTAGACAAGTTACAATAGCTGCCGCTTTTGGTATTGGAATAACATACGATGCATTTAATTATGCATATATAATTCCAGGTTTTTTACTAATAATAATTGGCGGTATTAATGGTCCATTGCATAATGCAATTGTTGCAGTAATTACTCCTCTTAAACAAAAAGATGGGGGGATTGTTCTAACTCAAATAAGTATAAAACTAACTTTATTATTATTTGTTTTAGGTCTATTAATTTATTTTAATGCAGGGTTTTTAATAAATTTAATAGCTCCTAATTTAAGTAATGAAGGACAATCTATTGCAACTTATCAATTAAAAATACTTACTCCTTGCATCCCTTTATCTGGTTTCATAGGTTTAAGTTTTGGAGCTCTTAATTCCAGAAATAAATTCTTCATATCCAGTATAAGCCCAGCCATAACAAGCCTAACTACTATTATTTTTATTTTCATTAGTTGGTTATTAAATTATCAAGATACAAGTTTAAATTTCTTTGCTGATAAAGGTTTACTAGCTTTTGCTACTTTAACAGGGGTCTTCATACAATTCTCGATTCAAATATGGGAAATATATAAAATTGGTTTATTGCGCTTAAAATCGACTTGGTATTCATTAAGAAATGAAGAAAAGAGAATTTTTGATCTAATTTTTCCTGCATCTATTTCGTCTGGGCTTGGTCAAATTAATGTATTTATTGATATGTTTTTTGCTTCCAGCTTTCCAGGAGCAGCATCAGGATTAGCTTATGGAAACTTTCTTATACAAGCTCCGGTTGGCATCTTATCAAACTCTTTAATTTTACCAATACTTCCAACATTTTCTAAATTAAGGAGTAATCAAAAGAATAGGGAGTTAGAAAAAAAATTAATATCAACAATAGAATATTGTTTCTTAATAACTATATGTTTAACTGGTTTTTTCATTACATATAATAATCAAATTGTAGAATTAGTTTTTCAAAGAGGTGCTTTTAATTACGAAGCAGTTTTGAAAGTCAGGAATATTTTAATTGCATATGCAGTTGGAATTCCCTTTTATCTTTATAGGGATTTGTTAGTAAGGACTTACTACTCACTAGAAAAGACAAGATTACCTTTCCAATTGTCATTCGGGGGAATAATACTTAATATGCTTTTTGATTGGTTTTTAATAGGAGCGCCAACTGTAAACTTTGGAAATATTTCACCTTTTAATTTCGGTATTGTCGGAATAATTTTGTCTTCAGCAATAGTTAACTTTATTATTTGTATTTTTCTTTCCATAAATTTGCAAAATCACAACATCCATTTACCTAAAATGAATTTATTAAAGAAAATTCTATTAATTTATTTATCATCTGCTGCAACTGGCTCAATTTGTTTTTCGATTTCCAACAACATAAATAAATCCAATAATAATATTTTTGATTTATCTATGCTGATAGTTTTAAGTTTAGCTTTTTTCATAATTTATTTTTTACTCACAAAACTTTTAAAAATAAATAATTTCAAGTTATTTGAAAAGAAAAATTATTTATCTAATAAATTTTGAAGAATTTCTTCTAATTCATTAATTTGTGAATGAGTAATAAGGGAGGATAAAGAAATACTTTCATCACCATCCCCAACCTTAACATTTATGGCATTTAAGCTAATTTTTGCAGCTGCTAGGGGTCCTTTATTTATATTGCTTATACATTCAATCGCCAAATTCCTTGCTAAACCAGCATCTCCAAGATATAGATTCCAATTTTCTATTTTTATAAAAATCTGTTCTGAAATAATATTTTCTAAATCACTTATTAGTATTTGATGATCCATAATAAATTCAGCTTGATTGTTTTTCCAGATCCTTAGGTTTTTTTATAAATAGGAAAATCAGATGGGTTCCGAGGCCAACTGACCAGAGAATTGCAAAGTTGTTAAAAAAAGCTAATTCATACTTAATTTCTTTCAAAAGCCAAGTTCCACTAATTACAGCAGTAAATATCATGCAATGAATAACAAAATTTACTATTCGAGAGAAATGCTTGTAAGTAGGATCTTCTTTATCACCATTTCCGTACCATTTAATAGGCATAATTATAAAATTGAGATTGTTAATAATAGATATTTTACCTGAATTCTAGTTGACTAAAAGACCCAAAAACAGAGATATTACATAAATATGCGCCTGTAGCTCAGTGGATTAGAGCACCTGACTACGGATCAGGGTGTCGGGAGTTCGAATCTCTCCAGGCGCGTTTTAAATTATGAAACATTTTTTTTATATTTTTCTAAAAAATATCGTTTATATTTAATCTATAACTTATCTAAATCTAATGAATATCCTTCAAGATCTTTTAGAAAGCGATCCATTAATATCTAAACTAATTAATTCTGAAGAAAATAGACAAGAAACTCACCTAGAACTAATAGCTAGCGAAAATTTTGCATCAATGGCAGTCATGCAAGCGCAAGGTTCAGTATTAACTAATAAATATGCTGAAGGACTTCCGCAAAAAAGATATTACGGAGGTTGTGAATTTGTTGATGAGATAGAAGAATTAGCTATTGATAGAGCCAAACAACTATTTAATGCAGACTGGGCTAATGTTCAACCTCATAGTGGTGCACAAGCAAATGCAGCTGTTTTTTTAAGTTTACTTAATCCTGGCGATACTATTTTGGGGATGGATTTATCTCATGGTGGACATTTAACCCATGGATCACCAGTAAATATGAGCGGAAAGTGGTTTAATGCCGTTCACTATGGAGTTGATGAAGAAACACAAAAATTAAATTTTAATAAAATTAGGGAGATTGCATTAGCGACAAAACCAAAATTAATTATCTGTGGATATTCTGCTTATCCAAGAACTATTGACTTTGAATCATTTAGAAAAATTGCTGATGAAGTTGGAGCTTTTCTAATGGCTGACATTGCTCACATAGCTGGACTTGTAGCAAGTAAACTTCACCCTAATCCAATTCCTCACTGTGATGTAGTTACCACAACAACTCATAAAACCTTAAGAGGACCAAGAGGAGGGCTCATTTTATGTAAAGATAAAGAGTTCGGAAAGAAATTGGATAAATCTGTTTTCCCAGGAACTCAGGGTGGTCCTTTAGAACATATTATTGCTGCCAAAGCTGTTGCATTTGGAGAAGCTTTACATCCAAATTTCGTTAATTATTCAAAACAAGTTATAAAAAATGCGAAAGTTCTAGCTTCGACTTTAATCAATAGAGGTATTGATATTGTAAGTGGAGGGACAGATAACCATATTGTTTTACTTGATCTGAGAAGCATAAATATGACAGGGAAAGTCGCTGACTTACTTGTAAGTGAAGTAAATATCACAGCGAATAAAAATACTGTACCCTTTGATCCAGAATCTCCCTTCGTAACAAGCGGTTTAAGATTAGGAACTGCAGCATTAACTACCAGAGGATTTAGTGAAGATGCCTTTAATGAAGTTGGGGAAATTATTGCAGATAGATTACTAAACCCCGATGATTTATCAATCGAAAAGAAATGCAAAGAAAGAGTTTTAGCTTTGTGTAATCGTTTCCCTCTTTATGAAGGCAAGCTTGAACCATCCATCAAATAATTCTTATAGAAATGAAGTTGAAATTCTTTCTATTGGAACTGAATTACTATTAGGTAATATTGTAAATACTAATGCTCAGTGGATCTCTGAGCAGTTATCTTCATTAGGACTGAACCATTTCAGACAATCAACTGTAGGTGATAATTCCGAAAGGATAGGCAGCTTAGTTCAGGCAATCTCTTCAAGGAGTAACCTTCTAATTACAACAGGTGGCTTAGGACCTACTCCAGACGACTTAACTACTGAAGCAATAGCTAAATCTTTTAATGTTTCTCTTTTTGAAAGGGAATATTTGTGGGATCAAATGAAACAAAAACTTTCAAATTCAAAATTAAAGGATGATTCTTCTAGCTTAAGAAAACAATGTTTTTTCCCTAAAGATGCTCAAATAATTAATAATCCTCGAGGTACTGCTCCTGGAATGATTTGGGAACCAATCAAAGGATTTACTATTCTTACTTTTCCTGGAGTACCAAGTGAATTAAAAGCTATGTGGAAAGAAAGTGCATTTGAATTTATTCAAAACAAATTTTCCGATGGTTTTATATTCTTCTCAAATACTCTTAAATTTTCGGGCATCGGGGAATCTACTCTTTCAGAAAAAATTGATAATTTATTAAGACTTAAAAATCCCACTGTTGCTCCATATGCAAACTTAGGAGAAGTTAAACTCAGAATAACCGCTAAAGCTAAAAACTCATCGGAAGCAAAAAAAATAATTAAACCTGTAAAAGCAAAATTAAAAGAAGAGTTTTCAAAATTTATTTTTGGAGAAAATGACGATAATTTAGCGAGTGTTTTAATAAAGGAATTAAAAAAGAGAAAAGAAACTCTTGTTTTTGCAGAATCTTGTACAGGAGGCTTACTATCTTCATCAATCACTTCTATATCAGGATCATCTGAAGTATTTAAGGGTAGTATTATTTCCTATAGTAATGAACTAAAAAAGTCATTATTAAATATTTCCGAAGAGCAACTTAAAAGGTATGGGGCTGTCTCTAAAGAGGTTGCTGAAGCCATGTCAATCAATGCAAAAGAAAAACTTTCTGCTGATTGGGCAATCTCCATAAGTGGTATTGCTGGTCCTAATGGAGGTAGTCAAGAAAAACCTGTAGGATTAGTATATATTTCAATTGCAGGACCAAAAAATCAAATTACCAATATCAAGAAAATATTTAACTCAACAAGAAACAGAGTAGAGATTCAAACACTAAGTGTAAATGTGTCTTTGAACAGTCTCAGATTAATCTTATTATCTAATAGTAAGTAACCTGTTTTTGCAAATTGAGTCAGAATACCTTATTTGATAAAGTTTGGGATTTACACAAGGTTTCCAGTCTTCCTGGAGGCTCTGATCAAATTTTTATTGGTCTTCACCTCATCCATGAAGTGACCAGTCCACAAGCATTCGGTGCTTTAAAAGACAAAAATTTAAAAGTAAAATTTCCCACTAGAACCGTTGCGACTGTTGATCATATTGTACCTACGGATAATCAAAGCAGGCCTTTTAAAGATAACCTTGCAGAACAAATGATTGAAACACTTGAAAGGAATTGTATAGAGCACAAAATAAAATTTTTTAATATTGGTAGTGGTAATCAAGGAATAGTTCATGTCGTCGCTCCGGAATTAGGCCTAACCCAACCAGGTATGACAATCGCTTGTGGAGATTCACATACATCAACACATGGAGCCTTTGGCGCAATTGCTTTTGGAATCGGCACAAGCCAAGTAAGAGATGTCCTCGCAAGTCAAACAATAGTCATGAACAAACTTAAGGTGAGGCAGATTTGGTGCGAAGAAAAGCTATCAAATGGTGTTTATGCTAAGGATTTAGTACTTCATATAATTAATCAACTTGGAGTAAAGGCTGGCGTAGGTTTTGCTTATGAATTCGCCGGGCCCGCAATAAGTGCATTATCAATGGAAGAAAGAATGACAATATGCAATATGTCTATTGAAGGAGGCGCTAGATGCGGTTACGTAAATCCTGATGAAACAACCTTCAGTTATATAAAAGAAAGATTATGTGCACCTCAAAATAAACATTGGGACAAAGCGGTTAAATGGTGGCAATCATTAAAAAGCGATGAAAATTCTATTTATGATGATGTAATTAAATTAGACGCTTCAAAAGTAGAACCTACTGTAACCTGGGGAATTACTCCGGGTCAGAGTATAGGCATAAATCAACAAATACCTCATTTGGAAGCTTTACCACCAAATGACCAATGTATTGCTGAGGAGGCTTATGAATATATGGGTTTCAAGCCAGGACAATCAATAAAAGATACTCCAATAGATGTTTGTTTCATAGGTAGTTGCACAAATGGCAGAATGAGTGACTTAAGAGTTGCCGCTAAAGTATTGAGACATAAGCAAGTATCTAAAAAAGTAAAAGCTTTTGTAGTTCCTGGTTCAGAAAAGGTGGCCAATGAAGCAAAAGAAGAAGGTCTTGATAAGATTTTTAAGGATGCCGGATTTCAATGGAGAGAGCCAGGCTGTTCAATGTGTTTAGCTATGAATTCAGACAAACTAATAGGTAATCAAGTTAGTGCTAGTTCTAGTAATAGAAATTTCAAAGGGAGGCAAGGATCTCCCAGCGGTAGGACACTTCTCATGAGCCCAGCGATGGTTGCGGCTGCTGCAATTAATGGCAAAGTAAGTGACGTGAGGGAATTTATAAACAAATGAACCCTGAATTCAACCCGCCAAGAGGAAAAATTTCCCTAATACAAGGGAAATGCATCTCATTAATTGGTAATGACATTGATACAGATCGAATAATTCCTGCTCGTTTCTTAAAGTGTATTAATTTTGATTCATTGGGGGAATCAGTTTTCGAAGACGATAGAGAAATATTAAGAGGAAAGCATCCCTTCGATATAGAGGAAAGCAAAGATGCCTCAATACTAATTGTTAATAGCAATTTCGGATGTGGATCAAGCAGGGAACATGCTCCACAAGCACTGATGAGATGGGGTATAAAAGCAATAATTGGAGAAAGTTTTGCTGAAATTTTTTATAGTAATTGTATTGCGGTTGGAATTCCATGTTTTACTTTGCCTAAAAATTCAATAAAAGATATTCAAAAATATAACGATAACAAAGATTTTTTCTTAGAGATTGACATTAAAAATTCCCTCGCAAAATCAAAAGATTTAATTTTTAACCTTGAGATTAAAGAGAGCTCAAGAAAAATGTTTTTATCAGGAGAATGGGATGCAACTTCAACGCTACTTGAGAATGAGAATCTAATTGAAAACAAATTTAATGATTTACCCTATTTGAAGTTTACTTCTAATTACTTTTAACTATTTAAATCCAAATAAACTAAAAGAAATTCCTCCTGATTGATTATGAGGTTGATAAAAGATTCCAAATTCATACGATCTTTTTTTCCAATTTAATGAGATTTTAGAATTTATAAATTCACCATAATCCGATGAATCACTAGTAAAATCTAATGTTCCATTACTTTTGAGAACAAAAGGACCAAACAACTGCTGATCAAAAGCAATATCTAAGGTGAATTTTTCATAATTTTGGTCAAATTTAAAAACACTATCTCCGCTTTGAAATTTATAAAAAGGCAAAATACTAATGCGAGTATAATCAAAAGTTTTATTTTTAAAATTACCCAAGATTATTTCTGGACCTAAACCTAATCCAAAATATTCCTGATGAGCTCCATCTTCATAGAAAGAATATGATGCTTCTAATTTTGTCTGAAGATTCAATCCTTTGGTAATTGGTTTAGGAATATATTTATATGAAGTATCAATAGATTTATTTTTAGGTTCTTGAATACTAATTGGAAATTGCTGATCAAGCGAATAAAACAAGTGGCCTTTTAAGTTAGTTACTAAATTTTTAGTATTTAGAGCCTCTGCAGTGAAATTAGCTAAACCTAAAGATAAAAATTCTGTATTTTTTAAACCGTTAACTTCCCAACTATTTTCTTTTTCTAATTTTGAACCAAAACCTCTGTAAATTTCTGCTTCACCCAATGAACCATTCCAAACCCTTTCCCTATACAGTCCATAAAAGCTTTTATCCCATTTTGAATTTAAAAAATTGATTTCTTTAGTCAAAGAAGTTTTTAATCTCAATGCATCAGAAAATTTATTCATATCAAAAGAATTAATATTCTTTTCTATTTCTAAATCCCAATTATTAATTGGGCCTTTTATCTTGGCATTTAGAGCAAAATAATCTTTAAAACTTGTATTACTTTTAACCTTCTCTGAAGTTATTGAATCATCCTTCTTGACAAAACTTTTTGTATTACCTCTTAAAGAGCGCTGAATTAAAAACTGCGGCTCTAAATCAATAACAAAATCATCAACAAGATCTATTGAATTAAATTTTCTGCCAATAAAATATCCATCCTTATCTAAATTGTCATATCCAAAGGTCCATCTATTTTCAATATCAAAGAATTCTTTCGAAGTATTTAAGGTTCTTTCTCCTAACCAAAAAGGGATTGAAACTTTTTCATCAAAAATTAGATAATTTAACGAAGTCTTAAATCTTACTTTTTCTCCAGTAGGAATAGCTTCTAATGAATTAATTACTATCTTAACTTGTTTTAGTTCAAGTAAATCATTACTAAATACTGCTTTTTTACTTCTCCATTTTGTTCCATCTATAGTCATTTTATCTGTGAAAAACATCCAATTTTCAACTTTTCCAGGAGTATTCAATACTTCACTTTTTTCCAAATCTAGTAAATTTTCTAACTTATTAATATCTGAAAGGCTTAAATTTGAGTGTAAATCTTCGATAAATGTAGCACTATTTATGGACCCTCTAACATCTAATAAATATCCTTTTTCACTAATAAAACTGTACTCTAATTGTGAAATTTTAAAGATTTGATCTCCTAATATTAAAACTATGTTTCCTTTTGCGCTGATTTTTTTATTTAACTTATCGTAAATTAGGCTATCAGCTTTAAGAAATAATCCTTTATAGGAAACAGAAACATTCCCTTGAGCAGACAATATATTATTTATTTCAGATTGTATATCAGATTGAATAATTAACTCTTGTTTATTTTCAGCAAAACTAACTAAAAGTGGTAGAAAATAATTTTTGACATCTAAATCTTGTTTTATATATTCCCTAAAATTTATTTGTTTTTGATTAATAAAATCATCAGAAGAAGTTAATTTAAGATCATTAAAATTCTTATAACCAATAAACTGATTAATTAAGTTATGTTTACTATAATTATTTTTATTAAAATCAGAAGCTTTACCTAGAGGGATAAAGTTAATTAACAAAAAAATGGGTAATATAAATTTTTGAGAAATTCCTGAAATCAATTGAATTAAACTAAAAAATTAATCTTGAGGACTCTCCAAATCTTTTCTATTAGGTGTTCTAGTTGGATCACTTGCTAAAAATCCGAATAGAAAGATTCCTATAAAGAAAAAGACAATAGTGTAAACAGAAATTTTAAGGGCAAGCATGGAAAATACGAGTGCTGACTGATTTATATCTTATTAAAGATATATTTAATTTATGTTAAAAGGTTTACTTTTTGTATTTTTGGTAAATTTTGAAATACTTTATATTAAAAAATTAATCATCATGGTCATCCCAAGGATCTGTAAGTTTTGCAGCCTTGGGGCCAAAAGCAGTCCAGAGGCCAAAACCTGTTAAAGCCAAAAGAATTACCAGAACTGTGACCGCCATAGAAAGAGCCGGATCTGGAGCTGATGATAAAGTTTGCATCAATTTTGCTAAGTTTGTAAACAATTTATGTATAAGTTCTTATACAATAGCGAAATAATATTCGATTTAGTGAAATCATCATGGGTCAAAAAACTCCTCTAGGAAGTCTTTTAAAAGCAATTGGAAATTCAGGTCAAGGAAAAGTTGTTCCTGGATGGGGAGCTGCTCCTGTTATGACTATTATTGGTGTACTTCTTTTAGTTTTCCTTGTAATTATGCTCCAAATTTATAATCAATCTGTACTATTACAGGGTTTCTCGGTAGATTGGTAACGGTAATTAACTTTCTATAACTAAATAATTATTAGTAATTTTTAAATTTACTAGTAAATTTAATTTGCTTATATTTTTTATACTCAATATAAATTGAAGTATTCATAATCTTCTTATTTTATAATTTTCAATAATATTGAAGTTTAAAAATTTTATGCATGAAAAATACATAATTGGCTTAGGTAATCCTGGCAAAGAATATGTAAATAGCAGACATAATATTGGGTTTGTATTACTTAAAAATCTTTCAAACAAATATGACTCAAATTTTACATTAAAAAATAAGCTAAAAAGTTGGTGTTCAGAATTCAAGATAAATAATTTTACTTACAGATTATTTTTACCTAACACCTATATGAATCACAGCGGTGATGCTGTAAGAGCAATAGTTGACTGGTATAAAATTGATCTAGATCAGCTATATATCGTAGTGGATGATATAGATCTACCTCTTGGGAAGATCAGATATAGAAAAAAAGGTAGTTCAGGAGGGCATAATGGACTAAAAAGTATAATTGAAAAATTGCAAACTGAAAATTTTAATAGAATTAGAGTTGGGATAGGCTCTCCTCCAACCATTAAAAAAACTAATAATTTCAATACTATTTCCCATGTATTAGGTAATATTTCTTCAGAAGAAAAATTAATTTTGGATAAAGTTTATCAGCAAGTAATCGAATCACTGGAACAACTAAATACTAAAAAAGAAGATTATATTATTTGTAAATTAAATTCTTTCAATAAATAAGTGATTTAATAAATGAGACCAAAACCAGAAACAACTGCTCATGTCAGTGTAAAAGAATATTCTTTTTCCAAAAAACAAGTTAAAGGGATTGTTGAAGCAAGTGAGTTTCAATGGCAGTTTACTTGGGCATTTGCTAAGGGAGTTTTATATGTAAAACCTCCTCTAGGAAGAGCATTAATTGAAGATGCTTTATTAAGGTTTCTTGTAAAGAAAGATTATGAATTAGAAGCAGGTAATGAATATAAATTTACTATTTCAGCCAAGTTTTAATGTCTAGATTTTTATCCAAGGTGAATTTATCATGGCAATAATCTTCTAAAATTAATAAGGCCGCAATAGCATCTAGGTTTTTATTGATGATAAAGAACTCTCTAGGGATTAATTTTTTAAAGCCCCTAATTGGAAAGAGTTCAAAATATCTTGCTTTTGCCCTATAAGTTGTATTTTTCTCTTCGCAAATAATTAAATCTTGTTTTATAAATTCAAGTTTTTCAATATTCTCTTTACTACTTGTACCATTACCAATAATAACTTTTGATATATCTTCAGCAGTTTTTAAATTCTTAACATGTTCGTGCAACAATTCACTTCTAAGAATGATTGCTTTATAAACTTTTTTTTCTTTTATATCAACTAATACCAAGCCGCATTTAAATCTACCAGGATCAATTGATATTAATTTAGACATTTAAGGTTCTATTTTTTTAATATTCAATTCAACTATTATTGGTTCTGCAATTTTACTATCTCTCAAAGATACCACCTCTAATTGAAATTTAAACTTTTGATTACTCTTTAGTGAATCTCTAAGTTGTTTCATAAAATCTCCTCTTGTAGTAATTTCATTAACAATGGATCCCTTTAACTTGCTTATCTTTCTCGTCTGACTAATTAGAGTATTGATTTTAGAATTAATAACTTTGTAGTTTAGATCACTTTTCTCCCAAAAAGCTGTTGAAATAACTTCCCCTTTTCTAAATATTAATTTATTTTCCAATAACTCCGGAGCCACAAAAACATAATTCTCTCCCTTCAAAACATTTGTTACTGATTTGATGACTAAGATCCAATTACCTCCTTTTTCTGTAATGCTTTCAATTGCAGAAATGTCACTAGGTTTCCACAAAAGAATATTGGCTATTTTTTTTTTGCTAGGAATTACAATTTTCTGCACATATTTATCAGCAGCAGCATAAATCTTTGCTAAATCTAATTTCCTATTTGGATTAGAGTTGATTTCTGCAATAAATAAAGTTTGACCTGTTTTAATAACAACATTCCCTCTTCTAAATTCATTAATATTATTTTTTAGTTGATTTAATTCATTTTCCTTTTGAAGGATTTTATCTTCAAGCTTCTCTCTTTCTTCCTGCAAGGGTATTAGAGCCTTTTTACTTTCATCTAACGTTTTCTGCAAAACAGGAATATCAATAGAAAGTCTTTGTCTGATATCTTCACTCAACAAACTCAGCAATCCTATAGACATTGAACTAATAAACCCACCAGTTATAACAGTTATTATTGTTGCTGTTTTCTTTGGCCTTAATTTTAAAATACTAAACCTTGACTTACCTATTTTTGTTCCTAGCAAATCTCCAAAAGGTGCAATTAATCCCCCAAGCAATATTAAGAGAATAATTAAAATCCAAGCCACAAAATTTTTATATATTTAATACATCATAAATAATAATGAATCAATTAAATCTTTTTGCAAGTGCTATTGGATCGAAAACTGTAATCTTTTTTTTATCAATCGTTAACAATCCAGAATCTTTTAAATCACCTAATAATCTTGTTATCGTTACTCTAGTTGAACCAATAGCTTCAGCTATAGCTTGATGTGAAAGCCTTAAATCTATTGTAATACCTTGTTCACTTGCCACTCCAAAATCTCTACAGAGAACCATTAAAAAGCTTACTAAACGCGAAGACATATCTCTATGAGTCAGAGTTTCTATCATTGTTTCTGTTTGAAGAATCCGGCTTGAAAGACCCTGCAATAGTAATAGCCCCACGGATGCATCTGCTTCAATTGCTCTTAAAACAGAATTTGCCGGGGCTGTGATTATTTCAACTCTTGTGAAAGCTATAGAATGATAAAAACGATCAGATCTATGACCTGTTAGAAGTGATAACACACCAAACAGACTATTCTCTCTTAACAGTGCAACAGTTATTTCTTCTCCAGATTCATAAACTCTTGATAACCTTACTGCCCCTCTTCTGATAAGGTAAACCCTTTCTGCAGGATCTCCAGGGAAAAATATTGTTTTAGATCTTTCAACCATTTCTGAACTTGCTCCATCTAAACCTTTAATTACTTCCATTAAAGTTTTATTAATTGGAAAACGTTCTCCAATAGAGTTATTTTTTTGTCCTGGCGGTTGCGGACTTAATCGACTGAATCCTCTGGAAGCTGGTATCATAAGTATCTTTAATATTAAAAATGTAAGAAGACAGCTGGAAATATCTTGTATCAACAGTAACAATTTTCAATTTTATTTGTTTTTCAATAAGAAATTGTTATTTAGCGTTTAATCGCTAAAGCTTTTTTAAGTAAAATTACACTATATGCAGTGTAATTAAATACAAATTATACTGAATGTAGAAAAGAAATCCAAAATAATGGTCCTTAGTTCGTCTAATAATTATTCAAAAACCAATCTTAATTTAGTAGAAACCAATAGAGTTAAAGTAAAAGAAGTAATCCACAATGGACAAGTTCAGATATATCAGTCTCCTTATAGAGGAAGTTATTCATCAGTAATCAGGGACTCCTTTAGAAATGCTGCTCTAGGAAGGAAAGTACTTTTAGTGCAATTAATGAAAGGAGGCGTAAGACAAGGGATTGCGAATGCATTAAAACTATGTGGTAATTTAACTTGGGTAAGATCATCAAATTCCTTTGACCAATATAATTCTGAAGAAATTGTTAATAATAAAAACTTAAGACAATCTATTCATGATTCAACTAATGAATTATGGAATTATTGCAAAAAAGAGTTACTATCTGGTACAAATGATCAAATTATCCTTGATGAAATCTTTCTTGCAGTTGAAATGAAAATTATAGATAAAGATGATTTAATTTCAACACTTGAAAATCGATCTATATCAGGAGATGTAATCCTTACTGGTACAACCATACCTAAAGATTTATTATTAATGGCTAACCAAATCACTGAACTTCGTTCATAAAATCATGCTAAAAAATGATCTCTGGATAACTCAAAAAGCTAATGAGGGAATGATAAGTCCCTTTGAATCAAATTTAGTAAGACATCTTGAGCCTAAAAGCAAACAGAAGCCTGTACTAAGTTATGGATGTTCATCATATGGCTATGATTTAAGACTCTCATCTAAAGAGTTTCTAATATTCAGGCATGTACCTGGTACTGTAATGAATCCAAAACAGTTTAATCCTGATAATTTAGAAAAAACTATTCTTCACAAGGATGATGACGGCGAATTTTTTATTCTTCCTGCCCACTCCTATGGTTTGGGAGTGGCTTTAGAAAAAATGAAAGTTCCAGACAATATCACTGTAATATGTATTGGTAAAAGTACTTATGCGCGTCTAGGGATAATAGTTAATACAACTCCAGCAGAAGCAGGCTGGGAGGGCCACCTAACTTTAGAATTCAGTAATAGTTCAGGTGCTGATTGCAGAATTTATGCCAATGAAGGAATCTGCCAACTACTATTTTTTGAAGGCGATCCTTGCTCTACAACATATCAAGACAGAAGAGGTAAATATCAAAATCAACCGGAACGTGTAACCTTAGCAAAAATTTAAAATGAATACTGTTGAACTAATCTCCCTAACGCCAAATGCAGAAAAAACAATGGCATATATTGCGAGAGTTAGTAATCCAAAGAACCAGAATAATGATGACTATTCAAAATTATTAAGTTATTGCATAAAGCATGAACATTGGAGTGTCTTTGAACAGTCATTTATGACATTACAAATTGAAACTAACAGAGGAATTGCCGCACAAATATTAAGACATAGATCCTTCACTTTTCAAGAATTTTCTCAGAGATATGCGGATAGTTCTCAATTGGGAAATATTCCCCTACCTGAACTAAGAAGACAAGATTTTAAAAATAGGCAAAATTCTATTCCTGATCTCCCTAATGAATTAAAAAAAAGATTCAACACAAAAATTGCTGCTCATTTTAAAGATGCCTCAGATTTATATGAGGAATTACTTGCTGAGGGTATAGCGAAAGAGTGCGCAAGATTTATACTACCACTAGCAACTCGCACAAGAATCTATATGTCTGGATCATGTAGATCATGGATACACTACATTAATTTAAGATCTGCACATGGCACACAAGAAGAGCATAAAAATATAGCTCAAAATTGTAAATCTATTTTTAAAAAAAGTTTTCCAATAGTTTCTCAAGCTCTAAATTGGTAAAAACTATCCATGACTACGAGGAGCAGCTTGGTTCTTTTTATTAATTCTGATTTGCGAAAAATCTGAATTTACAATTGCTTCATTAGATCTAAATACAACATTTAAATTATCAATCGAATCTCTTATAGTTTGTTCTTCCTGTTTCCCAATTAAAGTAGATATTAAATTTCCTTGTTGATCAATAATATTGACTTGTGGAATCCCATTAACGTTAAATTTTTCTATATAACTTTGCCATTTTGGATTGTCTACATTTAAAAAAACAAAATTAATATCTTTTTCATATTTTTCTTTTAAAGAAGACACTTTGGGAGCCATTTCCTTACATACTTCGCACCACTCGGCATAAAATTCTAAGAAAGTAGGCTTATTGTTATTAAAAGCTATTACAGGATCAGTAGATAATTCCCCTAAATTCTTAAGAATAAGAGTTGGTTGAAGAAAGGTATTTCTAAATAAAATCAAACAAACAATTGTTAAAACAAAAAACAAGCCAAGTAATGCTTTTATATTAATACTTAAGATCGATTCTTTACTGCCTGATTGCATTATTTAGATTTGTTTTAGTTCATTTTATATAAGTAAAATCAATAAAGAGAACATAAATCTTTTTCCTTTTAATCAACTGATAAAATAAGCGTTAACACGAACAATAGAATATTTTAAAAAATTATTATGCAATTAATCTTTGGTACTGATGGAATAAGAGGAAGATACGGCAAAGAAATAACTTATTCACTGGCATATAAGGTTGGATATGCTATGGGAGTAATTTCACGAAACAATAATCCTATATTGATAGGAAGAGATACACGAATTAGTGGAGAGCTTATACTTGAAGCTATTTCAAGAGGGATTAATGCAAGTGGGAAAGAATCTATAAGTGTAGGGATATGCCCGACTCCTGCAATACCTTATTTAATAAGAAAAGAAAAATTTAGTAGTGGGATAATGATCTCTGCAAGTCATAATCCACCGGAATATAATGGAATAAAAATATTTGACAACAACGGTACAAAAATTATAAAAGAATCTGAAAAAAAAATACAAGAATTAATAGAAAAGCTTGATGAAAAACACTTAGATAAGGGAAAGGGTTTCTCGATACAAACCAATGAAGGTCTTTTAAAACTCTATATAAACAGCCTTATCCAAACATTAGATGGAGAAAATTTAGGTGGCATAAATATAATATTAGATACATGTTATGGATCTTCGACAACATGTGCAGAAGAAGTGTTTACTAATCTTGGAGCTTCCGTAAAAGTTATTAATAATGAAAAAAATGGTTTAAAAATAAATTTAAATTGTGGATCTACATATCTTGAACCATTAAAAAAGGCAATTATAGAGAATAATGCAGATATGGGCTTCAGCTTTGATGGCGATGCTGATAGGGTCATTGGGCTTGACTCTAGAGGCAATGTTTTAGATGGAGATCATATTCTTTTTTTATGGGGAAGAGAACTTATGGAACAAAAAATTCTTACAAATAATTTAATCATATCTACTAAAATGGCAAATTTAGGTTTCGAAAATGATTGGAATAATATTGGTGGAATTTTTCATAGAACTGAGGTTGGAGATAAATTCATTTTTGAAGCAATTAAACAAAAACAGGCGGTTTTAGGAGGAGAACAGTCAGGTCATATACTTTCAAAAATTAATAACTTTTCTGGGGATGGTATTTTGACTGCAATACAAATTTGTAAATATTGTAAAAAGAAAAAGATCAATTTAGATACTTGGCTTCAAAGTAGTTTTTCTCCCTATCCTCAAAAACTAACCAATATAAATTTGAGTTCTGACATTAGAAACTTAAATAAGACACATAAACAATTGATTGATCTAAAAATAAAAGATTACTCAGAAAAAACCTCGGATAATTGCAGAATTTATATAAGGCCAAGCGGAACAGAACCAGTTTTAAGGGTACTGGTTGAGGCTGTCAATCAAAAAGAAGTAGACACCTTGTCAAAAGAGTTAACCTCAAAACTAAGACAAGAAATTAATCAAATAATTAATTATTAATAAATCAAGCTTTGATATAAATTCTTTCAAATATCTTAAGTCCTCTCTCTATAACATATTTTTCTCTATTAGTTTTAATGTTTTTAGGATTAAAACTCTCAGGATAAAAAAGATCTATTTTCTGTAATTGTTTAAAATTTAAATTATTTGATATCGTAAAATCCATATAGTTAAATAATTCCTTGACATCCGTTTTAATAAAAACTAATGATTCTTTTCGCATTGAACTTGAAAGAAAACTAATTAACTCATTTTGTATTACTCGCCTTTTATGATGTTTCTTCTTATACCATGGATCAGGAAAATTGAAAGATATACTGCTCACATAATCAATAAGTAATTTGTAATTTGGATCTTTAAACATATTATTAGCATTGCCAAATGCAAAGTATAAATTTCGAATTGCTATATCTCTTAGTTTTGACTTAGCATTATTAACTAATTTCTCTCGTATTTCAATTCCTAAGTAATTCCATTTAGTATTTTCCAATGCTAATTGTAACAAAAAATCACCCGAAGCACATCCTATATCCAAATGAAGAGGTAATTCTGGGTTTTCAAAAAGTTCATGTAAAGAAGGAATTGACTCTATTTCATGAAAATGTTGACTAAGTGGATTTACATGCTGTCTCATAAAAAATTATTTGTTTCTTACTAAAAATCAAAAGGTGCATAATATTCATAACTATGACAATACTAAGTTAAGAAGTAATTTTTTGATGTTTAATAATTATGTGTATTAAAATAAACAGTTTTGAATTTTCTTAATCAGCTGTCCGTTTGGCTATCTTTTCAACTTTCAATAATCTTCCTTTTCGGTATTCCTTTTACTCTATTATTATGGTCAATAAAAAAAAGAAACAAAGCTATTAAAAAACTTCTATCAAACTATTGGAAAACATCTCTTTTGTTTTTCATAAGTCTTATTCTCCTAGTTGGTAAATATAATTTTGCTCTCGTCATAACAAATATATCAACATTACTAATGACAATTTCAGTTTGGTTTTGGCATGATATAAATGATGAATTAAAAGAATATGATTTTTCAAATATTTTTGCAACAACTATAAAAATATGGAGATGGTCTCTAACTTTTGTATCTTTTAATTTCTTAATTCAAAGTTTACAAAATATAAGCTGTTTATATTTTATCAATTCCAATGAGTGTGAAATTTGGCTTAAGCCATCTACAAATCTATACTTTTTTATCAAAAGCTTATTTAATTTCTTCTTCGGGGCTACCTTTACAGAGCCAGTAGCAAAATTCTTAGGATTATTTGCATTATTAATTTATATTTTAGGTTTAATTCAATGGTCAATAATTAAATTACCTAAAAGTGGCAGAAATTCTGGTTTTTCTGAATATGGAAGAAATTGATTTAAAAATACTTTAGAAAAAATAAGGTTAAAGATTCCTAATAGAATTTTTAAACTCGAAGGTAACAGATATAAATAACATTGAGAAGAAAAACCAAAACTAATTATTTTAAATAGTTTTAGCAGCTCTAAAACACATCAAATTGAAATAGGTCTAGGGAAAAAAGTGATTGAATTTAATGACTTTTTGACGAAGTTTAAACTATATAAAGCACCTTTAAATACAAACTAAAATCCCTTTATCAGGGAAACTGTAACCTCGCTTTTTTTTCTTTAATTATGAGAAATTGATTTAATTAAACTCTAAATTAATAACATTTGAACATCTTTTACATAATTTAGTATTTTGAATGCCATCAAATGTCTCCTTTTCGTAGTGCCAACACCTATCACATTTTTGACCTTGCGCTTTAAGTATTTGAATTTTCCCTAAATCATTATCTTCAGTAATAAGAGCATCTTCACCCAAATTCGATACAACTTGAAAATTCGATATTATGAGCCAATCACTATATAAATCCACCTCCTTATTGCCAAACCTTTTAAGCCATTTTAGAGAATCTTCAACGACACTATTTTGAGGCAAATAGTTAACTTCGGTCTCTAAGGCTGCTCCAATTATTTGTTTCGTTCTACATCCTTCTATGGCTTTATTAATTTCAACTCTCAAAGTTCTTAAATTTGCAATATGTTGATTAAGCTCCTCATTATTCCATGAAGTTGGATAAGTTGGCCATCCGCGTTCAAAAACTGAATTTTCTTTAGTTATATAAGGAATATTTTGCCAAATATCTTCAGCCATATGACACAACACAGGGGAGATGAGAACTGCTAAATTTTCCACAATTTTAGACATAACGAACTGACATGATTTCCTTCTAAACTGAGACTTAGCACTCACATACAACCTATCCTTTGCTATATCTAAATAGAAATTAGACAGATCTACCACACAAAAACTTTGTAAAATTTGAAAAAACTTATAAAATTCATAACTTTCATAAGCATTCGATATTTGATCTGAAACATCCACTAGTCTATTTAACATCCATTGATCTAAAAGCGGTAACTGTTCAATTTCAAAATGATCATTTTCAGGTTCAAAATCATGGATATTTCCTAAAAGATATCTAGCAGTATTTCTCACTTTTCTATAAACATCTGATAGTTGCTTTAAGATATTTGACCCAATTGGTACATCTACTGAATAATCTACAGAACTAACCCATAGCCTAAGAACATCAGCTCCATAAGCAGGTTCAGTTTTCTTATTATTGCCTCCATTAATAATAATATTTGGATCAACAACATTACCTAAAGATTTACTCATTTTCCTTCCATTCTCATCAAGAGCAAAGCCATGAGTCAAAACTTGTTTGTATGGTGGTTTATTATTAACAGCTACAGAAGTTAGCAAAGAAGATTGAAACCAGCCTCGATGTTGGTCAGAGCCTTCTAAATAAAGATCAGCAGGATATTTCAACTCATCTCTTTGTTCACAAACAGCTGCCCAACTAGATCCAGAGTCAAACCAGACATCCATAGTATCTGTTCCTTTTTCCCAAAGATCAGATTCGTTTAAGTAATTATCTGGTAATAAGTTCTTAACTTCCCAATCCCACCAAATATCAGATCCGTGTTCACTGAATAGTTTTTGAATATGATTAATAGTCTCGCTATTAATGAGAATTTCTTTTCCATTTTTTTTATAAAAAACAGGTATTGGTACTCCCCATGATCTTTGTCTTGAAATACACCAATCTCCTCTACCTGCAACCATAGAATCAATACGTTTCTTACCTGTTTTTGGCATCCATTCAACATCATCGATTGCTTTTAATGCCGAGGGTCGAAATCCATCTACAGATGCAAACCATTGTTCTGTTGCTCTAAAAATAGTAGGTTTTTTTGTACGCCAATCATAGGGATATCTATGTTTATAATTTTCTTTTAAGAGGAGCAAATTATTGTTCTTTAAATATTCAATAATTAAATCATTAGATTCCTTTAGGACATTTGATCCTTGGAATTGCTCTGCCTTTTTATTCAGATTACCTTTTTCATCCACTATACAAGTTATAGGTAAATCATATTTTTGGCCAACATTAAAATCATCCATACCATGACCAGGCGCAGTATGAACAATTCCAGTACCAGTTTCAGTAGTAATATAGTCTCCACCAATCACAATCTTGCATTTCTTTTTTTTCGTTGGATGTTCATATTCAATATCTGCTAAACCTGAGCCTTTAACCTCCAGAATTATTTTGAATTCTTTATTAAATTTCTTACTAATTTCAGAAATTAAATTTTTTGCAAAAAGGTATGTTTTTTCATCTTCATCAATAGCAAAAACATAGTTTATTTTTGGATTTACCGCTACTGCTTCATTAGCAGGAATTGTCCAAGGTGTAGTAGTCCAGATGGTTATAAAAGAATTTGTAACACTAAAAGATTGATCGCTATTAGTTTTTTCTTCTTGCAATTTTAAAAGAATCTCATCTGATACTTTAGTAATTTTTAAAGAAACATAAATACTTTTAGAATAATGCTCCTCTGGATATTCTAATTCTGCTTCTGCAAGTGCAGTTCTAGAACTTGGACTCCAATGAACAGGTTTCAGGCCTCTATATATATATCCATTTAAGAACATCTTCCCAAATACTCCAATCTGGGCAGATTCATATTTCTTATTAAGAGTTAAATATGGATTATTCCAATCACCCCAAATTCCCCATCTTTTAAAACCCTCCATTTGATTATTAATCTGAATAAATGCATAATCTGTAGCTTTTTTTCTTAAATCAAGAGCATTTAAATTCTTTCTTTCATTAGAACTCAAAGTCTGTAGTACTTTTAATTCAATAGGTAATCCATGGCAATCCCAACCAGGAATAAAATGTACTTTGAATCCTGTTAAGGTTTTATATTTATTAATTATGTCTTTTAAAACCTTATTTAAAGCATGACCCATATGAAGTGCACCATTTGCATAAGGAGGGCCATCATGCAATGTAAATGTTTTTCCTGAATTATTTGAACCTAATTGCAAATCAATCTTATTATCCGACCAAAACTTCTGAATATCTGGTTCTCTTACAACTGAATTAGCTCGCATTGAGAAATCAGTTTTTAGTAAATTTAAAGTGTCTTTATAAGAAAAGTCTGATTTGTTTTCTTTGTTATTTTGAGATTTCATACTAAAAATATTGGTAATCAATAAAATTATTTAATTATTTTTATTTCTTGATAATTTTATTATTTCCCGATTGACATTGTTTGTTTTTATACATATCCAAGATAACTAATTGATTTAATTTTGAGACTTTATATTATCATTCTTATCATTTCTTACCCAATTTTTTTTATGTAAATTTTCATTATTCCTGTCAAACTTAAAAAAGTTTAGAGAATTCTTAAAATTTCTAACTGCAAGAGTAATCGCCTCTGAAATTTTTGAAAGATTCTTCTTAAATTCCATTAAAGTAGTTAATTTACTTTTTTCTTGCTCTGTCAATTGATTCCATCTAAATGAAAAGATCTCTACCAAATAAAAAACAAATAATGCTGTTACTAACAAGTAAATTGAAATAAATGAATTATCAAAGAATTTATTTTGAATAATTAAAATTATTCCAATTAATAAATTCAGAAATGCTTTTATCAAGTCTTTTGGTCTACCAACTTCTAAATAAATTAAAGGTATAAATAAAAATATTGAGCCTATTAAAATATAAAAATAGCCTAAGTAAATTATCAAAATATTGATTTAGGAATTAAATACATTATATGCAATTCGCAATCTAAAAATAACCAGGTATCAGAGTTCCCTTAAATGCGGTCGGGGAGACTTGAACTCCCACACCCGAAGATACGAGTACCTAAAACTCGCGCGTCTACCAATTCCGCCACGACCGCATATATAAAATCTTAGTTTAAAGAGGTATATATTAAAAATATTTTTAACTTAAGATAATTAATCTGACACATACTAAAAAGATCAAATCTTCTATCAAATTAGAAATTTTTTTAATTTAGTTATACAATCATCCTAAATTATTAGTTATATTAGCTAAAGAATAAAACAAACAATTTCAAAATTATCTAGTAAAAATAAAACAAACATTCCTAATTCGTCAGAAACATTCAATTGGCAAAAGGAGATAAAAAATTATGTAGATCCACCAAGTTTTTGGAATCCAACATTAGGATTATTTTTTGGTGGTTATTTCCTGGCTTTTCTCAGTATATGGCAATGGTATAGAGGTGTTTGGCCTTTACCTTTATTAGTTGCAACAGCTTTTCTAGCTTTGCATATTGAAGGTACTGTAATACATGACGCATGTCATAAGGCTGCGCATCCAGTTCCTTGGATTAATCAAGCCATGGGTCATGGATCGGCAATACTCTTAGGATTCAGTTTTCCAGTTTTTACACGAGTCCATTTACAACATCATATTCACGTAAATCACCCTAAGAATGACCCTGATCATATTGTCAGTACTTTTGGTCCCATTTGGTTAATCGCACCTAGATTCTTTTACCATGAAGTATTTTTCTTTCAAAGAAAACTTTGGAAAAAATATGAATTACTTCAATGGGGCATAGAGAGATCCATTTTTATAACAATTATTTTAGCTGGAATAAAGTTTGACTTCATGAATATAATTTATAACTTATGGTTTGGTCCTGCATTAATGGTGGGAGTTACTTTAGGTATCTTTTTTGATTATCTTCCTCACAGACCCTTTCGTTCAAGGAACAAATGGTTAAATGCAAGAGTTTATCCAAGTAAATTTATGAATCTAATCATTATGGGTCAGAATTATCATCTAATACATCATCTTTGGCCTTCAATTCCTTGGTTTGAATACAAAATTGCCTACGAAAAAACCAAGCCATTATTAGATATTAAGGGCTCTCCGCAAAGAGTAGGCATTTTTGAAAGCAAGAAAGATATTTTTAACTTTATTTATGACTTATTAATAGGTATAAGAAGTCACACCAAAAAAAAAGGTAAGTTAAGAAAATTTATCAATTTATATCCAGGCTTTAAAATAAAGAAATTTTTATTAAAGTTAATTAATAAATCAGCTATAGGAAAAAGCTAATTCACTCACTAATAATTTTAGGTACTTTAAAAAATTTATCCTCTCTTGCTGGAGCTAAATCTAATAGTTCTGCAGAATTTTTATAATTTATCTTTTCATCCTTTCTTAATACATTAACAACCTCAATAGCTCTTGCTGTACAAGAAATGTTTTCCGTATTAATTTTATCCAGTTGTTTTATATAATCCATTATTTTTGCTAATTGTTCTGCATGATTATTGATTTGATCCTCGTTTAACTCTAGTCGTGACAATTGAGCTACTTTTTTTACTTCCTCTTTACTGATTCGTACCATATCAATTGAATTGAATTTTCTATAAATAATACTTTATATTTAAATAGTTTATTAAAACATGTTTTAAATTGCAAAAACTTATAAAAATTGATTATAAATCTTTTCTAAAAATCAAGTTTAGTTTTCATATAAAAACCTAGACTTAAAAGTATTTGAACGCTAAAAATATAACTAGATTAACATTTAAAAATAGTAGAACATTTTTTTTCTAAATCTTTTTTTTATCGGCATTCTAAGTATGTTGCTCCAGATTTAATAGGATGCCAACTTATCAAAAATAACGATGAAAAGGGCCTAATAAAAGGAATTATTGTTGAAACTGAAGCTTATTCACAAGAAGAAGAAGCTTGTCATGGACACAATAAAATGACTCCATCAAATAAATCATTATTTGGCGAACCTGGAAGGTTTTATATTTACAAATCTTATGGGATTCATCATTGTTTAAACATAGTTACTGATAGAGAGAATTTTGCAAGTGGAGTTTTGATTCGAGCTGTTTATATCTCTCAAGACAACGAAAGATTAGCTGCTGGCCCAGGGCTAGTGACGAAAACATTTGGCATAGACATGTCATTAAATTATCTTAAAGTTCTTGAAAACAAATCTTTATGGATTGCCAAAAGAGAATCAAATCTTCAAAACAAAGATCTTGTTCAAACTACTAGAATTGGCATAACTAAAGCAAAAAATATAAAATGGCGTTGGTATCTAAAAAGTAGTAGAAGTGTAAGCAAAAGATTAAAAGGTGACAGAACACCTAAATTAAAAAAATCAACACATCATTTATCTTTATAAAGCGTAATGCAACCTTGGCCTCATAAACATATCCATACACTAGCTAATTTTTCAATTGAAGATTATACATCAGTGTTTGAATTAGCCAAGAGATTTGACTCACTTAAAGATGCTGGAACAAAAAAAATACCTGCCTTACAAGGGACATTGGTAACATCTTTATTTTTTGAAGCTAGCACAAGAACAAGAAATAGCTTTGAGCTAGCTGCTAAAAGGCTCTCTGCAGATGTACAAACCTTTTCTCCAAACTCAAGTTCTTTAGCAAAGGGTGAAACAATTATTGATACAGCAATAACTTATTCCGCAATGGGAGCAGATATATTAGTTGTCAGACATCCTTCAAGTTATATAACTTATGAGATCGCAAAAAATCTTGATGCCTTAAATTCCAAGACTTCGGTACTAAATGCTGGAGATGGATTACATAGTCATCCAAGTCAAGGATTGTTAGACATTTATACATTAATTAAATTCTTTTCCCCAACATTACTAAATCCAAAAGTTTTAAATTCTAAAAAAATTTTAATCATTGGCGATATTAATCATTCAAGGGTGGCAAGATCAAATCTTTGGGCTTTGAGTGCATTTGGTGCAGACACAATCTTATGTGGGCCTCCAACATTAATAAATGATGAATTTTTAAATTTTCTAAATAGTCCTTCTCCGAATCAATTAGAAGACCCTATTAAATTAAGAGGTTCAATAACAATTTCTAGGTCATTGGAGGAATCAATAAAAATTGCAGATGCAATTATTGTCTTAAGATTACAAAAAGAAAGAATGATGGATACTTTATTAAGCAGTATTGATTCTTATAGTGATAATTATGGCTTAACCACAGAAAAACTATCTTTGAATAGCAAAGATGTTCCTGTTCTTCATCCAGGGCCTATAAATCGAGGTGTGGAAATTAGTAACAAAATAGTGGATGAATATCCAAATTGTCTAATTAATAATCAAGTCTCAAATGGAATTCCAATAAGAATGGCTTTACTATATCTTTTAAATAAATTCAAAGCAGAAATTTAAAGCAACTTAAGACTTTCTGTAAAAAAACCATAAAACAAACCTAATCTCAGAGAATCTATTAATAAAACTAAAAACTTTTTTTCCCTTTCAAGCCGATAACTTCTTCTTAATTTTATCAAAATTTCGATAAAAACTACTGAAAATAAAGCAGCTACTGGATCCATCAATTCAACTACAGCACTTATCATTCCCAGGGAACTGCCAAGAAAGTAACCAAACAAAAGCACAATTAAAGATAAAGAGTATCTTCGCCATGGATTAATTGCCCATGAACTTAACGTTTTAAGGTTCTCTACAAGCTTTATTTGGAAATTTGTATTTTGAGGTTTAAAAACCATTTTTATGTTTATTGTTAATTTTAGAATTAAATGAGATCTTAACTTTCTTGAACTTTAGTATTACTTTCTACTAATGCAAGTAAAGCCTCCATCTGTGCCATCATTCCTCTAAGTTCTCCAGGTTCAGGTAAAAGTCCGTCATCGTTAATACCTAATTGAATTTCTCTTAATTCTTTTCTTAAATAGCGCAAATGACTTACAACTTGCTCCCTTTTTGCTTGTGACATAATACCTTCTTCATTTTAAATATTTTAAGGAAATATTTTTTTATTAATAGAGAATTTAAAAATTTATAAACAAAAATGACGATCAATGTATTTAAAGTAATTTAGTATTTTTTATCTAAAAATTATTTAAAATAATTTTGAAAATTTTTACTTTATAACCTTCTTCATATTCAAAAATTCCTTGAGGCTTTATTATTGATAACTATATTAGATAATTATCAATATGAAATTTATTGATGAGAATAAAATAAGTGAAGAACTTGTAAATTCTTTTAATGAAGAAATGACTTTTGAACTTGCAAAAAGATTAGAAGATGAAAACTACATAACACCATTTGATGGTTTAAAAGATTGGCATTTACTAAGAGCTTTAGCAATTAATAGACCTGAATTAACTGCCGATTATATTCATCTTCTTGATCAGGAACCTTTTGATGAAAACTGAAAATATGGAATCTAAAGTAAAGGTTCTCATCTTAATAACAGGTAGTATTGCTGCCGTAAGAATTCCTTTATTAGTTAGTCAACTAATAAAAGAAAATTTTGAAGTAAAGTGCGTCATATCTGAAAATGCCAAAAAATTAATACAACCACTTTCTCTTTCTGTTTTAAGCAGGAACCCTTGCATTGTAGAAAACGACCAATGGTCACATCATCAATCAACCCCCTTACATATAGACCTATCTAATTGGGCTGACATTTTGTTGATAGCCCCCTTAACAGCAACAACATTATCAAAATGGGTTAATGGAAATGCAGATGGATTAATTCCAAGCATTTTAATTGCAAATTTTAAGCCAATTATTGTTGCACCTGCCATGAATACAAAAATGTGGCTTAATCAAGCGGTTCAAAAAAATTATTCTCTTTTAGAAAATCATAAAAATGTTTTATCCCTTCAGCCAAGTCAAGGTTTTCTGGCATGTGACGAAATTGGAATTGGAAAAATACCACCTAATGATCTAATTCAATTAGCTATTGAGTTCATAAGCTCACAAAATAAAATGCATTATTGCAAAGACTTACTTAACAAAAGATTTCTAATAACTGGCGGTTGCACTTCCGAACAGATTGATGCTGCGAGAAATATAACTAATAAAAGTTCTGGAACTATGGGTTTACTTCTTGCTCAAGTAGCTAGGTTTAGAGGTGCTGAAGTAAAATATATACATGGGCCTCTAAGAATTAATAAAGATTTAACTGAAGGTATAAACAGTGTAGAGATTGAAACAAGTATTGATTTAAAAAAAGAAATTAAAAAAGAAATTTCTAGTTGTGACTATTTTTTCATGAATGCTGCTGTATCAGATCTCAAAATAGCCTCTGATACTTCAAACAAAATTCCTAAAAACAAAATTAAGGAATACCTAAATACAAATCTTGAACTTGTTCCTGATATTCTAAGAGATATTAGTGAATCCAAAAAACATAACCAAATTTTTGTTGGATTTTGTGCCTTTACAGGTCCCTTACATAATGCAAGAAAAACAATAAAAGATAAAATAATAACAAAAGGTTGTGACTATATGTTTGCTAATCCAATAGATATTGAAGGTCAAGGATTTGGTCCTTCATCTAAAAATGAAGGGTGGCTCTTCGATAAAATAAATATGGAAAATCATATACAAATAACGTCAAAAATTGATATCGCCAACAAAATAATTACCCAAATTATTTCAGGTAATAAATAATTAAAATCTTTATTTGTATTTTTTTGTAATCTTAATCATCAAAAATAATGTAATAGCTTACAATAATTGAAGTTTTTACATATCTAAAAAGCTACGGGTTGTTTCGAGGATTTAAAGACACTAACTTTTGTGCTCCTTGCCCTTGTAATATCCGTACTGAACATTTTAGGTGACCCTTTTCAATTCGTCACAGAACTTTATTGCTACTTTAATTATGAGAATTCGTTCTTTCTTAGCTTTTGTTATCTCTCTTTGTTTAACTTTTGCTTTTGTCCCTCTTAAATCATATGCCTTCTCTGAGAGAGGAAATGCCCAATTTACAGATGTTGTTAATACCGGTAAAGCTAATGATTGCCCCACATTAGATTCGTCTCTTGTTGGATCAATATCCCTAGGTAGTGGAGACTCTCTTAAGGGAATATGCATGCATCCAACAGAAGTTTTTGTAAAAGTTCCAGGTTCTAAAAGAAAAGCGGCAGAATTTGTATCTACAAAAATTATCAGTCCTAGGAATAACACTACAGTTACGGAAATTTATGGAGATGTAAACTCAGGACAATTTACTGAACAAGGTGGTATTGATTTTCAACTTATTACAGTTTTAACACCAGGAGGATTAGAAGTACCATTCGCATTTTCAGCAAAAGAGTTAACAGCTAATTTACCTTCAACTATTGAACCAGGAACAGTAGTAAGTGGTACAACATTTACACCTAACTACAGAACTGGAGATTTTCTAGATCCTAAAGCTAGAGCAAAAAATACTGGAGTTGAATATGCTCAAGGATTAGTTGCGTTAGGTGGAGATGACGAAGAACTAGCCAAAGAAAATATTAAAGTTGATGTAAATGGTGCTGGAGTAATTACCTTGTCGATTAATAATGTAGATTCAGATACAGATGAATTTGCTGGTACATTTGAAGCTATTCAGCCATCTGACACAGATATGGGTTCTAAAGATCCACTTGATGTAAAAATCGTCGGAGAGCTATACGGAAGAAAATCTTAAATCTAAAATTTATTCTCTATAAAAGGGGGTTAAACCCCTCTTTTTTTTTCTAAATTTATCTCAATAAAATCCAAAAATGGAAATACAAAAAAAAACAAGGGACTTAAATGGACTTATACCCCCTTATGGTGGAAAACTAAAAGATTTAATTATTAAGAATGAGAATCTTAAATCTGAACTTCTTTCTAAAGTTTCATTTGAGCATGAATGTAGTGAGAGAAATGCATGTGATGTAGAGCTTTTAATGATTGGAGCTTTTTCTCCTTTAGAAGGATTTATGGATGAAAAAAACTACCAGTCAGTAATCAACAATCATAGAGATTCAAATGGTTTACTTTTTGGCTTGCCAATTGTATTAGATACCAATAATGAAAAACTTAAGGAAGGTGAGACAATCTTGCTTACTTATAAAAAACAAAAATTAGCAATAATAGAAGTAAACTCAAAGTGGGAGCCTGATAAATCCGCCGAAGCAAAACTTTGTTATGGTACAAATTCTTTAGATCATCCTGCAGTCAAGATGATCTTTAATGAGAGAGGTAGATTTTATATAGGCGGCAAAATATATGGTTTTGAGATCCCCATTAGAGAATTTCCTTGTAAAACTCCTAAAGAATTAAGAGCTTCATTACCTTCCAATTTCGATGTAGTTGCATTTCAATGCAGGAACCCAATTCATAGAGCACATTATGAACTCTTCACTAATGCCCTTCTATCAGAAAATGTTTCTAAAAATTCAGTTGTTTTAGTGCATCCAACTTGTGGGCCAACACAACAAGATGATATTCCAGGGAAAGTTAGATATTTGACATATAAAGAATTGGCAGAAGAGATTTCTGATGAGCGCATAAAATGGGCTTTTTTACCCTATTCAATGCACATGGCTGGGCCTAGGGAAGCTCTTCAACATATGATTATTAGAAGAAATTATGGCTGTACCCATTTCATTATTGGTAGAGATATGGCCGGATGTAAATCATCATCCACCGGTGAAGATTTTTATGGACCTTATGATGCCCAAAACTTTGCAAATCAATGTGCAGAAGAATTAATGATGCAGACTGTACCTTCAAAAAATTTGGTTTATACAAAAGAGAAAGGCTACATTACTGCTGAAGAAGCTAAAGAATTTAATTATCAGATAATGAAGCTCAGCGGAACAGAATTTAGAAAAAAATTAAGGAATGGAGACCCAATTCCTGAATGGTTTGCATTCAAAAGTGTAGTGGATGTTCTAAGAAAGTCTTAATATTGTTTTATTATTACTATTATAGATTTATTGAATATTATTTACTGTGAACAAACGTTGGAGAAACGTAGGCCTCTACGTAATTGCTGTTATTACTGTCATTATTATAGGTACTTCTGTTTTTGATAAATCAAGTTCTGATAATACCAGAAAAACCATAAGATATAGTGATTTCATAGAAGCTGTTCAAGATAAAGAAATTAGCAGAGTGTTAATATCACCAGACAACGCAACGGCTCAAGTAGTAGAAATCGATGGTAGCAGATCAGAAGTAAATTTAGCCCCTGATAAAGATTTACTGAAAATATTAACTGATAATAACGTTGACATAGCAGTTACTCCAACAAAGTTGTCCAATCCATGGCAACAAGCTATTAGTAGTTTAATATTCCCAGTTCTTTTAATAGGTGGACTATTCTTTCTGTTCAGGCGTTCCCAGAGCGGAAATGCTGGAGGTGGGAATCCTGCAATGAGTTTTGGTAAAAGTAAAGCTCGTCTTCAAATGGAACCATCTACACAGGTAACATTCTCAGATGTTGCAGGTGTAGAAGGTGCGAAACTAGAATTAACAGAAGTTGTGGATTTTCTCAAGAGCCCTGATAGATTTACTGCAGTTGGAGCAAAAATACCGAAAGGTGTACTCTTGGTTGGACCTCCTGGAACAGGTAAAACTTTATTAGCAAAGGCAGTTGCTGGAGAAGCTGGAGTTCCATTTTTCTCAATATCAGGTTCTGAATTTGTTGAGATGTTTGTCGGAGTTGGTGCTAGCAGAGTAAGAGATCTTTTTGAACAAGCAAAAAAGAATGCTCCTTGTATCGTTTTTATTGATGAAATAGATGCAGTAGGAAGACAACGAGGGGCTGGAATGGGAGGAGGAAATGATGAAAGAGAACAAACTTTAAACCAACTTCTTACTGAGATGGATGGATTTGAAGGTAATTCGGGAATAATTATTGTTGCTGCAACTAATAGACCTGATGTTTTAGATTCGGCTCTAATGCGACCAGGAAGATTTGATAGACAAGTAACCGTTGATAGACCTGATTATGCTGGAAGGTTACAAATTTTAAATGTTCATGCCAAAGATAAGACCCTTTCAAAAGATGTAGATCTTGATAAAGTTGCAAGAAGAACACCCGGTTTTACAGGAGCGGATTTAGCAAACCTTCTAAATGAAGCTGCAATTTTAGCTGCTAGAAAAGATCTGGATACTGTTAGCAATGATGAGGTCAGTGATGCTATTGAAAGAGTAATGGCAGGGCCAGAAAAAAAAGATAGAGTTATTAGCGATAAGAAAAAAGAATTAGTTGCTTATCATGAGGCTGGCCATGCTCTTGTAGGAGCCTTAATGCCTGATTATGACCCTGTAGCTAAAGTATCTATAATACCTAGAGGCCAGGCAGGAGGGTTAACTTTCTTTACTCCAAGTGAAGAAAGGCTTGAATCAGGTCTTTACTCTCGTTCATACTTACAAAATCAGATGGCTGTCGCTCTTGGTGGCAGAGTTGCTGAAGAAATTGTATATGGAGAAGAAGAAGTTACCACTGGAGCATCAAATGACTTACAGCAAGTGGCTAATGTAGCGAGACAAATGATTACTAAATTTGGCATGAGTGAAAAAATAGGACCAGTTGCGTTAGGTCAATCGCAAGGAGGCATGTTTCTAGGCAGAGATATGACTGCTACAAGAGATTTCTCAGAGGATACTGCAGCAACAATAGATCTAGAGGTGGCTGAACTTGTTGATATAGCATACAAGAGAGCTACAAAGGTACTTACAGATAACAGAACTGTCTTAGATGAAATGGCTGTCATGCTTATCGAACAAGAAACAATCGATACTGAAGATATTCAAGATTTACTTAACCGTTCTGAGGTTAAAGTTGCGAACTATATCTGATATAACATAATCTGATTTATTGATGCAAAGTAAAAAAGATTTTTTTTCAGAAACACTTGATTTAGAATCTTTTTTTTTACTAATAAAACCTGATAATAATATTTACTATGACAATATAAAAAAGAGAATAATTTATGGAGAAATAGAAAAAGTAATAAGTCTAGGTCTAAAAAATCTTGAAATAAGTTGGTCTAACAATAAAAACTGGTTAGATTTTGTATACAAAATCAAGCTAAATTTTCCAACAATTAATTTAGGCTCAGCTTCAATCTTAAATAAGAAATCAATCGATGACTCTTTAAGCATTGGATTAAAATATTCGATGATGAAATCTTGGGATAAAGATCTATTCAATTATGCGAAGGCAAAAAAACATTTATTAATTCCTGGTATCAAAAATTTAAAAGATCTCAAAGAGGCAATAAAGTTAAATTGTAAAATCATAAAAATTTATCCTATAACAAGTAAAGATACTTCAATAGATCTAAGTCACTATAAAAACATTGATTTCATTGCGGCTGGAGGTCTATCAGTGAATGACTTAAAGTATTACCAATCTGTCGGCTACAAGACCATTGTAATTGGTGATCAAGCCTTTAAAAATAACAAATTAGATCCAAGCATATATGGAGTGCTTAAAGAAAAATCAAATCAAAATAGATAGATCCAATTTAGATTAATCATTCAAAATCCTACATTGCGCATGATTAAGCAACAAATGATCTGCAAGAACTAGTGCAACCATAGCATCAACCATTGGTACTGCTCTAGGTAAGACACATGGATCATGTCTTCCTTTTGCCTTCAGCAATACTTCATTTCCATCAACATTAACAGTTTGCTGTTCTTTACCTATAGTTGCTGTTGGTTTAAAAGCTATCTTCATATCAATATTTTCTCCATTACTTATACCTCCCTGTATACCTCCAGAATTATTGGATGTTGTTCTTAATCTATTAATATTATCCGACCTAATAAATGAATCATTATGTTCGCTACCTTTTAAAAAAGTCCCAGAGAAACCTGAACCTATTTCAAATCCCTTTGTAGCTGGCAAAGACATCAACGCCTTTGCTAAATCAGCTTCTAATTTATCAAAAACAGGCATACCTAGACCTGATGGAACATTTCTCACTAGGCATTGAACAACTCCGCCACAAGAATCTCCTTGTTTTTTCAATTGTGTTATTCTTTCAATCATTTTTGCAGCCACCTTTTCGTCAGGGCACCTAACAATATTCGAATCTATTTTGCTGATGGAAACTTTATCTTTATTAATTTCAGAATCAATATCATGTATCCTCTTTACCCAAGATAGAATTTCAGTATTAAAAAGAGTTTCCAATAATTGTTTTGCAATAGCACCTGCTGCGACTCTACCTATGGTTTCTCTCGCAGAAGCCCTTCCACCTCCTGAACCAGCCTGAATTCCATACTTCAAATGATATGTACCATCAGCATGGGATGGTCTGAATACTTGCTCCAAATTACTATAATCTGCTGGTCTTTGATCTTTATTCCTTACCATCATTGCAATTGGAGTACCTAATGTTACTCCTTCCTTTAAGCCACTTAAAATCTCTAATTTATCTTCTTCATTTCTTGGAGTTGTAATATCACTCTGTCCAGGTCTGCGTCTATCTAATTCATTTTGTACTAAATCAATATCTATTTTCAACTTTGGTGGACATCCATCAAGAATAACTCCAACTGCCCCTCCATGTGATTCGCCAAAAGTACTAACACGAAAAATTTTGCCAAAACTACTACTCATAAAAATATCCAATGTTTAAGTTATATATAAATATTATATGAAACCAATTGAGAATTAAACAAAAAAAAGCCCCCTTAAATTAAGGGGGCTTGTGATTTATAACTTTAGGCTTAACCGATAGCTGGAGCTGAAAGAGCTACTGTTGTAGACTCAGCTGCTGCTAGATCAAGTGGGAAGTTATGAGCATTACGCTCATGCATTACTTCCATACCTAGATTTGCTCTGTTAAGAACATCACCCCATGTAGGAACAATCTTACCGTTTGCATCAACAACTGACTGGTTGAAGTTGAAACCGTTAAGGTTGAATGCCATTGTGCAGATACCCATTGAGGTTAACCATACACAAACAACTGGGAATATAGCTAGGAAGAAGTGAAGACTTCTACTGTTGTTGAAACTTGCATATTGGAAGATCAAACGACCAAAGTAGCCATGAGCTGCAACGATGTTGTATGTTTCTTCTTCTTGTCCGAACTTGTAACCATAGTTCTGAGACTCTGTCTCAGTTGTTTCTCTAATTAGAGATGAAGTAACAAGTGAACCATGCATAGCTGAGAATAGAGATCCTCCGAACATACCAGCAACACCAGCCATGTGGAATGGGTGCATAAGAATGTTGTGCTCTGCCTGGAAAACAAACATGAAGTTGAATGTTCCAGAGATACCTAAAGGCATTCCGTCAGAGAATGAACCTTGACCGAATGGATATACAAGGAATACTGCGAAAGCTGCTGAAACTGGTGCAGAGTATGCAACACAGATCCAAGGACGCATACCTAAACGGTATGAAAGCTCCCACTGACGTCCCATATATGCTGAGATACCAATTAGGAAATGGAATATTACAAGCTGGTAAGGACCACCGTTGTATAACCACTCATCTACAGTAGCTGCTTCCCAAATTGGGTAGAAGTGTAGACCAATAGCATTTGAAGAAGGAACAACTGCACCTGAGATGATGTTGTTTCCATATAGGAATGAACCAGCAACTGGCTCTCTAATTCCGTCAATGTCTACTGGTGGTGCTGCGATGAATGCAACGATGAAGCAAGCCGCTGCTGCAAGTAGGCATGGGATCATTAAGACACCAAACCAACCAACATAAATTCTGTTGTTAGTTGATGTTACCCACTCACAAAACTGTGGCCAACCCTTTAACAGCGAAGAACGCTGCTGCTGAATTGTTGTCATGAGTTCGTAAAATATGTCTCTAAAGCGAGACGTGTAAATAAAACGGACATTGAATCCGTTGAAAAGATTTTAGTCCAAAACAGCCAAAAATGTGTAAATAATTTTTCTCAAAGTAAATTTTTTTTTGTAAAGAAACATAAGTGACCATTAACGTCTTAATATTTTCTTTATTATTGAGGTTTGAGCTTGGTCGTAATTGAATGGCTATTACATGGCAAAAGATCCAGAGAATTAGTTTCTTTAAAGGAAGCTAAGCATAGAAGACTGGAATTAGAGGCTTCTGGAGCGATTGTTTATTGGAGTGAAAGGATTTAGAACAAAAAACTAATAAATCAAATATAAAGATAAACCCCAAATACTATTAAATAAACTTATCTTTGGAATAAATAATTCTTAACTTAACATCCAGATAACAATGTTCTCATTTCTTAATTTATGATTTCCAAAATCTGATCGATCCATTCATTTGAAGAACAAATTACTTCTTTTTTTGTCAAACTGAGTGCAATATTTTTTTCTTTGTAAGCAACTTCACCAATAAAAACAGGCCAAGTAATATCTTGTCCTTGATATCTCAGAGTATTACCTTCAATATCTAAGAATAACGGATCTCCTTTTTTAATTACTTTCCAATCTTTATTCATTCTTTCAGGATGAATTAAACCATTAATATCACCATTTTTTGTTCTTGGATAATCAATACTTCCTTGATGAACATGAACAATTAATGTCTTTGGGAGTGCTATAAGATTATTTTTTAACTTGTTTATCTCTTCTCTTAAACTACTAATAATTATTAAAAATCTATTTATAATTTTTGAATCATAATAATTTTGAGCAACTGGTCCTATTTCAAGTACCAATCCACATGGCCATGCCTCAACAAGAAAGCCTGTTTGTCTTTTATCAAGTTCATGTAAATAAATAGGTAAGCCAAATTTATTCTGTAGCAATGCAGCCAAACAAAAATCTTTAATTCTTCTTCCATATATAACAATGCTTGTTCCCATATTTGAGGTAGTAGTATGCAAATCAATGGCTATTTGACATGGGTCTTTACCATTTATCCCATATCTTTCGACTAAGAAATTAGCCCTGTTAATTTCATAATTATTTTTATTGTTATAAATATTTTGCTTATTAGAATTAAATGATCTATTTAAATCCGAGTCAATGTATCTTGAACCTTTTTCATAAGCGAGAGGATTGCCTATGATGTACTTATATTCAATATCTTTATCAAGATTATTTTGTTCTTTCTTAAGTTGATTGCAAGCCCAAATAGGATTTATTTCATTACCATGAGTGCCAGCAACAATAAGTATTTTTTTAATAGTCATTTGTTTTCTCTCATAAAACTAGTTTATGCAAAATAAATATCTTATTAAGATTGCCCAAAAATTCTGGTTTTGGTATTGGAGAAAACTAATGAATGGTTTTGCTCCATCTGATTCACAAGGAAATTATAAAAGACCTAAAGGAATAAGACTGAATAGCAACTACGATATTAATAAAGAAAATAGATCAATTTATTTATTAATAGGAAAATCATGCCCATGGTGTCATCGAACTCTATTAGTTTATAAAATAAAAAATTTATTCCAACACATTAAAGTTATCTTTTTAAGACCTGATATTGAACATGGTGAATGGGTATTTGAAAAAAAATTTAAAGGATGCAATAGACTTTCTGAATTTTATAAAAAAGCTCATAAAAATAGCATTTTCAGAGCAACATTACCTCTATTAATTAGTTTTGAAAATAATGAAATCAATGTTTTATCTAATGAGAGTTCAGATATAATTCAATTATTAAATTCAATAAAAAAAGAATCTATACATCAATCAAGACATATCAAAAATTGTAATCAAGAAATATTAGATCTAATTCACTACAACATTAATGATGGAGTTTATAAATGCGGATTTGCAAGAAACCAGTCATCCTATGAAAGAGCAAGTAAAAGTCTTTTTGAAGCCTTAAGCAAGATAGAATCCAAATTAAATAATAATAAGAGTGGATGGATTTGTGGAAAGAATTTAACTTATGCAGATATTTACCTTTTCCCAACTCTTGTAAGGTGGGAATTGGTTTATAGCAAACTTTTTAAATGCACTGAAAAAGATTTATTAGATTTCCGAAATATTCTTGAATGGAGATTAAAATTTTTCGCATTTCCTAACGTGAATGAAACATGTTTTGAGAATGAATGGAAAGAAGACTATTACAAAGCTTTATTCCCCCTAAACCCTAATCAAATCAGACCAATTTTGCCATCACTAAAGGAAATAATTAATATACGTGCCTAGTCAATTTCAATAAAATTAATAGCTGACAAAATCATAATGTTGTAATGCTCACTTATTTTATTCATAGATAATGCAAATTCATTTGAAATTAACTATCTTATGTATGTCTACTAAAGTACGAAAGGCTTCAAATGAAATCCATTGACGAACACATTCAAAAAGATCAATCGGAAATAGAATCTGCCAAAGCAGAGGGAAATCTTCCAAAGGTCAGACATTTAACTGAAGAACTAAAGGAACTCGAGGAATATAAAGATCATCATCCAGAGGATAAGCATGATCCCAATGCGTTAGAGTTATTCTGTGAGGCCAATCCTGACGAGCCTGAATGTTTAGTATATGACGATTAACTTTGCAAAATATTGATTGATACAAAAAAGGGCAATTAGATGCCCTTTTTTTATTTTAAAAATTATTTTAATAGTCCCTATTAAAATCAGATGGGCTCCCAGTTAGGGAACATACAACAGACTCTTCATTTTTCATCTCTTTTATTTCAACTATAGGTCTTCCTCTTTTCTTCAAAACTTCAATATCATTAATGGTTTGACATCTGGCTATTAATTTTCCTTGTTGATCAAAACAACTGTAGAAATTCATATTTCATGTAAAAGAATTATCTTATTTATGGCTAATTTTCTCAATTAAATCAAGTATATTAATTAAAAAAATAAAATATATGAAAAAGTTAAATCCTATGCCAGACCTCAGAGAGTAATGAAGATAAACCTTTTTGCAAAGATGAAGAAATAACTAAAACTTTTTTTTGAGATATTTTTTCTAATTTTTTTGTGATGATTTTCAGATAGTTTTCATCTACAAGCTCCATCTTATTAAGTACAACTATTCTCTCTTTATTCAAAAGGCCTCTTCCATATTGTTTTAATTCTTGCTCAATTATTTCAAAATCATTAATAGGATTTTCTGCTATTGAGTCAATCATATGTATAAGTATCTTAGTTCTTTGTATATGTCTTAAAAAATCATGTCCTAAACCTACCCCATCAGCTGCTCCTGATATTAATCCTGGTATATCAGCGAAAAGGCATCCGTTACCATCTGACTTTCTTACGACACCTAAATTGGGTATTAAAGTTGTAAAAGGATAGTTTGCAATTTTAGGTCGAGCAGATGACAAAACAGAAATCAAGGTGCTTTTACCTGCATTTGGCAGACCTATAATCCCTACCTCAGCAAGAAGTTTTAATTCTAATTGAACCTCCCAAATCTCTCCATCTTTACCTTCAGTGAAAGATTCGGGGGCCCTATTTTGGTTGCTCAAATAGTAAGCATTACCATGTCCACCTCTACCTCCATAGGCAACAGTTAAGCTCTGCTTATCTTGAGTTAAATCTCCTATAATAATTCCCGTATTAACATCTCTAATTTCAGTACCACATGGGACTTTTAGTATTGTATCTTCTCCTGCGGCTCCAGATCTTTTGTTAGGGCCTCCTTTACAACCATCTTTTGCAAATATTTCCCTTTTGAATTTAAAATCTAAAAGTGTTTGAAGATTACTATCGGCGATTAATATAATTGAACCACCTTTACCGCCATTCCCTCCTGAGGGGCCACCAGCTGGAACAAATTTTTCTCTTCTAAATGAAACTATTCCATTACCCCCCTTCCCAGCTTTAAGAATAATTTTTGCTTGATCAATAAATTGCACTTAAAAACCTTATGAATAGTTTTTCTAAATAATTTAAATTTTATTTTATCCAAGCAATACTGCAACCTGGTCCACCATCATTGGTGGCAGCATCCTCTATTTTATCGACATAATTCAATCCTGATAACCATCTTCTTAATCCTTTTTTTAACTTGCCAGTTCCAATTCCATGAACAATCCATAGCGGACCATGAAACTTTCTAATTTTATCCTCGATAATAACTTCTGCTTCATGTACTCTTAATCCCCTTACATCAATTGTATTTTTACTAGTTCTGATTTTTGAAAAAGAAAAATCTTCTCTTGAAGAGTTAATTTCAATTTTAGAATTTTTTAAATTTGGTTTTTCTCCATTAATACCTTCAAAGTCCTTTAACGTTAATGTGCTTCTAAATGAACCACATGTAACCTCAAAAAATTCACCTTTTTTGTCTAAATCTGTTATTTGTCCAATACTATTTAAACTTTTGATTTTTATGAAATCACCTAACTGAGGATTCCATGAGATTGCTGTCTCGATATTTTTATGACTTAAATGTTCTTGCTCAATTGCTTTTAACCTATTTCCAATCAACCTAGAATCATCGCCATCAGCATTCTTATCTCTTAACTTTTTAATCAAATTGATAACCTCTTTTTTAGCCGATATAATGTGTTTTGATAATTTATACCTTTCATTTTCCTGAATTTTTTCAGCATTAAGTTTTTGAAATTCGTAATTTTCCTTCAATTGATCATGTAATATTTCGGTTCTAGCAATAAGTTCAGCCGCAGCTTCTGCCGATTTTTGTTGTTTAATCTTCTCTTCTTCTAATCCCTTAATAATATTATTGATGTTTTCAACTTCTTTTGGTTTTAAATAATTTGCAGCTTCATTTAGTATTCTTTCATCTAGACCAATTCTCTTAGAGATTGACAAAGCATTACTCCTTCCAGGGACACCCCAATTAAGAATATATTTAGGCTTAAATGATTCTTCATCAAAGGCAACTGAAACGTTTTCGAACCTTGGATCACTATATTTTAATGCCTTAATATCTCCATAATGAGTAGTAGCTAAAGTAATATCAGATTTATCGGCAAATTCTTTCAACAAAGCAATAGCGAGAGCTGTACCCTCCAGAGGATCAGTCCCAGATCCAATTTCATCTAGTAACACAATTGATAATCCATTCTTATGATCAAGAGATTCCAAAATTTTTTTAATACGTGAAATATGTCCACTAAAAGTAGATAAATTTTCTTCTAAGGATTGATCATCACCAATATCAACAAATATATTTGGGCAAAAAGGTATTGTAGGATTATTTTTTGAGGGGATAAATAATCCTGCTCTGGCCATTAACAAAGCCAGACCTAGACCTTTTAAAGCGGCAGTTTTACCTCCAGTATTAGGTCCAGTAATAGCCACAACTTTTATATTTCTAGTTATATGAAAATCAACAGCTACAGGGACAGATGCTCCTTTTTTTTTATTTTCCCAAATCAATAACGGATGAGAAAAACCTATTAAAGAAACTATTGGATTTTTTTCAAAAATAGGAATTTTACCTCCAATCCATTTCGAATATCTTGCACGAGTTAAAGCGTTCTCTAATCGCAACAAAATCCCTGCCATCGCAATGAGATTATCACTATTATCGCTAATTATTTGAGACCATTTTTGTAGTAATTTAAATTCTTCTCCCGTAACCATTGCCTCTAATGAAGCAATTTTATTACCTTTGGATACTACATTCTCTGGTTCAAAATATATTGTATTTCCCGAAGATGAAGAATCATGAATTATGCCTTTAAATTTATCTACAAATTGGACCTTTATAGCTAAAACTGGTCTACCAAATCTATCCCCAATAGTAGTATCTTGGATAAAAGATAAATTTCTTTGAATAAAGTTATCTATTAATATTTTTCTTTCTAATTTCTTAGATAATAATTCTCTTCTAAGATCAGCTAATTTATTACTAGCTCTATCTGAGATTCTCCCGTTAGACTCAATCCCATTTTTTAAAATCTTTTCAATATTGCTATTCTCGCTTAAATTCTTTGTAAATGATGAAATTAAAGGCCTTTTTTCAACATCTAGTAAGATTTTCTTTAATTTCCTAGCCACAGAAATTGTTTCTGCTATTTCTAACAAGTCAGAAGAACCAATAACTCCTCCCTTAGAGCAAATTTCAATATTTCTAGTAATATCAAATACCCCAGAAAAACTAATCGATTTTTCTAATTGATTTTCTAAATCGTTAATTTCAATAGTCTCATTTAATAATCTTTTAGAAACTTCGAATTCTGATGGAATATCAAAACCTAAAATTGCTCTTTTACCCATTTTTGTAGAAGCAAATGAAGATAAATGATTTTTTAAAGTATCCCACTCCAAAAGGTTTATAGATTCATCTGATATAGATCTATTTAGATTTAAATATTTTGGATGATTGTTCTCTTGCATATTAAAGAAAAATAATCAAACATTCGATTGAATTCCACTAGGAGGAACATAAAGCATCTCAAGCCAATTACCTTCTGTATCTTGCATGTAAAAAGACGCAGTTCCATCTCGATGTTCATGGACTGGACCAACTTTCACCCCAGATTCTTTTAAAGTATTTTGAATATTAAAAACTTCTTCTTTTTCTTCAAAATGAAAAGCAAAATGAGGTCCTGCAGCTTTATAGCTAGGAGCTAACAAAGCAAGTCCATCTTTTCCTTTACCAGCCTCTAAATAACACCAATCTTTATCATCCCAAATCAAGGACATACCTAAGCTCAAGTAAAAAGATTTAGCCCTTTCGAGATTTTCGACTCTAAGTGCAATGTGTCCAATTCTTTGAACTCCTTTTAATCCGCTTAAAAACAAAACAAAAACTGTAAGTATTTACCCAAGAATAAACCAAAAATTTATTATTAATGAGTTTTTAACTTTCCTTCAACCATTTAGATGCATCACAAGCATGATAAGTAAGTATTAATTTTGCTCCTGCTCTTTTGAAACTAAGCAACGTTTCTAAAACAATGTCCTTCTCATTAATCCAATTCCGCATAGCAGCTGACTTAACCATAGAATACTCACCACTAACGTTATAAGCAGCTATGGGTTTATTTGAAAAAGTACTGAGTCTATAAACTATGTCCAAATAAGAAATCCCTGGTTTAACCATCAAAATATCTGCCCCTTCATATTGATCTAAGGCAGATTCAATTAAAGCCTCCTTTGAATTAGCAGGGTCCATTTGATAAGTAGACTTATTGTCTGGAATTATTTTCTTACTATTTTCTTTAGGAGCCGAATCTAAGGCAGTTCTAAAAGGACCATAATATGCAGATGAAAATTTTGCAGTGTAACTAATTATACCTACATCACTAAATCCTTCGCTATCAAGAGCTGTTCTTATCGCGCCAACTCTTCCATCCATCATGTCACTTGGACCTATAAAATCTGCTCCTGCTCTTGCCTGAGTTAAGGCTTGTTTTTTTAAAATCTCAATAGTTTCATCATTTAAAATTTTTCCATTTTCATCAACTAATCCATCATGTCCATCACATGAATAAGGATCCAAAGCAACATCTGTCATTATTGCCATTTCAGGAATTTCTTTTTTTAATATCCGAATAGCATTAGGAATTAAACCTTTTTCATTAAAACACTCTGCTCCATCTTCCGTTTTTAGGCTGTCATCTATTTTTGGGAAAAGCACAATACATCTTATTCCTAATTCCCAAGCTCTAGTAACTTCTTTTATTAAACCATTCATATCCCATCTAAAAGTTCCTGGCATTGCCGAAATTTCTTGTTGAAAATTCTTTTCATGAATAAATAATGGATATATAAAATCCTCAGGATTTAGATGGTTTTCTCTTACCATCTCTCTAATAGCATCTGTCCTTCTTAATCTTCTGGGACGAATAATCAAATTCATATGAATCTTTTTAAAATGAAATTAATGAATTATTTATCTAATACGATAGTCTCTTAACTTGCATATAAATTAAATAGACCCCTTTTTTGTTATGGAAAATTAACCTAATTTTCCGTACAATTAATTCAAAAGTTACATAAATATTTTGCGCAAAATTAATTTTTACACACATTTACGACATAAAGGGATAAAATATTTAGTTGATGCATTTATTTAAAAGGAGAAGATCTTTGCAAATAATCAATGGCTTTCATCTCAAAAATATTAGAGGTGATATTTTAGGTGGTATAACAGCTGCAGTAGTCGCTTTACCCCTTGCGCTTGCTTTTGGTAATGCTGCCTTGGGGCCAGGAGGAGCAATTTATGGATTATATGGTGCAGTAGTAGTCGGTTTTTTAGCTGCTTTATTTGGCGGTACACCTGCGCAAGTTAGCGGGCCAACTGGTCCAATGAGTGTTACTGTTGCTGGAGTAGTAGCAGGTTTGGCTGCAGTAGGAGTTCCTAGAGATTTGTCTGCAGGACAGATTTTACCTCTAGTAATGGCTGCAGTAGTAATTGGTGGTTTATTGCAAATTGCATTTGGAATTCTAAAGCTAGGAAAATATATCACTCTAGTCCCATATTCTGTTGTATCGGGATTCATGTCTGGTATTGGAGTCATAATCATTGCACTTCAAATTGGGCCATTACTAGGAATAAGCACAAGAGGAGGAGTAGTCGACTCTTTAACTACTGTTTTTTCAAATTTCCAACCTAATGGCGCCGCCATTGGAGTAGCTATAATGACTTTAGGAATAGTATTTCTAACACCTAGAACAATAACTCAGTGGGTTCCTTCTCCACTTTTAGCCTTATTAATAGTAACTCCAATATCAATGTTCTTTGGTGGAACAATAGACAGAATTGGAGAAATCCCTAGAGGAGTTCCATCTTTAGATCTCCCTAGTTTCAACCAGTATTTTCCTATTATTTTCAAGGCAGGTCTTGTATTAGCAGTACTTGGAGCAATTGATTCTTTACTTACATCCTTAGTAGCAGACAATATTTCTCAAACAAAGCATAATTCTGATAGAGAGTTAATTGGACAGGGGATAGGAAATGCTGTAGCAGGTCTTTTTTCAGGCTTACCTGGAGCAGGCGCAACAATGAGAACTGTTATAAATGTCAAATCTGGCGGATCTACTCCTTTATCAGGAATGGTTCACTCAATAGTTTTACTAATAGTTTTAGTCGGGGCTGGTCCATTAGCAGAACAAATACCCACAGCTCTTTTAGCAGGTATCCTTATCAAAGTTGGATTGGATATTATTGACTGGGGATTCTTGCTAAGAGCACATAAATTATCTCTAAAAACTTCAGTTGTCATGTATGGTGTACTTCTAATGACTGTTTTTTGGGATTTGATCTGGGCAGTATTAGTTGGAGTATTTATTGCAAACATGCTGACTATTGATTCCATTACTGAAACTCAACTAGAAGGTATGGAAGAAGATAATCCTTTATTAACAGGTAATAATCAAGGACAAAATACATTGCCCGCCGATGAAAAAGCTCTACTTGATAGATGCTCGGGAAAAGTAATGCTATTTAGACTAAAAGGGCCACTTAGTTTTGGTGCAGCAAAAGGTATCTCTGACAGAATGAACCTAGTAAGAAATTACAAAATTCTGATCTTAGATATTACTGATGTTCCAAGACTTGGAGTAACAGCAACACTTGCTATAGAGGATATGATGCAAGAAGCTAAAAATAATTCTAGGAAAGCATTTGTGGCTGGTGCTAATGAAAAAGTTAGAGAAAGGCTATCCAAGTTTGGCGTTGATGGAATCATTGAAACAAGAAAACAAGCTTTAGAAACAGCTTTAAATGAATTAGCTTAATAATCTATGGAAGTCAATCCAATACTACAAAATGTATTAGCGCCACCAGTACTTTTCTTTTTAATTGGGGCAATTGCTGTATTTTTTAAATCTGATTTAGAAATACCTGCTCCATTACCAAAACTATTTTCTTTATATCTGCTCTTAGCAATTGGATTTAGGGGAGGAATTGAAATTCAAAAAAGTGGTTTAACCGATCAGGTTCTACCTACTTTAAGTGCTGCAATATTAATGTCTCTAATAATTCCATTAATTGGATTTGTAATATTGAGGTATAAGTTTAATGTTTTCAACTCTGCTGCGATTGCAGCTGCTTACGGTTCTATTAGTGCGGTCACATTCATATCAGCGGAAAGTTTTTTAGACAGTCAAAACATAGATTTTGATGGATTTATGGTTGGAGCTTTAGCTTTGATGGAGTCTCCAGCAATTATCGTTGGCTTGTTACTTGTAAAATTCGCAGCCCCAAAGAATAGACCTAACTCAAGAAAAATGCACCTTAGTGCAATATTGCATGAGTCTATTTTAAATGGATCAGTTTATTTATTACTTTCTAGTCTAATAATAGGATTTGTAATCGCCTCAACTAATCCAGCAGGCATTGAAAAAATGGAGCCCTTCACTAAAGATTTATTCTATGGTGCTGAATGCTTTTTTCTATTAGATATGGGCATAGTTGCAGCTCAAAGATTGCCTAGTCTAAAAAAAGCCGGTTCATTTCTAATCGCTTTTGCAATTTTCATGCCAATATTTAATTCTTTAATAGGGGTCTTTGTTGCAAAAGTATTAACTCTAGGACCTGGTAATGCACTACTATTTGTGGTTCTATGTGCTAGTGCATCGTATTTAGCAGTGCCTGCAGCTATGAGGATGACAGTACCAGAGGCAAAGTCCAGTTACTATATTTCTACAACATTAGGTTTGACTTTCCCATTCAATATCGTTCTTGGAATACCAATATATATGAGTTTAGTAAATAAAGTTATTCCACTTTCTACACTATAAAAATGAAAAGATTAGATTTAATTTTTAGTGAAAGAGAACTAGATGCAATTCTTAAAACATTAGAAAAGGCTAATGTTCCTGGATATACCGTAATGAAACATGCTACTGGGAGAGGTCCAGAAAGAGTGGTTACTGAAGATATGGAGTTTACTGGCTTAGGATCAAATGCACATGTTATAGTTTTTTGCGATCAAGAATTAATTGATCAAATGAGAGAAGATATTAAGGCAGAGCTGAGTTACTATGGCGGGGTAGCTTATATTTCAGAAGCAACTCCTCTTTAAATATCAATTCTCTTAAGAGTGAATCCAATCTACCCTTATATTTTTTCTACTATTTAAGTATCTATCTATTGACATTGCAGCGATACATCCGTCAGATGCTGCGACTACTGCTTGCTTAAATGGTGTATTTCTTATATCTCCAATAGCCCATACTCCATCTGAATTTGTGGACATGAAATCATCCACAATCACCCCTCCATCTTCTTTTAAGGCAATCTGATCTCCTAAGAAATCAGTAATTGGCTTTGAACCACTCATATAAACGAAAACTCCATCTAAATTAAGATTAATAGGATTTTCTTCCTGTTTGTTTTTTACAATTACACCATTAACTCCCATATCATCTCCCAAAATTTCCAATAATCTTGTTCTACTCCAATGTTTAATATTTGCATTATCCATCAATTCCATAGCCTCCTCATTTTCAGGCTTTGGATCACTTGATGTAATCCAATGAACAGTTGAAGCAAATTTAGTAAGGACAGTAGCCTCTTCTATTGCCTCTTTATTTACTCCAATTACAGCCACTTCCCTATTTTTATAAAAAGCTCCATCACATGTAGCGCAGTAACTTACCCCCTTACCAAGAAAATCTGCTTCCCCTTTAAATGATGCAGGTCTACCCATAGCTCCACTTGCCAGCACAAGTGCTTTAGCCTTAAAAGTACCTTCAGGTGTATAAACTGTTTTCCACTCTTCAGAGACATCTATCCCAAAAACTTGGGCTCTTCTATAATCTGTACCATATTGAACAGCTTGCTCTCTCATTAATGTAAGTAATTTTTCTCCACTAATATCAACAGGAACACCTGGATAATTTGCTATTTGATGAGTTATTGCCAAGGCACCAACAGACGGATTTTTATCTAAAATTACCGTCTTTAAATTAGAACGAGAGGTATAAAGAGCACAAGTACATCCTGCCGGACCGCCACCGATAATAAGAACATCTGACTCGATAATTTCCAATTTTTAAAACTCCTTTTATTAAGTAATTAGATGAGTTTTGGGTTAGAAGATAAAATTGATTAAAATTGCTAACCTTTTTATAGATATAAGTTAAGAGAAAAAAAATAAAAAAGCATAATATAGAAACAAACTTACATAGGAAAAATAAAAAAATATCAGTTTAAAATGCTCATTGACCTTAATTGTTCTTAATTGATCTATTATTAAATAATATTTTGGTATTTACTTTTAAAAGGCCTCTATATTTTTTATGACCAATTCTGATTATCTTTTAAAAGCTGCTATCAAAAAAATAACAGAAAAATTAAACGAGGCTTTAGTTGAGAAAATTGAGGAAGCAACAAATGTTGCACAAGATGCACCAGAAATAATTAAAAAAGAATTTGAGACTCTAAAAGAATCAATAATTGAAGAAGCTGCAAGAATGAAATATGAAATGAGTACTAAAGATAATAATCAGACCTCCAAAACAAATCAAGATCCTACAATCGAAAACGCTCTAATAGAAATAGAAGACATTAACGAAGTCATAGAAAGATTAAATAAAATACTTAACAAGTTAATTTAATGAGAAATAATTTTTTTGGAAATCGAATCAAAAAGTTTAAAAGAGGTTGTTTAATATGGAAAACACTTTTCTTACTATTGTTCAGTTTATGGTTAGACAATATAATTTTCACATTTCTCAGGACTAGTAATGATATAAAAAATAAGATTCAAATCAAACGGGCTAAATGGCTTACTAATGAATTAATTAAACTTGGATCTGCCTTTATTAAAATTGGACAATTATTGTCTGCTAGACCTGATTTAATTCCTAAAACATGGATAAAAGAATTATCTAGATTACAGGATCAAGTTCCTCCATTTCCATTTAAACAAGTTGAAGGGACGATTTTACAAGAATTAGGACCGAAGTTCTCTAACATAGATCAAATAATATATCATCCGGTAGGATCAGCCTCATTAGCTCAGGTGCATAGAGGAAAGTTAAAGAATGGCAAAGAAGTAGTATTTAAAGTTCAAAGACCTAACTTAAAAGATTTATTCATTATAGATCTAGATATATTGCAACAGATTGCTGCTTTATTACAACGGAATAAGAATTGGAGTCGAGGAAGGAATTGGATTGCAATTGCAAAAGAGTGTAGAAAAGTTCTTATGAAAGAACTGGATTTCAATTGTGAAGCTCAATATGCAGCAAGATTTAGACAGCAATTTCTAGATGATGAGAACGTCGAAGTTCCTGAAGTAATATGGGACATGAGTAGTGAAAAGGTTCTTTGTTTAAGTTATCTGGAAGGCACTAAAATAAGCGATTTAACAAAATTACAATCTCAAAATATTGACTTACCAAAAATTGCAGAAATAGGTGCAATTAGTTACTTAAAACAGCTTGTGAATTATGGGTTTTTCCATGCAGATCCTCATCCAGGTAATTTAGCAGTCTCAAAGAAAGGTAAATTAATCTTTTATGATTTTGGAATGATGGGTAATATTTCCAATAATCTACAAAACAGGTTAGGAGATATGGTCAGGGCTGCTGCTTTCAGAGACGCAGCATCACTTGTCAGTCAATTACAACAAGCTGGTTTAATTTCAAAAGATATAGATATAGGTCCTGTAAGAAGACTAGTTAGATTAATGCTAAAAGAAGCCTTAACTCCACCATTTAGTCCAAATATTATTGAAAAGCTATCAGGAGATTTATATGAACTTGTTTATGAAACACCATTTCAGCTACCAGTAGATTTAATATTTGTTATGAGAGCATTGTCAACTTTTGAAGGTGTTGGCAGAATGTTAGATCCAGGGTTTAATCTTGTATCAGTTACGAAGCCTTATTTAATAGAACTTATGACTTCAAATAATCAAACTCCAAACGATTTCATTAACCAATTTGGAAGGCAAGTCGGTGAAATAGGCTCTAAAGCGGTAGGTATACCAAAAAGAATAGATGAAAGTTTAGAAAGATTAGAGCAAGGAGACTTACAACTACAAATACGCATGGGTGAATCTGACAGACAATTTAAGAAAATGTTTACTGCTCAGAAAACATTAGGCCATTCAATTCTCATAGGGAGCTTATCAATAGCATCAGCTTTACTTGTAACTAATAAACAAAATCACTTTGCATTATTACCATTAATCTTTGCAATCCCAATTAGTATTGATTGGATACAATGTCAATTAAGTATGAGAAAAGGATCACGCTTAGAAAATCTGAAGCGCTAAAAATACTATATATTTTTTGGACCGAGACCTAAAGCACCAGCAAATCTTGCTTGATCTCCTAATTCCTCTTCAATTGTTAAGAGCCTATTGTATTTAGCAATCCTTTCACTCCTACTCAAAGAGCCAGTTTTAATTTGACCAGATCTTGTCGCAACAGATAAATCAGCTATCGTTGTATCTTCTGTCTCACCACTTCTATGACTAATCACACTTGTAAAACCAGAAGTCTTAGCTAACTCAATAGCCTCTAAAGTTTCAGTTAGTGTTCCAATCTGATTTACCTTTATTAGAATTGAATTAGCAGATTTTTCCAAAATACCTTTTCTTAACCTTTCAGTATTAGTTACAAATAAATCATCCCCTACTAGCTGTACTTTATTACCTAGGTCCTGATTTAATTCTGACCAACCTTCCCAATCATCTTCTGCCAATCCATCCTCTATTGAAACAATTGGAAATTTCGAAACCAAGTTTGAAAGATATGAAATCATTTGGGAACTATTTAAACTTTTTCCTTCATATTTATAAATACCATCGCTATAAAATTCAGTACTAGCAGCATCTAAAGCTAGAGAGACTTGCTCGCCAGGAATAAATCCAGCTTTTTGGATAGCTTTTAAGAGTAAATCCCCTGCTTCTTCACTGGATGACAAGTCTGGAGCAAATCCACCTTCATCACCTACAGCAGTAGATAAACCTTTTTGTTCCAGTAATGATTTAAGTGAGTGAAATATTTCAGTACCCATTCTTAGTGATTCACTAAAACTTTGTACGCCATGAGGTACAAGCATAAATTCTTGAAAATCAAGGCTATTTGGTGCGTGAGCGCCACCATTAATAACATTCATCAATGGAACTGGGAGAAGATTAGACAATGGATCTCCGAGATACCTGTATAAAGGGAGATCTAAAGCATTTGCTGCTGCTCTTGCATTAGCAAGACTAACCGCAAGGATTGAGTTAGCTCCAAGGTTTGATTTATTAGCAGTTCCATCAATTTCAATCATTAATTTGTCTACAGCTGTTTGATCTAAAGCAGATAAACCACATAATGCAGGAGAAATTGTTTCATGAATTTTATTGACTGCGTTTAATACACCTTTGCCCATATATTTTGAACCGCCATCTCTTAATTCATGAGCCTCATGAGCTCCAGTACTTGCTCCGCTAGGGACAATTGCCTTACCAATAGCTCCACATTCCAAAAATACTTCTGCTTCTACAGTAGGGTTTCCCCTTGAATCAAGTACTTGCCTTGCTTCAATAGTGTCAATAAGAAAATCAATAGTTTCTTTCACAATTTAATTATTACTATTTAAATCCTATAAATAGCTGAACTATTTGGCTAATATATGAAATATATATAAGTTAATCAAATATTTTTTTTTGATTTCAAAACAAGTTTTGAATTTTATATGAAAAAATTCTTAAAAAATCTAAAAATCAGTTTTTAATGAGATTTTTTAGGATTTCATCTTATAATTTGAAAAATTTTGAATGATCATTAAGAATAATCTGAATTAAGATAAGGATAAATGATCAACTATAACTTTTTTATAGTTTATGAGAGAAACTCTTACATCGAATCCTGAACTTTTTAGTGATATAAGTTGGAATCTTCTTCTGCAAGGAGAAGAAACTGCAAAAAAATGGGATCACAGCGAATTTAATATTGAGCATATTATTCATACATTGTTTACATCAAGTGAATTTTTTGCATTCATTGAAAAATTATCAATAGATCAAGATACAGTTTTAGACATAACAGAGGATTTTCTAGAAGAGAATCCAACAAATGAGTCAGATATTTTTACGATTGGAGAAGATTTAGAACTTTTATTAGATAATGCAAATCAAATAAAAAGTCAATGGGGATCGAAGTTAATAGAAATTCCCCATTTATTAATTGCTCTTGGCAGAGATTTAAGGATAGGTAATTACGCATTCCAAGAGGGCAATCTTTCAGTAGAGAAGTTAGAAGAAGAATTAAAGTTTTTTCCAAATATCAATCAATCAAAAAGTTACATTGAAAATAAAAAAGGAGATAAAATAAATAACCAATCCGACTTCGAATCTCCTAAAGAAAATTTATTAAAGGAAGAAAAAGCTATTGTTACCTCCGCAACAAATAAAATCACTATTGATAGCAAAAAACAAGTTGAGGAAAATGTTCTTCTACTTTATGGAAAGGATTTAACCGCATCAGCTCAACAAGGCATACTGGATCCTGTTGTGGGAAGAGAAAATGAAATAAATAATCTAATGAGAATTCTATCTCGAAGAAGTAAAAATAATCCTATCCTTATTGGCAATCCTGGTGTTGGTAAAACCTCTATTGCTAAATTACTTGCTCAATTAATTATTGAAGAAAAAGTTCCTGATTCTTTGAAAAATTTTAAAATTATTTCTCTTGAATTAGGAGCTCTTGTATCAGGAACAAAATTCAGAGGTCAGCTTGAAGAAAGGCTTAGTTTAATACTTGAAGAACTTAAAAATTCAGATCAAGGAATGATTTTATTTATTGATGAAATTCATTCAATCATAAGTTCTGACAGATCTACTGCTGATATAGGAAATATTTTAAAACCTTTATTGGCTGAGGGAGAGCTTAGATGTATTGGCACTACCACTCCTGAAAAATTCCGAGAAAGTATTGAAAAAGACCAAGCATTAAATAATTGTTTTCAAAAAATAGTAGTAAATGAACCCTCAGTTGAATTAACTGCAAAGATCCTACAGTGTATTAAAAAGAAGTATGAATTACATCATGGTATAAGAATCTCTAAAGAAGCAGTTAATTATTCTGCAAAACTTGCGGATAGATATATTAGCGATAAATGTCTCCCAGACAAAGCTATAGATTTAATTGATGAAGCAGCAGCACAATTGAAAATAGAATCTAATCTTAAACCTCAAATAATTATCCAACAAGAAAGCAAAATTAATTCGATTGAACAAAAATTGAACAATTTACTAATTGAAAATTTTGAAGATAAAGAAAGATTATTGGATCAAAAAAACATATATGAGAATAAATTAAACGACCTTTCTTGTGACTGGAATAATTTACGTTTACAAATGGAACAATTATCGTTTTTATTAAAAGAGGAAGATAAACTGCTTGGAAAACTCGAAGAATACAATTCAGATTTTGAGACTTCAAATAGCCTTGATTATATAGGTAAGCTAGAAGATGATCTGAATGCAGTTGAAGCAGAAATTCAAGGCATTGAAGAAAGCTTTAAAAAATTCAATAAGAAGAAAAGTTTCCCCTTTAAATATCAAGTTGAGGCTGATGATATTGCTGATGTTGTTTCAAAAATAACCGGGATTCCCATTTCCAAAGTAGTTTCTAATGAGAGAAAGAAACTAGTTAACTTAGAAATAGAATTAAGTGAAAAAGTTATTGGACAAGAAAAAGCAATACAAGCTGTTTCTGCTGCAATACGAAGAGCCAGGGTTGGCATGAAAAATCCAAAAAGACCTGTTGGATCTTTTTTATTTATGGGTCCTACAGGTGTTGGTAAAACAGAACTAGCTAAAACACTTGCGGCTGCATTATTTGATGAAGAAGAAGCTTTATTGAGATTAGATATGAGTGAATATATGGAGAAAAATGCAGTAGCAAGACTTTTAGGAGCACCTCCAGGTTATGTTGGCTACGAAGAGGGAGGACAGTTAACTGAAGCTGTAAGACTAAAACCTTACTCTGTAATACTCCTTGATGAAATTGAAAAAGCACATTCAGAAGTATTTAATATTCTTTTGCAAGTTTTAGATGAAGGAAGATTAACTGATTCGCAAGGTAGAACAGTTGATTTTAAAAATACAGTTATCATTATGACCAGCAATTTGGCAGGGAAAATAATTTTGGAATATTCAAAAAATAATAGTCAAAACAAGGAAAATCGAGAACTAAATAAACAATCTCTAGAAGATTCTATTAACAATTCATTGTCTTCTATTTTTAGACCAGAATTTTTAAACAGAATTGATGAAGTCGTACAATTTAAAACATTATCTATAGATCAACTTAAGAAAATAATTATTCTTCAAATAGAAGATTTACAGAATCTACTTCTTGAACAAGGAATTAAAATTAATATCGATAATAAAGTTATTCATAAAATAGCTAATGATTCATACGAACCTGAATTTGGTGCAAGGCCACTTGGAAGAGAACTCAGAAGACAAATAGAAAACCCCCTAGCAATAAAACTATTAGAGGAAGATTTTAAAAATAAAAAAAATATCACAATCAAAATTAGTCCTTCAAAAAAAGATGAGATTTTATTTAAACCTAGCTGAGTAGCAAATCGATAAGCTAAAATAAATTTAAGCATAAAGCTTAAGTTCAAAAAAATTTTGTGACAAATCCTACTACTAATCAAGAACCTCTTAAAAAAGAACCCTCTGAAATAGAAGAACCTAAGAAAAAGAAGAATTTTTTAAGAGCAACCTACGACGAGCTAAAACTTGTTGTGTGGCCGAACAAACAACAGCTATTTAGCGAATCGGTAGCGGTCATAATTATGGTATCCTTTTCAGCAGCTGCGATTGCATCTGTGAGCAGATTTTATGGATGGGCAGCATCACAAATTTTCCGTTAAATTAATCCTTTTAATCTAACTTTTTTTCAAGTTCTTCAAATGATCTTTATCCAGTTCCCAGAAAAGAAAAATGAGTAATGAATTAACTACTAACCTTGGTTCTACAAAAGCAAATACTAGTATTGCAAGATGGTATGCTGTCCAAGTTGCTTCAAGCTGTGAAAAGAAAGTAAAAGCAACTCTTGAACAGAGATCCGTAACTTTAGGAGTTAATAACAGAATTATCGAAATTGAAATTCCTCAAACTCCCGGCATAAAGTTAAAAAAAGATGGGAGCAGACAAACTACTGAAGAAAAAGTTTTTCCTGGTTATGTCCTTGTCAGAATGATTTTAGATGAAGATACCATGATGGCTGTTAAAAGCACCCCTAATGTTATTAACTTTGTTGGTGCAGATGATGGAAGAGGAAACGGAAGGTCCCGAGGTCATATCAAACCTAGACCCTTATCTAGACAAGAAGTAAATAGAATATTTAAACGCGCTTCAGAGAAAAAGGCTGTTATAAAATTAGATATTGAGGAAAAAGATAGAATTATCGTAACTAGTGGTCCATTCAAGGATTTTCAAGGTGAAGTTATAGAAGTCTCTGGTGAAAGAAATAAATTAAAAGCATTACTTTCAATATTTGGGCGCGAAACTCCTGTAGAATTAGAATTCTCACAAATCAATAAACAAAATTAGTTCTTAATTATTTTTGTTTATCGAGTAAAATTATTATTTTAAACTTCAGTTTAAACTCACTAAATCTAATGGCAAAAAAAATTGTTGCGGTTATTAAACTTGCTCTTCAAGCCGGCAAAGCAAACCCTGCTCCTCCAGTTGGACCAGCTTTAGGTCAACATGGTGTGAATATCATGGCATTTTGCAAAGAATATAATGCAAAGACTCAAGATAAAGCGGGTTTCGTAATTCCAGTTGAGATTTCAGTTTTTGAAGATAGAAGCTTTACCTTCATTACCAAAACGCCTCCTGCTTCTGTCTTGATTACTAAGGCCGCGGGTATCGAGAAAGGCGCTGGTGAATCATCAAAAGGTTCTGTTGGGAATATAAGTAAAGCTCAATTAGAAGAAATAGCCAAAACTAAGCTTCCTGATTTAAACTGTACAAGTATTGAATCTGCAATGAAAGTAATTGAGGGAACCGCTCGTAACATGGGTGTCTCTATTACTGAATAAATTCAAAACTCAATTGTTCACTTTTTTAGGGGAGGTTAATTTCTAACCGATTGTACCCAAACTGATTATGAAGAAACTATCTAAAAGAATGGCGGCTCTATCAACAAAGATAAAAGATCGCATTTACGAACCTCTCGAAGCTCTCAGCATTATCAAAGAAAATGCAAACGCTAAATTCGATGAAACTATTGAAGCTCATATACGTCTAGGTATTGATCCAAAATATACTGACCAACAACTCAGGACAACAGTTGCCTTACCTCATGGAACTGGTCAAAGTATCAAAATAGCAGTTATTACAAGCGGTGAAAATGTATCCAAAGCTAAATCGGCCGGGGCAGACTTATTTGGAGAAGAAGACCTAGTGGAAAGCATCAACAAAGGCAATATGGAATTTGATTTACTTATTGCAACACCAGATATGATGCCAAAAGTTGCAAAATTAGGAAGAGTTTTAGGGCCCAGAGGATTAATGCCTAATCCGAAAGCAGGAACAGTCACAAATGATATTTCAAATGCCATAAAAGAATTTAAGGCTGGAAAACTTGAATTTAGAGCAGATAAAGCAGGTATTGTTCATGTTCGCTTTGGAAAAGCTAGTTTTACAAAAGAGGCTCTATTTGACAACTTAAAGACATTACAAGAGTCAATAGATAAAAACAAACCTACCGGAGCTAAAGGAAAGTATTGGAAAACTTGTTATGTAACTTCAACTATGGGTCCTTCCGTTCAGCTAGATATAAATGCTTTACAAGATTCTCAAGTCGAAGGTTAACTCACTGTAGTATAATTTAAATGCAATAATACGGCCAAAGAAAGTAGGTTTATTTAGGTAATCTAAATTCTTAATTCCTACCGAGGACACGTCTTAATTATTTCTTTTTGGATCTAATAAACGCGGCCTCTTTATAAAAGAACTTTGCCGCATTTCCTGCTCTTCCTAAATTACGATCCAAAAAAAACAATGGGCCGAACACTAGAGAATAAGCAACAAATCGTTTCTGAGATTAAATCTCTTTTAAACGAGACGGAAATGGCTGTGGTTCTTGACTATAAAGGTTTAACCATCAAAGAAATGTCAGATTTGCGATCAAGGTTGCAAACAAATAACGGCATTTGCAAAGTTACTAAAAATTCATTAATGCGAAAAGCCATTGATGGTGATAGTAATTGGAACGATCTTGAATCTTTACTAACGGGAACTAATGCTTTTGTCTTAATAAAAGAAGATGTTGGAGGTGCAGTAAAAGCAATCCAATCTTTTCAAAAAGACACTAAAAAATCCGAAACCAAAGGAGCTTTATTTGAAGGTAGACTTCTAAGCGATTCTGAAATCAAAGAAATTGCAAGTCTTCCATCCAAAGAGGTATTGATGGCAAAAATTGCCGGCGCACTAAATGGTGTTGCTACAAAAATTGCAATCTCTATCAATGAAGTACCTTCTGGACTTGCTAGATCACTCAAACAACATTCTGAAAAATCAGAATCTTAAATTCCAACACTAATTAATTTATTAAGACAATGTCTGCAACAACTGAAAAAATTCTTGAATCATTAAAATCACTCTCACTTTTAGAAGCATCTGAGCTTGTAAAACAAATTGAAGAGACTTTTGGTGTGTCCGCTGCAGCCTCTGCAGGTGTAGTAATGGCCGCTCCAGGAGCAGCTGGTGGAGATGGAGATGGAGGCGCTGCTGAAGAAAAAACTGAATTTGATGTAATTCTAGAAAGCTTTGATGCAGCTGCAAAAATCAAAGTCCTCAAAGTTGTAAGGAATGCAACGGGTCTTGGTCTTGGCGATGCAAAAGCACTTGTTGAATCTGCACCAAAGACAGTAAAAGAAGGAGTAGCGAAAGCAGATGCTGAATCTTTAAAGAAAGAGATTGAAGAAGCTGGCGGTAAAGTTACACTGAAGTAAAAGTACATTGTTTTCGAGCCGATATACCTAATATCGGCTTTTACTCATGAATAGTGAAAGTATTGCAATTGAAGCTGCAACTGACGGTGCCTGTAGTGGTAATCCCGGGCCAGGAGGTTGGGGCGGTTTAATAATCTTTGAAGATAATAGTGAATTAGAAATAGGTGGTTCAGAACAAAATACAACTAACAATAGAATGGAACTCACTGCAGCGATAAAAACACTTGAAAAATTAAGAAGTTATCAACTAAAAGAAAACTTTAGATTAAGAACAGATAGTAAATATGTAATAGAGGGTTATACCAAATGGATTATAAATTGGAAAAGGAATGGATGGAAAACAAGTACAGGAAAAGCAGTTCAAAATTTAGATTTATGGCAAAAAATAGATCAATTAAGAATTAATGGTTTAGAAATGGAATATGTTAAGGGTCATAGTGGAGACAAACAAAATGATCGAGTCGATTTAATTGCCACGAATTACAGTAAAGGTATCTCTATAGTAAGCAACTGTAAAGAATCAGAGGACGTTTTTGACAAACCAGCACCAAAAGCAATTCAAGAATTATTTACAAGAAATGAATTAATCCAAAAATTTGCAGAAAAAAAATATTTATTAAGCTCAAATGAACTTAGTAAATTACTTGGTGAAGAAAACATCGTGCAAATAAAAAAATATGCATTGTTTGAATGTCGCAATTGGAGATTAATTCCTAAAGATAAACAATATTGGATAATAGAAAATAAAGACTCTTAATTTCTTATGCATGAACAGAAAGGAGTATTTAAAAAACTTTATAGAAACTTGATTACTCCTATACTTCAAAAAGATACAGGCATAGATGCAGAATATTTAACCAATTTCTCGCTAAGCCTTCTATCATTCAGTTCAAGAAAACAACATTGGCCTGTAATTGCAGCAATTCTAAGTAACCTAAATAAGGAATTTTGTATTGTTGATAAAAGATTAAGTCAAAAAATATGTGGAATAAATTTCTGCAATCCAATTGGTTTGGCAGCAGGTTTCGACAAAAATGGTAGTGCCGTAAATATTTGGACAAAATTTGGTTTTGGATTTACTGAAATAGGTACAGTTACTAAATTTGCACAAAATGGAAATCCAAAACCAAGATTATTTAGATTGGCAGAAGAAGAGGCAGCTTTAAATAGAATGGGCTTCAATAATAGAGGTGCTCAAAATCTAGTTAAAAATTTGCATGAACAAGGTATTCCTTTAAAAAAGAATAGACAAAATATTTGTTTGGGAATCAATTTTGGTAAATCTAGAATTACTGGCTTATCTGATGCTAAAGAAGATTATTTAACTTCTCTAAAATTGTTAATCCCATTTTGTGATTATGCAGCAATAAACGTAAGCTCGCCTAATACTGAAGGACTAAGAAAATTACAAGATCCAGTTCGGCTAAGAGAACTTCTTAGAGAAATTAAAACTTTACCTAATTGCCCTCCTCTATTTGTAAAAATTGCACCAGATTTAAGCTTCAAAGAAATTGAGGATATTTGTAAATTAATAAATGAAGAAAAAATTGATGGAATAATTGCTACTAATACCAGTCTAGATAGATTAGGCCTTGAACAAAGGAAGATCGAACAAACAGGATTATTACTTTCTGAAGAAAATGGGGGGTTAAGTGGAAGACCACTTCAAAAAAAAGCAAATAAAATAATCAAGCATATACATAATATTGATAGAACAATTATTTTAATTGGAGTTGGTGGGATTGATAGTCCTGAGTCCGCATGGGAACGAATTTGCTCTGGAGCATCTTTAGTTCAACTTTATACTGGATGGATATATAAAGGACCGCAATTAGTTCCAAATATTTTAAATGGAATTATGAAGCAACTGGATATCCATCAATTATCAAATATAAAAGAAGCTATTGGATCAGATCTAAAATGGGTCGATTAAAACAAAAATGATTAATGAATAAATCAAAAGGATATGATTCCTCTACAAAAAATAGGCAATCATCAACCTTCCATCATGGAGGGAATGTATTTTCTCATGCAAAAAAATTAAATCTATCACCATCGGCAATTATTGATTCAAGTGCCTCTTTGGTTCCCTTTAAACCTCCGCAAATACTTTTAGACTCGCTAAATTCAGAAATTAAAAATCTTGGTTTCAGGTTTTATCCTGAGAGAGGTCTAAATAGCTTGAAAGAGACAATTGGTGAATTTCATAAAATAAATCCAGAAAATATATTACCGGGGAATGGCGCCTCTGAGCTAATCACATGGGCAGGTTTTGAAGCATCCAAATTTGGTATAAGTTGTATTCCCTCTCCTGGTTTTGTTGATTATGAAAGATCTTTAAATTGTTGGAATAGCAATTTCATTTATTCAGAATTACCAACATACTGGAGTAACATTTTCCCCCAACCTTTTCCACTTAATCCTATAGGTGATGTAATTTGGATAACCAACCCACACAACCCGACTGGCCAATTATGGGAAAAAGAATCTTTAGAATTGATCTTAGAAAAATATAAGTTAGTAATTTGTGATGAAGCCTTCCTATCAATAACCCCAAATGGAGAACCACAATCTTTAATACCACTAACAAAAAGATACGATAATTTATTAGTTTTAAGGAGTTTGACCAAACTCTTTAATATTCCAGGGCTTAGATTAGGTTACGTTATTGGTTCTCCACAAAAACTTAGACAATGGAATATAAATAGAGATCCATGGCCATTGAATTCCTTTGCAATTAAAGCTGGAATTGAGCTATTAAGCAATAAGACTTTTTATGAACAATGGACAAAGAAGATTCACAATTGGATTCTTACTGAAAAAAAATGGGTTTATAATGAATTGTCAAAAGTTGAAAATCTTAAAATACATAGCTCCTCAACTAACTTTTTTTTAATAGAAAGTAAATCCTCTTTATCGCCAAATATTCAATATTTAGAACATAAGGGGATATTAATTAGAGAATGCTCCTCATTCAGATTTCTTAATGAAAAATGGGCAAGAATAAGTCTTCAGAGTAGCAAAAACAATAAAATCTTATGCAAAGAAATTCAAAATTCTTTTAAAAAATAATTAACTATTTTTTTAATCTCATTTTTGGATTTCAATCCATTATTGTTTTTCATATTTTTTTTCATTAGATCTAATATTTCATAGTTATATTCTCCATTTTTTATTTTTAATTTAAAAATTCTTTTCAAAGTTTCTTCAAAAAATTCTTTAGAAATTTTGTTTTGATTGATTAATACTGAACCTCCAATTTTAGCAAGAATCATTGCATTTTTCTCTTGATGATTATTTTTAGAATAGGGGTATGGAATTAAAATTGAAGGTTTTTCAGCTTGGATTAATTCATTAATTGTTCCTGATCCCGATCTTGATATAACAAGATCACAGTTTTGAATCAAAGCAGCTATTTCATCAGTAAATTCCATTTGAACATAATTCTTAGACTTTTTCAGATGAAAAGATTGTTTATTATTTTCTCCAATAATATGAACTATTCGAAAATTTTCTTTAACCAAAAATTCTAAAGATTCATAAAGAATTTCATTTATAGCTTTTGCACCTTGACTGCCTCCCATAACAACTAAAAGAGGTCCTTCTCCTTCTGGAACCCATGCTGGTAAAAGATTATTTTTGTAGAATTGTTCCCTTAAAGGAGTGCCAGTAAAAATAGTTTTGCAATGTTTTAAATACGAATTTGTTTCTTTGAATCCAGTAAAAACATAGTTACATAAAAATCCAAAATATTTAGTTACTATTCCTGGTATTAAATTTGATTCATGAATAATTACAGGTATCCTTAGAATCTTTGCAGCAAGAATTGTGGGGGCTGAGATATAACCTCCAGTAGTAAAAACTAGATTTATTTTTTTTGCTTTTAAAATCCTGATTATATTAAAAGTTGACATTAAAATATCTAAATATTGAAAAACTATAAAAATATTTTTTTTTGGTGTATTAATATTTAAAGTCGAAAGATCATATTTGTGGGGAACAAAATTTGCATCAAGTCTTTTTCTAACCCCTAACCAATGTATATTCCAATATTCTTCAAGATTTTTGCAAACAGCTAGAGCAGGGAAAATATGACCACCAGTTCCACTTGCTGCAACTAATAAATTATTTTCTGGAGACATAAAAAAATAAATAAGTAGAATAAAAATATAAAATAGAGAATATGTTTAATTTAAACTCATTGAGGAATATAGGAATTCCTATCTATTTATTTATTTATCTCATATTTCCTCATTCAGCAATAACCCAAACTACAAAAGTTGATTTAAGAAGAAATATAGAAAACGCATTAAATTCAAGAAATTTGAAATTCATCAAACAAAGTTTTACAAATGAAGATAACCTAAAAATTACTAAAAAATTTTCAAAAATTCTTAAGGAATTCCCTGATAGCAAATGGAAAATTAAGAAATTAAAATCTAATAATCCAAGTAAAGAAATTTATCAAATAAAAGTTATTGGGAAAAAACTAGTTCAGGGAGAAATATATATGCTTGAATCAAAGTTTAATTACTTATTTTCAGCAGTAAATGGAAAAATAAACCAAGGTACTATAAAAAAATTATTTACTATAATCAGGTCCGATGATAAAAAGATTGATATTAGTTTTAGCATTCCTGATAAAGTTCTTACAGGTACAAAATATGATATAGATATAATACTAAACGAACCTCTTGAGGAAGTTATAATTGCAGGGGGTATAAAAGCTCATCAAGTTGAATCATTTTTAGAGCCAGAGATAGATCTAGAGGCATTAGTATCTGGGGGGATTTATAAAATGACCCGAGCCCCTTCAAAACCAGGAATACAAATATGGTCAGGAATAATAGCTCATCCCAAAGGTATAATAACTTTCACAAAAAGTATTGATATTGTTGAAAAGATATAAACTATGAATCTTTTAAAGCAGCTACTCCAGGCAAGCTTTTGCCTTCTAAAAGTTCTAAACTAGCTCCTCCTCCAGTGGAAATATGAGACATTTTTTCTGCCAACCCCGCTTTCTCTACTGCTGCTACTGAATCACCACCACCAATAATTGTACAAACTTCAGAAAAAGCACTTAAATCTGCAAGGGTTGTGGCTATGGCATTTGTACCTTCAGCAAATTTATCAAATTCAAACACTCCCATCGGACCATTCCAAATTATTGTCTTGCATTCTGCTAGAGCATTCTGAAAAACCTTAATTGACTCAGGTCCAATATCAAGTCCCATCCAATCTCCACTGATTGAATCTATTTGAGAAACTTTACTTTCAGCGTCAGGAGAAAACTCATTTGCTAGTACTACGTCAGTAGGTAATAATAATTCAACCCCCTTTGCTTTTGCTTTTGCCTCTAAATTTTTTGCGAGCTCAAGTTTATCTTCTTCAACAAGACTCTTTCCTACATCTAGACCTCTAGCTTTATAAAAAGTAAAAATCATACCACCACCAATTATAATTTTATCGCATTTATCTAATAAAGAATCTAGAACTCCAATTTTACTGCTCACCTTTGATCCCCCAACGATTGCTGCTAATGGACGTTTTGGAGCATCTATTGCACCTTGTAAATATTTCAATTCTTTTTCCAAGAGAAATCCTGCAACTGATGGACTTAAAAAATTTGTAACTCCATGAGTTGAAGCATGAGCCCTATGTGCAGCTCCAAAAGCGTCGTTTACATACATATCTGCATGCTCTGCTAAACTTTTCGCAAAATCTACGTTATTTTTTTCTTCTTCTGCATAAAAGCGAACATTTTCAAGCAATAAAACATCTCCGTTATTTAAGCTACTTGATTGTGAAATAGCTTCTTCCCCTATACAACTTTTAGTAAGAGGAACATCTTTTCCCAATAATTCACTCAATCTAGACGCTACTGGAGTTAATCTCATCTTTTCATTAACCTGACCTTTGGGCCTACCAAAATGGGCAGCTAATATAACTTTTGCTGAATTATTTATAAGATATTCAATTGTCGGTATTGCTGCTCTGATACGAGTATCATCAGTTATCTGACCACTTTCATTTAACGGAACGTTAAAATCAACCCTAACAAGAACTTTTTTACCTTCTAAATGTGTCTTATCAAGACTGGAAAGAGACAATTTCGACATTTAATAATCCTTTTTTTTGATCTAAAGACCCTAACGCTTATTTCAGCTTATTGGGTTAAAAATGAGTAACTGTTAACTTCGGCTTAATAAATTTTAAGAATTTAAGAATATAAATTTTATATAACCTTTAATTTTTATACTAAAATTTGATGTAAGTGCTTTTGAAATTGATAATAATTAAAAGGGATACTAAAATTTTTATCTGATTTATTTAAGTGGACATACCCAAAATTCAATGGTATCCAGGCCATATTGCTAAAGCAGAAAAGAAATTATCCGAAGTCATTAATAGAGTAGATTTAGTTATTGAAGTAAGAGATGCAAGAATTCCTTTATCAACAGGTCATCCACATCTAAATAAATGGATCAACAACAAAAAACATATTCTTGTTATAAATAGATCAGACATGATCTCCCAAAATACAATAGATAGTTGGAATAAATGGTTTAAAAATAATGATGAATATCCTCATTGGTGCGATGCAAAGAGAGGTATTGGTATAAAAGAAATTTGCAAATCTACAAAGGAATCTAGATTATCAATTGATAATAGAAGGCTCTCTAGAGGCATGAAAATTAGACCAATTAGGACTCTTACACTTGGTTTTCCTAATGTAGGGAAGTCAGCACTAATAAATAGAATTGCAAATAAAAGAGTTGTAGAAAGTGAAAGAAAAGCTGGAGTAACCAGGAATCTTAGATGGATAAGGCTAGATAGTGGTATAGACCTTCTAGATGCGCCCGGTGTTATACCACCAAATTTAGAGGATCAAAAGTCAGCACTAAATCTAGCACTATGTGATGATATTGGAGAAGCTGCTTATGAGATTGAAAGTGTCGCAATTGAATTTATCAAAATCATATCAAAATTAAACAAAGATAAAAATGCGAATATCTCATTAAAAAAAATATCAAATAGATACGGAGTTGACATAACAAAAGGCTTTAATAATCCTTCTGAATGGATTAATTTAGCAGCTTCAAAACATACCTCAGGGGATACAAGAAGAATGGCTTACAAATTATTAGAAGATTATAGAAATCAAATGCTTGGCAAAATTGCTTTGGAAGTACCAAAATGGAATTAAATAATTCAAATTCTTTTGGAATTGGAGAAGGAGAACTAATAGAGATTATTTATGAGCTAACTCTTCCTATGAGATTAGATAGATGGTTGGCAAGTAAAAGACCTGAACAAAGTAGAGCTAGAATACAACATTTTATTAATTCAGGATTAGTTCTTGTTAACTATAAAACTGCTAAAGCCAAAACCCCTTTAAAAAATGGAGATAATGTACAAATTTGGATGCCGCCTCCAGAGCCTCTAATATACCTGAAACCTGAGAAAATGGATTTAGATATCCTGTTTGAAGACGAACATCTCATAGTAATCAATAAGCAATCAGGATTAATTGTTCATCCAGCACCTGGACACAAATCAGGAACTTTAGTAAATGGACTGCTTTTTCACTGTAAAGATCTTCCTGGAATTAATGGCAAACTAAGACCTGGAATAGTCCATAGGTTAGATAAAGACACATCAGGGTGCATGGTTGTAGCCAAAAGCCAAGAGGCACTTGTCAATCTCCAAATACAAATAAAAGAAAAAGTCGCTTCCCGTGAATATATTGCTGTAATTCACGGTGTCCCTAATTCTTCAGAAGGACAAATAGTTGGACATATTGGTAGAGATAAACTAAATAGATTGAAATATAAAGTTGTTGATGAAAAGTCAGGAAGATATGCCTGTACTTATTGGAAATTAAAAGAAAGATTAGGCAATTACTCATTAATGAGTTTCAAATTAGATACAGGGAGAACTCATCAAATCAGAGTACATTGTGCTCATATTAATCATCCTATTCTTGGTGATCCATTATATGGAAGATGTAAAAAACTTCCCTGCAAATTATCAGGTCAGGCTTTGCATGCTATTAAACTAGGGCTAATACATCCTATAAATGGGAAAGAAATGATATTTGAAGCAGAATTACCAATGGAGTTTAAAAAATTACTTAATGTTCTAAAAGTTAACTAAGATTCAAAGAGGTATTTATAAGAGATTTTGTATATTTGCTTTTACTGTTAGAAAAAATAGTGGAAGACATTCCCTCATCCACTATCTTTCCATGATTCATTACGAGCAATCTATCACAGAATTTTTTTGCTACGCCCAAATCATGAGTTATAAAAATAATCGTTAAATTCATTTTTTCTTGCAACACTCTAAGTAATTCAAGGATCTCAATTTTTACTGATGCATCTAACATATTTATGCTTTCATCACAAATCAAAATTTTTGGCTTCAATAATAGCGCTCTCGCTAATGAAATTCTTTGCAATTGTCCACCAGATAATTGGTTGGGATAAGAATTTAAAAAGTCATTCTCAAATGGAAGATTTAAATTACTGAAAATTAATTTTATCTCCTTTTCAATTTGTTTTTTATCTGATATTTTTTGTATACAAAAAATATCCTTCAAAACATTTTTAATTGTCATTTTAGGATTAAGACTTGAAAAAGGATCTTGAAAAATAATTTGAATATTTTTTTGTTTTTTATAAGATTTATTGTTTTTTGATTCAAGATTTTTATCATATATTTTTATTTCTCCTCCTCTAACTTTTATAAGCCCAATTAAAGCCCTACATAATGTACTCTTCCCACTCCCTGAAGAACCAACTATTCCAAGAGTCTCATTTTTATATAATTTAAAACTGACTTCATTTAAAGCCTTATTCCATTTAGTACTAAATATTGAGGAATTTAATTTATACCAATGTCTTAAATTATTGACCTCTAAAACAACCTCATTTCCTAAATTATATTTAGTATTTGGCTCTAAAGCTATTTTCGAAGCATTAACTAATTTTATACCTATATCTGACTTTGGTGAGTGGAAAATATCTACTATATTTCCTTGTTCAACAATAGAACCCTTATCAATTATTGCAACTTTTTTACACCACTTTGCCGCAAGATTAATATCGTGACTTATTAGAATCAAAGTAGTGTCATAAATATTGCACAAGTATATGATTTCCTTCATAATTTCAAAACTTGTTTTGGTGTCAAGACTGGTTGTAGGTTCATCAGCTATTAATAACTTTGGTTTTAAAGCTAACGCCATTGCAATCGATACTCTCTGTCTCATACCGCCACTAAATTGGTGAGGGAAAGAATCAAGTCTTTCATCGTCTATTCCAACTTTTCGAAAAACTTCTTTTACTAATTCTTTAATAAGCGCTGATGATTTATTTTGATAATGGGTCTTAAATAATTCATTTAAATGATCCCCAACCTTCATTAATGGATTAAGTTTTTTTATGGAATCTTGATATATAAATCCAAAATTATTTCTTCTAAATAATTGCGATTCTTTATTATTTATTTTTCTAGGATCTAATCGAGCTAACGAAATATAACCTTGAGTAATTGCCTTTTCAGGCAACATATTTACTAATGTTTTTGCAAAAGTTGTTTTCCCACATCCTGAGGGACCTATTATTGCTAAATGATCCCCTCTATTTATTTCAAGGCTAAAATTCTGAATTATGGGTTGCTGATTTAAACCATATTTAACAGTAAGGTTTTTGACTTCAAGAATTTTTTCTTTTTTTATTTCCATGATTTTATAGCAAATTTTTCTAGTCCTAAATAAAATAAACTTAAAGCGATATAAAATGTCTGAGGCAGCTTCAAATTCAAAAGAAATTAAAGAAATTGAAGTTTCCAAAACCATTTTGCCTGAAAATAAAATTTTTGAAAGTGAATCTTTGAAGTATGAGATAAATATTCCAGATTGGCTTATTGAAAATATCGATAATTACGAAAAATCAAACAATATAAATGATGAAGGTGAAAACCTTATTGTAAAGGCCTTTAAGATTGCTTATAAAGCACATGATGGACAATTACGCGCTAGTGGAGAGCCTTACATAATTCATCCAATAGCTGTTGCAGATCTTCTAAAAGAAATAGGTGCTGGTTCATCTGTAATTGCTGCAGGACTTTTACATGATGTAGTTGAAGATACAAGTGTTGAACTATCTGAAATAGAAACAGCTTTCGGTTTAGAAGTAAAAGTCCTGGTAGAAGGTGTAACTAAATTAGGAGGAATTCACTTTAATAATAGGACTGAAGCACAAGCAGAAAATCTTAGAAAAATGTTTTTGGCTATGGCCAGCGACATAAGAGTTGTCTTAGTAAAACTTGCAGATCGACTTCATAATATGAGAACAATCGAATGGCTGAATGATGAGAGGAAACAACGAATTGCTAGAGAAACAAGAGAGATTTATGCACCTTTGGCCAATAGATTAGGAATAAATAGATTTAAATGGGAATTAGAAGATTTAGCATTTAAATTCCTTGAGCCAACAGAATATAAAGATTTAAAAGATCAAATCGCTGTTAAAAGAAGTGATAGGGAAACAAGATTAAAAGTAACTTTAAATCTTATGAAGGAAAACTTAGTCTCAGCAGGTTTAAACAACTTTGAAATAACTGGGAGACCTAAACACCTCTATGGTATTTGGAGTAAAATGGAAAGACAACAAAAGCAGTTTCAAGAAATTTACGATGTTGCTGCTCTAAGAATTATTGTTGATAATTCAGATAGTTGTTATAGAGCATTAGCAGTTGTTCATGATACTTTTAAACCAATTCCAGGCAGATTTAAAGACTATATAGGATTACCAAAACCTAATGGATATCAATCCCTACATACTTCTGTTATTGGGAGACATCGACCTATTGAAATTCAAATAAGAACTTCTTCTATGCATCAAATTGCAGAATATGGTATTGCTGCTCATTGGCAATATAAGGAGGGTGGTTCTCCTGCCACAAGTAATGTCGAAAGATTTAATTGGCTAAGGCAATTAGTGGAATGGCAAAAAGAAGGAAATGACGGGGATCATAATGATTATTTAGCATCAATTAAAGAGGACTTATTTGATGAGGAAGTATTTGTAATTACACCTAAAGGAGATGTTGTAGGCTTAAGAAAAGGATCTACTGCAATAGATTTCGCCTATAGAATTCATTCTGAGATTGGAAATCACTGTAATGGAATACGAATTAATGAAAAACTTTCTCCATTATCAACATTATTGAAAAATGGAGACTTTATAGAAATTCTGACAAATAATAATGCCACTCCAAGTTTGGATTGGTTGAACTTTGTAGTTACTCCAACTGCTAAAAATAGAATTCGCCAATGGTATAAAAAAAGTCATAGGGATGAAACTATTAAAAGAGGTAGAGAGTTGCTCGAAAAAGAAATAGGTCGTAATGGTTTTGAATCATTACTATCAAGTGATGCAATGAAAAAAGTTGCCAATCGATGTAATTTAAAAACACCAGAAGATCTCTTAGCATCACTTGGTTTTGGTGGATTAACTTTGCATCAAGTATTAAATAGATTAAGAGAAGAGATAAAATTAAATACAGAAGATATAAAAAATGAATCTAATTCTGAAATAGCAAAAACCCTAAAAAGGAAAAATGATTTATCAAATAATAAATCCTTTGCAAGAAGTCAATCGCCTATTTCTGGGATAGAAGGTCTTGATTACAGAATTGGTAAATGTTGTAGCCCGCTTCCTGGTGAAGAAATAATTGGAACTGTATCATTAGGTAACCATGGAATTACTATTCATAGCAGAGATTGTGATAATGTCTTGCAAATTCCTATAGAGAGAAGATTACCCGTCAAATGGAATAAAGAAAATAACACAAACGATAATAAGTTTCCAATCCAACTTAGAATAGAAGTCATTGATAGAGTTGGTGTTCTTAAAGATATTCTTATGCGTCTATCTGATAAAGGTATCAACGTTAGCGATGCAAACGTTAAAACAGCTGAAGGAAAACCAGCCATTATAAAACTATGCGTAGGTCTAGAAAATTATAATCAACTGCACAAAACCATGGATCAAATTAAATCTATGGCAGATGTTTTAGATATTGCAAGAGTAGGTGACAGTTAATTCTGATTAAAAAATAAATCTAACTTTTATTGTTTATTTTATATAGCCATAGAACAATAACCCCTGCAATACAAGCTAATGATAATCCAACAACAGATGAGCCTAAGAGTAATTTTATTGAAAAAATACTACCTTGTTCCCATAGATCATGAATACCCAAATTCCTGTCAATATTAATATTAGTTGAATTGCTTATGAAGATTGAACCAACTTTATAATTAAAATAATAAAGGGGTATATAAGTAAAAGGGTTGCTAATCCAAGTTCCAATTGCAGCTAGAACAATATTCCCTTTCGCTAGTTTTGCAAAAAATACACCTAATAAAGTCTGAAACCCAAAGAAAGGAAAGCAGCCACTAAATACGCCTATAGCTAAACCTTTAGCATTAAAGCTAGGGCTCCCATTCTGTTGCCTAAATAATGATAGAATTTTTTTATAGTTAATATATCTTTTAGATCTCATTGAGAAAGAAAATTCAGAATTAAATTCTTGATAATACTACTTAATCATCTATAACAAAGCGAGAGATGGATTCGATAGTTACTACAGAAGATACAATAGCTGCAATTGCTTCAGCTATAAGTATAGGTAAAGGAGGAGTTGCAATAATAAGAGTATCTGGAAAAGACTCAATAAATTCTTGCAAAAAGATTGTTAAAACTAAATCTAAATATGCATGGGAATCGCATAGAGTTTTTCACGGTTTTATTCAGGGCAATAGACAAAATGAATTTATAGATGAGGTTTTAATTTTAGTAATGAAATCTCCAAATAGCTTTACTGGAGAGGATGTTGTTGAATTACATTGCCATGGAGGGATAATTTTAGTAAATAAAGTTCTTAAAATATTATTATCTACTAATTCTCAAGTTAGACTTGCAAATCCAGGAGAATTTAGTCAAAGAGCTTTTCTAAATGGGAAAATAGATCTCACTCAAGCAGAATCAATTAATCAATTAATTAACGCAAACAATATAAGATCAGCAGAGTTAGCTTTTAGCGGGGTTCAAGGAGAAATAAAGAAAACAATTGATGATATAAAAAATGACCTTATCAATGAGCTGTGCGAAATAGAAGCAAGAGTTGATTTTGATGAAGACTTCACAGATTTTGATTACACCAAATATCTTACAAACATTAAAAAAGTAAAAGAAAAAATAAAATTACTTATAGAGAATGCAAAAAGAAATTCCTATATTCATAATGGAATATCTATTGCTCTTATTGGTAAAACAAATGTAGGCAAAAGCTCTTTACTAAATATGCTTGCAAAAAAAGAGAAAGCGATCGTGACTAATATTCCGGGGACAACTAGAGATGTTATTGAAGTGAATTTAACTATAAATGATATCCCAATGAAAATAATAGATACTGCTGGCATAAGAGAGACTCATGAACAAATTGAAAGTATTGGAATTAAAAAAAGTTTTGGAATAATTAAAGAGTCAGATTTTATAATTTATCTTTATAGTCTTGAAGAAGGATTTAATGAAGAAGATGAGAAAATAATAAAAGCAATACCCAAACAAAAATTAATTACTATTTTGGGAAATAAAAAAGATTTAATTGATTCAAAAAATATAAATCCAAATAATTGGAAAAATACAATTCTTATGAGCATTAAAAATAATGATGGAGAAAGATTATTAATTGATAAAATTATAAAAAGATGCGGATTAAAACAAGTAGAAAATATAAATATATTTTTAAACGAAAGACATTTAACTAATTTAAGTGCTTGCCTATCTAATTTAAATGATACTGATCAAATAATTAAAAATAAATTACCATTTGATTTATTATCAATAGAATTGAGAGATGGTATAAAAAACTTATCTAAAATAACTGGTCAAGAATTAACAGAAGAACTTCTAGATAATATTTTTTCTAAGTTTTGTATTGGTAAATAAATTTGAGTTAAATTACATATTGAGATATAGTGAATTCTCATAGTTAAGTTGAATTTTTATTAATTAATTATTGATTTATTTTAGTGGATTTAAATACTCCAATAATAAGTAAGATCATTGATAATTGGATCAATGAAGATATAGGTAAAGGAGATCTAACAAGTTCTTCTATTACAAAAGAAAATGGTAATGCCTATTGGATTGCAAAAGAAGAAGGTATATTTTGTGGTGTGGAAATTATAAAAGAAATTTTTAAAAAAATTGATTTAAAAATCAGTTCTAGATTTAATATCTCTGATGGAGATAAATTTGTTAAAGATCAAAAACTACTAGAATTATATGGACCTTCAAAAAGTTTATTATCTAGTGAAAGGATAAGCCTAAATATAGCAATGCATTTATCTGGAATATCTACCCATACAAATAATCTTGTAAATAAGTTAGAAGGTACAAATATAAAATTGGCAGATACTAGAAAAACAACTCCTGGCTTAAGAATATTTGAAAAATATGCATTCAAATGCGGAGGTGGAGTAAATCATAGAATGGGATTATACGATGCAGCGATGATAAAAGAAAATCATATTGGATGGACGGATAATCTTAAAAATGCAGTAAAAAAAATTAGAATAAATTCGCCTTTTACGACTCATATCATAATTGAAGCTGAGAATATTAAACAGGCCAAAGAAGCAGTATTGGCAGGTGCAGATAGTGTCTTATTAGATGAACTGAGTCCTGAAACAATTAAGAAAGCTGTTGAAGAATTAAGGAATTTATCAATTAATAGTGTAAAAAAAGAAGTCAACAAAAATTTGATTATAGAAGTTTCTGGAATAAACCCTAAAGAAATTAGTAAATATCTAATAAAAGGTATCGATTTGATTTCAACAAGTTCTTCAATTACCAAAAGTAATTGGATTGATTTAAGTATGCGCTATATTAATTAATTATATAGAACAATAATTGAATAATAAATGCTAATCATTTTTAAAGAATTAACAAAAATCTTTGAGCAATCTCTTTTAGATAATCTTGAAAAAAATAATAAAAAAGGGGAATTCGATAATCTTAGAAAAAATTTAATTACACAATCATCAAAAGAAGACTTTGGGGATTATCAATGTAATGTTTGTCTAAGTTTATCTAAAATATATAAAAAGAATCCACGAGAGATCTCTAGTGATTTTGTTAACCTTTTAAATGAAAATAAAAGCATATCCGAACTATGCAAGAGTCTAGAAACAGCAGGGCCTGGATTTATAAATATAAAATTAAAAGATGATGTTCTAATAAATGAAATTAAATCAAATATTCAATGTCAAAGGGCTGGAGTACCTCTAATTCAAAAAATTTTAAATAATGGCTTATCTAATAAAGTTATTGTAGATTTTTCTAGTCCGAATATTGCCAAAGAAATGCATGTAGGTCATTTAAGATCGACAATAATAGGGGACTCAATATCAAGAATCTTCGAGTTAAGAGGTTACGAAGTATTAAGACTAAATCATGTTGGTGATTGGGGTACACAATTTGGAATGCTTATCACTCAGCTCAAAGATTTATATTTAAATGATTTAAAAGAAATAGAAAAGATCAAGATTAGTGATTTAGTTGAATTTTATAAAACCTCAAAAAAACGATTTGATAATGAATCTGAATTTCAGAAAAGGTCTAGAGAAGAAGTAGTCAAGTTACAAAGTGGAGATAGTCAATCAATTCAAGCTTGGAAGTTATTATGTGATCAATCTAGAAAAGAATTTGATGAGATCTATAAAAATTTAAATATAAAAATAAACGAAAGAGGTGAATCTTTTTATAATCCCTTCCTAAAGTCAGTTATTGAAGAGCTGAATTTGAAGAAAATACTCGTAGAAGATCAAGGTGCAAAATGTGTATTTTTAGATGGTATGACTAATAAAGAAGGCAAACCTTTCCCTCTAATTATTCAAAAAAAAGATGGGGGTTTTAATTATGCTACTACAGATCTTGCTGCTATAAGATATCGATTCAATAAAGCTCCTAATGGGGACGATGCTTCAAGAATCATTTATGTAACTGATCATGGACAAGCTAATCATTTTGCTGGAGTTTTTCAAGTCGCAAAAAGAGCAAAATGGATACCAGATAATTGTCAATTAGATCATGTGCCCTTTGGATTAGTTCAGGGAATTGATGGTAAAAAACTCAAGACAAGGGAAGGTGAAACAATACGTCTAAAAGACTTATTAAAAGAAGCAGTTAGAAGAGCAAAAGAAGATTTATTGAAAAGATTAGAAAATGAAAATCGTTATGAAACCGAAGAATTTATTGCACATACTTCAAGAATAATAGGATTAGGAGCTGTTAAATATGCAGATTTGAGTCAAAATAGGATTACTAATTATCAATTTAGTTTTGATAAAATGCTTTCCCTAAATGGAAACACTGCTCCTTATTTGTTATATACACTTGTAAGAATTTCAGGTATTAAAAGAAAAAACGATTTCGTTTATGACTCTAAAGATTTTCAATATATAAATTATGAACATCAATCTGAGTGGAAGCTTATAAGAAAATTACTTAAATTTGATGAAGTTATAATTTCTATTGAAAAAGATTTAATGCCAAACAGACTATGCAATTATCTTTTTGAACTATGTCAGACTTTTAATAGATTCTATGATCAAGTTCCAATCCTCAAAGAAGAAAAAAATAAAAAAGTTTCTAGACTTAATTTATGTGACCTAACTGCAAAAACACTAAGATTAAGCTTAGAGCTTCTAGGAATTGAAACTTTAGAAAGAATGTAATGAATGATTTGGATCAATTAAATAATCTTTTCCCAAAACCAAGAGAAGAAATAATAAATATGCAGTCTTACTCTGCACCTTTAGAAAATAGAAGAAATTTACTGCGCTTAGACTTCAACGAAAATACTTTAGGGCCCAGTCCAAAGGTTTTCGAGGCATTAAAAGAAATAAGATTAGATGAGATTTCAATTTATCCAGAATATAATGTATTAAAAAAATTTTTATGTGATCAATATATCGATTCAAGAGAATTCCGCAATGATGAAATAGGAATTTTCAATGGTGCAGATGCCGCAATAAATGCTATTTTCAATAGCTTTGGAGAAAAAGATGAAATATTTCTAACCACAAATCCTACTTTTGGTTACTATTCTCCTTGCTCAGAGATGAGAGGAATGAAGAAAGTAACTTGTTCCTACATAGGAGAACATTTTCTTTTCCCAATTAAGGAATTTGAAGAAAAAATCATAAAGCATAATCCAAAACTAATTTTTATTTGTAATCCAAATAATCCAACTGGAACCGTTTTAAGCGCAAAAGAAATAATTCAATTAGCAAATATAAATAAAAACTCATTAATTGTCGTTGATGAACTTTATGAAAAATTCTATGGTGATACTCTTCTTAAATTAATAGATTTCGAAATAAACAAAAATATAGTCATTATTCAATCTTTATCAAAAACTGCTGGTTTAGCTGGTTTAAGAATAGGATTTACTTTTGGCCACAGAAGTTTAATTAAATATATTAATAAAGTTACAGGACCATATGATGTAAATAGCTTTGCTGTGACTGGAACATTGGCTGCGCTTAAGGATAAATCATATATAGATAAATATGTTTTAGAAGTCAAAAAAGCAAGAGAATGGATTTTGAAGAAATTTAAATCTACCAAAATCAGAACTCACTTTAGCGGAGGTAATTATTTCCTTATTTGGCCAAACAAAGATCCCCAAATTTTAATAGAACAGATGAGAGAAAAGGGTATTTTAATTAGAAGTATGGAAAATAAAAAAGATATCGGTAACTCTATAAGGGTAAGTATAGGGAATCAAGAGCAAATGAATTTTTTCTGGAATAATTATAAAGAATTAGATTTAAGCAATTAATAACTGAAGATATAAATACTATTTCCTTCAATTCTTTTTGGATTGATTTGAAAATTTTTTCCAACATATTTAACTTTAAAATCTTTCATATTTTTAAGAAATAAATCAGCATTTGAAAAATCACAATCTTCAGATTTTTTTCTTCCGCGTGTAAAATGAACAGGTATAACAATAGAAGGTTTTAAAGTTTTAACTATTCTTGAAGCCTCTTCACCATTATAAGATTTTATTCCTCCTCCAATTGAAATAAATAAGATATCTGGACGAGACAAAACAATTTTGCTGCTAATATCCATTTCACCAGCAGCTCCTCCCATATGGACTATTTTTAGATTATTTTGCTCCCAACTCCAAACAGTAGCCATACCGAATCTCCTTCCTCCTAATCTGTCATGAGGAACAGTAATACCATTTAATAAAATATCTTTATATTTATAGATTCCTGGCTCCACAAACATCAAGTTATTTTTTGGATTATATCCCTCATCTGAAAGTGTAGAACTAGCTAGAATAAAATCTGCATTGCGTGCTTTTGGTTCCACTAAATTACTTGCACAACCTTTAGCCTTAAAAGGATTTATAAGAATTGATTTTCCTTCACCTCTAATTAAAAAACTACTATGACCAAAACTTTTTAAAGAAAGTTTATCTGCCAATGCAGAGGGAGGTAGAAGAAAGCTAAATAATATAAAAAGTAGAATTTTGTTGATTGTGATAATAGTCATAAACTTATTTAATATTTTACTTTTTTTTCGGCAATTTTTAGAAAATTACTAATTAATTTATGACCAAATTGTGTCAAGACACTTTCTGGATGAAACTGTACACCATGCAAGTGATGATATTCTTTATGAGAAATTGCCATAATAGTTGAGTCTTCTAAAGTAGCAGTTATCTCAAAACAAGATGGGAGAGAAGCTGAATCAACTATAAGGCTATGGTATCTTGTCGCTACAAAAGGATTTTCAATATCTTTAAATAATCCTATTTTATTGTGAAAAATTTTGGATGTCTTACCATGCATAAGTTCTTTACCAATTATTACATTACCTCCAAAAGCTTGAGCCAAAGCTTGGTGGCCTAAACAAACACCCAATATTGGAATATGCTTAGATAAATTTTTTAGTATTGGGAGACAAATTCCAGATTGATCTGGATTGCCAGGTCCTGGAGATAATAAAATGCCGCCAGGATTGATTTTAGTAATTTCTTCTAATGTAATTTCATCATTTCTTTTTACTATTAATTCTTTAGTGATTTGATGTTCATCCGAAAGCTCTCCCAAATATTGAACAAGGTTATAAGTAAAACTATCGTAATTATCAATAACTAAAAACATACTTTTATAAACTTTAAAATAACAACTTGATTTTAGGAATAAATATATATACACCAATAATAACAGAATTAATGGAAGCTAATAATACAGCCCCTGCAGAAGTATCTTTAGCAATTTTAGCCAAATTACTAAATTCTTTTTTAATTACTAGATCTACTATGGTTTCAATAGATGTGTTTAATGTTTCCAATATTAATACAGACATAATTGTGGCAACCAAAATCAAATAACTACTTTTACTGATTTGAAGTAAAGAACCTATAATTAAACTGATTAAAGCAAAAACAAATTGAATCTTAAAATTTCTTGAAGTTTTAAATACGTAAGAAATGCCATTTAAAGCATACTTAAAACTTATAAAAAAATTTTTAGAAGTCTTGTATGATTCTATTCTGCTTTCTAAAGGGTTATTTTTTTTTTGCATAAAATTTTTAAGTTAAATTAGAAATTAAATATTCTTGAAAACTTAACATATTTTTCAATTCATTATCATCTTTATGTTCCCAACCCAAAAGATGTAAAAATCCATGACTTGCCAACCATAGCATTTCTGTTTTTATAGAGTGTTTATATTCATAAGATTGCTCAAGTGCCATCTCAAATGATATAAATATATCTCCCAACTCTATGAGATCTAAATTATGTAAAGATTCATCAGAAATGATTGGAAAAGATAGAACATCAGTTGGTCCATTTTTTTGCATCCACTTATGGTTCATAGAAGCAATTTCTTGATTAGATATTATTTGTAAGCCTAATGAAAAAGATTTTTTTTTAAAAATAAATTTTGGCAATTTATAATCTTCTTTTTTTAATATTGTATTTATCCAAGATAAAAAAACTTGCTCCCAAAAAATAGATTCGAAAATAAGCTTAGTTTTAGTATCTATTAACTTATTTGAAAATTGAGAAGAATCATTACATTGAAAAACCAAATCTAAATTTATTTCAGAAATAATTTTTTCTTTCATACATTCTTATACAGGAATATTGGGCTTACCTATTGTGGCCACAAGTATTAATATCCCAATTAAAACTAGAAAGGTTATTAAAAAATGAGAAATACTTTTTGAACCCTTCCTTACCATATTTCTCATAGCAAGCTTTATAAAGCTTGGAGGAGCAACTTTTCTTTCTAAATTTTCGTTTTTATTTTCCATTAGTTATTCAATAGATTCGTTATTAGAAATATTCATGCGTAATAATTCATGAATAAATGGATCAAGTCCACCATCTAAAACACTATCTAAGTCGTTAGTCTCCTGCATAGTCCTAAGATCTTTTACCATTTGATAGGGATGGAAAACATAATTTCTTATTTGATTGCCCCATGCAGCTTCCACAATATCACCTTTAATATCAGCTACTTCAGCAGCTCGTTGTTCTTTAGCAATCACTAGTAGTTTAGACTTAAGAAGTAACATAGCTTTTTCTTTATTTTGTAATTGAGATCTTTCTTGAGTGCATCTTACTGAAATCCCTGTAGGCAAATGAACAATTCTTACTGCTGTTTCTACTTTATTAACATTTTGTCCTCCAGCTCCACCGGATCTACTCGTTGTAATTTCTAAATCTTTTTCAGGTATATCAAGTGAAATATTGTCATCTAATTTTGGCATAACCTCTACCCCAGCAAAGCTGGTTTGTCTTTTGCCATTAGCATTGAAAGGAGAAATTCTTACTAATCTATGAGTTCCTTTTTCATGTTGAAGATAGCCGTATGCATATTTCCCATCAATTTCGAACGTTACACTTTTAATACCTGCTTCTTCTCCTGGAGATAATTCATTGATGATAAGGTTCATTTGATTATTATCGGCCCATCTTGAATACATTCTCAATAATATCTCTACCCAATCCTGTGCATCTGTTCCACCCGCACCTGAGTTAATAGAAACTACTGCTCCTTCCTTATCGTATTCACCACATAACAATCTTTCAAATTCCCATTTATCTAAATTCTCTCTTAATTTCTTTAGGCCCTGCTGGGATTCCACAATCATTTCCTCTTCAGGTTCTAAAGAATAAAGCTCAAGAGAGGCATTAGCATCAGAAATAAAAGTTTGCCATTTATCTAACAATTCGAGTTGGACTTTGACATCATCAAGGATTAACATTTGTTTTTTCGCTTCTTCTTGATTCTCCCAAAATTCAGGCTGCGCTGAAATTTGCTCTAACTCTCTCCTTTTCGCTTTTAATCTTGGAACGTCAAAGACAATCCTGAGCATTACCCAGGCGCTTTGTTAGTTCTGAAAGATCTTTTTTGAAATCTGTAATATCTATCAAAATAGAATTTTATCGTTATTTATAATCTAACAAGCACTTTTGTTTAATAGTATAAACTAAGTATTATTTTAAAAAAATGTCCAAAGTTGAAATTTATACTTGGCAATATTGTCCATTCTGTATTCGAGCAAAATCTCTACTCAAGAAAAAAAATATAAATTTTACAGAATATAAAATAGATGGCGATGAAAATGCCAGAGCATTGATGACTGAAAGGGCTGATGGTAGAAGAACATTACCACAAATATTTATAGATAATGAGGGTATCGGAGGCTGCGATGATCTCTACATACTAGAAAATGAAAATAAACTAGACGCATTATTAAACTAGCTCTTATGAAATTCCTATTCGTAATAGATCCAATAAATAATATAAATCCCTTAAAAGATTCATCTGCTGCTTTAATGCAAGCATCATCAAAAAAAAATATTGAAATCTGGAGTTGTACGCCTCAAGACCTTGAGGCTAGAGGTGATGAAGTATGGGCATCTTCGGTAAAAGTTGAAGTAAATCCGTGGATTTCTTTCAAAGAGAATTACTGCATACCTCTCGCCGAATTTAATTGTATTTGGATGAGAAAAGATCCTCCTGTAAATGAGGCATATTTATATGCAACCCATCTCTTAGAAGTTGCCGAAAGAAAAGGAGTAAAAGTAATTAACAAACCTTCATCATTAAGGGCATGGAATGAAAAGTTAGGTGCTTTGAGATACAGCCACTTAATGGCACCAACAATAGTTGCGAGTAAGGTAAAAGATCTTATTAATTTTGCAAATATAAATAATGAAGTAGTCATAAAACCTCTTGGAGGAAAAGGTGGTCAAGGTGTTATCAGGATAAATAAAAATTCCCCAGGTATTAAATCAATCATTGAACTAATAACTTCTCAAGAAAAATTACCCGTTATGATGCAAAAATTTATTCCTGAAGTAATAGAGGGTGATAAAAGAATAATTATTGTAAATGGTGAAGCAATTGGATTTATAAATAGGATTCCTCAAGGAGGCGATTTTAGGAGTAATTTAGCGATGGGAGGGAAGGCTGAAGCAACATTATTAACAGAAAAAGAAAAAATTATCTGCTCAGAGTTATCTCAACATTTCAAAGATGAAGGTTTATTTTTTGTGGGTATTGATGTCATAAATGGAATGCTTAGCGAGATTAATGTAACCAGTCCAACAGGTTTAAGAGAAATAGAAAATTTATCCAATAAGAATGTTTCAGAGGAAGTTATTGAAAAATTAATGGAAATTATCTAGGATTTTTAGCAAAAAATATTTGTTTTACTATAGATTCAAATTTTAATTTAATCTCATCTATTTCTTTCTCTAAAACAGAACCTGAAACTATACCTGAACCGGCAGTAAATTCAATATTTTCTTCAATATATCTTGCGCCTCTTATTGCTAAGAGAAATGAAGCATTTCCTGATGCATCAACCCAACCCATTGGAGCAGCATAATTTCCTCTAGGAAAAGACTCAAGAATGTTTATCCAATCCAATGCTTCATTTTTTGGGTATCCACAAACAGCCGGAGATGGATGCAAGTTTTTAAGCAATTCAAAAGGACATATGTTTTCAACTTTAGAGAAAATGAGTGTTTGCAAATGAGAAATATCTCCAAAAGAATTTACCTTGATATCACTTTTTTTAAAGTTTGTTATTTTTGTAACTTCTAAACATTTAATTAAATACTGTATTACATAATTATGTTCCTTTAAGTCTTTAGAACTTCTAAGGAGTTTATTCAAATTTGAATTAGTTGAGATAGTTCCAGCAAGAGCCTCTAAAGTTAAATTTGGTTTAGTAAAAGAAAATAATTTTTCTGGAGATGCTCCAAACAATATATCCTTACTATTCCTTTTCCAAACGTATCTGCATGTATTAGGTTGATTCTTTTTTAATCTTTTTAAAATTTCTACTACATTTAATTTATTTGTAAGTTTTATTTTAATCCTATTAGCTAAAACTATCTTTTCAAGGATACCTTTCTCTACTAATTGAATTCCTCTATTTACTACTTTTTTCAGATTTATATTAGAAGTTTCTAAGGAGTTTAAGAAATCATCAAGAATAGGTAAATCAAAACTAGTTTTTAAGCTAGATAATTTTTTTAATTCGGAGCCAGAATTAATAACTTGATTTCTAATTGCCCATATTTCTTCAATTAATCTTCTTAATGATGACTTATCTTCAACATGTCCATTGATTCTTAACCAGCAATTCTTATCACTTTTGATAATTAATATTTTTGGTAAGATAGCTTCCAAACTAGGAACATCTGAAGATAAATTCTTATTATTCAAATTTTCAGAAAAAGAAAATAAATAAATTATTTTTGAAAGTGAGGAAATATGTGATTCATTTGTTAAGTTAATTAAATTTTTAAAATTCTCAGAATTAAACTCATTGGCTACCTCAAATCTTTTTGGGCCATCCAAAGTAACATATTTACATTTCTCAAAAGCAATATATGAAATACCATCAGATTCCTCCCAAAAGGAAGAAAAGGGATATTTATTTATAAATAATTCATATACTTGAAATAAATCAATACAAGGAATCTCAACACAAATACTTACTAATCCAGAATTTTCTACTTTCTTATCGAAAGTAGAAAATACATCTTTTAAAAAATCTGTAAATTTTAAATCATTTTTCATTACTTATTGAAAATAACTAAAAATCATGCAATAAAGTAAAAAATGTAACTCAATTTATAAACTACATTTAATAATGATGAAATTTTTTGTGTTAATTAAAAATGGATGAAAATAAAAATAAATTATGGAAACAAGCAATAAAATGGCCTCTTTATTCTGTTGCAATACTTCCAGTTTTTATAACAGGGGCTTATTTACTCAATCAATATGAAAAAGTAAAAATTTTTAATTTGATTGCATTTACTTTAGCTGCAATTTTGATATTACTTTGGGAAAATCTAACTAATGATTTATTCGATGCAGAAACAGGAATCGATGAATTTAAATTCCATTCAATTGTAAATCTTATAAAAAATAAAAAAATAATTTCATTTATTGCATATATATCTTTAGTTATTGGTTTATTAATAATTTCAATTATTTCAGTATCAACAAGCATAAACATTTTGATTTTGGTGACAGCTTGCTGCTTATTAGGATATTTATATCAAGGGCCTCCTTTTAGATTTGGCTATCAAGGTTTAGGAGAACCATTATGCTGGCTTGCATTTGGACCTTTTGCTTACTCTGCAGTCTTAATTGCATTAAATCCATCTAATATTTATTTCGAACATATTCCTTGGAAAGCTTCTTTATTACTTGGTTCGGGACCTTCGTTGGCAACAACTCTTGTATTATTCTGTTCTCATTTTCATCAAATTATTGAAGATAAAAAACATGGGAAAAATTCACCTTTAGTGCGCTTAGGAGCAAAAAAAGGTTCTCAATTTGTGCCTTGGATAATTTTTACAATATATATTTTTCAACTTTTCACTATAGTTACTGGATTTATTCCAGTTTTTTGTATCCTTTATTTTATTAGTTTACCCCAAGCAATAAGACTCATAAATTTATTAAAGTCTTCATATAACAAACCTGCATTAATAAAAAATTGCAAATTCATCGCAATAAAATTTCAAACTCTTAATGGCGTTGGCTTAATCACAGGATTAATTTTTAATTACTTGATTAATAAATGAACTTAATATTTAAAAAAAAATCTTTTTGCTTTAATTTATCCACAAAAGTAGAAAATTCTAAAACCACTTACCTTACAAAATCGGGTTGGATAATTAAATTAAAAAATAATGATAAAAAAATTGGATTTGGAGAGGTTTCACCTCTGCTAAAAGAAGACTTAAAAAAATGTGAAGAACAATTAAATATGATTCCTGAGTGTGTAGGAGTATTAAATTTATCTGAGCAAATAAATATTTTTCACCCTTGCATCCAATCTGCAATAAATTCAGCTTTAGCAGAAATAAATGGAGAAATAATTTTTAAAGAAAACTATTATTTTGATGAAATTGATAAAACAGCAATACTATTAAATCCTAATAATGTAATTTCAGATTTAAATAAAATTAAAAAAAGTCAATCTAATATTGGAAAAACAGTAACCATAAAATGGAAAGTAGCTTTAAAAAATAATAATGAGGAAGAAGCAATTTTAGAAGAAATTTTAAGCCAAATAGACAATAATATTAACTTAAGGATAGATGCGAATGGTTCTTGGGGAAGGGAGATGGCTAACAGATGGGCTGATATTTTAAAAGATAACAAAAATATAGATTGGTTGGAACAACCTCTTTCTGTTGATGATATTGATGGACTAAAAGAACTCAATAAAAAAATTCCAATAGCTTTAGACGAATCACTTTTAAAATTTCCAACTTTGATTGATAAGTGGAAGGGTTGGCAAATTAGAAGACCTTCTCAAGAAAAGAATCCAGATAAGCTGTTAAGAGACTTAGAAAATAAAAAAGCTTTAATATCTATAAGCACTTCATTTGAAACTGGAATAGGCAGGAGATGGCTTTATCATTTATCGTCTCTACAATTACAGGGACCAACACCAAAAGTTCCTGGATTAGCAATGAATAAGTTCCCTAACTCTTTCCTATTTTCAAATCAAGCACAAAAGATATGGGATCAACTATGAAAAGTAAAATTAATATTATTGAAGTTGAAAATAATGACAATCAATCTATAGAGAAAATTATTCAGAAAATTAGAGAGAATAAAATAATTTATATAAAAAACAAATTTTATAAAAACGAAGAGGCACTAGATCCGATAAATGAAAATGGACCAGCAATTATCTTAAACAGCAGTGGAAGCAGTGGTAAACCTAGAAAATGTTTTCACCATATAGATAATCTCAAATTATCTGCCGCTACTACAGGCAAATGGCTAACAGAGCAAGGATTTGAATTGCAAAACTGCTTAATTTTTAACACTTTACCCCTTCACCATATAAGTGGATTAATGCCAATTTTTAGAAGTCAAACTTGGGGATGTGATTGTATTAATATTTCTCCGAATTTAATAAAAAACACTCGAGAACTTTTACTTTTTACAATTAAATCTAAAAAAAACAAAAAACACTTGATTACGTCATTAGTACCTACCCAATTAAAAAGGCTTTTAGCTCAAAAAGATGGTATTAGTTGGCTAAAAATATTTGATTTAATTTGGGTAGGTGGAGCTTCAATTACCCAAGAAACTACAGAAAAATGTATAGGAGAACAAATAAAATTAGCACCTTGTTACGGCTCAACTGAAACAGCAGCAATGGTTACAAGTTTAAAACCAAAAGAATTCTTAATGGGTTTTGAAAATGTTGGAGAAATACTACCTGATACAAAAATAAGAATTAACGAACAAGGTTTAATCGAGATAAAATCAGCCAGAATTGGAATCGAAATAATAGACTCTGCAAAAACTAAAACTTTCAAAAATAAAAATGGGTGGTGGCAAACCGGTGATTTAGGTGAAATTAATCAAATCAATAATTCTTTATATTTAAAGTTTCTTGGAAGAATTGATAACGCTTTTAATTCAGGTGGAGAAATCGTTTTTCCAGAAGTAATTGAATCTCGATTAAATGATTTCATTATGAAAGAAAATATCCCAATTAATAAATTCAATATTTCAAAAATACCAGACAAATTATGGGGAAATAGAATTAAAGTAATTGTTGAATTTAGAGAACTGACAAATAATAAAAATATTGAAAATTCATTAAATTTATTAAAAAACTTTTCTCAAAGTTGGCCTAAACATGAAAAACCTGAAAAGTGGATTATTAAAAATAAAAACACAAGTACAGAAAAAATAAACTATAAATTTAAAAAATAATAATAATTAGCACTCTTTAAAATTTATACTTACATTTGAAGCCTCTATCCATCTTTCTATCTGATCGGGAAGTTCTACTTTATTTCTTGAATCAACATCTAAAGAACAGTGTATTATTTTTCCTTCTGCTACTTTATTTCCATTTTTTATGAAAAGGCTATTTACTTGGAACAAATGATTATTAATTTTGTGGGGGGAAATTTTTACTTTTAAGAAATCTCCAAATCTAATAGGAGCAAGAAAGTTTGCCTCGCAATTTACTATGGGAAAAATAATTTGACTTTTACGTATAGAAAAATCTGGAAAAATATCTTGATAAGGAATCCCATAAATTTCAATACTCTCTTCCCAAGCTTCGTGTGACCACTTCAATAAATTATGAAAATGAATTACACCTGCAGAATCACAATCACCAAATCGTACTTTCTTCTGCAATGTTAACCAATCAGAGGGTTTCATTTAAAGAACTTATCTATCAACAGATCCCATAATGACATCTATTGAACCAAGGATTGCCATAATATCAGCGATTTTGGCACCTTTAAGAATATGAGGCAATATTTGCAAATTATTTAAATCAGCTGCTCTAATTTTAAATCTCCATGGGGTAACTTCATTATTTCCTTGAATAAATACACCTATTTCGCCTTTACCGGACTCTAATCTTGTATACAATTCTCCATTAGGAATTTTAAAAGTTGGAGCAACCTTCTTAGCTACATATTGATAGTCAATACCAAATATTTCACTCTTCTTATCTTCAGTCGCCATTCTTTGAGCTTCTAAATTTTCTGTTGGACCTCCTGGAATCATTTTGCAGGCTTGGCGAATGATGCTTAGTGATTGTCTCATCTCTTCAACTCTTACTCGATATCTCGCATAACAATCTCCTTCTTTTTCTGAAGCAATCTGCCAATCAAAATCGTCATAGCATTCATAACTATCTACTTTCCTTAAATCCCAGGAAACTCCAGAAGCTCTAAGCATTGGGCCAGACAAAGACCAATTAATTGCCTGATCTCTTTGAATTGTTCCAAGACCTTCAATTCTTTTTCTAAAAATTGGATTATTTGTGATTAATTTTTCGTATTCATCTATCTTAGGACCGAACCAATCGCAAAAGTCTATACATTTTTCTAACCATCCGTATGGAAGATCACATGCGACACCACCTATCCTAAAGAAATTATTATTTATTAGCCTTTGTCCAGTAGCAGCTTCCCAAAGATCATAAATCATTTCTCTTTCTCTAAAGATATAGAAAAATGGAGTTTGAGCTCCTACATCTGCCAAAAATGGACCAAGCCATAAAAGGTGATTAGCAATTCTATTAAGTTCCAACATAAGAACTCTTATATAACTTGCCCTTTTGGGAACTGAAATATTTGCCAATCTTTCAGGAGCATTTACTACAATAGCTTCATAAAACATACCTGCTGCATAATCCATTCTGCTTACATAGGGCACATACATAACATTAGTCCTGTTCTCAGCTATTTTCTCCATTCCTCTATGCAAATATCCAATTACTGGCTCACAATCAATTACATCCTCACCATCAAGGGTTACAACTAACCTTAAAACCCCATGCATAGATGGATGATGAGGGCCAAAATTGACCACCATTGGTTCTGTTCTAGTCTCTAGCTGAGCCATTGATAATTTAACCTCTATATAAATCTTAGTCGAAAGTTATGCAAACTGACCTGTCTGATTCATTTCTTTTCAATCATAAATCAGTAATGACAAATGAGATAATGGCGTCTTTAGAGTATTACCCATCAATCTTTACAAAAAAAATCAAAGGAATAGACGCAACACTAGGTGGTGGTGGGCACTCTTATCATTTATTAAAACAATATCCTGATTTAGAAATAATTGGTCTAGATCAAGATCCATTCGCAAGGGAATCAGCATCAATCAAGCTTGATGAATTTAAAACAAGGATAAAAATAAATGATGCAAATTTTGCGACTTTTGAACCATACGAAAAAGTTTCTTTTGTGATTGCAGATCTTGGAGTAAATAGTAACCAACTCGATAACCCTGAAAGAGGATTTAGTTTCCAAAAAGATGGCCCTCTTGATATGCGTATGAATCCTTTTATTGAGATTGATGCAGAGAAATTAATTGAGAATCTAAGTGAAAAAGATCTAGCCGACATAATTTATAAATATGGTGAAGAGAGATTATCAAGAAAGATTTCTAGGAAAATCAAAATGGATTTAAAAGAAAAAGGAAAATATTCCGGCACAAAAGCTTTAGCCTATTCTATTGCTGGCTGCTTCCCACCAAAACAAAGATATAAAAAAATACACCCAGCGACAAGAACATTTCAAGCACTAAGAATTGCTGTTAATAAAGAAATTGAAGCACTAGAAAAATTTTTAAAGGTTGTACCAGATTGGTTACTACCAGGCGGAATTATTTCTATTATTAGTTTTCATTCACTTGAGGATAGGTTAGTTAAAACTTCATTTAAGAATGATGAAAGACTGAAAAATTTAACAAAAAAACCAATAATACCTTCTGCCAAAGAAGTTGAACTTAATAAAAGAGCGAGAAGTGGAAAATTAAGAATTGCTCAATTAAATAGTGAATAATTTCTAGCGTAATGATTTAATCGTATCTGTGAGTATTTGAATTGCATGTTTTATATCTTGTGCATTTGTGCTCAATCCAATGCTTAACCTAATTGAAGATTCTGCTTCCTTAAAAGATCTACCTAAAGCAAGTAAGACATGTGAAGGTTCGCCATTACTGCATGCCGATCCACTCGAGCATACTATTTTTGATTTTAAAAGTTTGTGGAATTTTGTACCGTTTAAATCTAATGCAGTCAAATTTAAATTATGAGGTAATCTTTTTGTAAGGGAACCATTAATTAATAAATCAGAATTATTTTCTAATAAACCCTTTAATAGGCTATTTCTATGCAAAAGCAATTTCTTAGAATTCTGTTTTTGATTACAAACTGCTATCTCTATTGCTTTAGTAAGACCCACTATTAAAGGGAGGGGTAAGGTGCCTGCTCTAAAGCCATATTCATGGCCTCCTCCAATAATTAAAGGTTGAAGATCAATATCATCATCAATCAAAAGAAGACCTATTCCTTTGGGACCATATATTTTGTGGGAACTGATCGTTATCATATTGACATCTGAAAAAAGATCGTTGACTTCGATATAACCTAAACATTGTGCAAAATCAGAATGCAAAATTATTTCTCTTGATTTACATATCTTTGAAATATTTTCGATGGGCTGAATAACACCTATTTCATTATTTGCCATCATGATACTCACCATAAATGTATCCTTTCTTATGCTTTTTATAAAATTCTCTTCTGAAATTAAACCATCTTTTTCTGGAGTAATTGCAGTCACTAAAAATCCTTCTTTTTTTAATTGATCTAAAGGCTCCAATACAGCTTTATGCTCGGTTTTCAACGTAATAATATGTCCATAATTTCCTGTTTTTTTATAGTAATTTCTTGCAAAACCTAATAAGGCCAAATTATTAGATTCTGTCGCGCCGCTTGTAAACAAAACTTTCTTATTGTTAAGTAATAAATTTTGCTCTATTTTTTCTCTTGAGGCTTCCAATATAGCGCTTGCATTTATACTAGCCAGATTTGATTTGCTTGAAGGATTAGAAAATATCTCAGTCCAAAAAGGTTGCATAGCATCCACAACATCTTTAGAACAAGGAGTTGAAGATTGGTAATCTAGTAGTATAGGAGTTGATAGCATTATGTTTAGTATATAAAATTCTTATTAGTCCTAGAAAATCTAATTCAAGAATTGAAAAAATGAATGAAATTAATCAAATAAATAATCAACCGATCAGAAAATCAAAAATTTTGTTAGTTGATGATGAACCTGGATTAAGAACAGCTGTTAAAACATTTCTGGAAGATGAAGGCTATGAAATATTTATTGCAGTCGATGGCGAAGATGGATGGGAAAAAGCACAAAAGATTTTTCCTGATTTAATAATTAGCGATATTATGATGCCCAGAGCTAATGGTTATACTTTATTAGAGAAAATTAGACAGGATGAAAAATTAGGAGGTACCCCAGTAATTTTTCTTACAGCAAAAGGGATGACATTAGATAGGACAGAAGGTTATCTTGCAGGTATTGATGATTATATTTCTAAACCTTTTGACCCAGATGAATTAGCGGCAAGAGTCAAAAATGTAATCAATCGTCAAGAGCGATTATTAAAAGAAGCTGCAAGATTTGCCGATATTGATGTAAGCAAAATGGCAAAACAAATCACTGAAATAAAGTATATGCTTACAGACCAAAACCCCTCAAATCTAGAAAATGCAATAGATATTCCAAGTTTTACGCCAAGAGAAGCAAGTGTACTTCAGCTTGTAGCAGAAGGTCTAATGAACAAAGAAATAGCCAGAAAGCTAGAGACTTCTATCAGGAATGTTGAAAAATATGTAAGTAGGCTTTTCATTAAAACAGGAACATCTAGCAGAACTGAATTAGTCCGTTATGCTCTTGAAAATCATTTAGTAACATAATTTATTTACTTTTCTCAAATTCAATTAATTTAGAAAAATAAAAAGGGGCTTGATTTAATTTGTTTCTAACTACAGTAAATCCTTTTGCATTAGCAGCCTTAATAATGCCCTTTTCTCTTAATGTATAGGCTCTTGTAGTTTTACTTGGTCCTGGAAATAATTTACCTATATTCTTGAGAATAGCAAGAACTGGAGTATAAGGAGCAAAACTAACGATTAGCTTTTCTTTACTTAAATCGCATAGATGTTTGACCATTTCCTCCGCAACTGGTTGAGGATAATGAATAAATACATCTAAACAAATGACAACATCAAATAATCCTCTTAATTGTTCCAGATCACAGGTCGCAAATTTTATTTTTCTTTTATTTAGCCCTAATTCATTTATACGTTTCTTTGTTTCTTTAATCATTTCAGAAGAAATGTCGCTTAACTGCAAATCTTGTATACCAAGTCTTAATAAAGGAATCGCTAGACTTCCAACACCACACCCAGCATCACAAAAACTTTTTTTTGTTAGTTCAGGATAGTTTTTTATATATGTAATTACATCATCTACAGTCTTTTGATGCCCTTTTCTAATGTTTTTCTGAACTGTATTAATTTCATCAGATTTGCTATAAATTTTGTTCCATCGATCAAAGCCAGTACCATTGAAATACTCCCTAACCTCGCTTTTCTCTAGAATTTTTTTTGACGTCATAATATTTTATAGAGATTTTATTCTTTTCAATACTAACCAACTGGCGCTCAAGTAATTGCACGCCATTATAGGAAAGAATTGATTTGTTATTTTGTCAGACTTAAATTCTAAAGATATTTATAAGATCGCTGTCGTAATGGGTAGTGATTCAGATCTACAAACATTGAAACCTGCAATAGATATTTTGAAAGAATTTGGCATAGAAACTGAGGTTTGCATACTTTCTGCCCACAGAACACCTATTGAAATGATGGAATATGCAAAAAATGCAGAATCAGACAATATAAAAGTAATAATTGCTGGCGCTGGTGGTGCTGCTCATCTTCCAGGAATGTTAGCTTCTTTAAGTTGCATTCCTGTTATTGGGGTACCTGTAGAAAGCAAGACACTTAAGGGTATGGACTCTTTATTATCAATTGTTCAAATGCCTGCTGGGATACCAGTAGCAACAGTTGCCATTAATGGGGGACAAAATGCAGGTTTATTGGCAATAGAAATAATTAGTTTATTTGATAAATCTATGCAAGTAAAATTGAAACAATTTAGAGAAAACCTTCATAAACAGGTAAGAGCTAAAAATAGTAAGTTATTCTCTCTAGGAGCAGAAAATTATCTAAACACTCAGTAAAATCATATTCATTTCGCCTTAGTAATTAAATTCTCTTGTTTAAGGTAATTAATAACTTTTTGAACTGACTCAGTTAAATCTAAAGACCCTGTATCAACAACAATTTCTGGATTTTCAGGAGCTTCGTATGGGCTGGAAATCCCGGTAAAATCTTTAATTTCTCCCAAACGGGCTTTTTTATATAAACCTTTAGTATCCCTTTTTTCACATACATTGATATCTGCAGCACAATATACTTCAATAAAATCCTGTGATCCAATAATTTTTCTAACCTTATTTCTATCACTAATGAAAGGTGAAACAAAGGCTGTAATAGTTATTATTCCAGCATTCATAAATAAATTCGCAACTTCTCCAATTCTTCTTATATTTTCCTCTCTATCTTCATCCGAAAAACCAAGATCTTTGCATAAACCATGCCTAATATTATCTCCATCCAAAACATAAGTTGAAAATCCATCTAGGTGTAAAACTTCATTTAAAGCGTTAGCCAAAGTACTTTTACCAGAACCAGATAACCCCGTAAACCATATAACCATTCCTTTATGACCTCTCATTTTCTCTAACTTATCTCTATCAATAGTTAAATTGTGCCACTTTATATTCCCTGAATTTGTTTGATTTTGTTCTTTCATTGTTGATGTATTCAAATGTAAAGACTTATCCTAACTCTTGATTCAAAAATTTTGAAATCCCTCTTTACGGAGAAAATCAATTGCTTTAATTACCATGTCCCCTTGTAACTGAATATTATTATCGATTAATGTACCTCCAGTGCCACAAAAAACTTTCATTTTTTTTAGCAAATCTTTTATTTGATTTTCATTTTCAATCCCTAAACCTTTTATTAAGGTAATAGTCTTCCCTTTTTTACCTTTTTTTTGTTTTAAAACATTGATTTTTGAAATTTTCCTAGAATTATCTAGTTTAAATTTTTCTTCATATTTGTTTTCCTGGTTATCAAATTCGATCCAATTTTTTCTTTTCATTATTTTTATTATAATCTATAGTTAATCAATACTTATTCTATAGAAAATTGGTAAGTACATTTTCTCCTGCAAATCAAAATTATAAAAATGATGATTCAAATCAACCTTCTAAAGAAGGAAGATTTGGAAAATATGGTGGTCAATATGTTCCTGAAACGTTAATGCCTGCCCTTTTTGAACTTGAAGAAGCAGCAGCAAATGCATGGAAAGATAAACAATTTATAAGAGAATTAAATCATTTGCTTAAGACTTATGTAGGAAGAGAAACACCGCTATATGAGGCTAAAAGACTAACTGAACATTACAAAACTGACAAAGCGACAGCAAGGATATGGCTTAAAAGAGAAGATTTAAATCATACTGGTGCACACAAAATCAATAATGCCTTAGGACAAGCTTTACTAGCTATAAGAATGGGTAAAAAAAGGATAATAGCAGAAACAGGCGCTGGGCAACATGGGGTTGCAACTGCTACCGTTTGTGCAAGATTTGGCTTGAAATGCATTATATATATGGGAGCTGAGGATATAAAAAGGCAATCCCTCAATGTCTTTAGAATGAAACTATTGGGAGCAGAAGTTAAAGTTGTTAATTCTGGTACCGCAACACTTAAAGATGCTACTAGTGAAGCTATTAGAGATTGGGTATCTAATGTCGAAACTACTCACTACATTTTAGGATCTGTTGCTGGTCCACATCCTTTTCCAAAGATTGTCCGAGATTTTCATGCAGTTATAGGAGAAGAAGCCAAAAAACAATGTTCTGAATCTTTTGGATCTTTACCCGATATTTTAATTGCTTGTGTAGGTGGGGGATCAAATGCAATGGGTCTTTTCCATCCTTTTGTTAAGGAAAAATCAGTTAGACTAATTGGAGTTGAAGCTGCTGGTAGCGGAGTTGATACTGACAAACATGCTGCAACTATAACTAAAGGGTCAGTAGGAATTTTGCACGGATCAATGAGTCTTCTCTTGCAAGATGAAAATGGTCAAGTACAAGAAGCTCACTCAATCAGTGCAGGACTAGATTATCCAGGAGTAGGACCTGAACATAGTCATTTAAAAGATATAGGTAGAGCAGAATATGGATCAGTTACAGATCAGGAAGCTTTAGAAGCCTTGAGACTTGTTAGTGAACTTGAAGGTATTATACCTGCACTTGAGACCGCCCATGCATTTGCTTGGTTAGAAAAATTATGTCCCACTCTCGAAAAAGATACTCAAATAGTAATTAATTGCTCTGGGAGAGGTGACAAAGATGTTAATACCGTTGCATCTTCATTAAATATTTAATTAATATCTAGAAATTGTTGAGTCAATATATCTACTCCATCCATCTATTCCTTCTTCCAGGTTCCATATTTCGCTCACAATATTATTATCTAGTGACCATTGGCAGAAGTTATAACTCCTAATTCCCGCATGACATATAACGACAATTTTTCTATCTAGTAAACCACCAATTATTTCTTGCACGTATTCAAGATTAACTTTACTAAGTGGTATATGTAAAAATTCTTGTGAGAAAGAAGCTAATTCTAACTCTGACTGTTCTCTAACATCCACTATGATTGGATTTTCCTTTTCCGAATTAAACCAATCATTAAGACTATAGGCATCAATAGGTTTAGGATAATTTCCCAATTTAAAGATTAATTATTTGTTATTAACAATTTAATAAATTAAAGTTGCAAGAGTATGTTTATTGTTAAAAATGAAAATAAACATTAAGAATGAATTTCAAAGTAATAGCGATAATAATATTATTATCTCTATGCTTTTTTTTTGGTTTTAAGACAATTTCTAGTTATAGAAATGAAACTTCCAATCAAAATCTTGGAGAATTAAAAATCCTGAAATACCTGCCGAGAGATAATAAATTGTTATTTATTTCAAATTCCCAAAGTTCAGATATTGGAAATAGTTTTGAAAGAAACTTTAATAGCAAAAATATAGATGGAATTATTTTAATAAAAAATAGTATATTATCTTATTTAGGTATTGATATTGGTGAAAATAAATTAGAAGATCTTTATAATAATGAACTTACTATTTCCACTTATAACAATAATAAAAGAGAAAAAGATGATATTTTAATAGTATTAAAAATTAAGCCCGAAAAAAATATCAATGATCTATTAAGTTTATCTAATCCAATTGATCAGAATGATGAGATAATTAAAATATATAGAGAAAATAAACTTAATTATTTAAATTATATTTATAAAACTAATGATGATTATATTATTGCTTCTTCAAATAAGAAATTAATTTTAGATTCAATAGAAGCAAGTAATAATTGGCCAGAAACAAAAAATAATTTTTCTGCAGAAATTTTAAGGAATTTTAAAAATGAAAATAATATACTATTCACTACAAAACTTAAAAATAATTTATTTTTAAATAATGAAAACAATATACAAGCTAATGAGGATATTATTGCAACAACATTAGCTTTAAAAAATAAACGTATAATTATAAAAACATATGTAATAAATAATAAAAAAAATTTAGATATTTTTTCTTATAAGAATCTAATTAATCAGAATGAAATAAACTATGAAAATTATAAAATATCTATTTACAGTGATTTGAATTCGTCTATTAAGTATTTAAGCCCCTTAATAAATAACTTTGAAAAAAGACTTTTAGAAGAATTAAATCAATATTTAACTCAAAATATTCTATTACTAAATTCTAATCAAGACTGGATAATTGTATTAGAAAATAATCATCAAAATAATTCAATTATAAGTGATATAAAACAACTAAAAGATTTTAATAAATATAGTTTAGCAAAAAATGATTATATTTATTCAGTTTATACAAAAGATATTCTTGAAGAAGAAGAGGAAATAATAAAACAATCTACTTATAAAGATTTATTTACAATTGAATCTGATAAATTATTTATGATAAGTAATAATTTAATTAAGGATGGAAAAACCAATTCAATATCGGAACAATTCTTTGAACTAAATAATAAAAAGGGTGCTAATGATTTCATCTATAAAACATTTGATATCAAGGGATTAGATTCTACAGAAACTCAATATCTTTCTGTTTTAGAAAATCTTAATTTTATGTTTAACAATATAATTAATTTTTCAACTTCGGAATTTAAAGAAATTTCAAAACAATCTATCCCAGAGAGAAATCCTCTCATTTATTCCGAACATAAAATAGAGATATTTCAATAATATAATTCAACGATTTACTGAATAAAACATTTTTATTTATTTTATATCTTGTGGTTAATTAAAAATTATTTGATTATCTTGTATCTATAAGTAATTTATATTGGATTCAGCAATTGGATAGTAACAAACTAATGTTAAAACCAGGACTAGAAGGTGTCCCAGTTACTAATTCATCGATATGTGATATTGACGGTGAAAAAGGGGAATTATCATATAGAGGTTATTCAATACAAGAACTTGCACAAAAAAGTAGTTTTTTAGAAACAGCTTTTTTATTGATCTGGGGAGAATTACCTACAGCTACTCAACTAAGAGATTTTGAACAGGAAGTTCAGATGCATCGCAGATTAAGCTTTAGAGTCAGAGATATGATGAAATGTTTCCCTGCAACAGGGCACCCTATGGATGCTCTCCAGTCAAGTGCAGCTTCTTTAGGGCTATTCTACTCAAGAAGGGCGATTGATGATCCAAATTATATTTATAACGCAGTAATAAGGCTAATTGCAAAAATTCCAACAATGATTGCAGCCTTCCAACTGATTAGAAAGGGGCAAGACCCTATCCAACCTAGAGATGATTTATCATACTCCTCAAATTTTCTCTACATGCTGACTGAAAAAGAACAAGATCCAATAGCTGCAAAAGTGTTTGATAGATGTTTAATTCTTCATGCAGAGCACAGTTTAAACGCTAGTACATTTAGCGCTAGGGTTACTGCAAGCACTCTCACAGATCCTTATGCCGTTATTGCTTCGGCTGTGGGAACCTTAGCTGGCCCTCTGCATGGAGGCGCTAATGAGGATGTAATTGCAATGCTAGAAAATATTGAGACTCCTGATAAAGCTGCTTCCTTTTTAGAAGGTGCGATACAAAATAAAACTAAAATAATGGGCTTTGGTCACCGAGAGTACAAAGTTAAAGATCCAAGAGCAATCATTCTTCAAAAACTAGCTGAGGAACTTTTTATAAGATTTGGTGCAGATGAAATGTATGATGTTGCCAAAAAATTAGAAGCAGAAGCAATCCCAAGACTTGGACCAAAAGGTATTTTCCCAAATGTTGACTTTTATTCCGGTCTCGTTTACAGAAAACTTGGCATACCGAGAGACTTATTTACTCCAATTTTTGCCATATCCAGAGTCGCAGGTTGGTTAGCGCACTGGAGAGAACAATTAGGAGCAAATAGAATTTTCAGGCCCTCGCAAATCTACACCGGTTCAGCTCCAAGAGATTGGATCAGTTTAGAAAATCGAAAATAATATTTGTAGCTTTTCATAAAAAACACACATATTGTTTATGGCGAGTTAATCTATTAAGTAAATAACATCAAAATTTTGGAAAACGGATTAGACCTAGAATATATCTTTAATGAATTCTTAAAGGGTTTAGGCCTTTCAAGTGAAATCGCTCATATAATTTGGCTACCTCTTCCAATGCTTTTGGTTTTAGTGTCGGCAGTTGTTGGAGTATTAGTAACTGTTTGGCTTGAAAGAAAAATATCTGCTGCAGCTCAACAGAGAATAGGGCCTGAATATGCAGGAGCACTTGGTGTACTTCAACCAATTGCAGATGGTCTTAAGTTACTCGTAAAAGAAGATATTATTCCAGCTAAAGCTGATTCTATTCTATTCACTGCAGGTCCAATATTGGTTTTAGTGCCAGTTATCCTTTCCTGGCTAATAGTTCCTTTTGGTCAAGACTTATTAATTAGCAATGTTGGTATTGGAATATTTTTATGGATTGCATTAAGTAGTATTCAGCCTATTGGGCTTCTAATGAGCGGATATGCTTCTAATAATAAATACTCATTACTAGGTGGATTACGTGCAGCTGCACAATCTATTAGTTATGAAATACCCTTGGCATTATCTGTACTAGCTATTGTGTTAATGACAAATTCTCTAAGTACTGTTGATATTGTTAATCAACAAAGCGGAGCGGGGATATTAAGTTGGAATATATGGAGACAGCCTATTGGATTCATAATTTTCTGGATATGTGCTCTTGCAGAATGCGAGAGACTTCCATTTGACTTGCCAGAAGCGGAGGAAGAATTAGTAGCAGGGTATCAAACTGAATATGCTGGAATGAAATTCGCATTATTCTATTTAGGTAGTTATATAAATTTAATTCTTTCAGCATTATTAGTTTCTATACTTTACTTAGGGGGTTGGAGTTTACCTATTCCTGTTGAGATAATAGCTAAATTTCTAAATATCCCACTTAATGCTCCTTTAATACAGGTGTTTACTGCTTCAATCGGAATTGTAATGACTGTTCTTAAGGCATATATTTTAGTATTTATTGCAATATTATTACGATGGACAACCCCAAGAGTAAGAATTGATCAACTACTAGACTTAGGCTGGAAGTTCCTTCTTCCAATTTCTCTTGCTAATCTTTTGTTAACTGCAGGATTAAAACTTGCTTTCCCCCAATTCTTTGGTGGTTAATTTTAAGTCTATTTACTTAAAATTAAAATTAATCCACTAAACTACAATAATTAAGTAAACTCTTTACAGATGAAAGATTTTCTTCAAAAAGTAAATAGTTATATTAAAGAGGCTTTCAGTGCCGGCAAATATTTATATAACGGCTTCTCCGTAACATTTGACCATCTTCGCAGGAGACCAGTAACTGTCCAATATCCTTATGAAAAGTTAATCCCTTCTGAAAGATATAGAGGGAGAATACATTATGAATTTGATAAATGTATCGCATGTGAAGTTTGTGTGAGAGTTTGTCCGATAAATTTACCTGTAGTTGACTGGGTAATGAACAAAGAAACCAAAAAAAAAGAACTTAGAAATTATTCTATAGACTTTGGTGTTTGCATTTTTTGCGGAAATTGTGTCGAATTTTGCCCTACGAATTGCTTATCAATGACTGAGGAATATGAATTAGCAACATTTGATAGACATAATTTAAATTTCGATAATATTGCACTTGGCCGACTCCCTACAAATGTCACTACAGATCCATCAGTCAAACCCTTAAGAGAACTTGCGTATTTGCCCAAAGGAGTTATGGACCCTCACGAAATATCACCTTCAGATCCCAGAGTTGGTAAACTACCTGAAGAAGTTTATGATTGGATGAAACCAGTTTCAAATGAGACAAAAGATAAGGCTGTTAAAGCAAATAATTAATCTCACAAAATCATGTCAATAGCAGTCACAACACAATTAATTTGTTTTTCAATATTGTCCTTAGTTGTCATAATTGGAGCATTAGGCGTAGTACTACTCGAAAGTATTGTTTATTCAGCGTTTCTTCTTTGTGGCGTATTCTTAAGTATTGCAGGTTTATATCTTCTTCTAAATGCAAGTTTTGTTGCTGCAGCACAAGTCTTAGTGTATGTAGGAGCAGTAAATGTCCTGATAATTTTTGCAATAATGCTTGTTAATAAAAAAGAAGATTTAAAGCCTATAGAAAATCTCAATTCAAGAAGAATTATATCAACATCAATTTGCTTAACTCTACTGAGCCTCTTAATTAGAGTCGATTTATCAAACGTATGGGTCATAGCAAGTCCTAATAACGCCATAGGAGAAGAATCTACATATAGAATAGGTGAACATCTATTCAGTGATTATTTACTACCTTTCGAGGTAGCATCTGTATTATTATTGATGGCAATGATTGGCGCAATAGTTTTAGCTAGAAAAGATGTTATGAATCAAGATATTTCTACTGGATTACCTGTCGATCAAGAGTTAATTGAGAAAACAAAGGAACCGTTTCTAATCAACAACAATTAATTATCAAATTTTATTTTTAATCATGAATCTAGAATCCATACCATTACAAGCCTTTTTAATTGTATCTTCAATATTATTTTGTATTGGAATTTGGGGATTATTAAATAGTAGAAATGCGGTAAGAGTCTTAATGTGCATCGAGTTAATGCTTAATGCCGTTAATATCAATTTGATGGCCTTTTCTTCTTTTGTAGATAACAACTTAATTCAAGGGCAGGTTTTTACGATTTTCGTGATTACCGTTGCAGCAGCAGAAGCCGCTGTTGGTTTAGCAATATTATTATCTCTTTATAGAAACAGAGTAACTGTAGATATGGAAAGTTTTAACTTATTAAAGTGGTAAAATTATTAAATTAAGTGAAGCTTTCATTGGTTCTTATTATTTATCGTTCCAATAGTTCTATCGCTTTAGATTCATCTATATTTTGTAAAAAAGCTTTTAAAGAGAAAAATATTAAATCCCATAGGATAGAGAGTTATTTCACTAATGAGGAATTATACAACTAAATGGCATTAGAAATAGAGAGAAGATTTCTGGTAAAAAACGACAACTGGAAAAAATACATCACTAAAAAAACTGTAATTGAACAAGGATACCTTTCATATAAATTAGAAGATTGGATAATTAGGATAAGATTTAATGGAGCAAACTTTAAAATTGCACTCAAAAAACATATCGAAAATTTTACTAACTTTGAATTTGAATACTTAATACCTAATCATGATGGTGAAAAAATCATGTCAAATCTTACAAATACTATTAAAAAGGATAGATTCTTTTTAGAAATTAAAAAAAAGCAATGGATTATAGATTGTTTTAAAGAAAAGAATTTTCCACTTGAGGTTGCAGAAATTGAACTTTCGAAAGAGGAAGAAGAATTCACACTCCCATCGTTTGTATCAAAAGAAATTACTGGACTTCAAAATTTTTCGAATTTCAGTCTCACATCACATCCTTTGTCAAAATGGAATCATGATGATTTGAGAACTCTCGAAAAGAGCTAGTCAAATAGACCAGTTTTGCTTTATATTCATTTTATATTTTAAAAATAAATTTTATTTCTAGAAATGTATGGTCTTTATGATAGGCAAGGAATATTAAGATTTATCAACTCAGATAAAGAGGCTTGCATAGCATATGCAGAACTTTTTGAATTAGAGTCAACCAATTATTGTTTAATGAATTTAACAGAGAATAATCAGAAATTAGAGGATACCAATCACTAATCTTGTTCTGAATCAGGTAGAGAACAACAATTAAAACCATCCCTACAAATCTTTCCGTGATCCATAGCCCAATTTAATAATGCAACCCTGTTTTTAGAACCTGTTTTAGTAAACATATTACTTACATGATTATCAACAGTTCTTTTACTAATAGTAAGTTTTACAGCTATTTCTTGATTTGTTAGCCCATCAGCTACTAAATCAATGATCTCCATCTCTCTAGCCGAGAGACCCATCATATCAAGGTTGTTTACTTCTTCATCAACCATTTGCATTTAAACAGTTCCTTTTTTATATTAATTAAGTTTAGCAATCTCACTACACTTGTTAACCTAGTTGGAAACAAAAGCAATTGAAATCAAAACTTCAAGAGACTTTAGAAAAAAAATCTAAAGTGATTACGGCAGAGTTAATGCCGCCAAGAGGTGGGGACCCCATAAGATCTCTTAAGATAGCACAACTTTTAAAAGATAAGGTACATGCTGTTAACATTACAGATGGAAGCAGAGCTGTAATGAGAATGTGTAGCTTGGCAATGTCCAAACTATTACTGGAAAATGGGATAGAACCAATAATGCAAATCGCCTGTAGAGATCGTAATAAAATTGCTTTACAATCAGACATCCTAGGAGCTAATGCTTTAGGAATTAAAAATATCTTATGCATTACTGGTGATTCAGTAAAGGCTGGGGATCAACAAGAAACAAAAGCTGTACATGAATTTGAATCAGTTAGATTATTAAGACAAATTCAAGCCTTTAATCAAGGCATTGATCCAACTTTTGAAGCACTTGCCGATCAAAGAACAAATATATTTTCAGGTGCTGCAGCTAATCCCAACTTAAGGAATCAAAGAAGTTTACAAAGTAGAACTAGACAGAAAAAAGAGGCAGGTGCAAATTTCCTACAAACTCAAATGGTTATGGAAAGAAACTTTTTAATAGAATTTTGCGAGAGAATTAGCAAGCCTCTTGATATCCCAGTAATTGCAGGAGTATTTCTTTTAAAATCATACAAAAACGCTCTCTTTATAAATAAGTACGTACCAGGTGCAAACATTCCGGAAAAGATTTTAAATCGTCTTAAAGATGCCAAAGACCCCTTAAAAGAAGGGATACAAATCGCTGCAGAACAAGCTAAAGATTATATTAATATCGCAGAAGGTATTCATATCATGGCCGTTAAAGCAGAACATCTCATACCTCAGATTATTGAGATGGCAGATATTAATCTGGAATATTAATCAAATCTGTGCCTAATAATTCTGCCATAGCTTTTTGCTGGGGAGAAGGCTCCGTCATATCTGATCTTCTTGAATCCGTTATCAACCAATCCAAAGATGCGTCTTGCAAATCAAAGTGATCTCCATTTTTACCTACACAATATCGCCCGAAAACTAACTTATCGACAAGTTTAACCCCTTTACCAATTTTTGAATAATCAAAAATAATTGAATTATCAATCGTTGCGCCCTCGCAAATACAACAACTTGGTCCAATCATCGCGGGGCCAATAATAGTTGCACCATCTTCTATCCTTGTCATTCCACCTATATAAACAGGTCCATTAATATTAATTTTTTCCCAATTAGCAGCTACATTCAATCCAGTATAAACACCAGGTTTAATCTGTTTACCTGGAATTTCTACTTGTCTTACCTTACCTTGTAAGACATTACGTATAGCACTCCAATAATCTGGAACCTTACCAATATCTACCCATTCAAAATCCATAGGTAAGGCAAAAAATGGTAAATCCATTTCAACAAGTTTAGGAAATAGATCAGCACCAATATCAAACTTTTGGCCTGTTGGGATGTAATTAAAAATCTCAGGTTCAAAAAGATAAATTCCAGTATTTATAGAATCACTTAATGCATTATCTACATTTGGTTTTTCCTGAAAGGCTTTTATCCGACCAGTATCATCTGAGACCACTACTCCATAACTTGATACTTGATCTTTAGTTACTTTTTTCGTTATTAAACTTGCAATGGCTCCTTTTTGCTTGTGTTTCTTTAGTGCTTCAGTCAAATCTAAGTCAACTAAAGCATCACCACATAATACAACGAAAGTTTCATCAAAAAAATTTTGAAAATCTTGAATTTTCTTTAATCCTCCTGCCGAGCCCAAAGCATCACCTATCAATTCTCCATCTTCAATTCTTCCTTCAAAGCTGTAAGCTATCTCTACACCAAATCTTTGCCCATCCCTAAAATAATTTTCAATTTCTTCAGCAAGATGAGAAACATTAACCATTATTTCTTTAAAACCATGTTCTTTTAAAAGCTCTAAAAGAAACTCCATAACTGGTTTTTGTAAAATCGGAATCATGGGTTTTGGAATTATATGCGTAATAGGCTGAACGCGCGTACCTTTTCCTGCTGCAAGTATCATTGCCTTCATCAGATGAAAACCTCTTTTCTAAGATTATACGTTATTATTACTTAACTACTAAGCAGCTGAGGAAGAGGTAATTGCTTCATCAAGATTTTCTATAGGCAATTGAGCTATGCCTCCATCAGGGATTATTCTTTTAATTTGTATTGGTCCATAAAGAGAGTTTATTTGTTTAAGTTCAATTTTGTTTTCTGAATATAAAAATAACAAAGCCCAAAAAACACCAAGCCTATCCTTATCTAAGTCATTTTTTACGACTGCCTGCCATTTGTTTACTAAATATTCAAAATCTGTCCACTGTAATGCTTTTTCCCAACCATCAATAAATTTTCCTAATTCTTTAGTCGTTTCAGGTAGTTTTTCACGATGAGCTAAAGATTTTACTTGAGAAATTAGTGCCTTATCAGAATATTTTTTATTTCTTTTTCTTTTCATTAGTAAAAGATCTTGAGTTTCTATAATTTCAGCAATAGACTCTAATTGACTTACAAGTTCCCCTAATGTTGATGTTCGTTTAAGAATTGGTTGAGCTACAGATCTTCGTCGTAGGTATTTTTCTGGATATTTTGGAATATCAAATCCTTGATTAATCCATTCTTGATTATCAATTTCATAATCATCTTCCAATTCTGTTAAATCATCTTTGAAAACATCAGATTCCAAAACTTGGGCTTTTAAATTAACTAGGACTGAAGCTGCAAAGAAGGCTTCACTTGTCTCAGCTAAATCTTTTTGATATGAATTATGGTTGTTATCAGGTTTTTGTATAGTGTTTGTATATTGATCTAAAAAACTATCTATAACACTTATTACATCAATATCCCATGGATCAAGATCACCTTTGCCAGCAGCATCTTGGAGAAACTTTATTAACAATCTAGGTCCTAACTGTGGCCTATCTATAGGATTTGAATTAGATACTTTAGAGAGATTAAATCTATTTACAAGATATCTTTATATCGTTCTTAATGTCAAAAAACATTGTATAAATTTAAACAATCAAATTTTTGGGGCTGTAAATATCTCATTCTTTTTATTTCCTGAAAAAATATTTGTTTTCACAGCACTTTTAACTGCATTTAAATCTCTATCAACTAAGTTATTAATCGAAGCCAAATAACTCTCCGTAACTAACCTAGGATATAAGCCAATTCCAATTATTGGCAAAAGTAAACAGGCAATTATATAAACCTCTCTAGGTTCTGCATCAACTAGTTTTCGTTCTTCAGTTAATTTAGGATTTTCTTTGCCAAAGAAAATTTCCCGTAACATTGAAAGTAGATAAATAGGAGTGAGTATAACGCCTATTGCTGCTAAGGAAGCCATCACAATTCTAAAAGGAAGTGTATATACTTCATCAGTAACAAATCCTGTAAATACCATTAATTCAGAAACAAATCCGCTCATACCTGGCAAAGCAAGTGATGCTAGAGAACAAGCAGTCCATAAAGCAAACATAATTCTCATTTTTTGTCCTACACCACTCATTTCGTCAAGTTTAAGAGTTTTGGTCCGATCATAAGTAGCTCCCACAAGAAAGAATAAACTAGCACCAATTAACCCATGACTAATCATTTGAAGCATTGCTCCACTTGTACCAAGACTGCTAAAACTTCCTATTCCAATCAAAACAAAGCCCATATGACTAATTGAACTGTATGCAATCTTTCTTTTGAGATTTCTTTGAGCAAAAGAAGTTAGTGCCGCATAAATTATATTGACCACCCCAAGAACAATTAATAAAGGAGCAAATTGCGCATGAGCTAAAGGTAATAATTGCGCATTAAATCTCAACAGAGCATATCCACCCATCTTTAATAGAATACCGGCAAGAAGCATATGAACTGGGGCCGTTGCTTCTCCATGAGCGTCTGGGAGCCAAGTATGAAGTGGGACTATTGGAAGTTTTACACCAAATGCAATTAGAAGTCCTACATAACATAGTATTTGAAACTTTTGACTAAAATCTTGACTCGCTAAATGCGAAAATTCAAAATTAGGAATTCCTGTCCCGTAAAAACCCATTGCTAATCCGGCTAAAAGAATAAATATCGAACTTCCAGCTGTATAAATAATGAATTTTGTAGCTGCATATTGTCTATTTTTCCCACCCCAGATAGCTAAAAGTAAATATACTGGGATTAATTCAAGTTCCCAAGTAAGAAAGAATAAAAGCATATCTTGGACAGCAAACACAGCTATTTGTCCCCCATCCATTATTAATATTAAAAAGAAAAATAACTTTGGTTTAAACTTGACTGGCCAGGCAGCTAGAACTGCTAAAGCAGTTATAAAACTAGTTAGTAATATTAATGGCATAGATATCCCATCAGCTCCAACAGTCCAAGTAAGACCTAGATTAGGAAGCCAATTTAAACTTTCTTTGAGTTGGACATTTTCATCATTAATATCAAAACCAGTTATATAAGAACCTACGGTAATTAAAAAAGTTATTAACGCTATATACAAAGCAAACCATCTTACTTCTTTACCCTCTCCTTTATCAGGGAAAAAAGGGATTACAAATGCACTTGCAATTGGGAAAAGGATAGATGCCGATAGCCAAGGAAAGTTAGATAAGCCAGCGCCAAAAGTTCCTAAGGTTTGATTCGCAAAATGTGTAAAAAAATTAATGCTCAATTTAACAAGAAATTCATCTTAAATAGAGTCTAGAAATTTTCTGTATTTTTTCACCCCTATGAACAGTGAAGACACACATTTGTAATTAAGATACTGGCGGAGATTGAAAGCCAAATATAGCTACTAATAAAATTACACCTCCAAACACTATAAGAGCATAAAATTGCGCTCTACCAGTTTCAAAATATTTCAAACCTTCTCCACTTCCTAAAGTGACAAGTCCAGTCAAATTGACAACTCCGTCAACAACTTTCGAATCAACTTCTAATACCTCTTTAGCAAGTTTTCTACTTCCCTTAACAAAAAGTTTTTCATTAATATCATCTAAATACCATTTTTTTGATAAGAATTTATTAATGGCTGGGAACTTTTGAGCAAATAGAATTGATAAATTAAGTTTGCGAGCAAAATAAGCTTGATATGCAATCGTGATACCTATTGATGCGACAACAATTGACGCTATTGCTAAAGGTAAAAATTCTTTTAATTCAAAAGCTTGAGCAGCAACCTCAGCTTCTTCAGGATCTAGCAAATTTGCGAATTTACTATCCCAAGGAAGGCCCATAAAACCAATAATTACTGAAGGCACAGCAAGAAATACTAATGGGAATGTCATTGACCATGGAGACTCATGAAGAGAACCATGTTTTTGATCCCCATGTTCTTCTTCGCTTTCTTCATCTAAAGAAATTTGAGAGGCCACTAAAAGTTCTTTTTGTAACTCTTTATTATCTCCCCTAAAGTCTCCTTCAAATGTCAAGAAATAAAGTCTAAACATATAAAATGCTGTCATACCAGCAGTTAAGAGTCCTATCAACCAAAACACAGGAAATGAAATAAATGCATTTCCCAGTATTTCATCTTTACTCCAGAATCCAGCTAATGGAGGGATACCGCTTATTGCTACACAACCTATTAAAAAAGTTGCAGATGTATATGGCATTTTCTTTCTTAATCCGCCCATTAATCTCATATCTTGAGCTAATACAGGCTGATGGCCTACAACTTCTTCCATTGCATGAATTACTGATCCAGACCCCAAAAACAACATTGCTTTGAAGCAAGCATGTGTTATTAAGTGAAAAATTCCTGCTATTGGGGCACCGCAACCCATTGCAAGCATCATATAACCGAGCTGTGAAACCGTACTGTAGGCCAAACCCTTTTTTAGATCCATTTGGGTTAAGGCAATAGAAGCCCCTAAAAAACAGGTAATAGTACCAACTAAAGCAATAATAAATTGAATTTCAGAGAATAATGAGTACAAAGGTTGAAGTCTGGCAACTAGGAATATTCCTGCTGCGACCATAGTAGCTGCATGTATCAGGGCAGAAATAGGAGTAGGACCTTCCATAGCATCAGGCAACCAAACATGCAAAGGAAACTGAGCTGATTTTGCCATTGGGCCTAAAAAAACTAAAAAACAAAGGATTAACGCAGCCCATATTGGTAATGAATTTTCAGAGATTGATTTAGATATTCCTAAAGCAATCTCATTAAAATCAAAACTATTCGTTGCCCAGAATAAACCTAAAATACCTAGTAATAAGCCAAAGTCTCCAACTCTGTTAACTACAAATGCTTTTTGAGCAGCATGTGCAGCACCATCTCTGTCATACCAAAAACCAACCAATAAATAAGAACACATTCCAACTAATTCCCAGAAAACATAAATCTCTAACAAATTTGGACTTATTATCAATCCCATCATTGAGCTACTAAATAACGCTAAGTATGTAAAAAACCTTACGTATCCTTTGTCATGAGACATATAACCATGGGAATAAATCATGACTAGCAACGTTATTGTAGTTACTAAAGCAAGCATGACACTACCCAGAGGATCAAGAATGAAACCCATAGGGATTGTAAAATCACCCGCACTAGCCCAAACAAATAATTTTTCTACTGATTGATACCCATTCACTTGTTCAAGAAGAGCCTTATAACTAATTACTGCCGAAACACCTACAAAGGAAATTAAACTGATAGAAACTATTTCTCTAGCATTATTAATTTTCTTATTGATACTTATTAATCCCAAACCAGAAAGAACTGCACCAATAAGAGGAAAAACAGGAATTAACCAGGCAATTTCTGAAGCTTGAGGCATTTTTTAAAAAACTTTTAAATTGATTTTAAACTGTTAATTGAGAAATTCCGACAAAAATGATGAATTAAATGTTTTTACAGCAATATTTATGTATTGATGAGACCACCAAAGTACTGCTATCGCAATTAATATTCCAAGTTGGGATAATTTGAAAAATTCTTTAATTTTAAAAGTCTGTCTCCCCTCAATTATTGCCATAAATGGAATAATTGAAGTACTTTCTTTAAATTGATAAAATTCACCTCCAAATTTTGTTTCCAATCTCTTATCACCATGCCAAATCGCAAAAATATGATGCAAAATCAACCCTAGAGAAGTTACTAATGTGAATGATGTTCCAATCCATAGAGTATGAGCAAAACACCAAATTATCTGTCCAAAGGCTTGAGGGTGCCGAGTAATTCGCATTATTCCACTTCCGTAAATCCTAACTTGTGGTTTCAAAACTGAAGGAATTTCTAATAAATTATAAGTAGCAGGATATAAAAATAAGAAACTTATGGCAGTTAAAAACCAAACCAAGAAAAAAACAAAGCTATTTCCTTGAAAATTCCATAATCTAATTCCGTCATATCTATGAGACAAAAAATAACTGATAAGAATAATTGCTGACGGTAAACTTAAGGAAACAAAACATAATCTCCATAATCTTGCACCCATGATAGATTCTGCTTTACTTCTTAAAGCAGCTCCACCACTATGTATAACGGCAAAAACAATTATTAAGAAAAAGATTATTAAAGAAGTTCTGTGTATCTCCATATATTTAGATAATTTAAATAATCTATTCTTAACAAGAATACGTTTAGGTATTAGAATTATAAATTATATTGTAGGCATAATAGATGCCCGAATTACCATTTACTCTTGACCAATTAAGAATATTAAAAGCTATAGCAGCTGAAGGAAGTTTCAAAAAAGCTGCTGATTTGTTGTACGTAACCCAACCAGCTGTCAGTTTGCAAATACAAAATCTAGAAAAACAACTTGATATTACAATTTTCGATAGAGGAGGTAGAAAGGCTCTTCTAACCGAAGGAGGAAGACTATTACTAGAATACTGCGAAAGAATTTTGAATCAATGCGATGAAGCTTGCAAAGCAATCGAAGATTTAAATAGTTTAAAAGGAGGAACACTCATAATTGGAGCCAGTCAAACTACAGGAACTTACTTAATGCCAAGAATGATAGGATTTTTTCGCCAAGCATACCCTGATGTATCAGTTCAGCTCAAAGTTCACAGTACTAGAAGAACTGGCTGGAGTGTTGCTAATGGTCAAATCGACTTAGCAATTATTGGAGGACAGTTGCCAGGAGATCTAGAAAATTTATTACAAATTACTCCTTATGGAACAGATGAATTAGCACTAGTATTGCCCATAAGTCACCCTCTTGCTAATAAAAAAGAACTTTTAAAAGAAGATCTATACAAATTAAATTTTGTCACACTAGATTCTCAATCTACAACTAGAAAAGTTGTTGACAAACTACTCAAAGATTCTGGACTAGAGATTCAAAGATTAAAAATAGAAATGGAACTGAACTCTCTTGAGGCAATCAAGAATGCAGTGCAAGCAGGTCTAGGTGCCTCTTTTGTTCCTGTTGTTTCTATTGAAAGAGAATTAGCAGGTGGTACAATCCACAAGGCCAAAATTGCTGACTTAGAGGTAAAAAGAGAGCTTAAATTAATTACCAATCCATCAAGATACACCTCAAGGGCATCGCAAGTCTTTAAGAAGAATATATTGCCACAATTTGCCAGTTCAGATAGTCCATTAAGAAAAATATAATTTTAATCAGAACTGAATTGCTTCTTTATTAATTCCTACGCCTCCATCTTCGGCTTGACCATCTCCCTTGATAATGAACTTATTCTCATTTACATCAGTCTGATAAACACATTTGACTATTGGTTTATCTCTTATAGATCCAATATACGCAAAAGTATTCATTCTTTGCTTACATTCTCTAACATCTTCATTACTGATAGCTCCTTGTTTTTGCAAAACAGTCCAATTCTCCCTACGAATTACGCAACCAGGTTGTAGTGCTGGTTGTGTAACAAAGCTTGTTGAAGGATTAAGGGTTGTATACATTTCAACATCAATAACAAAAGCGCTTGCACCCCATTGTCTACAGAATTCAGGATCTGGAACAGCCATATCTAATTGTTGTTGACTAGCTATATTTCCTTGTCCACCATCTGTTGTGCTAGTTATTGCGCTACCAATACCAACTCCTAAAATTAATACTCCTGCAAGAATAGCAATCGTTCCCGTATTTAAATTAATTTTTTGTTCAGTACCAGAAGGTAATCTTTTATTTCTTCGCATGTAATCAGCTCCCTCTCTTGAGGATGAGGAAGAATATCCTCTATTAGGACCTCTTCCTGGTCTTCTGTTTGAATATCTATTCACAGCTCTTCATTTGTCTTTGGTAAACCCATTGAATAATTCATAACTCTACATTCTGGGTTATAACTTAATTGACCATTTTGTAGCAAACTTTTAATTAATCCTTCAATCTCTGAACCGATTTTGCGAAGTTCATAGTCATCTAAATTTTTTCCTGCTCTCTCTTTAATAAGCTCATTGAATTTTTGATTTATTTTATTTATAGAATTCTCATTCCAAATAAACTCATTATCAGGATCCAAATCAAGAGTTAGTTTATTTGGATGGAATTGTAAATCATTATTTATAACCTCAGCTGTAAAGATTCTGACATGTCTGGTAGTTGATTTTAAAAGCATTTTTTCCATAATTTTAAGAAATAATCAACAAAAAAAACTATTATGTTCTAACTTTAGAGTAGCTTATTAGTAAGTGTTAACTTATTTCTTGATTTAATAATGCGTGTTGTAATTGCAGGAGCAGGTTTAGCAGGTTTATCTTGCGCTAAATATCTCGTTGACAATGGTCACATTCCAATTGTACTTGAAGCCAGAGATGTCTTAGGTGGGAAAGTAGCTGCATGGAAAGATGAGGATGGCGATTGGTATGAAACTGGTTTGCATATATTTTTTGGAGCTTATCCAAATATGTTACAACTATTCAAGGAACTAGATATTGAAGACAGACTTCAATGGAAAAGCCATTCAATGATTTTTAATCAGCCCTCTGAGCCCGGCACTTATAGTAGATTCGATTTCCCTGATATCCCAGCCCCAATTAATGGAGTTTCAGCGATACTTAGTAATAATGATATGCTTTCATGGAATGAAAAGATACTTTTTGGCCTTGGATTAGTCCCTGCAATGTTAAGAGGCCAAAAATATATAGAAAAATGCGATACAAAATCATGGACAGAGTGGTTAAAAGAACACAATATCCCCGAAAGAGTTAATGATGAAGTTTTCATTGCAATGAGCAAAGCCTTAAATTTCATTGGACCTGATGAAATATCATCAACAGTTTTATTAACAGCCTTAAATAGATTTTTGCAAGAAAAAAACGGTTCAAAAATGGCCTTCCTAGATGGAGCTCCTCCAGAAAGACTTTGTCAACCAATGGTAGATTATATAACAGCAAGAGGAGGAGAAGTTCATCTAAACAGTCCCTTGAGGCAAATTAATTTAAACGAAGATAGTACAGTTAAAAGTTTTACAATTGCTTCATTAGACAATAATGAGAAAAAAGAGTTAACTGCAGATGCTTATGTAAGTGCAATGCCTGTCGATCTTTTTAAATTAATTATTCCTAAACAGTGGCAAGGAATTGAATCTTTCTCTAAGTTAGATGGTTTAAATGGTGTACCAGTAATTAACATTCATTTATGGTTCGATAAAAAACTAACCGATATTGATCATTTATTATTTAGTAGATCTCCGCTTCTAAGCGTTTATGCAGATATGAGTATCACATGCAAAGAATATGAAGATCCCAACCGATCAATGCTTGAATTAGTTTTCGCACCAGCAAAAGATTGGATTAACAAAAGTGATCAAGATATAGTTGATGCGACTATGGAAGAACTTAAAAAATTGTTTCCAAACCATTTTATGGGCGATAATAAAACCAACCTAAGAAAATACAAAGTTGTAAAAACGCCAAGATCTGTATATAAAGCAGTACCAGGATGCCAGGAGTTCAGACCTAGTCAAAGATCTCCTATAAAAAACTTTTTCTTAGCAGGTGATTATACAATGCAAAAATATCTTGCTTCTATGGAGGGAGCTGTGTTAAGTGGTAAATTATGCGCAGAATCAATCAACAAGGAATATTCGCAAAAAGAGAAAAATATTTCTTAAAAACATCTAAAATAAAATCCAACCTTTCTATACAAAAAAAAACTTTTTTGAACAATTCAATTTCACAAATAAATAAAGCATATGAAATATGCCGTAAAGAAACTCAAAAATGGGCTAAAACCTTTTACTTAGGAACTCTTTTATTACCCCTAGAAAAGAGAAAAGCAATTTGGGCGATTTATGTTTGGTGTAGAAGAACAGACGAGATAATGGATAGCCTGGAAGCTTCAACCAAATCGAAAGAAGAACTGTCAGACAACTTGAATCAATGGGAAGAAAATACCAAAAATGTATTTAAAGGAAATATAAAATCAGAATTAGATGCTGTTCTTGTAGATACAATCGAGAAATATCCACAAAGTATTCAACCTTATTTAGACATGATTGAAGGACAAAGGATGGATCTATACAAATTTAGATATAAGAATTTCTCTGAATTAAAACTATACTGTTATCGTGTTGCAGGAACAGTTGGTTTAATGACCCAGAATGTTATGGGCATAGACAAAGCATATACATCAGCTCCATGGAGTGACACGCCTGACCCTTCAGAAGCAGCCATAGCTTTGGGCATAGCTAATCAATTAACTAATATATTAAGAGATGTCGGGGAAGATAGGCAAAGAGGAAGAATTTATTTGCCTCAGGAAGATATAGAGAAATTTAATTATTCTGAAAAAGAACTCTTAAACGGTGAAATCAATAATCAATGGAGAATACTTATGAACTTTCAATTAACCAGAGCTAGGGATTGGTTCCAAAAATCCGAAGATGGAATTAAGTGGTTATCTGCAGATGCGAGATGGCCAGTATGGACATCATTACGCCTTTACAGAGGCATATTAGATTCTATTGAAAGGTTAGATTATGATGTTTTCAATAATAGAGCTTTTGTAAAAAATTCTGTAAAAGCTTTTGAACTTCCAATATCTTTTTTAATCTCTAGAATTAGATAATTAGGCAGGTGTCTTCTGATTCGCTAATAAATCTTTTAGCTTGGAAAGTTCACCAGCCCATCTTGGATCAGGAGCTTCGAGATTAGGGGCATCACTATGAACAATTTTCTTAAAGTCTTTCCTCTTCTTATTCCTATTAGAGTTTGCACTATTTCTTTTATTTGAAGAAGAATCTTTCTTTTCTGATAATTCCACCCTCAACTTAGAACCATTAAATTCAAAGCCATTTAATTTCTCAATTATTAAATTAGCATTATCTTCATTATTGGTTGAAGCGAAACCAAATCCTCTACACTCTTTAGTTTCTTTATCTAAAACTGGTTTAAATCTAATAGAGTCAGAAACTGATTTTAAAATACTATCAAATTCTTTTGGATTAAATCCTTGTGGTAAATTGCCAATGTAAATACGAATGCCCATAAAATTTTTTAAATGATTTAAAGTCCGAACGTTTAAACAAAACTAAGCTATGTGTATTTAATCACATTTTGGCGCATTTTGTTCAATCCATCGTTTTGCTTTATAAATAGCTTCATCTAAATTTTGCAACCTATTAAATGCAAGCTCCTTTGAAAGATAAGATAGAAGCTTTCCCATAAGAGGGCCATTTTCTATTTTTAAATGTTTTTTAATTAAATCGCCATTCACTAAATTTGTGGGATGAAATAATTTATCATCCTTATCTCGCCATCTATTTAACCAATCTGAACGTAAATTTTGAGGCAAGTAAAAAATAAAAGAGGGAAGAATACCTTCTAATTCTTGATGTAAATTAAATCTTTCTACTTCATTTAACTGAGAAATATTTCTTTCTCTTAAGATAAGATGCCATTTTCTTAACAACTTAGCTTTTAGAATGTCAGCTTTACTAAATTTAAATTTCTCCAAAGAGAACTCATCTAACATTTGAACTATAAAAAACAAAGGTAAAAATTCATCCTTTTCACTTTCTCTAAGTTGTCCATAATTAATTCCCTCTAAATCTATAAAGAATGAATCTTTATCTAAGGTTTCAAATCCAAATATATTAAATTTTTTTACCAATAAAATAGATTCAACAGCATTTATCCCCTTAACTATTCTTTGTATCTCATAATTAATTCTCTCTTTCGCAACAAGAGTTATTTTTTCTCTATTTTTTTTTATAAAATATATTAATTGTTCATCAATATTGAAATTAAGTTCTGAAACAAAACGAAAGCACCTTAACATACGCAATGGATCATCAGTTAAATTTTTTGTTGAATAAGTTCTAAGTAAAGAAAGTTCAAGATCTTTTATTCCATTTAATGGATCAATCAAGCAATTTTTATCAAACAAAAAAGCAATTGCATTTATTGAAAAATCTCTACTTTTCAAATCTCCTTCGATAGTGGGAGAAATCTGTTTAGCAATATCAATTGAAATATGATTCAGAATAATTCTTACTACTTCTCTTTCTTTATCCAAGACGATAAATTTTCCTTTATATTTATCCGAAATTCTTTGTCCAATATCAATTGAATTTGAAGGAACTACAATGTCAACATCCACTTCTAAACTCATTCTTCCAAGAATAATATCTCTTATATAACCGCCCACTAAAAATGATCCTGCAGGTAAAAAAGATAAAATAAAATCCCAATTATAAATTTTTATACTCCTTTCTAATTCATTAATTATTAGTGTATGATCTTTATAAAAGTTATTTCTTTCATTTTCTTTATTTTGCATGTGCATTTGCATTAACTGTAAATGGGTTGATAGATGTATTACATATCATGATGTAGAAAATAATCATGGTGTTGATAATATTTGCCAGTTGCCTGATTTTAAAGCAAAAAGCCCTTTCATTCATGTAAGTATAATTAAAGATAAGAACGGTGAGTACAAAACTGAGTGGGATGTTCAATCTTGTGCAAGTTTTTCAGAAGAATTAGGTAAATGGTCTAAATATAATCCTGGATTAGAATTACCTCTTTAAAGGTACATGCAAAATAAACTTACAAATATATCTAATCAACTCACATTAGCTATACATAGCACTGATAATACTTATGGTTTCGCATACAGAAAAAAAAGTGATTTTGACTATGATAATTTCTTTATAAATAAATTTGACAATGATTTATGTAATAACTTGATAGTCGATTTCAACAAATTTATTACTAAAGAAAATCTAGAAAGAGTAAATAAAATATCCGTTAGTATAGGCCCAGCAAATTTTAATGCTTCAAGACTTATCGTAGTTTTAGCAAGAACTATTTCACAGCAAAGAAACTGTCCTTTAGAAAGCTTTAGTTCTTTTGAATTAATGTCAAAGAGAATTGCTTTAAGAAATAATATATATACAAAGAATCAATCATTCTGGATTTACAAAAAATTAAAACGGAAAGGATTTATCGCTGGTAAATATGAAGTTTGTATTTCTGAACAAGATAACAAAAATCTGATGCTGAAAGAAAAAGTTATTCCAAAAGTGGTTCAAGAATTAGATAATAAAGAAACTAATTTTGAAGCTAATTACGATGATAAAGAAGATTTAAAGGAATTATTAAATTTATCAAATAAGAAACAAAACATCTCCAATTTCAACTCATGGGAAAAAGTTTTACCACTCTACCCTATATCCCCAATTAATTAATTATTTACCCAATCAAATTATTAATATTTTCCTTTAAGCAATTAGTTACCAAATGCAAATCCTCTTTAGATGAGCTTTTAGGAGGTTGAACAGGTTCTCCTACTTTAATAACTATTGGTGTAAAAAATGGTATAAAAAATCTAAACCTAATCAATCTATGTGAATTAACAATTGCGACTGGCAATAATAATTTTTGGTTCTTAAAAGCTAATAATGCTGCTCCTTGTTTGGGCTTATTAACACGCCCATTTTTTTGACGCGTACCATCAATAAAAATTCCAATACAATTAGCATTAGATAATTTTTCACAAGCAGTTTTTATAGTATTTTTGTCAACAATACCTCTTTTAACAGGATAAGCTCCACAAGCCTTGATAATAAAACCAAGAACAGGAATTTTAAAAAGTTCTGACTTTGCCATAAAAGATATATTGCGACCTAAAGCATGGCCTAAAAGGGGAGGGTCCAGTAATGATCCATGATTAGAAACCAATATAAAAGAACCTTTTTGAGGAATATTTTCTTTACCAATTACGTAGCCTTTGAATATAAACTTATAAATAGGTAATACAATAAATAGACTTACTAATTGATAAATTAATTTTTGAAAAAAATCATTTTTCATACAAATTAATATGTTAATTGATCTGAAGATGAAACTTGAGAAATTTTTATATCCTTCAAGTGTCTTTTACATAAACCACTTAATACATTAGAAGGGCCAATTTCAACAACATGAAGATCACTTTCTTCTGACATTAAATCCATAGTTTCGCGCCATCTAACACCATTACACATTTGATTTTCCAATCTGCGTTTAAGTTCGTCCGGATCATTACAAAGAGATGGATAATAGTTACTAATGACTGGGAACGAAGGAGTATTAAATTTAATAGTTTTTAAATACTCAGTAAATTTAATTGAGGGCTCTTTCATAAATGGAGAATGAAAAGCGCCTGAAACATTTAGTTTCAAAAATCTTTTACAAGAAATTTCTTTAGAAAAATTATCTAATGCTATTTCAGAACCTGACAAGACAACTTGAGCAGAACTATTATCATTTGCAATAACAATGTCATCAGTTTTATCTACTAATAAATCAAGTTGATTTCTATCAAAACCAATTAATGCTGCCATAGATCCTTTCCCAGCATTGGCCATTAATTCAGATCTTACTTTTATAAGTGATACGCAATCTTCAAAAGAAAAAACATCCGCACAATATAATGCCGTGATTTCCCCTAAACTATGGCCAGCAACATAAGTTGGTTTAAAACCATTTACTTTTAAGGTATCTAATAAAACTGATTCCACTAAAAAAAGACAAATTTGTGTATTCCTTGTATTATTTATATCCTGCATAAAATTCTTTGGATCAGAATTTAATTCACAAATTTCAAATAAATTTCTTTGAAACACCTCAGAAGCATAATTAAATCTCGTTTTTGCATTTGGCAAACTTTCAATTTGTTTTGCCATTCCAATTTTTTGCGAACCCTGTCCAGGGAATACCCATACAACTGCCATAATTTACCTTTTTTGTTTTTAACCCCATTTAATGAGGGCAGCACCCCAACTTAATCCAGCCCCAAAACCACTTGTAGCAATAATATCATTTTGTTTAATTGTATTATTTCTAATAGCCTCATCAATCATTAAAGGAATTGTTCCTGCTGAGGTATTTCCATAATTTTGTAAATTACTAAGAATCTTTTCTTTAGAAAATTTTAGCTTATCTCCTACAGAATCTAATATTCTTTGATTAGCTTGATGCAATAAAAGCCAATCAACTTTGTCAGAATTATAATTTGTCTTTTTAAATAAATCTTTAATAATTAATGGAACTTCTCTGACTGCAAATTTATAAACTTCCTGACCGTTCATCTGAATTGGAGAAAAACCACCACTAGAATACTCGATCTTATCAATTATGGAGTCTTTTTTATTCTTTGATGGGAGATTTAGAAAAGAGCCCCTTTGCCCATCAGTTCTCATATTAAATCCAATTAAATTATCAAATTCATTTGTTGCTTCGATGGCTATTGCACCAGCACCATCTCCAAAGAGAATACAGCTTCTTCTATCATTCCAATCGACATAGCTTGACATTTGATCTGCACCTATAACTATAGCTCTTTTATAACTTCCACCTTTTAAAAATTGAGAGGCTGTTATTAAAGCAAATAAAAATCCACTACATGCTGCAGTTAAATCAAAAGCCACGGCATTATTTGCACATAATTTAGCTTGAATCGCAGGCGCAGAACCAAATAAATCATTTGGAGTAGAAGTAGCTAAAACTATCAAATCAATTGTTTCAATATCCCATTTCGCCATCTGAATTGCTGACATCGCAGCCTTATAACCCATCTGAGTTACATTTTCTTCTAAACCAGCAATCCTTCTCTGAGAAATACCTGTTCTAGATTTTATCCATTCATCACTTGTATCGACCTTATTACTAATTTTTTGATTAGTAAGTATTTGAGCAGGCACATAACTTCCACTTCCTTTGAATGAGACTCCAATCTGATTAAAATTTATTCCTTCCAAAAGAGTTTTTTAATTACTTATATAAGTCAATCATAAAATATGACAAAATATGTTTTAAGAATTTAAAACATGAAGCTTTTGAAGTTGATTTAAATTCTCCATAACATCATGATTTACTGCAGAATGAGCTAAACGCAAAGCACTAACTACAGATAAAGCCTTACTACTCCCATGTCCAATAACACAAATTCCATTAACGCCAAGTAATAAAGCACCTCCATGCTCAGCATGATCTAACCTTTTTTTTATTCTGCGTAGATTACTCTTTAAAAAAGCAGAACCAACTTTACCTCTTCTGCCCCTTGGTAGCTCAGACCTTAAAATATCTAATAAAACTCCGCCAACAGACTCAAGAAATTTAAGTAATATATTTCCTGTAAAACCATCGCAAACAACGACATCAAAACTACCAGACAAAACATCTCTACCTTCACAATTACCTACAAAATCAAAACTTTTTTCCTTGGAAAGTAATTCAAAGGTTTTAAGAGATAAATCATTACCTTTGCATTCTTCTTCTCCAATATTTAATAAACCAATTCGTGGTTTGTTAATTTGTAAAACATCTTTGGCATAAATATTACCAAGAAGGGCAAACTGATGCAGATAAGAGGGCTTGCAATCAGTATTTGCTCCAACATCTAAAACTAATACAGGACGCGTTTGATCTCTTGAAGGGAATAATGCACCAATAGCTGGTCTTTCAATACCTTTTAACCTGCCAAGTCTAAAAATAGCAGAAGCCATCATAGCTCCTGAATTACCTGCGGAATAAACAGCTTTTGCTTGATTATTCTTTACTAAATCCATCGCAACATTTACACTGGCATTTTTTCTTCTCCTGACAGCAGTAGCTTCTTCGTTCATGCCTATAGGGTCTCCACTATCAATTAATTCCAAGCGATTATTATCAATTTCTTTTTCAAGCAATTCTAGTAAACCGACTTTTTCTGCTTCATTTCTTACTTTTTCAATGTTCCCAACAAACTTTACATTTATAGGAAATCTGCTTATCGCATCAAGGCAACCCTCAAGAATTGGAGCAGGAGCATAATCTCCACCCATACCATCAACTGCAATCCAAATTCTCTCAGCATTTGATTCGTATTCTTTATTTAAAGCATTATCACTATTTTGTAATCTTTTTAAAGGATCAAAAACTAATGGCTGTAATGTATTTTTTGCTAATGAACTAGCATTTGAAACTACACTGCTAGCAGTATTAACAACAGATTCAGCACTTGAAACTACGTTTCCAGCAACATTACCAGCAACATTACTTGCTGAACTAACAACAGATCCAGCCCCAGAGACAACGTTACCGGCAACATTACTAGCAGTAACAGCAGAATTTGCAGCGGTATCAACTATAGAGGTCACAGCTGAGTTCCTTTTATACCAAATAACTAATCTTCTGATAGCTCTTGGCTTATTAATTTTATTTAAAGTCTCTTTTCGCATTTATTTACCATCAAAAGGAGAAATGTCTACAATTCTTTGGAAGAGATATCCTGTACCTCTCGCTGTAAGAATTAATTCAGGATTTGCAGGGTCAGCTTCTAACTTTGATCTTAGTCTTGATATATGAACGTCTACTACTCTTGTATCTACATGTCTTTCAGGTGTATAACCCCAAACCTCCTTCAATATCTCTCCTCGACTAAAAGGCTCTCCTGATCTACTTACTAAAAGCTCCAAAAGACTAAATTCCATTCCAGTCAATCTAATTCTTTCATCGCTTTTGAAAACTTGTCTTCTATTTGTATCAATTTTTATATCCGTAACCAAAATTAAACCTGAATTAGGCATTCCTGGAATTTGTTCTTTATCTATTCTTCTTAAAACGCACCTAATTCTAGCTTCTAACTCTTTAGGACTAAAAGGTTTGACAACATAATCATCAGCTCCTAATTCTAAACCTGTTATCCTATCAGCAACATCTCCTAATGCAGTTAACATTACAATCGGGACATCAGAATCTTTTCTTAATTCTTGACAAACTCCATACCCATCTAATTTAGGCATCATGACATCAAGCACAACTAAATCAGGCTCATAATCATTAAATAACTTTAGTGCTTCTTTACCATCACATGCAGTGACAACTTTGTAACCAATCATAGAGAGACGTGTCTCTAGAATTCTTCTAATGCTTGCCTCGTCATCAGCAACCAGTATTGTTTCTTTAGTTTGACTAGATACAGCCATTTGTTTCTATTAGCTAATCAGTAAGAGAATTTATTCTTATCCTAATCTAACTTGTAGAGGGGCAATATCCAAAATATATAAGTCCATCATTCTATTCAAAACCTTAATGTCTAGTAAATTTTCGACTTTTATTTGTCAAAATTGCGGGTCTGAAACTTCTCAATACTTTGGAAGGTGCCTCAATTGTAATGAATGGAATACAATTGTCGAAGAAAGGAAAAGCCAAATATCCAAATCTTCAAATATTAAAAAAAATAAAAAATCTAAACTATTTAATGAAATTTCATCTGAAAGAATAACAAGATTTACTAGTGGTTTTAAAGAATTTGATAGAGTTCTTGGAGGTGGAATCGTCCCAGGATCTGTCGTCTTACTTGGGGGTGAACCAGGAATTGGCAAAAGTACACTTGTCCTTCAAACAGCAGGAAAAATATCTTTGAAGGAAAAAGTTTTATATATTACTGCTGAAGAATCTTTAGAACAGGTCAAAATTAGATGGGAAAGATTAAGTCAAAACTGCATTGATTTAAAAATTTATGCAGAAACTAACTTGTCTTTAATTATTGAAGAGATCAAAAACATAAAGCCAAGTTTTGCAATTATTGATAGTATCCAAGCTATTCATAATGAGGACATGGAAAGCTCCCCAGGATCTGTTTCGCAAGTTAGAAACTGTTCCTCTGAATTACAGAATCTTGCCAAAGAAAATAACATAGCTCTTTTAATAATAGGCCATGTCACCAAAGATGGAGCTCTAGCAGGTCCAAAAACGCTAGAACATTTAGTTGACGTAGTTATCAACTTTGAAGGAGACAAGATTTCCTCCCATAGGTTAATAAGAAGTGTCAAAAATCGATTTGGGTCAACTTTTGAAATTGGAATTTTTGAAATGTTAGAAAAAGGTTTGAGCGAAATAAAAAACCCAAGTTCAATCTTTACCAACAAAGAAAATATTTCAGGAGTGATAACTACAATTACTAATGAAGGCTCAAGACCATTTGCAGTAGATATTCAAGCACTAGTTAATAAGACTTTTTATAGTAATCCAAGACGAACGACTACAGGGATAAGTATCAACAGATTGCATCAGATTTTAGCAGTTATTGAAAAACACTTAGGTATTAAATTATCTCAATATGACTGTTATGTAGCCACTGGAGGAGGGTTTGAAATAAATGATCCTTCTTCGGATTTAGGAGTAGCAGTATCTATTTTATCAAGTTTAAAAAACATCCCTCCTTTAGAAAATTGTTCATTTATTGGAGAACTAGGTTTGAGCGGTCAAGTTAGGCAATCAAAAAATCTTCGGCCAAAAATAGAAGAAGCTGTAAGACTAGGCATCAAAAATATTTTGATACCTAAATCAAAATACGATGTACAAACTGACTTCGAGAATATAATCAAAATTAAGGAGATTTCAAATATTAGCGAGGCAGTTGATTATGCTTTAATGCAACAATCTAAGAAGAACTAAAGGTACATATCAATTGAACTTCTTCCAGAGTTTTTTAGCCAATTTTCAATATCTAGATATCCACCAGGATATAGCCTTACTGCCTTAGACCAAACTTCAGCAGCTTTATCTAACCAAATGTCTCTTTGATCTAAATCTCCCTGTTGTTCAGCATATCTTCCCCTTTTCTCATATATTAACCCTATATTTTTCAGGCAGGATGGTTGTTTTGGATTTTCTATTAATGCTTTTTGATAAGTCTCAATAGATAAATCTTCCTCACCATTACTCATATATATTATTGCCATATTTTTTAGAGTTTCTCCCCTATCAATTTTATTTTCTTCCAACTTTAAACTTTCTTTGTAATATTCTAATGCCTCTGAATAATCTCCATTGTTTTGAGCTGCCAATCCATCCCTATAATAGATATATGCTTTTTTTTCCTTTTCTGCAATAGGCATAATTTTAACTATAGATTCTGCTATTACAGTAAAGGCTTTATCAATAAAATTGTCTCTGTTTTGATTACTAGGCACTGTTTTAAGTGAAATAAGATTAAAATAGTAGATTAAAATTAACTATCTTTTAAAGTCTATAACATTTATTATTATAGTTATTAATAGAGAAAAGAATTAATTTGAGTTTTTTGTAAAAATATGGAGATTATTCAACTAAACATTACAGGTATGAAATGTGGGGGGTGTGTAAATACTGTAGAGAATATATTAAAAAATTCTGATGGTGTTGAAAATGTCTCTGTTAACTTACTGACTGAAAGCGCTTACTTTGAACTTCATAAAGGCTATATCAAAATAGATCAGGTTCTGGAAGATCTAAAGAAAAACGGTTTTCCAGCAATGATTTACACAAATGATTTCTCAAAAAAAATAAATAAAGCAGAATTAGAAAAAAAAAAGAAATGGAATAATCAATGGCAAAAACTTAATTTTGCTCTTTTACTTTTGCTATTTTCAGGTTTAGGGCATCTAGCAGAGGGAGGCTATATAAATTTACCAATATTAGGGAATATATTTTTTCATGCCGTATTAGCAACATCAGCTTTATTATTTCCTGGACGCTCAATAATTATAAATGGATTTCAATCATTTCTAAAGAATCATCCAGATATGGACTCTTTAGTAGCCCTTGGTGTTACAAGTGCTTACATTACAAGTCTCCTATCCTTGATATTTCCTGCAATTGGTTTTCCCTGTTTTTTTAATGAGCCAGTAATGTTATTAGGATTTATATTAATTGGACGTTTCTTAGAAGAGAGAGCAAGGTATCAAACGGGTTCATCAATTAGTGAATTATTAGATCTCCAACCTGAAATGGCAAATATTTATTTAGAAGAAAATAAAGTTAAGTCTATAAGAGTAAATCTATTAAAATCTGGCCAAGAAATTCAAGTTTTAGCTGGCGACAGAGTTCCAGCTGACTGCGTTGTAATAAAAGGTGCTTCATCTGTGGATGTTTCGCATATTACGGGTGAATCAAAACCTATCCAGGTCAAAGAAGGAGGAAAGGTATCCAATGGGTCATTAAATTTAAATTCAACTCTCAGATTAAAAGTAGAAAAAGTAGGAAGTGATTCTTCACTAGCAAAACTAGTCAATCTTATTGAGTCAGTTCAAGCTAATAAACCTCCTATTCAAAGAATTGCAGATAAAATCGCGGGCAAATTTACTTACTTTGTTCTCATATTTGCAACTTCTAGTTTCTTTTTCTGGTGGAAAGGAGCAGAGCAAATTTGGCCTGATTTATTAACACATGATCATAATGAATTCATAACAAATTCAAGCCATACTTTACATAGTTCTCTTGGTAGCAATGCTGAAAACTTCCTCAGTTTAGCTATTCAACTATCAATTGCAGTTTTAGTTATAGCTTGTCCATGTGCACTAGGTTTAGCTACTCCTACTGTAATTACTGTTGCATCAGGTAAAGCTGCAAAAAAAGGAGTTTTATTTAAAGGGGGAGACAAAATAGAGATAGCTTCAAAAATTAATCAAATTATTTTTGATAAAACAGGAACCTTAACCAAAGGAGAGCCTTTCATCCTTGAATATAAAAATAATGATGATAATTTATTTTTATTAAAAATATCTGCAAGTTTAGAAAGCGAAAGCAGACATCCAATCGCAAATGCCTTAGTTAAGGAAGCAAAAAAACAAAAATTAAATCTACTACCAATAAAAAACATTCAAACCGAGTCTGGTAGAGGTATTTCTGGAGAACTTGAAACAATTAATGGAGTAATAAATATTGGAAGTATTGAATGGTTAATTAGTAAAGGAGTAAGTATTGACAGTGATTCAAAAAAGGCTTTAGAAACTGAGGAAACCAAAACAAATACAGTTATTGGAGTAAGTATTGAAAATAAACTACTTGGTTTTATTTTGTTAGGAGATTTACTAAGAGAAGATGCAATCAAAACAGTTCAAACACTAAAGAAAAACAACTTTAGAATTAATGTTTTAAGCGGGGATAGAAAACAAACTGTTATTGAGTTAGCTAAGAAAATTGGTTGTAATGAAAATGAAATAAAATGGGAACTTCTTCCCCAAATGAAACTTGATATTATAGAAGATTTAAAGAAAACTAATAAAGTGGCAATGATTGGTGATGGAATAAACGATGCTCCTGCATTAGCCGCCTCTGATTTAGGTATCGCAGTAGGATCAGGAACTCAAATTGCCAAGGCAAATGCAGATTTAGTTTTGATGGGAGATCAATTAGATGGATTACCTTACTCATTAGGGCTGGCAAAAAAAACAATAAGAAAGATCAAACAAAATCTCCTTTGGGCCTTTGGTTACAATTTAATAGCTCTTCCAATAGCGGCTGGGATTTTATTTCCTAAATATGGCATTCTTCTTACTCCCTCGATAGCTGCTTTATTAATGGCTACTAGCTCTATAACAGTCGTAGTTAATGCTTTATCTTTGGATTAATGAAAGGAAAATTTATTGTTTTTGAAGGAATAGATGGATGCGGTAAGACAACTCAAATAGATGAGATTTCAAAGTGGCTGCCAACAAGTGGTCTTATGAAAAAAGATTCTCAATTAATAACAACAAGAGAACCTGGTGGAAGCCTCTTAGGCGAAAAACTAAGAAGACTAGTTCTTGAAAACAATAAAAATAATAAACCTTCTTCACTTGCTGAATTATTACTTTATTCAGCTGATAGAGCTGAGCATGTTTCCAAAATCATTGCTCCTGCTCTAAAAAATGAAAATTGGGTCATTAGTGATAGATTTGCAGATTCGACACTTGCATATCAAGGTTATGGACGAAATATTAATCTGGACACCATAAAAAATATTGCATCTATTGTATGTCAAGGAGAATCCCCTGACCTGACAATCTTTTTAGAAATTTCTCCAGAAGAAAGCATTATACGTAGAAAACATGAAATAC
>QCLA01000002.1:0-91607 GCA_003214935.1 Prochlorococcus sp. AG-412-F02
ATTAATAATTAAAGACTAAAAACTATAAGAACTTCATTTCTTAACTAAACATATACAATCTCTGAAGAATTATTAGAATTAAAAAAAAGAAATTTTATGACTGTTCATCAAGATTACGAAATAAAAATTAATTTAAATGAATTGATTGAAAAAAGAATACCTTGTTGTGATTTGCTGCACTCAAATCATTGTTTAACGGAAAAACAAGTTTCTGAAATTGCTCATGCAATACGCAATGATTTAAATTTACATGACCTTTTCAGGCAAGTTGATCAACATATTATGAATTTTGTAAAAGAGGCTGGTATTGATAACAATGATCATTGGGTCGAACCGCATCTGCCGGATTTAGAAAGGGATTTAAAAGAGGAAGTAGGTATAGATTTTGATTAAATCTTTTTCTTTTTTTAATTTAATTAATATATATATTTCTTTTCTAAGTCATCAATTAACTTATAAATGCTTTTAGCAGACATTTTCCTTTTTTTAGCAAATTTAAAAATTATAAATAAAAGTGATGAAATAAAAATAGGGCCAAAGATTATAAGTTCAGAATTGATGGACATTAAATAACTTTTATCTACTATATAAATTATTTAAAAATGTGCATCTACAAAATAGGTACTTAATACAATTTATTGCTATATCTAATTAATTAAGTTTTTTTTAACAACTCATATCTATTCATTATTTAATTAAAATGGGTTATAACTAAAATAGTGAAAATATAAAGTAAAATGATTAATTATTTTGGCCTAACTCTAAACGAAATGGGTTTAGGTAAATTAGAGTTTGCTGTTATTGGAGTAGTAACAATAATATTTCCCATATTATTTGTAATTGCATCAAAAAATCTTGATTCCAAAGGAATTTTCGATTGGATGTTGGAAAAACCTGATGATTGGATTGGAAGAAAATAAAAATTATAATTATTTATGACTCGAATTTCAATTTTTCTAAACTCGCAGTGGGAAAATCATACAACTGACAATTATTTTCTAAATCATTAATAATATAATTTTTTAGAAGGGCATAATCTATGAAATTATTTAATTTATTTTTTTTAAATTCCTTATTAGTTTCTCCAATTGCAAATGATAGCGCCCCCTCATTAGAAATACCAAATTGAATTGTGTTGCAATAAGTTCTAGAAAATTTATTTGAAATCTTATTAATATACTTCTCAATAGAGTTAGGAGAAATTTCTTTTGAAGAAACTGGATTACTGAAAACTAGAAAAATAACCGAAATAAAGATTATAAAACTTCTTTTAATCATAGAATTTTATAATTAAATAATTGAATATAATTTAATACTAGATTGAGATGTTTATGGCAAGTCTTATTAAAAATTCAAAAAATATTAATTACAGAAAAAATATGTTTTATGATGATTTAAAAATTTAAAATCAATTAAATTTAATAATCAAAACAAGTAATTTTGTTATTAAAAATAGTCTTTGTTCTTTATAGATATTAAGTAAAGCTTGATTTATGTTTAATAAATAGTAATTTAGAAAAAAATAAACATTATGGCTTTACCAGAATTAATATATGCTCCTATTGAGGGAGGAACAATTCATAGGTATGAAATTATTGGTGGTAAGAAAAAGTTTTTAAGATTCATAGGATGTTATCTTGGTAAATGCAACTTCCACAAAAGTATTGATGATGCTATTGATTACATTAGAAGCCTAAAGGATGGTCAAAATTAAAACAAAGAAACTTAAAATAAGAAATTTTTTAATCTAAAAATGCTTTTTAGTTATTGCTACAAATAATATAGAATTATTCTTTTAATAGGAATTGAATATTTACTTGAGTTATAGTTCGAAATGATAACTAGCAATTAATAAAAGAAATTAGTTTATGGAAAATAGGCAAACTAATTTTTTTAAATCTAAAGACTTTATAGACAATATAAAGCCAATTGAAAAAGGTATAGAAATTGATACTTATGAGAAAATCGAGAAACAAAAAGATTTAAATATTGGTTTATATGGTTGGTATTCAATTTGCCCATCAAATGAACTAAAAAAAAATCAACCTTTTTATTTTTCACTTTTTGATGAGCCTCTTCTTCTATATAGAGATGAGAATAAAAATGTAAGGTGTATTAAAAATATTTGTCCACACAGAGGAGCATCCTTTTATGGAGGTTCATTAAGAAATGGTGAAATAACATGTCCCTATCATGGAGCCAGATTCTCTTCTGAGGGTAATTGTCAAAATTTAGACAGAATAACATGTACACATATAGTCGATAATAATTACGACAACTATGCCAAGAGAATTCATTTGTCTCAATACAAAACATTAGAAAAAAATAATTATATTTATGTCTACTTTTCCAAAAATTCTAAAACTGATTTAAATGATATTAAAGAAGAACATTCCATTATTAATTATGAATTAATTAATAATGGATTTCCAGAACAGGATTATGTTTTTGAAGAAGTTTTAATTGATTTTAAGTGTGACTGGTCAAGGATTATTGAAAATCATTTAGATATACTTCATATATTTTGGGTTCATGGTGACACAATACCAGATAAAGATGTAAATAAAGATGTACTAGTTAGTTTCAACCAAAAAATAGAGATTAATCCAAAATATATTGAAAGTATTTATTTTTATAAGAGTGATCCTACAAAAGAATTTATAAGGATAAAGTATATACCACCAGGAAGAATATTAATTTATAAAGGAAATCCTGCTAATTGTAGATATGTACAGGTTCTTGACCATATTCCATTAGGTGATAATAAAGCTAGAGTTATAGTAAGACACTATAGGAAGTTCCTAAAAAACAAATTACTTAACAACTTAATACTATTTAAGGAGACTCAAAAAAAGATATTTTATAAGATATTTAATGAAGATTATATGATTTTAAAAACTCAAACATATAATCATAAATCAGGCCTAATAAAAAAAGATGATATTAAATTATTAGGTGAAGACAGAATGATTAATTACTTTTGGAAATGGTATAAAAAATCAGAAGATAAAGATCAACCTTGGAAATATAATAAAAATAATAATATCTTAAATGTATACGATGATGTAATTTTACAATACCCACCTGAAATTAATCGATTTGAGCTTATTAATAATTTAAACATTATCAGAAAAACATGTATAAGATTCATAGCTCCTCTTTTATTTTTTATGCTAATAATATAGTTTTCATGAAAAAAGTTAATAGACCTGCTTGGCTTAATTGGCTATATCTTTTTATATTTATTTTAAGTTCAATTCAATTGTTTATATTTTGGAGCACTAAGTTAAGTGGTTAATGAATTTTGGTTTGAAGCAGAAAATATAAGTTGTTATAAGAATGGGTATAAAGTAGTAAAAGATTTAAATTTAAAATTAAAATATTCAGAGAATGTAATCTTAATGGGACCAAATGGTTCAGGAAAATCTTCTTTAATAGATTTAATTAATAGAAATATATATCCAGTATTGGGGAAGAATGTTCTTTTCAAAATATTTAATAAAGATCTTATTAATTTATGGGAACTAAGAAAAAGAATAAGTACCGTTAATAGTGAAATTAAGAATAGAATTAATCCATATTTAACAGTTTTTGATTTAGTAGTAAGTGGTTTATATGGAAAATATTGTCTTATCTCAAAAAAATCTGAAAGAGATATTTCTATAGCAGAAGATCTTATAAGTAAAATGAATTTAGTTAATTTGTCTCAGAAATATTTTTCTTATTTATCAGACGGTGAAAAACAAATTGCACTTATTGCTAGAGCTTTAATTAATAATCCAGAAATTTTAATCTTAGATGAGCCAATTGCAAATTTAGATTACAGGTCAAAGTTTTATGTTATTGACAAGATCAATGAATTATCAAGATTAAAGACTAATATCTTATGCATAACACATGATATTACAATGATTACAAAGATTTATGATAGAGTTATCCTCTTAAAAGACAGGTTGATAATTGCTGATGGATGTCAAAGAGAGATTTTAACTACTAAAAATATTAATAAATTATTTAATATTAATATTGATCTTATTGAATATAAAGGCAAATGGAATATATACCAGAATTCATATAATAATAATAAATACAATTAATATAGCAATTACAAAAAACATAATTTTTTTATTGTTTATTTGAGAAAAAGTTTTTCTTCCATATGATGACGAACCACATTTAAGGCAAACCATCTTGCCTCCCAAAGATCTATCGGAAACGAAAGTAGAACTACCACATTTAAGACAATATTTATTTGAGTGCATTATCAAAGTAAAAAATCACTTCATTCATTACAAATTTTATATTCTTCTATTCTAAATGTTAAGAAAAATGTAAAAATTTTTTTGATAATGAGAATCGCTTGCAATAAATCATTCTTTAATACATAATTGATAATAATTCTCATTATCAAAACGTTAATAGATGACTTTCCGTGTTTATGGAGAATCTCCAAACAAATCAGTTCGGATAATAACTGGCCAATCAGTACTAATAGATCCCTCTTCAAGGCCAAAAGGGACTTGTCTTGAGGTCGAAAGTGGTATCGCGAGAGTATATTGTCCTTGTGAAGAAACTGAAGGGATGACACTTGCTTTTTTGCAATCAGGAGACCAGTTGAGGACTGACCTTTTATGTAGTGAAGGAGTTTGCGTTGAAGCCTTAACTGATTTATCCTTTCATAGCAATGTAGATATAGATGAGAATATCGGTTTTGATGCTGTTAATGAATGGACTTTGCAACTCCTCAGGATTAGACATCTTGGAAATGCAGAACAAAGATTACAAGCACTATTATCAATATTAGTAAATCGATTAGGAAAAAGATGCGGTCAATGGTGTGAATTACCTTTTAGGCTTACACATGAAAGGATAGGTGAGTTAATAGGCTCAACACGTGTAACATCAACAAGGTTAATATCAAAGTTACGTTCATCAGAGTTATTAATTGCTCCTATAGGAACTCAGACAGTAAGTTTAGCTCCTTCTTTTATTGAATCTTCTCTAATTTAAAATAATGAAAGTATCCGAATCAATAATTAATAATCTTTTAATAGAAGTAGATTCATTAACTTGTAGACTTAGAAGCATTAAACTATCATTCCAAACTACTTCTAATGAAAGACTAAAAGAGAGATTTATTTATGAAAATATCTCTATTTTTGAAAGAGTCAACGATATAAATAAGACAGCAATATACTTAAATAAAAAAAGAAACGAAAAAATCAGTTTTTCTTATTTATTGATTGAAAAATGTAAGAGGACTTTAAAAGAAATTAAATTAGAAAGTAATTTATTTTTTATTTAAATCACTATCAATCAGAAGAACTGCAGAAGGATCTTTATCAGCAAATTTTACTTTTCCAAGAATATGTGCGAACTCATCTTCTGAATTTGTTTGAGAATCGACAATTGGATCAAGAAATACATTAGTCCTTGTATCCGAAATTCTTTCTGAAATTGAATAAAGTTGTTGTAGAGATGAAGTTAAATCTGCCTCCATATTAAATGAATAAGATACCAAATCCTCAATAGAATCCCACTTCTGAATCGGTTCAGGTAATTGTTTTAATTTCACATTTTGTCCGCGAGCAATTAAATAATCAGCAAATTTTTGTGCATGTTCCAATTCTCCTTGAGATTCACTAAGAAAAAAAGATGCGAATCCAGTCAAATCTCGCTCCTTGAACCATAAGTAATTAGAAAAATATTGAACATTAGCATATCTTTCCATTGTTAGATGCTCGAAAAGATTATCCAACAATCCCAGATCCATTGGTTGTGCTACAGCTCTTCCAGAAGGACCAAAATTTACATGCTTTTGTGTTTTTAAATTATTTTCAGTCATTTTATATATATAAATATAATTAAATAATACAACATTTTGTATAAAAAAGTAATTAAAAAAATATATAAATTGTTTTAAATATTATGATAATGAATATCAATAGCAATAGAAAAATGGGCTTTGAATGGAACGAATCTGAATTGCTATTAATTAATAAATTGTATGTAAATAAAAAAAAGAAATGTAAAAAGAAAAAATGTTCAAACTGGAAGGGGGGCAAGTGTAATTGTTTATAAAAATCTTATTTAGATATAGATTTTGTGGCCTCCAGGATATAAATAAACATGGTTATCTTTATTTTTAGTAAGAGTACATTTATCACCAATATTAAGCAGATTATTAAGATTAGTTCGTACCCTTAAATTCTCTGCATTAATAGATACTTTATAAATAAAATATTCTCCAAGGAATTCTTTTGAAATTACAACTGCATTACCATTAATTGATTTATTAATAGAGATGGATTTAGGCGAAATTGAAAGAAATTCGAAATTTTTATTAGCTAATAAATCAGAAGTATTTATTTTACCTAAACATGAAACATAAGAATTCTCTTCTTTCGTGATTTTAAGAATATTATTACCCAAGATAAAACTACTTACAAAAAGAGTTTTAGGATTTTCTAGAAGATTAATTGGTTTATCAATTTGATGTATTTTACCCTCTTTCATTACAGCAACTTTATCACAAATAGACATAGCCTCTTCAGGGTCGTGCGTAACCATTAATCCACTAGCATTACAACTTCTTAGAATGTTTGGAAGTTCACTTCTCAATTTCAATTTGACATGCATGTCAAGACTACAAAATGGTTCATCTAATAATATGAAATTTGTTCCTGGGGCCAAAGCCCTTACAATTGCCAGTCTTTGCTTTTGTCCTCCTGACAATTCATGCGGATACCTACTCAATAAGTTTTCAAGACCAACAATATTTAGTAAATAATCAACCCTAGATCTATCATTCTTATTCTTCAAGCCAAACATTACATTTTCCAGAACAGTTAAATGAGGAAAAAGTGCATAATCCTGAAAAACCATACCAATATTTCTTTTTTCTGGAGTAAGTATTCTTGTTGCACTTGAAATTTCTTTTTCATTTAATGTTATTCTTCCTTTGGAAGGGAATTCAAATCCTGCTATCAATCTCAAAAGAGTAGTCTTTCCACAACCTGAAGGACCAAGTAAACCTAATAATTCACCAGCCTCAATTTCTAAATTAATTGCATTTAAGATCCAATTTGAAAGATTTTGTTTATTATATTTATGATGTAAATCATCAATTATTAGCCCCTCTTTTTTCACTAAAAACTATTACTTTAAAATTATTAAATTAGCAGAAAATATTAAACATAAATAATGCTTGTATAATTTTATACATTGGTCAAAGGATCTAAATTAAATGAGAAAGATTGAAAGAGCCGAAATAATCCTCAAAGAGCTTAAGAAACTATATCCATCACCACCAATACCTCTTAACCATACAAATGCTTTCACACTATTAGTAGCAGTAGTTTTAAGTGCTCAATCAACAGATAAGAAAGTTAATGAATTAACTAAGGAATTATTTAAAGTAGCAGATAACCCTGAAAAAATGGTAAAGCTTGGAATAACAGGAATATATCAATATATAAAACAATTAGGTCTATCTAATCAGAAGTCAAAAAATATTTTTCATTTGTCGAGACTACTTGTCGAAAGATTTAACAAACAAGTGCCAAGTACTTATAAAGAACTTGAATCTCTTCCAGGAGTAGGTCATAAAACTGCATCAGTTATAATGGCACAAGTGTTTAATATCCCTTCATTTCCAGTTGATACTCACATACATCGTTTATCACAAAGATGGGGTTTAACTAAAGGGGACAATGTAATACAGACAGAAAATGATCTCAAAAGAATATTCCCTAGTACTGAATGGAATAAATTACACTTACAAATAATCTTCTACGGAAGAGAATATTGCACAGCAAGAGGATGTGATGGAACAAAATGCTATATTTGTAAAACTCTTTATCCCAAAAGAAAAAGTAAGTTCATCTGTAAAAAGCCTTAAAAATAAATATAATTATTAAATTAGCTTTTGTACATTATGAACTTAGCAATTTCAGGCGCATCAGGGAAAACAGGTTTTAGAATTGCCGAAGAAGCAATTAAAAAAGGATTAAAAGTAAGGCAAATAATTAGAAAGAACTCAGTAGTTGGTGCTGGACTAGAAAATATAGAAACGATTAGGGTCTCATTAGATAATAAAAAAGAACTAGATAAATCTTTAGAGAATATAGATACTTTAGTAATTGCTACTGGTGCAAGAGCTTCTTTCGATTTAACTGGACCAGCAAAGGTTGATGCTTTAGGTGTGTATAGACAATTACAGAGTTGCAAAAGAGTTGGTATTAAAAGAGTAATATTAGTAAGTTCTTTGTGTACAGGTAAAATTTTTCACCCATTAAATTTATTTGGGCTAATTCTAATATGGAAAAAAATAGGTGAGAATTTCATACGAAATTCAAGCTTAGACTGGACTATTATTAGGCCTGGAGGATTAAAAGAAAGTGAAGATATAAAGTTAGAAAGAATTGAATACTCAAAAGAAGACACTCAAATTAAGGGCTCAATACCCAGAAGACTGGTCGCCAAGTGTTGTATAGATTCTCTAAAAAATAAGGAATCAATTAACAAAATAATTGAAGTTACAAGTTCACCTGATAATAAAAAAATTTCTTTTAAAAAAGCTATGCAAATGATTTAAAAGATGTAAATATATAAATAAAACCATGCAAATAAATCCCAAAATTGATGCATTACAATTGATGCTTACAGATTTAAGAACAAGAAATGAACCTATAAGACATAAAGCTGCATTTAAAGGTTGTCAGCCAGAATTTCAAACTCTTGTTTCTAGGTTAATAAAGCAATTGGAGGATGAATTAAGTTCTGAGAAACTCAATAACCGTGATAATTAAGTAAAAATTAGGTTACTTAAAAGAAAGTAAATAATCCAATTTTGCTTGTTTTGAAAGCTCATCATATCCTCCAAAAAATCTATTATCCAAAAATATTTGAGGAAAAGTATTATGATTACTTTGATTCATAACTTTTTTAAAGCTTTCATCATTCTCAATTAGAATAGCTTGATGGGGAATAGATAATGAATTAAGCAATCTAACAGCTCTTTTTGACCAAGGACAATCTTTCAAAATATATATTTTCACTCGTGAATTATTTTCAGTAAAGTTTTTATTTGAAATATCAATAATCTTTTGTTCAAAAGAAAGTAAGAATATATCAGCACCTTTTTTTACAATACAGCCCTCCTCTAAATGTCCTCCAAAAACATTACATCCCTCATCAGCGAAACTCAAATGAAGATGTACTTCACCTTTATTAAAATGACCATTAAGAGATACTATTTCTAAGTTACCTTCAAATTTATTAATTTCTTGATTCCCAGGGCACTGAATACAAACCTGTCTAAGATTTCCAACGACACCTGAAACATAACCATATATTTGATTTAAGAGAGAATACTCTTTAATACAAGAAATTAAATCAGATTCTGGAGATAGCTTTAAGCTATGCGGATGCATTTTGGTTAATAGTAACAATAATAGTTAAATAATATAAAATACTGAGATTAATTGAGAGAAGAAGTGTTGATAATCTTTAGGAAATAAACAGATGTCAAGATAAGAATATTTAAATTATTCTTTAAAATCAATAAAAAATATTTTTTCTAAAAGTTAAAGTTTCTTATAAGTGTAAAATAATTATATTAATAGAAAATAATTTGTTAAATAAGAAAGAGAATCTCAAGAAATTAATCGTAAATATGCCAAATATTTTAACGATTTCTAGATTATTGCTTGTATTTCCTTTAATACTTTTTTTAGAAATAAATAGACCTTTTTATATTTTCATCCTCCTTATTATTGGAGGATTAACTGATTATTTTGATGGTTTTATAGCGAGAAGATTAAATCTTAAAACTAGACTTGGAGCAATTCTAGATCCTCTGAGCGATAAAGTATTTTTATTGATTCCATTAGTTTTACTTTGTAAAAATAATTTAATCCCATTCTGGTCTATATCCATCATAATATTTAGAGAATTAGTAATCTCTGGCATAAGAAAAAATACAAATGATGGTTTACCTGCATCTCAACTAGGAAAATATAAAACCTTTTTCTTTTTTATTTCACTATTTCTATTCTTTATACCTTTAAAAAATGACTTATTTAATGAATTAGGTTTAGTTTTTTATTGGTTAGGTTTTTTGCTAACTATAATAACTTGTTTAGATTATTTAAGAATTAAAAAGGACACTGTCTAGTTTTTTATCAAAAGCATCTTCTTTTTTAAATTCAAAATCCTTTATAAAGCTATCCTTTAAACCACTCAACAAATCAAAATTAGGCTCCCAATGCAAATCATTTTTGATCTTAGAAATATCTATCTGATAGTGATTTAATCTAATTGGAAATCCCTTCCTTGATTTGGGATCTAATTTTTTATAATCAAATGTTTCTAAAGAAATATCATTTTTATTTAAGCCACAAACCTCAGCGCACAAATAAATTAAACCTTTAATAGTTACACCTTTATCTCCAGAACAGTTATAAATATTATTTTTAGAAATATTATAATTTAAGCACCTAATCATTACATCAGTAAGATCAGAGACATGACCTAATTGAGTAATTAAGGAGCCATCTCCAGGAATTGGTATAGATTTATTAGTAAATAACCTTTCAAAAAACCAATTTTCGATTTTATTATAATTACCTGGTCCATAAATATATGTAGGTCTAAAACTTGTAAAAGGAATCTTTTGATTTATTAACCAATTTTCTGTCTCGAACTTACCTTTATGTCTACTATTAATGTCAATTGGGTCATTTTCAGATAATGGCAATTCATAATTATCTTTATAAACACCCGCAGAACTAACATATATATATCTCTGGAAAGAGTCACATATATTTTGAATAAGAAGTTTCGTTTGTTCTAGTTCTCTCCCAGAAATATCATAAACATAATCATATTTTATATTTTTAAGCTTAAGAATATTTTCTAGATTGTTCCTATCACCCTTAATTAAATTTGTATTCTCGTGATGAGCTTTATTGCCTCTAGTGAAAACATCAACATCATAATTCTGATCTAATAACTTTCGAACCAAAGACTTTCCAACAAATCTTGTTCCGCCCATTACAAGAATTTTCATATTCAAAAAATATTAAACTAAAGTAGTAATCTAAATTAGAACTACATAATGAATAGTACTACCAAGTAGCAATTATTGAAAAGGATGATTTTATGAAACTAATACCAGCGATTGATTTAATGAATGGCAAGTGTGTAAGGCTTTTCAAAGGTGACTTTAAAAAAAGAAAAGACTTCTCAAAAGAGCCTCATGAACAAGCTGAATTTTGGGAGAGTGAAGGAGCAGAATGTATTCATATAGTTGATTTAGATGCAGCAAAAAGTGGAAATCCAAGTAATGATACAACAATAAAGGAGATCGTAAAAACAGTTGACATCCCTATTCAAATTGGTGGAGGCATAAGGTCACAAGAAAGGATAGAACAATTATTTTCATATGGTATTGAAAAAGTAATAATGGGAACTTCTGCAATAGAAAATAAAGACTTAGTTAAAGACCTTTCAACTAAATTTCCAGGAAGAATAATTGTTGGAATTGATGCTAAAGAAGGGAAAGTTAGTACAAGAGGATGGCTAGAGCAATCCAATATTTTAGCCACAGATTTAGTAAAGGAATTTTCTTCGTTTAAAATTGCTAATTTTATTGTGACCGATATAAACACTGATGGGACATTGGAGGGAACAAATGAGGGTTTTATAAGAGATATACTTAATATTACAGATATTCCAGTTATCGCATCAGGCGGTGTAGGTTCAATTTCTGATTTATTATCTTTAATCAAATTTGAAAGTTTTGGACTTCATGGAGTAATAGTGGGTAAAGCTCTTTATGAAAATAAATTTACAATAAATGAAGCAAATAAAGTATTGTCATCAGAAAGGCTAACTGATATTGAATTGAATAAGAAATATCAAGCTTAATTGGATAAAATTTTTCACTTAAGGCTGGTATTTACTTTAATTATTAGTTAATTTTGGAAAAGATATAAGAAATTAAGTCTTGGAATTACTTTCAAAAAAATCAATACTAATTATTGCTCCAAGCTTAATAGCAGAATCTCTATCGCTTAAATTAACATCTCTAGACAAAAACTTAGAGATAACATTAAATAGTGATATAGAGGGAAAAACTCCTGATTTAATAATATGGAATATTCTTAATTACCAATCAGAAGATCTAATTAGATTGGAATTGTTAAAATTAAAAGAAAGATGGGCTGAATCAAAAATTCTAATAATTCTTTCAGGTGAACTTTTATCCCAAAAATCTCCCTCTTTAAATGCTGAAGGTTTTCTTTTAAACCCAAGCACAGATAATGTTATTGAATCTATTAATATTATTTTAAATGGTGGCAGAGTTTTTGATCTCGAGAATAATTCCAATTTCAAAAACAAAAAAGAAAACTTACTGACATTCAATCAAAAATTACTAACATCAGGTCTTAAACAAATTGATAATGAGATAAATTATATTTTTAAATATGTAAACTCAGACTCCACTCCAGATTTTTATAAATTTATTTTAAAAGGAAGGTTAAGGGAGCTTATAACCGCAAAATCTTTTTTAATTTTTATATGGGGCAATTCATTAGACATTTATACAGAAGCACTTTACACAGAAAATAAAATTACTTTTGATAATAAAAGTACAAATACAATAATTATCAAAGAACAAAATACTTTAGAAATATGGAATTTAATTTTAAATAGACTTAGAGATAAATATAACTCCTCTAATCTAAATATAGACTTTAATAATTCATCAATTATTCTCTCAGGAATAAAGAAAGAATTTATTTCACGTCTAATGAGCAAAATGTTAGATGAGTTAGATAATTTAATAAAAAATATAAAAGAAAATTATAAAGAAAAAGATTTCAAAGAAGATTTCAATTCTCTCATAGAAGAACTTAAAATTAATACAATTTCAAATATAACGGAAAGTTATTTTAGATTAAGACGAGAAAACGAATCATTATCAATAAATGAATATATTTATAAAGAAGTAAGTTGTAATGAAATCGATAAAGAATCTCATGAGTCAATAATGTTTATTGAGCCAATTATAAAAAATGAACCACTAGACTACGATGGAAAATTATTACCCTTATATGAAACAGAATCATTTATCGTCCTAGAGAATATAATCTCTAATTGGATAATAAGAAATTGTAATTTGTTAGCTTCTGAATTATTTAATATTTGTTCAACTTGGCCGGAGTTAAGAACTGTTCTTATTAATCCTGAATTACAGTCGACAAGGAATTTTGAAAGATTTAGAAATAATATCAATAGCTATAATCGCTGGCACGAATATATTTATATGCCTATTTATTTATATGAAAGTAAACGAGAATATATTGACATAATAGATAATAAATTTACTAGATACTTTAAAAATGAGAACAGGGAGAAGGAGCTAGAGAATTTAGAATGGCTTCAGAAACAAGTTACGTTATTAGTTGAAATAAGAGATGCAATATCACCACAATTAGAAATTGCTGTAAAATACATTGGTAATCTTTTCGTTACTTTCCTTACAAAAGTCGTTGGCAAAGCTATCGGATTAGTTGGGAAAGGTATAATTCAAGGATTAGGAAGATCAATTTCAAAGTAAAAACTCAAACTTTAATGAAGTTATTTAAATATTTACTAATTATCTTAATCTTTTTTAGTCCCTATAAAGTAAATGCAGCTAGAGACAATAATGATTTTGATGGTAACATTTTTCCAATCTACGCTGGTAATGGTTCAATAGTTCCTCCTAAAACTACACTAAAAGAATCTTTAAAAAACAAAAGAACCTCGGTTCTTTTTTTCTATCTTGATGACAGTTCTGACAGTAAAGCAATGGCGCCAGTAATATCAGGCTTGGATTTATTATGGAGAGAAAATATAGATATTATTGCTTTAACAACAGACGAATTGCAAAATGAAGAAGATTTAAAAGAACCAGATCAACCAAATTTCTATTGGAACGGATTAATTCCCCAAACTATCATTCTTGATGGTAATGGTGAAATTAAATTTTATCAAAATGGAATGGTTGATTTTGGTGAATTGAACAATATCATTTCGGAAAGCACAGGTATCAAAGTAAACACTAATTCTAAATTTACTGTAGAAGCTTTTAATGAATACAATAGTACAATTTCAGAACAAGAAGACTTAAATACGGATTAAATAGTTTCTAGAAAATGTTATTTATAAATATTCCTTTAGTACTTTTAGCTTTATTAATTTTATCAGATCTATATCTTAAATATTCACCAAGATCTGATTTGGTTTTAATACCTTTAGATTATAAAATCAAAAAGAAAGATAACCTAAATGAAATAAGAATTGATTTTAAAATTGTTAATAAAAGTAAATTCAAAGAGACGATGGTATCTAATCTAAACCTTGAATTAGACTTTTTTAAAAGTAAAGGAAGTGAATATTTTAAAAATATGGATTATGAAGAAGATATTTATATTTATAATGGAAAAAGAAAAGAAAACATAAAAAATTACTGGCCAACCACTATTATCAAGTCAAATTCTGAAACTTTTATACAGGTAATTATAAAGTTTAATAATAGTGATTTTAGAAATAAGATAAAATATATCTGGTTAAAAGTCTTTTGGGAAAATTACGGACATTTTGGCATAACTAATAAAAAAGATTGTTTTTTAGTGAATTTAGATAGTAAAAAACTTAAGACAAAAGAAGTAATTGAAGTTCCTATTAATAATGATTATGATGCTTTAGCAATTAGAACAGACATACTTGGATGTTTTGATGATCCATTAGATACATTAATTAATTACAGCAAAGGAATTGTTCATAAAAATGATATTTTGACCATAGGAGAAAGTCCTCTAGCAGTTATGCAAAGGAGATATATATCTCCACAAAATCTTGAATATAGTTTTTTTTCTAAATTACTTTGTTATTTTTTCAAGCCTACAAGTAGTCTTGCGACAGCTTGCGGAATGCAATTACTAATCAACAAAATCGGCGTTACCAGAATAACGCTTTCATTATTTATAGGATTTCTTTTTAAATTAATAGGTGTTAAAGGAATATTTTATAGATTAACTGGCTCTGAATCATCGCTAATTGACGATATCAGTGGCACAGTAACACCTTATGATAAAAGCATCGTTATGGGCCCAGAAAATGCAAAATTATTCTGTAAGAACTTATCAAGATATCTTAATATAGATGTAGCTGTAGTAGATGTTAATGATCTAGGAGGAGTAAAAATATTAGCCAGTTCAAATAAATCGATGAATAAAATACTCAAAAGAACCTTGAAATTTAATCCTGCAGGTAATGCAGATGAAAAAACGCCTATAGTATTAATAAGACATAAAGAATAAATGAAACTAAATAAAGCCAAATTTTTAAATTTTGAAAATGAAATTAAAGTAACTTATGAGGAACTTCATATACGCCACATTAACCTTTTAATAGATATTAAAAATAAGGAGTTAAATAATTGGTTTATAAAAATGGCAATTATTAATACCTTTGACGACTTAAAAATTTTCTTAAATAATTTAAAAAAAAATAAGAATAAATGTATTATTGCTATTGATGGAAACAAAATTATAGGTTATTTAAATATATTTCCTTTAAATACTAAAGAGACCTGCTTAAAAATATCTAAACCTAAGTTAATAAACAAAAACTGTTCCTTAACTAGTAGGGAATTGACTTTAGGTCTGATAAAGAAATCAATCTCTATAACAGGTATTAAGACATCAAGTTGGTTAATTAACTCTGAAATAAATAATCATGACCTTATATCAACTGCTCGAGAATTAGGTTTTCAACCATCAGAGGAAATTAAACTTTGGATAAGAAATAATCACAATAGCTCTATGGGAAAAGCTATTCTAAAGGAAAATTTAATCAATGAATTTGAAGAGATTAATAAAGCAAATGTAATAAAAGTAGTCAATTTTATAAGATCAAATCAATCTCCTTTAATACGCAATATTTTAGATTTTGATCAAAAAGATATTCTGAAAAGAAACGACTCTAATAGTGGAGCATTAATTCTAAATAATTCAGTATTATGTACGATATTAAAAGATATCAATTATCAAAATGCAGAGATTTATACCTTAACTATAAGTCAATATTGGGATAACAGTTTTAATACTATTTTGAAAGAATTTATAAATAGATTTTTTGTAAGATCACCTTTTTCTATTATAAAAACTTATAAAGAAAATATTCAACTAAATTCATTTCTTGAGGAATGTGAGTTAAAAGAAGGATCTCAAGAGATTATTCTTTTAAGAAATACAATAATTAAAAATGAAGTTAAGCAAGTTAATAAAATCAATCAATCTATAGAATCAATCTTTCAAAAATTGAATCCTCAGGGAGATCCATATCCATCTCCTTTACCTTTAAAGTCTAAGTGAAATTCTGCAAACCAAAACCAAAGTCAATTTTAAGTTTAGATGTAGGAACAAAAAGGATAGGATTGGCTTATTGTGACCCTCTTTGCATTACTTCAAATATACTTCCAGCTGTAAATAGATTAAAAAATAATCAAGAGTTTAAGATTATTAGAAATCACATTGATAATCTTAATTTAACTGGATTTATTGTTGGACTTCCACTTGATGAAAATGGTAAATTCACAAGCCAATCATTGGATTGTAAAGAATACGGAGAATTACTTTTTTATCAACTAAAACTTCCTTTTTCATTCGTTAACGAGCATAGTTCAACATGGGAATCTACTAATAGATTTGGTGTTAAGAAAGATAAATCTGGTTTAATTGATAGTTATTCTGCAAAGATAATTCTTGAACAATGGATTCAGGAAGGTCCTGAATTAACAGAATTAGTGGGTAAAGAGCCTATAAGATATTAGTATAAAATTATATTTAGAAAAATTTAAATGGAAGAATCTAATTCTAAAGATAACTATGAGGCAAAGACACTTATATTAAATGACTCGAATGATAATGAACTTTTTTGCTATCTAGAACAATTAGTAAATATCGAGGGTGAAGAATATGCATTATTAACCCCTGTTGATACCCCAGTAAGTCTTTTTAAAATTAATGAAAAAGATGAACCTGAATTAATTGATAAGATAGAAAAGAATGAACAAATCCTTAAGAATGCTGACGCTGTACTGCAAGAACATGATTTAAGACTAATTAGATCAGCAGTTACCTTGACAGTGTCAGGTGAGCTAGAAGAACCAATCTATGACGAATTAGAAGAAGATCACCTTGAGGAAGATAGTGAAACCTATGAATTGCTTGTAAATTTTAATGTATTAGAACAAGAATATGGACTATATATTCCATTAGATCCATTTTTTATTGTTGGCAAATTAAAAGATAAAGGTGCAACCTTACTTGAGGATGACGATTTTGATAGAATTCAACCTTTAATTGAATCAGAGCTTGAAAAGAATAGTTATTAAAATTAATGCGATCAATTGTAGAAACTTATTGGGATGCCAAATTACCAATATATGAAATAACTCTTTCAAAACTAAAAAAAGAAGGTATTGATATTTTATTAATTGATGTTGATGGAACCCTAATAAATAGAAAATCAACAAGAATTCCTAAGGCTGTAAAAGATTGGATATTGGAATCCAAAAAGTTCTTCTCCTTATATTTAATTAGTAATAATCCTTCAGAAAAACGTATTAGTAAAATAGCTAAAGATTTAGACATTAGATATAAGTTTAATGCTTTAAAACCAAGGAAAAAAGTAACCCTAGATGTAATCAAAGAACTAAAATGTGAGTCAAAAAATATTGCTATTATTGGAGATAGAATTCTTACAGATATTGTTGTTGGTAATAGATGTAATATAAAAACAATATTAGTTAAGCGATTAGGTAAAGATGGCCTACCCATTAAATTTAATTTAACTTTGTTAATAGAAAAATTAATTACTTTTTTTATAAAATGAAAACCTGGGTAATAAAAATTGGTACTAGTATTCTAAGAGGAACAGATAAAATATCTACAGAAGAAGTAATAGAAAACCTATGCAAATCTTTCACAAACTTTCTTTTAAAAGGAAATAAAATAGTTTTAGTAACAAGTGGTGCTGTTGGATTAGGTTGTAAGAAATTAAACTTAAAAGCAAGGCCCACTGACTTAAGTACATTGCAAGCTACTGCGGCAGTTGGACAAGTAAATTTAATGGCTATATACGATAAAACCTTTAAAAAATTAGGACATAATATTGCTCAAATACTTATAACAAAAGCAGATTTTAATTCGAGTAAATCATTCAATAACGCCTCTAAAACATTTAAAAAATTAATTGACTTGAATGTAATACCAATTGTTAATGAAAACGACTCTATTGCAAATGAGGAGCTTAAATATGGAGATAACGATACTCTTTCTGCTTTAGTTGCATTGGCTATAAATGCAAATAAGCTTATTTTATTAACAGATATAGAAAACTTATATTCAAAAGATCCAAGAAAGAATAAAGATGCTCATCCAATTAAAGAAGTACACAATAAACAATTAAAGGAAATTAAAGATAAAAACATAAATAACCTAAATAATGAATGGGGAACAGGTGGTATTTCAACAAAACTACTCGCAGCTGAGATTGCAACAAAAGGAGGAGTTGAAGTACAACTTGCTGATGGCAGGAATGAAAAAAACTTAATAAATATTTTTAACGGAAATAAAATTGGAACTCTATTTTATCCTATTGAAAAACCTATAAGGAACAAAAAAAGTTGGCTTTCACACGCAATTCAAACAGTTGGGAAAATAATCCTAGATGATGGCGCTTGTCTAGCAATTGAGAAAAGAGGTGCCTCACTTTTGTCCGTTGGTGTAAAAGAAGTAGTAGGAAACTTTACAGTTAATCAAGCAGTTAAAATTGTAAATACAGATAATAAAGAAGTTGCAAAGGGTATAACATCAATAAGTAGCGACAATTTAAAAAGTATTTTAAATAATAAAGACAATACTAATTCATCAATAATTGTCGTACATAGGGATGTTCTGGCTCTCTCTTAAAAAAAGAAATTTTAACTGAAAAATGCTTTTAAGTGATTTAATTGATCTAATAAAAAAAGGAAATTCAAAATTTATTAGTGCAAATATTGTAGATGATATAAATATAGAAAATGCAGCTTCTCTAGATAGTGCCAAGAAGAATGAAATTTCATTCTTAGAGGAAAACAATATCTTAAGAGAGAATTTAGGTCAAACGGAAGTCTCAGCTATAATCACAACAAATAATACTGAAATTCTTAATTCACTTAAGTTATTAAAAATTTCAAATATAATTGTTGAAAATCCAAGAATCGCATTCGCAGAAGTATTAAACTTTTTATATAAAACAATTACTTTCAATCAAGGAATTGATGATACTGCAGTTATAGATAAAACTTCAAGAGTAGGACAAAATTGCTATATAGGACCTAATGTTTACATAGGACCAAATACTACTATTGGTGATAATAATCATATTCTTCCTGGTACATCTATTTTAGGAAATATTCAAATTGGTAACGATAATATTATTCATCCAAATTGTGTTATATACGAAAACACCTCACTAGAAAATCATTGTGTAATAAACTCAAATACAGTTATTGGATCAGAAGGATTTGGTTTTATTCCTAAGGATGGTAAGTGGATAAAAATGCCTCAGAAAGGTAGTGTAAAGATTATGAGTTTTGTAGAAATTGGAACTAATTGTTGTATTGATAGGCCAGCAGTAGGAGTTACTTTCATCGATGAAGGAACAAAAATGGATAATTTAGTACAAATTGGTCACGGCGTTAAAATTGGTAAAAATTGTGCATTCGCTGCTCAAGTTGGTATCGCTGGAGGAGCAATAATTGGAGATGGGGTTATATTGGCTGGACAAGTAGGCGTTAATAATAGAGTTAAAGTTGGCAACAACGTAATTGCAAGTTCAAAAACTGGAATTCATTGTGATATAGAAGATGGAGAGGTAATTAGTGGTTTCCCCGCCATGAGAAATAAATCCTGGTTAAGGAGTTCAAGTATTTTTAAAAAATTACCTGAATTAGCAAAAAAACTTAGACAATTAGACAATAAATAATTTATTGTCTTACTAAACAAAAAATTAAATGAACAAATATAAAGTTGTTTTATTATCAGGAGATGGGATTGGACCAGAAATATCCGAAGTTTCAAAAAAGATATTAAGAAAAGTCTCAAGAAAATATTCTTTCGAAATTGAAATCAATGAACAATTATTTGGCGGGATAGCATATGAAAAAAAAGGATTTCCTGCACCAGAAGAAACATTAGATCAGTGCAAAGACAGTGATGCAGTTCTATTAGCATGCGTAGGAGATATAAAATATGACTCTTTGCCAAGAGAATTAAGACCCGAAAGTGGGTTGCTTAAGTTAAGGTCTGAATTAAACCTATTTGCAAACATAAGACCAGTAAAAATAAGAAAATCACTAATAGGTTCAAGTACTTTAAAGAAAGAAATAGTCGAGAATGTAGATCTAGTTGTGGTAAGAGAATTAATTGGTGGAATTTATTTTGGTAATCCCAGAGGAAATATAACTAACACTAAGGTTCCAAAAGCTTTCAATACAATGGTTTACGATGCTTCTGAAATAGAGAGAATAACTCATATTGCAATCAAAATAGCTAATCAAAGGAATAAGAAGATATGTTCTGTGGATAAATCAAACGTACTAGAGGTTAGCCAATTATGGAGAGATACAGTTTCTAATATCACCTCAAAAGATAAGAATTTGTCTGTGACTAATATGTATGTTGACAATGCCGCAATGCAGCTAGTTAGAAATCCCAGTCAATTTGATGTAATTTTAACAAGTAATTTATTTGGTGATATTTTGAGTGATCTAGCAGCAATGTTAACCGGATCTATAGGCATGCTACCTTCAGCATCTCTAAATAATATAGGACCAGGAGTTTTTGAACCGGTTCATGGTTCTGCTCCAGATATAGCAGGTAAAAATATAGCAAATCCTATTGCAATGCTTTTATCGGCATCAATGATGCTTAAAATTGGTTTAAATGAAGCAGAAGCAGCAGATGATATAGAAAATGCTATTGATAGAGTTTTATCAAGAGGATTTAGAACTGCAGATTTAAATAATGGTTCTTGCCAAATACTTTCATGCAGTGAAATTGGTGAAAAGATAAGCAATGAAATTTAAAAATAATTAATAAATTAAAAAATATTTTTAATTTGCACAAAAAGATGGCAGATGACCTGTCAGAATCGATAGATGTTGTTTTTTAAAAATGTCTAAACGTCATCCAGTAGTCGCTGTAACAGGATCATCAGGAGCAGGAACAAGTACAGTAAAAAGAGCATTTGAGCATATTTTTGCTAGAGAAGACATTGTTCCTGCAGTAGTAGAAGGCGATAGTTACCACAGATTTGAAAGGATGCCTATGAAAAAAGCTATGGCAGAGGCTCTTTCAAAAGGAGAAAATTTTTCTCACTTTGGACCTGAAGCGAACCTTTTTGACAAACTAGAGGAACTATTTAAAATCTATGGTGAAACTGGCGGAGGTCAGAAGAGATATTATCTTCATAGTCAAGAAGAAGCAGAAGAACATAATACAAGACTTGGCACATCCCTAGAACCAGGCCAATTCACACCATGGGAAGATATTCCAAAAGGAACAGATGTTCTGTTTTATGAAGGATTACATGGAGGGGTTGAAGGTGAAGGATACAATGTTGCATCTTACGCTGACTTACTTGTTGGGGTTGTACCAATAACAAACTTAGAATGGATTCAAAAAATACATAGAGACAATGCAGAAAGAGGTTATTCAGCTGAGACTATTGTTGATACTATTTTAAGAAGAATGCCTGATTATATAAATCATATATGTCCACAATTTAGTAAAACAGATATTAATTTCCAAAGAATTCCAACTATTGATACTTCCAATCCTTTTATCTGTAGAAACATTCCTACTCCAGATGAGAGTTTTGTAATAATACATTTCAGAAAAGGGGCAAGAGAAAAATGGGGAATTGATTTTCAATACCTACTTGGAATGATTCATGATTCGTTCATGTCTAGTCCAACAAGTATAGTTGTAAATGGTGGGAAAATGGGTTTTGCAATGGAACTTATTCTTACTCCAATAATTCATAAGATGATAGAAGAAAAAAAACATGCTTAGATTTATCCTTAAAATATAAAAACCTCAAAAATTTTATATTAATCAATTCCATAAAACTCTCAAAATCATTCGCTAAAAAATATTTTTCAAGTCTTAAAGATTAAAAGAAATCTCAAATTTTTATATATCTTTCTTGATAAAAGGGCCATAGTTAGACTTTAATATAAAAAACAGATAATATTGTGTCTTTAATCGACTGGTTTGCCGCAAGGCGAAAGGATCAATTTGTTGGGAAAGTTTCTCAAGATACTGATGAAGGAGATGGTCTCTGGGTAAAATGTTCAGAATGTTCGCAAGTAGCCTATAGAAAAGATCTAATATCAAATTTAAACGTATGCAGTAATTGTGGACATCACAATAGAATTAACAGCGATGAAAGGATAAGCATAATAGCTGATAAAGATTCATTTAAGGAGTTTGACGGATTGTTAAGTCCTACAGACCCTTTAGGTTTCAAAGATAGAAGATCTTATGCCGATCGAATTAAAGAGAGTCAAGCAGGGACTGGTTTAAGAGATGGAGTTGTAACAGGTTTTTGTTCTATAAATTCAAGGCCTTTGGCATTAGCCGTGATGGATTTTAGATTTATGGGGGGATCAATGGGTTCTGTAGTTGGAGAAAAAATTACTAGAATAATTGAACGAGCAACTAAAGAAAACTACCCGATACTTATTGTCTGTGCGTCAGGAGGAGCAAGGATGCAAGAAGGTATGTTAAGTCTGATGCAAATGGCGAAAATATCAGGAGCCCTTAAAAAACATAAAGAGAAAAATCTTCTATACATGCCCTTATTAACCCATCCCACTACTGGAGGAGTAACAGCCAGCTTTGCAATGTTAGGTGATTTAATTTTAGCGGAACCAAAAGCTCTTATTGGATTTGCAGGCAGAAGAGTAATTGAACAAACATTAAGAGAAAAATTACCCGATAATTTCCAAACAGCTGAATATCTTCTAGAACATGGTTTCGTTGATGTAATAGTGAAAAGGAAAGATCTAAAAACCACTTTGACAAAAATTTTAAAAATACATGGTGTAAAAGAACTTATAGAAAAAAACTGATAAGGATGAAAATTATCTTAAATTTATTCTCTTTATCTTTAGCTTTTTTAATTGTAATTTTAAATTTTGCTGACTATACAAATGCAATAGGTAATGTTGATTGGGTACTCCTAAAAGAGAATAAAGATGGGAAAGAATGGCTGGACAGAGGTAGTATTAAACCACTTCGCAATGGAGAAATAAGTGTATTAACAAAATTCTTTAAAAATCCAACAGAGTCAAATGATGATGGAGAGTTATCACTTTATGTAATGAGAATTAATTGTGATGATAAAAAGTTTAAAGATACTTCTATAAATGGAATACCCCAAATTAATTCAAAGTGGCAAACATCTAAAAATGATGAGCTAATAGATATTGTGATTGAAAATAGTTGTTCAGAATTCTTAAATTGATAAACATGAAAATTAAACACAAGAAATTAAGAATAGCTATAGCTGGGTTAGGTTTTGGCAAGAAAGTACATCTAGAGGCCCTAAAAGAATCAGACTATTTAATTCCTAAAGCAATTTTTCATTATAAAAAAGAGCAACAATCACTTTGGGAGAAAGAGACTGGCTTGGATTTTTATCATGATTGGACAGCCTTAGTTAAATCCTCAGAAATTGACGGGATTATTATTGCAACTCCTCCTGAAACAAGATTTAAATTAGCGAAAGAAGCTCTTGAGAATAATAAACATTTGCTTTTAGAAAAACCTGTAGCTATAAATTCTTCAGAAATTGAGGAATTACAAAGGATATCGTTGATTAAAAATTTAAGTGTTTGCGTTGACTTTGAATATAGAGCTGTTCCTCTATTTCTTCAAACGAAAAAACTTCTTGATGAAAATATTTTAGGAGAGATTTATTTAGTTAAACTAGATTGGTTAATGGGTAGCAGGTCTGATCCCAAAAGGGAGTGGAATTGGTATTCTTTGGCTTCTAAAGGTGGAGGGGTGATTGGAGCTTTAGGTACTCACGCATTTGATATGTTGAACTGGTTTTTTGGAGAGTCCACAAAAGTATCTGGCAAGTTAGCTACATCTATTAAAAAGAGATCTTTGGCAAATTCCTCTGATTTGCTTCAAGTTACAAGCGAGGATGTCTGTCTAGCTAATTTGGAAATTAGCAACTACCATTCGGAATTAATTCCTTGTCAGGTTTCTTTATCATCAATTTCTAAAAACGGTAGAGGATTTAGTTTGGAAATATATGGAAGTGAAGGTTCGCTTATTCTCAAAAGCGAGAATCAAAAAGATTATGTACATGGTTTTAATTTGAGTTTTTCAAACAAAGAAAATAAAATACAAAATTTAACAGCTGATTCTGTTTTTAATTTTGATAAAACATGGACTGATGGGAGGATCGCTCCAGTTATAAGAATTCAAAATTTATGGGCTGAAAGTATTATTAATAAAACACCTATAATACCTGGTTTATGCGAAGGAATTGCTAGTCATAGAATATGCGAGGCGATAAAAGAATCATCAAAGAGCGGGATAAGTATAAAAATTTAGTGCCTTACATTTATAAGTATCAATTAAAACTCGAAAAAGTATTAAATTGATTTTATTTTTTCTTCATATTCTGGAAAAATCAATTGAACTAAATTTTTTAAATAATGGCTTTAAATTATTACAAGAAAGAGCTTAAAGAAAATGCTCAATTATTAGCTTCTAAAGGTAAAGGAATATTAGCTGTAGATGAATCCACAAAGACAGTGGGGAAAAGATTAGCTGGCATAGGGGTTGAGAATACTGAAGAAAATAGAAAGGCTTATAGAGGAATGCTTTTCACTACAGAAGGTCTTGGTGAATACATAAGTGGAGCAATCCTCTTTGAAGAAACACTTTTTCAGAATCACCAGGATGGTGAACCAATGGTTAAGAAGTTAAATGATTTAGGAATTATTCCAGGTATAAAAGTTGATAAAGGTTTAAATCCACTTCCTGGAGGAGGAAATGTTGAAACTTTTTGTTCTGGCCTAGATGGATTAGTTGAAAGAGCAGCAAAATACTATGAACAAGGAGCAAGATTTGCAAAATGGAGAGCAGTTTTACAGATAACAGATGATGGTTGTCCTTCAAAACTATCAATACAAGAAAATGCTTGGGGCTTAGCTAGGTATGCAAGGTCGGTTCAAGAATCAGGTTTAGTTCCAATAATTGAACCTGAAATCTTAATGGATGGGAGTCATAGTATTGAAAAAACTGCTGAGGTTCAAGAAGAAGTAATTAAACAGGTATATATAGCCTGTCAAGCAAATGGGGTCTTTCTAGAAGGAACACTTTTAAAGCCTTCTATGACTGTAAATGGAGCAGATTGTCCGACTAAGGCTGATCCTATAAAAGTAGCTGAAATGACAATAAGAACTATGGAAAGATGCGTTCCCGCATCTGTTCCTGGGATTGTTTTCTTATCAGGAGGACTAAGTGAAGAGGCTGCTTCTGTTTACTTGAATAATATGAACACTCTTTATAGAAAAGCATTATGGAACGTTTCATTCTCTTATGGAAGAGCATTGCAGCACTCATGTTTAAAGGCGTGGAAGGGAAGTGATTTAGAAGGAGGTCAAAAGGCCTTAATAGCTAGAGCACAAGCAAACTCTGAGGCCTCAAAAGGTTGCTATGTAGCAGGATCTCAACCTTCATCTGATGAGCAATTATTTGTTGCAGGTTACACTTACTAAATCAATATCTTAAGAAAATTACACGCTGGGTCATAAAATAGTACATCGATTTAGGATTTTGTATATCTAATAACGTGACAGTTGATACCTCTTTATACTAAACTCTCGAAATCAATGTGCTTATTTAGCATTTAATTTATTTTAATTATGGCCCTCGTACCACTAAGACTACTTTTAGATCATGCTGCGGAGAATGGTTACGGCATCCCAGCATTCAATGTTAATAATCTTGAACAAGTTCAAGCAATCATGGAAGCAGCCCATGAAACTGATAGTCCTGTAATTCTCCAAGCTTCAAGAGGGGCAAGAAGCTATGCTGGAGAAATTTTTCTTCGTCATCTTATTCTTGCTGCTACTGAAACATATCCAAATATTCCAGTTGTAATGCACCAAGACCATGGTAATGAGCCATCAACATGTTACTCAGCAGCAATTAATGGTTTTACATCAGTAATGATGGATGGTTCTTTAGAAGCCGATGCAAAAACACCGGCTAGTTACGAATATAATGTTGCAGTAACTAAAAAAGTTGTAGATTTCGCTCATTCTGTTGGAGTTAGTGTGGAAGGTGAGTTGGGCTGCTTAGGTTCATTAGAAACAGGGAAAGGAGAGGCAGAAGATGGTCATGGATTTGAAGGTGAACTTTCTACAGATATGCTACTAACTGATCCTGAAGAGGCTGCAGACTTTGTTGCCAAAACAAAAGTTGATGCTTTAGCTATAGCTATAGGTACAAGTCATGGTGCATATAAATTCACAAGAAAACCTACAGGAGAAGTTCTTGCAATAAGTAGAATAGCTGAAATTCATAAGGCACTTCCTAATACTCACCTAGTAATGCACGGATCAAGCTCTGTTCCTCAAGAATGGCTAGACATTATCAATAAGTATGGTGGTGAAATTCCTCAGACATATGGTGTACCTGTTGAAGAAATTCAAGAAGGGATCAGAAATGGGGTAAGAAAAGTAAACATCGATACAGATAACAGACTTGCATTTACTGCTGCTGTTAGAGAAGCTGCATTTGCAGATAAAGCAAACTTCGATCCAAGACATTTCAACAAACCAGCTAGAAAATATATGAAGCAGGTTTGTCTTGATAGATATAAGCAATTCTGGTGCGAAGGTCAAGCAAGTAAGATCAAACAAAACAGTACAAATTATTATGCAGATTTATACGCCAAAGGTGATTTAGATTCAAAAGTAAAGGCAACTGTTTAAAATTCTAAACCAATTCAAGAGAAAAGGTCTCCAAAATTAGGAGGCCTTTTTTAATGCCTAATTAATGACTTCAAAGTATAAAGGCCATCGATTCCACCTATTTTCTCATCACATGCTCTTTCTGGGTGTGGCATTAATCCAAAAACATTTCCCTGTTCATTTGTTATGCCTGCGATATCGAAAGTAGAGCCATTAGGATTATTGCTATATCTTATAGCAATTAAATCATTATCAATTAGTTTTTTTAAAGTATCTGAATCACAATGATACCTCCCTTCCCCATGTGCAATTGGTAATTTAATACCTTTCTTTTGATGTTCTGTATTTAACCAACCTCCTTTGGATGAAATAACATCCAATTCAACATCATCACAAATAAAATTAAGGTTTTTATTCGCAACAAGGGCTCCTGGTAAAAAACCAGACTCGGTTAGAATCTGGAATCCATTGCATATTCCTAATACTCTTCTGCCGCTTTTCACAAAGTCATGCAAGGCATTAATTAATGGAGAGAATCTAGCAATTGCTCCACATCGTAAATAATCACCATAACTAAAACCTCCCGGCAAAACAATTGCATCTACATCACCTAAATCTGAAGATTCATGCCATAAGTATTTTGTTTTTATATCTAAACATGCTTCTAATGCCCAAGATACATCTCGATCACAATTTGAACCGGGGAAAACAACTATTCCTACAATGAATCTTTCCATACTATATCGTTTCTATTGAATACTCATAATCTTCGATTACTGTATTAGCAAATAACCTATCGCACAATAAATCAATCTTTTCTCTTACCTCATTTTCTGTTTCACTTTCTATTTTTACTTCAATCATTTTTCCTATTCTTAAAGACTTAATGCCTTCCACTCCAAGTTTATTAGATGCAGATTTAGTAGCTTCGCCGGCTGGATCAAGAACAGATGGCCTTAATCGTATAAAAACTTTTACAGAAAACTGATCCAATTAAAAAATAATTTCTAATAAAAGATTAGTTTAAATTTAAATAAAAAGTACTGTTAATTAATAAACAAATATTTTTAGAATAATTGTTTAAAATATATCAACCATTTAGATAACCTTTGCCAAAACAAACAAGACAAGTTCTTCTGAAATTTTCTTGTGTTTTAAAATTCCCTGACCCTCCACATTTGGAACACCTAACTTTATAATTAGAAGCTGAATCATCAGAAATTATTTCTTTGAAAGCAATTTTTGGATTTTCCATTTAAAGCTTTGTAATCAGCTAAATATTATCGACAGCTAACTATAAAATCAAATCGTTATTTTTGGGTCACTTAAAACATTAAATTTCTCTTTAATTTTTTCTTTAAAGGTTTTTATCGACTTCTCATCAAAGGAAATTATTACCAATTCAAGACCAGCACTATCGATTGGTTTCCAACATTCATCTGGAGATTCTTCAAACCAAGTATTAAATTTTTTCCCTACGATTTGTATTTGTAAAGGCAATGATTTATTTGGTATCCATATGCGTCCTTTGATTCGAAGAATATTTAATTCTTCTATAATTTCAGACATCTCTTTCTCAAATTCCTTTTTTCCAAGGAAATAATATGATTTAATTGAATCAGAAAAAAGTTCAACATGATTATGTTCATGTTCCTCAGTTAGATATGCTTTATAAGTCTCTTTTTTTAAATCAATATCAAATAAATAATTTAAATCAATTTTTCCATTATGTGATTTAAGAACAGGTGTGGAAGAATTTAACTTTCCTTGGAGATTCTTTTTTATAAGTTCAAATTGGTTATCACTTAATATATCTGCTCTAGATACTAAAACGATATCAGAAACTTCTAATTGTTCTTCGAAAAGTTCATCTATAGAAGCATTATGATCAATCTTATTTGTTTGATTATATTGATTAGTTATTTTAGTTAAATCATTAATTGGAGAACCGTTAATCATTGATTCCCCATTAACTATGCCAACAACAATATCAAGATATATAGATGTTCGTATCTCAGGCCAGTTAAGTGCCTGAATTAAGGGAATAGGCAGAGCTAATCCACTTGTCTCAATAATTATTGATTCAATATTAGGGTTATATTCAAGAAGAGATTTTATTGATGGAACAAAATCATCTTGAACAGTACAACATAAACAACCATTATTTAATTCGACAACACAGTCATTATTTGAGTCATCGCATTTATTACAACTTTTAATTAAATCTCCATCTATTCCAACATCACCGAACTCATTAATTATTAAACCAAATTTTTTATTACTTTCTCTTAGTAAATATCTTAGGAATGTCGTTTTGCCTGAGCCAAGAAATCCAGAAACAACTATTACAGGTATTCTACTTTTCATTTTTTTTAGAACTAACACCCTAAACTGTACTCTGTACTTTCACCAGTAGAACTATTTGTACCATTTGCTATAGCGCATAATTCTTTTTGTTGGATACGACTAATAACTGCATCAGTAAAATCAGCACCGTCTATTTTTGCTCCTTCAAAATTACTTTCCATTAATAAAGCATTTGTAAAATTTACGTCTGAGAGATCAGCGTCAGTAAAGTCTGTCGCATAAGCAAGCGCGTCCCTTAGATTCGCACCTGTAAAAGTTGCATTTTGCAATTTACTATTATTAAAAACTGCGCCCTCTAAATTACTTTGACTAAAATCAAACCCATTCAAATCAAATTTTACAAATTCATTACCGCTTAAATCTTGGCCATGCATATCTTGATCTAAATCAAGGTCTTGTTGATTTCTAATCTCAGGAGGGCGTTTTGCCCAAGCTGTATTTACAGAATTAAAAAATAAGATTCCAACGAATAGTAATGTTATCAAAGCATTCTTTAGATAAGGTAAAATAATTGATTTAATCATAATAAGAATGTATTTTAGAACTTAAGTAATTAAAGTTTGTAAGACTATTTTAAAGGAAAATATATGGCAATGTCACTAAAGGTTATTGTTCCTCCTCATCCATTAATAAAACATTGGCTTTCAATATTACGAGAAACAAATACTCCAAATGTTTTATATTCCACTGGTTATGAACAATTAGGTAAGTGGATAACATATGAAGCATTAAGAAATTGGCTCCCTTATAAAAAAGAAATAATAAATACTGATAATGGAGATGCAGATGGTTTTTTTATTGATAATAATTATCCAATAAAAGTTTTAGCAATGATGCCCGAAGGACTATCACTTTGGTTCGGAGCCAAAGAAGTAATTCCAAATTCGAAACTATCATTAGGTGAATTACCTAATAGAATAGATAAAAATGAAGGGATTATTATTTTTTCGGACCAAATAACAACAAACTCAAACACTTTAGAAACCTTAAAAAAATTAAATAACATGGGCGTTGATTCTAATAGGATTCTATTGATAGCTCCTATTTGCAGTAATAAAGGGTTAAATCAAATTGCAAAGTCATTCCCTAATCAAGTGATCTACACTTCTTGCATTGATGAAGAGGATGAAAAAGAAAATATATTGAACCCTGGGATTGGAGATCCATTATTGCGATTGAGTACTTTATTCCTTGATAAGAACTAATATATAATATATAAGTAAAGAATTTACCAATGTCTGAATACAGAGATTCGTCTTCAAATAATCTTTTTTCATTAATAAGTGGTGCATTTATTGGTGCTGCAGGTTTAGCATGGTGGTTAATATCCGAAGCTGATAGGAGAAAAATAGAAAAGAAGCAAAAGGCAATGATGTACTCCTCAAGAATACAAGATGGTTCCGAAGCAATTGATGCTAATCAGAACATAAAGGAGGATGAAGGAGAAAAGCTAGAGCAGAAAGTAGAACAACTAAATTCTGCAATTGCTGATGTAAGGAGACAACTTGAAGAGTTGGGACAATAGAATAAAAAAGGTTCTCAAATAAATATGAATAAACTAAGATCATCAGCAATAACTCAAGGTGTCCAAAGATCTCCAAACAGATCGATGTTAAGAGCAGTAGGATTTAATGATGAAGATTTTAATAAACCTATTATTGGAGTAGCCAATGGTTACAGTACGATAACCCCATGCAATATTGGACTAAACAAGTTAGCTTTAAAGGCTGAAGAGTCAATAAGAAGATCCGGAGGTATGCCTCAAATGTTTGGCACTATTACTGTAAGTGATGGCATTTCTATGGGAACAGAAGGAATGAAATATTCATTAGTTTCAAGAGAAGTTATAGCTGACTCCATAGAAACAGCATGCAACGCTCAGAGTATGGATGGGGTACTAGCTATAGGTGGTTGTGATAAGAACATGCCAGGAGCCATGATAGCCATTGCAAGAATGAATATTCCCTCAATATTTATTTATGGTGGGACAATCAAACCAGGAAAATTAAATGGGGAAGATCTCACCGTTGTTAGTGCATTTGAAGCTGTTGGACAATTAACCTCAGGCAAAATTAATGAAAAAAGGTTAATCGAAGTTGAAAAAAATTGTATACCAGGTGCTGGTAGCTGTGGAGGAATGTTCACGGCTAATACAATGTCTGCAGTTATAGAAGTTATAGGTTTAAGTCTTCCTCACAGTTCAACTATGGCTGCAGAAGATTTTGAAAAAGAACTAAGTGCCGAAAAAAGCGCTGATATATTAGTTTCTGCAATTAAAAAAGATATAAGACCGCTTGATTTGATGACTAAGAAAGCATTTGAAAATGCAATATCCGTAATTATGGCAATCGGAGGATCAACAAATGCGGTATTACACATATTAGCCATAGCTAATACTGCAGGGATTGATATTAAAATTGATGATTTTGAGAGAATAAGACAAAAAGTTCCAGTTATTTGTGACCTTAAGCCAAGTGGTAAATATGTAACGGTAGATCTTCATAATGCTGGTGGTATTCCACAAGTAATGAAATTACTTTTGAATGCAGGACTAATTCATGGAGAATGCAAAAACATTGAAGGCAAAACCATATCAGAATACTTAGAAGACATTCCAGACAAACCTCCAGCGAATCAAAATGTCATAAGAGAGATAAGCGACCCTCTATATAAAAAAGGACATCTAGCAATTTTAAAAGGCAACTTGGCAAGAGAAGGTTCTGTCGCGAAAATTAGTGGAGTAAAAAATCCTGTTTTAACAGGTCCTGCGAGAATTTTCGAAAGTGAAGAGGAATGTTTAAAGTCCATTTTAAATAACGATATTAAAGCTGGTGATGTGGTTGTTATTAGAAACGAAGGACCGGTCGGAGGGCCAGGTATGAGAGAGATGTTAGCCCCAACATCAGCAATAGTTGGACAAGGACTAGGAGAGAAAGTAGCTTTAATCACAGATGGAAGATTTAGTGGTGGTACTTATGGACTGGTTGTGGGGCATATCGCTCCAGAGGCTGCCGTTGGCGGAAACATTGCTTTTATAAAAGAAGGTGATTTGATTACCGTAGATGCAGTAAGACAGTTAATTGAAGTTAATTTATCTGAGGAAGACTTAGAAAGAAGAAAAAAAGATTGGGTAAAACCTAACTCAAAATATAAAAGAGGTATACTTTCAAAATATTCAAAGATCGTAAGCACATCAAGTTTAGGTGCAGTTACTGATTTATAAGATAGTTAGAAGTTTATTACCTTAATCAATAAAACTTTTTATTCTATTTGCAAGATTCTCCAATCTAGAACAGTATTTAGGGGGGACACATTTTTTTCCGTTATTGCTATCCATCCATAATGTTTTTGATCCACACCAAAAAATTGGTTCATTAGGAAAATTAAGCTTAGAAATGACTAAAACCAACTCTTTTTTTGATTGAAAAAGTTCTAATTCAAGATCATAAATTTCTAATCTTTTGCCTTCTTTATCTCTACATAAAATATTAACTGTTAAATCGTTATCTTCTTCACCCATTTCGTATTTACCGTTTATTTTTACAACAGAGTGAAGAAAAGGTTTATTTGTTAAATCAGCTGATTTAGCAATTAAGCCTTCGATATTCTCTTGGGAATTTTCAAATAACACTTATTGATTTTATTAAGACTTTAATTGAACCCGCCTTAAATTCATTATTCAAAAGGCCATCATCACCAAACTTGGAGTAGAGGAGTTGCAATCTTTTAATTTTAGATGGTTTGAATTTAAATGGGAATCGAACCTTATTAGCTCTTAATGAGGGATTAAGTGAAATAAAAGGAATTTGAATCTTTGTTGTTCCGATCTTTTTTGTTGGGAATGATTTAATCCATCTAAGACCACCTGGAATAAATTCGGTAAAACCAAGGAAATCATCTTCACAAGCGACTGCAAATTTAAACGTTCTTCCCTTCCCATCAATATTTAACTCAAAGGATTCATATTCATTAACGTTTAAAGAAGGTTTGAAGATAGCTGATCTACAACTAATAAACCCTCCGTCTTTTTCAACAATATTACCTTTTAATAACAACCCAGAATCTGAAACTTCACAAAAAGCCGAACTTGATCCTCCCATAACCGTATCATTTAGTGTTTCCCAACCATTAAAATCATTTTTATAAAATAAAAATTTTTTCTTATTCATTAATTGATAAAGATTATTAATAGACTTTAACTAAATTAAAAATTCTTTTGCTGATTCTTGATCACAAAATATTGAAATTTGATTACTAGATTTAATTAATTTTGAGGGAGTTCTATCGTTAGACTCTTTTTCATCTAACAATCTCTTAAGAGCTAGTTTTTTAGATGCCCCACTAACCAAAAATATTATCTTTGAAGAAGCCAAAAAAACTTTTGGAGTCAATGAAATTCTTTTTAATCCTTTACCTTCGTTAAAGATAACAAAATCATCCACATTATTATTCGGTTGATAAGGGAAAAGTGAAGCTGTATGACCATCATCTCCTAGTCCTAATAAAGTTAAATCGAAAGCTGGTGGGTTTGTTCCACATTTTTCTAATAGTTTAGAAATAAATAGTTTTTTTATGGCTTCTTCATTAGTTTTTAAGTCACTAAATATTTCGTAAAAAAAGGCTTTTGCTCCATAATTAGTTAGCAATGAATTTTTCAACATTAGAGAATTACTTAATTCTGAATCTGGATCAACACATCTTTCATCTCCCAAAAAAACATCAACCTTTTCCCAACAAATATCACTTCTTGAGAGACGCTGATAAACAGACTTAGGAGTTGAACCTCCACTAACACAAAATTGAAATCTGTCTTTATTCTTTAGTGTTTGAATAATTTGGCTCTCTATATACTTAAAAACTGCTGAAGATAATTCTGACTTATCTTTGTATATGTTTAGGGAATATCCATTTTTAATTTTTTCAATCATTTCACCCATTCAGTATGAAAACTTCCCTCTTTATCAATTCTTTCATAAGTATGAGATCCAAAGCAATCTCTCATTGCTTGAACCAAATTCTGTGGGAGCCTATTTGTTCTATAACTATTAAAATAATCTAACGTACTTGATAGACATGGTACTGGTATTCCTGCTTTTGTAGATAAGGATACTACGTTGGCTAAGTTATCTAATCTTGTTGCTATTTCATTATTGAACCATTCATCAAAAATTAAATTTTTTAAATTAGGATTTTTGTTATATGCATCTTGTATTTTACTTAGTAATTTTGATCTAATAATGCAACCACCTTTCCATATTTGAGCAATTGATGGCATATTTAAACCATAATTGTATACCGAAGATGCTTCTCTTAATATGTCCATTCCCTGGGCATAACTAGCTATAGTCGCTAGAACAACAGCATCAAAAAGAGGTTTCATCCCATTTGAAATATCTCCTAAATCAAAATCTTCTATTTCCTGAGTTTGCATAGTTTTTTCAATTTCAATACGTTGAGCTTTAAGAGAACTCATTACCCTGGCATTTAAAGAAGCATAAATTGTCGGAACTGATACACCAAGCTCTAATGCGCTAACAACAGTCCATAGTCCAGTGCCTTTTTGTCCGGCTTTATCTAATATTTTTTCGACAACATCATCGCCTGTTATCTCATCCTTTGTTCTAAGACATATCTCTGTTATCTCAACCAAATATGATGATAATTCATCAGTATTATTCCAGATACCAAAAACTTCCGACATCTTTGTACAATCCATACCTTTAACCCTTTTCATAAGGTCATAAGCTTCTGCAAGTATCTGTTCAATTCCGTATTCGATTCCATTATGAACAGTTTTAACAAAATGACCTGACCCTCCTGGCCCAACATATGCAACACATGGTCCATCTTCAACTTTGGCTGCCATCTTAGTTAATAAACTTTCAATTGCATCATAAGAGGCCTTAGTCCCACCAGGCATCATACTTGGTCCTTCAAGAGCCCCTTTAGCGCCGCCAGAAACTCCCATTCCTATGTATCCGAAGCTTTTACTTTCCAGAGTATTTACTCTTCTTTCTGTATCTTTAAACTGAGAATTACCACCATCAATTAATAAATCACCTTCCTCTAGATACCCAGAAATATTATCAATAACAGCATCAGTTGCAGATCCTGCTTTTACCATCATTAAAATTCTTCTAGGTCTCTCAAGCTTACTTACAAATTCTTGAAGGGTTTTAGCTCCCTCTATATTCTTCCCTAGACCTCTACCCTTTAAAAATTCTTCGGTTTTTGAATAGGTTCTATTAAAAACAACACTAGAAAATCCATTACTTTCTGCATTAAGTACTAAATTTTCACCCATAACTCCAAGACCGATTAAACCAAAATGTGCCTTGGACATAAATAATAAAAAACTCAATAAATATAGTTTGCATGCAACTTTAGAAAATTGCTCAAAAAAAACTACTTATGTCAGCGAAAAACGATCGAAAAGGAATTAAATAATAGTTCCATTTGCGATAGTTGCATTCTTTACTACTACTACGATTCCATTTCTAATATAAAATCCTAGCTCTGGCTTATCAGCCTCTTCTACTCGATCTTTATTTATTATTACTACATTATCGCCTATCCTTGTGTTCTTATCTAAAATAGCTCTTTTAACTGTTGTTCCCTCTCCTACCCCAAGAGGAGTTCCACCTCCTTTTCTTAATTCAACTCTCTCTTCAGGTGACTCAAAGAAATCCGCACCCATTACCAATGTGTCCTCAAGAACAGAATCACTTTCAATCCTACTCCTTACCCCTAAAACACAATGCAAAATACTGCATGACTTCAAAATTGTTCCTTCACAAACTATTGAATCAGTAATTTGAGCATCTACAAGTTTTGAAGGAGGAAGAAATCTTGGCCTTGTATAAATTGGAAATTTTTCATCATAAAAGCTAAACGGAGGTTTCGGTTGCTGAGTTAGAGCTAAATTAGATTCAAAAAATGCTCCAATAGTTCCAATATCTTCCCAGTAATCATTAAATACATAACTCTTTAAAGTATCTCCCCTAAGAAGAGCTTCAGGAATTATATCTTTACCAAAATCTGTATAAGTAGGAAACTTGTTTAAAAGATCAAAAAGGGTATTTCTACTAAAAACATAAATGCCCATTGAAGCAAGATATGGTTTTTCTGAGGCTGATTCCTTAGTTAAGCCAAATTGTGAGGTATCTACAGCCATCGCTTTCAATTTTTCTCCAGTAGGCTTTTCACTGAATTCTTTAATATTTCCTAAATCATCTGTTCTCATAAGCCCAAAGCCTTCAGCTTGAGCTTCATCTACAGGTAATGCAGCGACAGTTAAATCAGAATTATTATCTCTATGATGCTGAACGAATAAACTGTAATCCATTCTGTAAAGTTGATCACCTGACAATATTAAATACTCATCAACATCCCATTCTTGAAATAACCATTGATATTTTCTTACAGCATCTGCAGTACCTTCGAACCATTTTGGACTTTCAGGAGTCTGTTGGGCAGCTAATACCTCTACAAATCCTTGACCAAAAGGGCCATTTAGATTGTAAGTTCTTGCTATATGCCTATTAAGTGATGCACTATTGAACTGAGTCAATACGTACATTTTTTCAATACCTGAATTAATACAATTACTAATTGGTATATCAATTAAACGATATTTTCCTGCTAATGGAACAGCAGGTTTAGCCCTCATTTTAGTTAAGGGATAAAGTCTAGAACCTTTTCCTCCTCCGAGGATGATTGCCAACACACGCTTCATACAATCTACATGGAGGTATATACAACTATTAAAAGTAACCGATTATGTGCAAATTTAGAAAGAGGAATGGTCAGTTTTTAAAGGTATTTCAAAAAAACACATGAAAAACTTAATATAAATGCAAAATTCTTAATTAATTTGCTCTTCATCTACTAAAGAAAACAATTTTTCTACGATTTTCAATGAAGCTTGTCTTTCCTCTCTTGACTGAGGACTTCTTAATTTCGTGACAGGAGTATGTAGAATCTTATTAATGATTCCTTTCGTAAGAGCTTCTACCACTTTTCTTTCGCGGGCAGAAAAATCAGGTCCCATTCTACTAAGAGCTTTTTGAAGTTCTTCCTTTCTAATTAATTCCAAATCTGATCTCAGTTTATTTATAACAGGGACAGCTTCTAAACTCGCCCACCATTCTAAAAAAATAATTCTCTCTTCATCCACTAACGATTCAGCTTCTAGTGCTATTTTTTGTCTGAATTCTTGATTCCTAGAAACAACCTCTTGCAAGTCGTCAACATCATAAGACTTAACAAACTGATGTTGTTTAACATCACTAGAAATATTTCTTGGTACACCAATATCAATAAATTTAAGTTTGTTATTTAATTTTATTTTTTTAACTCTTTCTAAATCAATCAATGGCTCTTCGGAGGCCGTACTTGTAAAAACCAGAGAGGATATTGATATATTATCGTTTAATTCATTTAAACCTTTACAGAGAATTTTAAGATCTGGGAAATCTCCAGCAAGATTTCTTGCTCTATCAATATTTCTATTGATAAGAATTAATTCATGACAACCTTTAGATTTCAAATGAGTAATTAAAAGTCTACTCATACGACCAGCTCCAACAACAAGAACTTTTTCTGATTCCAAAGTTACTAGACCATCAACACCATTTTCCTGACCAATTTTCAACTGAGCCAGTTCTACCGCTGCGGAACTTATTGATACAGCACCAGTTCCTAAATTAGTTTCAGATCTAACTTTTTTACCTGTACTAACTGATTGACTTAATAATCTATTGAGTATAGGCCCTGTAGATTGATTCTCCTGACCTAATCGCATCATTTTTTTTACTTGCGAAAGAATTTGACCTTCACCTAAAACAAGGCTATCTAAGCCAGCCGATACTTTCATTAAATGTAAGACTGCCTCTTCTTGTTTAAAATCGAAAAGATGAGGATTTAAATCTTCAAAAATTACTCCAGAATATTCTGAAATAAATTCTTTAATAGATGAAATACCAAGATTCTTATCTTTAACAAGCGCATAGATTTCTAATCTATTACAAGTACTTAAAATAGAGACCTCCAAGACATCATTGAAAGCTTTCAATGCTTTCAATGATTCTGGGATCGATTGATCAGGGATACTTAACTTCTCACGCACTTCGACAGGTGCCGTGCGATGACTTAGTCCGACGACAACAATATGCATATAATCAATTAGTAATTGTTAGAGGCTGATGCTCTTTGCACCGTCTTTTATATGTATTGTATTAGTGAATCGAGCAGTACTATCTAAAGTACTAATTACTAGACTACTCGTTCTAACGCAATCCTTCTCAAATTTAACACCATCAAATAACAATCCGTCAGTTATTCCACTTCCAGCGAAAACAACATTTTCTCCAGACGCAAGTTCGTTAGCCTCATAAATTTTATCTATATCAGTTATGCCCATCTCATTTAGACGCTTGATATTTCCTTCTTTTGTGTAATCTGCCCACTCAGATGTTTGAGCAATTGCTGGGTCATATACCAGCTGTCCTTGAAAATGACCTCCCAAAGCTCTCATTGCAGCCGCTGAAATTACGCCCTCTGGAGCTGCGCCAATTCCCATTAAGCAATGTGTTCCGGTTCCAGCAAATCCACAGGCAATTGCTGCCTGAACATCTCCATCAGAAATGGGTTGAACTTTTGCTCCACATTGACGTATCTCTCTAATTAAGTCCTTATGCCTAGTTCTATCCATCACAACTACTGTAAGCTCGCTAATTGAGAGATCTAAGCAACTACTTAGAATCTTTAAATTCTCAGTAGCAGAATTTCTAATATCTACCTTTCCTTTAGCCGCTGGTGGTGCTGCTAGTTTATTCATATAAAAATCAGGCGCATTAAATAGCCCTCCTGTATCAGAAGCAGCTAAAACTGCCATTGATCCACGTTGGTTATTAGCACATAGATTAGTCCCCTCACAAGGATCCACAGCAAAATCAACTCCTGGACCACTACCACTTCCAACTTCTTCACCGATATAAAGCATAGGTGCCTCATCACGTTCACCTTCTCCAATAACTATTTTCCCTTTCATCTCAATTTTGCCCATTCGCAATCTCATTGCTTCAACAGCAGCAGCATCAGCTTCATCTTTTTGACCAAGTCCTGTAAGTTTCGCTGATGCGATTGCGGCCTGCTCGACTACTTCGAGAATTTCTTGAATTAAAGTTTGATTCACAATTAAATTTTTAAAGTTTTTTCTTAGAGGTTTAAAGTATGTTCTCATAAAAATTGCATTTTTATGAGAATTATTCTGCTAATAAGCTTTTTTTAACTCTTTACAGCTGTTACTTTATCAGGCCATGACTTTAAATTAGGAATAAACAACTAAATATAGTATCTTTATTAAATATTTTAAAAATAAAATGACCGAGCCTAATCAAACAAATTCAGATGGTGCTAATAGACCAATTCAAATAATCCCTTCCGTCCTACCAGCTGATTGGGCGAACATGGGTGGATGTGTAAAAGAACTTGAAGAAGCAGGAGTTGATAGAATTCAATTTGATGTTATGGATGGGAATTTCGTCCCTAATCTCACATTCGGACCGGAAATGATTGCCGCATGTAGAAAATATTGTAACGTCCCTTTTGAAACCCAATTAATGGTAAGTCAATATAACTGTGAAACGATGCTTGAATCTTATGTTAAAGCCACAAAAGGTGCTAATGGAGAGCCTGGTGTCGTAATTGCACATGCGGAATCCAACATACATCTGCATAGAGTTCTGGGAAGGATAAGAGACCTTGGAGGATCTCCTTCTGTTGCATTAAATCCTCATACACCATTTGAAATGATAGAAAACATTATGGACATGGTTGATCATGTTTTGGTCATGACAGTTAATCCAGGTTTTGGAGGGCAAGCATATATACCAACGATGTTAAATAAAATCAGAAAAATAAGAAAATTTGTTATTGAAAAGAATTTAAATGTGGATATTGAAGTTGATGGCGGGATAAAAGCAAATTGGACGATTTCACAATGTGCAGAAGCAGGTGCAAATTGCTTCATTGCAGGAAGTGGAATGTTTGCTTATCCTTCTTTAAAAGAAGGTTGTGATGATTTAAGAAAAGTTGCAAAAGATGCGCAACTTGGAAAGGTAATTTCAGAACCTCAATAAAAATAAATAAAAATCGATTTCACTACCCAAAAATCCAGCCATAACTATGTAAGCCAATACCTAGAAAATTTACTCCTACATAACATATCAAGACAATAAAGAAGCCAGTCGTGGCTAGCAATGCTGGTCTTCTACCTTGCCAACCTTTACTAATTCTCATATGAAGATAGGCAGCGTAAAACAACCATGTAATAAATGCCCATGTTTCTTTTGGATCCCAACTCCACCAAGTTCCCCAGGCCTCATTGGCCCAAACAGCACCAGAAATCAAACCAAGAGTTAAAAGAACAAACCCTATCAAAATTGATCTATAACTTAATGTATCTAATTCTTCTGAATGCGAAAATTCAATAGGCTGTATTATGTTTTTCAAAGCATATGAATTTGATATTTTAAATCCGCCTATACCTGTAGAACTACTTCTTATTTGTAGAGGTTGATTTTTATTGATAAATAATACAGAAGCTGAAAGCAGAGAACCAATAATAAGAGCTGCATAACTAAGCATTACAACACTTACATGCATAATTAACCAACTAGATCTTAATGCAGGTACCAAATTAGATGATAATTTCAAATCTTCAGGTAAAACAAAACAGGCAAAAGCAATAGTCAGCAACTCAATTGGTATAGCTATTGAAGGAATAATTGGAGACTGAAATTCCCTCTCAATTAACAACTGTCCCAAAGAGATTCCCCAAACAAGAAAATAAAGTGATTCATATAAATTACTTATTGGAAAATGTCCAGAGATAGACCATCTAAAGATTAATTGTAAAGCTATGAAAAGATTTACTAAAATAGTAAGAATTCGAACAATAAAAGATGATTTTTTAGTAAAAAGATTAAATAAAGATATTGGTAGGTTAATTAAAAGAATATAAAAAACTAAAAGTCCTATAGTAGATACAGGATCATATATTAAATTTTTTAAAACATTATTAAATATCATTTTAAGGATAATAAACCTAATTTAATTTCTATTAAAAATCCAATAATAATTTAAATCAATAATAAATGAGTAAACTTTTAATAATAACGTTTTAATATATTTAGTTAGGCTTTCAAAGTTGAAAATTATCACCTAAATAATATTTTTTCACTATCGCATCATTTGCTAATTCATTTGATGATCCATAAGCTAAAATTCTTCCCTCGCTAATAACATATGACTTATTAGTTATTAAAAGGGTCTCTCTTACATTATGGTCTGTAATAAGAATACCAACTCCAGTATTACTTAATTTAAGAATAAGTTTCTTTAAATCATTAACTGCTAAAGGGTCTATTCCTGCAAATGGTTCGTCTAATAATAAATATTTAGGACCTTTTCTCCCAACAGAAAGCGCTCTAGCTATTTCACACCTCCTTCTTTCTCCTCCCGAAAGTTGAAAACCAAAATTACCTACAAAATTATTTAAATTGAATTCATTAATTATTTTCTCTCTCCTATTTCGTATTACTGCAGAACTAGACGATGAGTTTTGCAAAGCCATATCAATATTTTCCTTAACTGTGAGATCTCTAAAGATACTTGCCTCCTGAGTTAAATATCCCAAACCTTTTCTCGCTCTAGAATGCAGAGGCAAATTTGTAATGTATTTATTATTCATCAAAATATCACCTTTTTCAGGCTTTAGATTTCCTACTGCAAGATTAAAAGTCGTAGTTTTCCCAGCGCCATTAGGTCCCATAAGACCAACGACTTCTCCTGGGTTAACTGTTATTGAAACATCATCAACTATTAATCTTCCTTCAATGGTCAAAGATACGTTTTTAATTCTTAAACTCATTTTTCTTAAAACTGCAAAATTATCTTGATTTCATAAAGACAATATATTTAATTCTAAAACAAATTTAAACATTTTTTCTATAAGAAGTAGATAATTTCTTCTGCTTTAATTTTACTAGAATAACTTGTAAAAAATTCAAACACGCTTTAAATAGGGTCTATCATCCTCATTTAGCTTCTCTTTATATTGAAGCTTTATTAACAAAACCTCTAAACATTTACAAAAAGAATCAAGATCAATTCCTAAATTAATATTTTTCCTATTTTTTATCCTACCTAAACCTTCACCAAGCAGAATAGTGGCTCCATTTAAATTGCCTTTACTTAAGTGAAATTGTGAGACTGATACTTGAAGTATTCCTTGAATAACTTGTCTTTGATCTCCGTCAACAGTATTCCATATATCTTCAAAAGCATCATGAGCTTCATACCATTTCTGATCATTAAAGAGATTTAAAGCAAAATAAAGGGAATCTTGAAAACTTTTTGTGTTTTCTTCATTCATAATATTTAATTTTTAAGATTTTTCTTCTTATTTAGCTTTCTCATTCTTATTGAATCTGGTGTTACTTCTAACATTTCATCGGGGCCTATATATTCGAGTGCTCTTTCAAGGGTAATCTCCACTGGAGACTGCAAAGTATCAAGTTCTTCAGCGCCAGCAGATCTCATATTAGTCAATTGCTTAGTTTTGCATATATTCAACTCTAAATCTTGTGGCCTGTTATTCTCTCCAATTATCATGCCTTTGTAAACTTTTACTCCGGGTTTAATAAAATAAACCCCTCTATCTTCAGCATTTTTTAATGCGTAGAATGTTGCCACGCCTTCTTCAAAAGCAATAAGTACTCCGTTTCTCCTTGTTTCAAAGTCTCCAGATTTAGGCTTGTATTCATAAAAAGAGTGACTCATTATACCTTCTCCTCTGGTTATGCGAACAAATTCACCACGAAACCCAATCAGTCCTCTTGATGGCACAAGAAATTCTAGTTGAGTTCTTCCATCTGAAGTTGTCTGCATATTTTTCATCTCAGCCTTTCTTGATCCAAGTTTTTCGATACAAGAACCAACTGAAACTTCAGGAACATCTAAAACTAAAGTCTCTATAGGTTCACATTGAACATTATCAATTTCCCTAAATATAACTTGCGGTTGTGAAATCTGGAATTCAAATCCCTCTCTTCTCATAGTTTCAATCAAAATCCCCAAATGTAGTTCTCCTCTTCCTGAAACAGAAAATCTATCTGGAGAATCAGTTTCTTCTACCCTTAGAGCTACATTTGTTAAAAGCTCTCTCTCTAATCTATTTTTTAATTGTCTACTAGTAACAAATTTTCCTTCTTTACCTGCGAAAGGGGAATCATTTACAACGAAAGTCATATTTAGAGTAGGTTCATCAACCTTTATTAAAGGAAGAGGATGAGGAGAATCAGGGCAAGCTATCGTTTCTCCAATATTTACGTCATCGAATCCTGAGATAGCCACAATATCTCCTGCAAAAGCCTCATTTATATCAATTCTTTGTAATCCCTCGAATCCTAATAACTTACTAACTTTACCCTTAATGGTTTTTCCATTCTCTTTAATTAAACTAGCTTGCTGACCATTTTTTATAGTTCCATTATGTATTTTACCGATTACAATCCTCCCTAAGAAGTCAGAATAATCCAATGTTGTAATTTGCAACTGAAATGGCTTTTCTGAGTCTCCAACAGGAGGTGGTACATGTCTCAGAATAGCTTCAAATAGAGGCATCATATTGTCACTATTTAATTCCATTTCTTCTTTTGCGAATCCTGACAGACCACTTCCAAAAAGATATGGAAAATCGCATTGATCATCATCAGCACCTAATTCTAAAAACAAATCAAGAACTTTATCGATTGCTATTTCTGGTATTACTCTGGGTCTATCAATTTTATTTACGAAAACTATGGGTCTAAGTCCTTTTTCTAATGCCTTTTTTAAAACAAATCTTGTTTGAGGCATTGGTCCTTCATTTGCATCAACTATTAATAAACATCCATCAACCATACCTAAAACCCTTTCAACCTCTCCTCCAAAATCAGCATGACCTGGAGTATCGATAATATTAATTCTGGTGTTTTTGTAATTAACAGCAGTATTCTTTGAAAGTATTGTGATTCCTCTCTCTCTCTCGAGATCATTAGAATCCATTACACATGTAGGAACCACTTCATTATCCCTAAATATTCCTGATTGAGATAACAATGCATCCACAAGAGTTGTTTTCCCATGATCAACGTGAGCGATGATTGCTACATTTCTAATTTCTTTTATTGAAGATGACATTTATAAATCTATAAAAACAAATTTAGTAATTATATTAAGGCTAACTCAAAGAATGCTTATTATGAGAAATTCTCATTTAAGAATTTGGAAAATATAAAAATATTGAATAAATTATTTATCACCTCAAATTACATAGATTTTCTATTTGAATTTTCGAAAACTTTCAAAGCTTCTATTGAGCCCTCATACCTCCAATGCCAGGGTTCGTAATCAATATATTTATTATTTTTGTTAAAGGATAACTTAAAGTGATACTTAGCCGCATGTCTTTGAAGCCATTTAAAAGCGTCAGTATCCTCAAATTCAACTTCAAAGTCTGTGTCTCTTTGCATATAATCCCCAATATCAATTGCAAAACCAGTACTATGCTCAGAATATCCTGGAGGGGCTGATACTCTAGCTCTTTCTGAGGCTATTTGATTTCTAATAGACTTTAAAGAATAAAAAATATCTTTTTGCAAATTTGTTGATCTATAACCACTTAAGAAGACCAAATATACACCATCCTTTTTTGCCTCTTCCCTCATCTTCAGAAGAGATTCACGCATATCAATATGAACTTTAATATTGGGTTCAATAAAAACCAATTTATCTTTAGATATTTGCGGATATGGTAAATGACCCAAAAGTCTTTTATCTTCATTACTAACAAAACGATTCAATGTGAATCCAGCAAATGAAAAAAAGAATACCAGAAAAGGTGAAATTAATAATGTTCTGACAAATAATTTGGAATTGGAATTCTTTAAGTATCTTCTTTTAGCAAAAGGGATATCTAATACTTGATTTATATGTTCTTCTCTTTCCAAAATTAATAGTATTCTTGAAAAAACATATTTCGATATTAACTATTATTTTAAGAAATGCACTTTTATAAGCAAAAAAGATGTAGTTTTTATATACAGTTTTATCTTTTTTTAATATGTTGAGAGTTGCTGTTATCGGTGGAGGTCCGAGTGGTTCATGTGCTGCTGAAATACTTGCTAAATCTGGAATACAAACTTGGCTTTTTGAGAGAAAATTAGACAATGCCAAACCCTGTGGTGGAGCAATTCCTCTTTGCATGGTAGAAGAATTTGACTTGCCAGAGTCAATTATCGACAGGAAAGTAAGACATATGCGAATGATTTCTCCTTCAAATAGAGAAGTAGATATAAGTTTAGATAAGGTTTACGGGAAAAGTGATAATGAATTTATAGGAATGTGCAGAAGAGAAGTCATGGATGCTTTCATGAGAAACAGGGCTGCTGATCTTGGAGCTACCTTAATAAATGGATTAGTTACTTCAATTGACACAGGAAACAACAACCAAGGACCATATAAACTTACATATTCTGATTATTCTTCTGGAGAAAAGAAAGCAGAACTGAAAGAAATTACAGTTGATATTTTAATTGGGGCAGATGGAGCCAATAGCAGAGTTGCTAAAGCTATGGATGCAGGGGATTACAAAGTGGCTATAGCATTTCAGGAAAGAATTAAATTACCAAAAAAAGAAATGAGTTACTATGAGGACCTTGCTGAAATGTATGTAGGAACAGATGTTTCTCCTGATTTTTATGGGTGGGTATTCCCTAAATATGACCATGTAGCAGTAGGAACAGGGACAATGCAGAAAAATCAATTATTAATAAAGGGTCTTCAGGAAGGAGTAAGGAATAGAGCAAAAAAAAGGCTTGTAAATGGTGAGGTTATAAAAGTTGAGGCTCATCCCATTCCTGAGCACCCAAGGCCTAGAAGAGTTGTTGGAAGAATGGCTTTAGTAGGAGATGCGGCTGGTTATGTTACTAAGAGTTCTGGTGAAGGAATATATTTTGCTGCAAAGAGCGGAAGAATGTGTGCAGAAGAAATTGTTGAATCTTCAAAAAATGGAGAGGTTATCCCTTCAGAAAACGATTTAAAGAATTACTTAAAAAAATGGGATAAAAAATATGGAGCAACATATAAGGTACTAGAAATTCTACAAAATATTTTTTACAGAAATGATTCGGCCAGAGAAGCTTTTGTAGAGATGTGTGATGATATGGATGTTCAAAGACTCACGTTTGATAGTTATTTATACAAAAAAGTTGTCGCAATGAAACCAATACAACAAATTAAACTTACGATGCTTACTTTAGGATCAATTTTAAGAGGGAAAGCACTTGCGCCATTAAATTACAAACCTGTTGATAGTGCTGTAAGAGAAGAAAAAGAAGTTGAAAAAATGCTTAAAAACTATTCAATTAAAGGTGGCATTAAAGTTAAGAGTTCAAAAGGGTAAAGTCAGCAATTCTTAAGGAATAATTTCTAATAAGACTTAGTAAATTAAGTCGATTATTTCTTATTTTTAGATCATCTGACATTACTAAAATGCCATTTTCATTATCGAACAAATCCTTAATATTGTTAGCATTATTTTCAAACAAAGTCAGAAGTTTCATATAGTCAAAATTGTCTGAGGAAAAAAGCTTTTCTAATTCTCCAACAAATTTAAAAACTTTTGATTCGCACTCTTTTTCAAAAAGATCAGGTGTGACATAATTTTTTAATGATAAAATATCTTTATCTAAATTACCTCTATTTGCTAATTTGCTAACCCTTGTAATTACATTCTGAATTTTTTCAAACTCATCTTTTTCTTTTAAAAGAGCAATACATTTAATTCTATTTTTTAAATCAACAATATTTATTATTCTTTGTTTATAAAGTTCATCTGAGGAACATATTGCTTTAACGATTTCTTTATCTAGCAGAATTTCTTCAAGGTGACTAATAATTCTTTGAATTAAAAACTCAATTAAATCATCTAAAACTTTCTGTTTTATAAAATTCAGATTAGGCAATGAAATCTTCCACAAATCAAGAAGCTCATCAAATATCTTTTCTAAAGATAAATCAAGATCAAAATCCCAAATTATTTTAATCACTCCATTTAAATTTCTTCTTAATGCATAAGGGTCAGAAGATCCAGTTGGTCGTTTACCAGAAATAAAAATACTAATTAACGTTTCAATCTTATCTGAGAGGGAAACTATTGCTCCATATTTTGAAGAAGGCAAATTATCTTTATAAAAAGAAGGCAAATAATGTTCTGATACAGCCAAACAAACTTCTTCGCTAAAACCTTCATTTTTAAGATATTTACCTCCCATTATTCCTTGCAACTCTGGGAATTCATAAACAATTTCACTAGATAAGTCATTCTTACAGTATTTAGCAGCTTCTATTAATTTATTAATATCTAAAGATTCATCATTTAAGCATTTAAAAACCATTTTTGTCACGTCCTCAATTCTCTCCACTCTCTGGAAAACATTGCCCATACCTTTCAAATAAGAAACAGATTTAAGTTTTTGATTTCTTTCATTTGAAGATACTTTTTTATCAGTTTCTACAAAAAACTTTGCATCAGAGAATCTGGCCTTTAAAACCTTTTCATTACCTTTAGCAATATTCTTATTAGCTTCACTAAGGCCATTTGAGATTATGAAGAAATTTGTACTTATTATTTCTTCAGAGCTTAAGTCTAATTTAGAGAAAGTTTTATCTTTTTGAAAAAGTGGAATATACCTTTGATGAGTCTTCATAACAGTAGAAAGGACTTCAACTGGTATATCAAGAAATTCTTCACTAAATTTACCTATAATTAAATCTGGTGACTCAACTAAATCTGTTAATTCGTTAAGTAACTCCTCAGAAAGATCGGGCTTTAAATCTAGTAATTCAGATGATTGATTTATAATTTTTAAAATTTTTTCTTTTCTATCTGTTCGATTAACTAATACTCTATTATCAGTCATTAATTCGAAATAATTATCAGGATTATAAATTTTAATATCTTGATTAATTAGTCTATGACTTTTTGATTTATTGCCTATAACAATCTCAGGATCACATTCATCCAATTCAAAGTCAAGAATTTCATCATTGTAGAGTGAGACAACCCACCTAATAGGCCTTGAAAATTTAAAGTTACCATAGCCCCACTTCATAAATCTAGGACCCTGTAAATTCTTTATTGCTTTTGGAATTATCAAAGACAAAGATTTCCTTGTAGATTCTCCTTTCTCAACTGTCTTCCCGAAAACGAACTCGCCCTTTTCTGTATTTTTTATTTCTAGATCATCTACATTTATACCTAAACTATTAGCAAAACCAATTGCAGCATTAGTTGGATCTCCATTTACAAATGCAGAAATTGCTTTAGGACCCTTTCTTATAATCGAATTATCTTCAGCATAATCAACCAATCCATCTAAAAAGAGGACTATTCTCCTTGGTGTAGAAGTGCAAAAAATACGCTTGTATTTGATAAGTTTTTTATCAAATTCAAATTCTATTAGAGAGTTAAATTGATTAAGAACAGAATGAGAAAAATTTGCTGGCAACTCTTCTGTTCCTATCTCAAGTAGATATTTAGACAAGAAAAAATTATGACTAATATAACTATAATTTACTACCGGTTAAATAAGCTTTTCGCTAATGTATAAAAAGAGATATGTTTTGGTCCTTTGATCAAGGTTGAGAAAGTAAAAAAGAAAAAAGCTGCAGCTAAAGAAGAAACTGTTTGTTTAGCAAATGGATTAGAAGTATCTAAATTTGAAGAATTTAAAAAAAGTAGCCAATATCTTAAAGAACCACTTGCTACTGAATTAATTAATGGCAGTGATCATTTTACTAATGATGCAGTTCAGTTGTTGAAATTTCATGGAAGTTACCAACAGGATAATAGAGAGAATAGAAAACCTGGAAAGAGCAAAGATTGGCAAATGATGCTGAGATTAAGAAGTCCAGGGGGAGAAATTCCTGGAAAATTATTTTTATCTTTAGATGAATTATCTGACAAACTTGGTAATGGATCTCTACGGGCTACTACTAGACAAGCTTTCCAAATGCATGGAATTAGAAAGGAGAACCTAAAGGAGGTTATTAGGACTATTGTTAATTCAATGGGCTCAACATTAGCTGCATGTGGGGACATAAATAGAAATGTTATGGCTCCAGCCGCGCCATTTGAATCGTCAGAATACAAAATAGCAAGAGCATTAGCGGTTAAGGTCGCTGACCTTCTTACACCTGTCGCCGGTCAGGGTACATTTTTAGAGCTTTGGGCAGATGGAGATTTAGAATATACAATAAAACCTGACAAAGAAATTGAAGATATTAGAAAATTACAATTTAAAGATAATGTTTTTAGTGGAGTAAAAGATGAACCTCTCTATGGTTCATCTTATTTACCTAGAAAATTTAAATGTGCCGTTACTGTTCCTGGAGATAATTCCGTTGATCTTCTTTCCAATGATATTGGAATAGTGGCATTCACCTCCAAAGATGGAGATTTAGAAGGCTGCAATTTTTATGTTGGAGGAGGTATGGGTCGTACTCATAATAATGAAGAAACTTTTGCAAGAATTGCAGACCCTTTGGGATATGTAGAGAAAGAAGATATTTATGAATTAATACAAAGTATTGTGGCTATTCAAAGAGATTATGGAGACAGAAAATCAAGAAAAAATTCAAGAATGAAATACCTTCTTCATAGAAAAGGTATTAAATGGTTTAAAAAGTTGCTTATAGAAAAGTACTTCAAAAAAGAAATTAAAAAAATCAGAAAAGAACCCAATCAAGTTCTTATTGATTATCTAGGTTGGCATAAACAAAATAAGACCTCTTATTTCGTAGGTTTACCTTTATTATCGGGGAGATTATCCGGAGAAAAGAAAAATACAATTACTAGTATCGTAAAAAAATATAATCTTGATTTAAGACTCACACCTAATCAAGATATCTTACTTTGTAATATCGCTAATAAAAACAAAACTCAAATTAAAAAAGCATTATCAAAAATTGGATACGACAATTTAGATAACATTAATGAAATACAAAGGCATGCCTTGGCATGTCCAGCTTTACCTCTTTGTGGTCTTGCGATGACTGAAGCAGAAAGAATTTTACCTGAGGTACTTAAAAGGATTGAAAAATTACTATTAGATCTAAAAATAGAAAAGACAATATTATTTAGAATGACGGGTTGTCCGAATGGATGTACAAGGCCTTACATGGCGGAATTAGCACTTGTAGGAAGTGGGCAAAACAAATACCAATTATGGTTGGGGGGAAGTAAGAATCTACAAAGGTTGGCGAAACCATTCCTACAAAGAATGGAGCTAAACGATTTAGAAAAAACTCTTCAACCATTATTTGAATATTGGAAAAGTAGTAAAGATTTAGATTTTGGAGATTTTATAAATACACAAGATGAAAGTTCTATTTTAAATTTACTAAATGAAATTAAATAGAATTTAAATTTTTCCATAAAGGGCATTTGCTTTTTTATTTTTCCAAGCCCATAATTGATCACCATAACTAAAATGCCACCATTCATTTGGATGTTGAGCAAACCCAAATTTATTCATAATTTCCCTTAATAGATTTCTTCTACTATTCCAAATAATTGCTTCTTTATTCTTCATGTTTTCGTAAAAATCAGGTTTTGAAGTCTCATCCATTTGATCAACTTGACTTCCCATTCCAACAAGATTTCCTCGTTTATCAGATAAACATACATCCAATGCTCCACCAGTTGAGTGAGGGGGTGGACACTTAGAATCAAAAGAAGGATATGCCCAAAATTTTTCAACTTTTTTTAAAATAGATGGATAAGATTTCATATTTTTTATAGGAGCATCAATATTTAATTTTTCGCACTCTAATAAAAATGTTCTTTTAAACATAAATTCTTGGACTTCTAAAGGGCGCCAACTGTCATAAATTAAAAGGGAAAAACTATTTTGAGATATCAAATAATCATTTACCTTTACTAATCTATTTACAACCTCCTTTCTTAATTTCCAAATAGAAGTTTTATCTTTGTAAGGTGCTCCTAAATGAGAGTAAGGATGCGGATCAAAAAAGTTTAAGTAGCTAGGTATAGCTATTAATTTATCTCCATTCTCTTTAATTGGTATTTTATTCCAAATTTTCAATTAAAATTTGCAATTGATTTATACTTGCATATATTTAAAAAATGACAATAATAGTTTTCAATTCAAGAAATCATGAATGAATTTATTATCAGAATTATCAATTAGTATATTCCTTAAAACTATGTTTTCTTTTAAATCGGGATCATTACTAACAACCTTAATAGCCTCTTCACGAGCCATTTCAATTAGAAATTTATTGTTTGGTAAATTGTCCAGTACAAAATCAGGCAATCCAGATTGTCTATATCCTAGAATTTGGCCTGGACCTCTAAGCTCCAAGTCTTTTTCAGCAATATAAAAACCATCATTAGATTTTTGCAAAACACATAGTCGCTTATTTTCTAATCCATTCTTATCCGAGGTTACTAGATAACAAAAAGATTTAGTTGATCCCCTACCAACTCTCCCCCTTAATTGATGTAGCTGAGACAATCCAAATCTTTCCGAATTATAAATAATCATAATTGTTGCATTAGGCACATCAATTCCAACCTCAATTACAGTGGTTGAAACCAATATATTAATTTCATTTTTTAAAAAAGAATTAATCACTTCGTTCTTTTCTTGTGAATTTAATTTGCCATGTAATAATCCAACTTTTTTCTTAAAAAAGACCTCTTCTGATAAATGCTTAAATGTTTTCTTTGCAGAATTTAAATTCATTTTTTCTGAATCTTCTATAAGTGGCAAAATCACATAAGCTTGTCTCCCCTTAGTGATTTCAGCTTCAACAATCTTGAACAAGTTAGTTAAATCTTCTTCTGAAATTATTTTTGTAGTTATAGGAACTCTGCCAGGAGGAAGTTCTGTAATTTGGCTAACATCTAAATCACCATATATAGAAAGCGCAAGAGTTCTTGGAATTGGTGTTGCTGTCATTGACAACAAGTTAGTATTATCGCCTTTATTTAGTAATCTATTTCTTTGAGTAACTCCAAACCTATGTTGTTCATCAATTACTACCATCCCTAATGAATTAAAGATAACTTTATCTTCAAATAATGCATGGGTACCTACAAGGATATCCACTAGTCCATTATTCAATTTAGAGAGAATTTCTTTTCTCTTTTTTTGAGTAGTATTTCCAGTAAGAAGTTCAACAGAGACTAAAAGTGGATTCAAATATTTTAATAAATTTTTATAATGTTGTTCTGCTAGTACTTCAGTAGGGACCATAAAAGCACCTTGTAAATTTTTCTCAACAACAATTAAAAGAGATGCAATTGCAATGATAGTTTTACCGCTTCCCACATCTCCCTGCAGAAGTCTAGACATTGGTAAGGGATGAGATAAATCTTTCTTAATTTCATTTAAAACTTTGACTTGAGCATTTGTTAATTCAAAAGGAAAAGTATTTAAAAATTCTTTTAGTAAAGATTTTTGTTGGGGAAAATTTTTGGCAACTATATTTTCATTCCTTTTTCTTTTTCTAAGTAAAAACTTTAATTGCAGTAAGTATAACTCATCAAAAACCAAACGTTTTTTTGACTCAATAAGTGCCTGTTGAGTTGGTGGCAAATGAATATTAATCAAAGAGTCTCCTTTAGATAATAAAGATAATGAATCAAGTTGCTTTTGGTTTAAAATATCTGGATACTGCTTTGCATAAATTAGTCCCTTTTTCATGAGCTTAATAAAACTATTATTTGATAATGCTTCAGCTAATGAATACAATGGTAATATTCTTCCTGAGAAATTAAAATTATCATTATTATCCTTAAGAATTTCAATCTGAGGATCTACAAAAGTTTTGCCATACTCTGTCAAGTTAACCTTACCGGATATTGCTAATTTAGTTCCAGGAGTATACAAAGATTTTTGAGAAGAAAAGAAGGAATAAGATCTAAATCTCCTTCCTAAAAAAAATTTTGTAACTTTAATGGAAGAAGTTTCATCAGAAACTACAATGTTCATTATTGATAAATTACTATTCTTTTTACTCTTATAAATATAAAATCTCTTAATATTGGCCAAGCATGTATATAAATTACCTGGTTTTAAATTTATTATCTTAACTCTATTCGTATAGTCTAAATATGTTCGTGGGAAATAATTAATAAGGTCTTTTATATTAAAAACACCTAATTCATTAAGCTTATTTTTATAAACTTTGCCAACATTTTTTATTAAGGAAATATCTGAATCAAGAGACAAACTTGAATCAATTACGTTGGAAAAACTTTCCTTGTAAATCTTGCTAGATTTTATTATATCTATTTTTTTTACAAGTTTATATAAAGTTTTTCTAGTATCAATTATTAACCTTTTTCTTTGATTAAAATCTAATTTATTATATTTATAGTATTTTTCAGAAAAATCATTGAATAATTTTATATATTCATCTGTAAGATTTAGCTTTTCCAGTTTCGTAAATGATTCATATAAATATTCATTAAAATGCCTTTGCCTTCCTAAAATATTATTAAAATTACTTTCCGTTTCTATTGTTAGAGACTTTTGAAGAGGCCTTATCCAGTCCTTGATTAATTTAATATATTCCTCACTATAAGTCACATTATAAAAAAGTAAAAAATATTTATATAAATATTTTATTTAAGTTTATTTCTTTTTGTCTCCAGTATTTTTCCTTTTTAATCAAAAATTGAAATTTATTTTTTAATTCATTTATTTTATTCCTATGTATTGAAAGCTTTAAATTATTAAATTCCAATTCAACAGGACTAATATTCAACATATAAATACTTGGCAATTTCACACCATCATTAAATGATTGATTTATGTTAAGGTCAAATTCTATTATAAAAGGACTTGGATGCTTTATTATAAATTTTTTGTTGAATAGAAACTTAAAGGTATTTTCTGAAATTATTTTTCTAATTAGTTTTGATTCAAATAATTCTACATTAATTTTATAAGAAAGATTCAGTAATAAATTAGCTAGTGAATTATCTATTAAATCAAAGCAATTAAGGTTTTGATTAGAAGGAGATATAACTTGTAAGGGTTTATTTAAATTTTGAGAATCTTCAAATTTATTATCATTAGCTTCTGGGTATATTTCAAGCAAAGAGTTCATAATGTGCAGTTCTAAATCTATCTTTTTAATCGAATTTAAATTTTGGAAATCATTTAGATCTTCACTGCAATCTAAATCTATAGATGAAAACTTTTCATTATTTATTGATCGATAATATTGATTACTATTAGAAATATCTTTATTGATAGAAAACTGGACAGATTCTTCAGCAAGTAAAGAATCTTGGAAATTTAGTTGGACTTTTTGGTTGTCTTTTAATTCTGCTACTTCTTTTAAAAAATTAGAGTCTATCTCTAAATTTTCTGTAGTAATCGAATCGTTTATTTTTAATTGTTCAATAGTTATTAAAGGGAGTTGTAAATTGATTAAATAACTTATTTGATGTTTTAAATGTTTGCTTAATTCTTTTGTATTTATTGTCTTATCATTTCTTGAAAAGTTAGAAATAAACCTATAAATAGTTTTTTCAACTGAAGTAAAAATTAATTCCCTAACAAGTTTAAGGTAAGATTCATATTCCTTATAAATATTCTTTATTAATTTATTTTTATTTACTTCTGCACGACTTAGTTGAGAGCTTATTTCTTCTAGTTCTAAATCATTAATCAATTTTTTCAAGTTTTTATTTTGATTGTAATGATGCTACTTCGTCAGCAAAGTCCATTTCATTTTTTTCAATACCTTCTCCTAAAGTATATCTAGTAAAACGTCTTACTTTAATGTTTTCTCCAATTTTTGCTGCTGCTTGCTTAACAAGATCCTCTACAGTTAGAGAACTGTCTTTGATATATGGTTGAGAGAGCAATACTAACTCGTTAAGTCTTTTAGCTATTCTGCCTTCTACTATTTTTTCTTTAATTTGTTCAGGTTTTCCAGATAAATCGTCTCTACCCATTTCAATCTGTTTTTCTTTCTCGACTACATCTGAGGGTATATCGTCAATTGATACGTACTCCACATTAGGGCAAGCCGCTACTTGCATAGAAACATCTTTTAAGAGAGATTGAAAAATATCTCCTCTGGCTACGAAATCAGTTTCACAATTTAATTCTAAAAGGACTCCAACCCTGGATCCAGTATGTATATAGCTACCTATAGAGCCCTCAGTTGCAATTCGTCCTGATTTTTTTTCGGCACTAGCTATACCTTTTTTTCTTAGCCATTCTAAAGCCTTCTCAACATTCCCATCTGTTTCATTGAGAGCTTTTTTGCAATCCATCATTCCTGCGCCAGTCTGATCTCTAAGATCTTTAACGAGTTTTGCTGTAATGTTTCCCATTTAATTAATAAATAATAGTAATTTGTAAAATTTGAATTTGAAATTAATTCTTTCTATCATTATGAGAGGCTTTTCTTCCTTCATTTATTGCATCTGCTAATCGTCCTAATATAAGTTGAACAGATCTAACTGCATCATCATTGCAGGGAATAGGAACTTCACATAAATCGGGGTCACAGTTAGTATCCAACATTGATACTAATGAAATATCTAATTTCCTAGCTTCAAGAACCGCATTGGATTCTCTTCTTTGATCAACTAGAACTACAACGTCTGGCAATCTTCTCATATCCTTCAGTCCGCCTAAATACTTTTGTAGACGTTCCAACTCCCTTCTTAAGACGGCTGCCTCCTTCTTAGGTCTCATTGCGATAGAACCACTACTTTCCATTCTTTCGAGATCTTTCAATCTTTCAATCCTTGCTTTCATGGTTGTCCAATTTGTAAGCATTCCGCCAAGCCACCTTTGATTAACATATGCAGCTCCGCACCTGGTAGCTTCTTGAGCAACAACGTCTGATGCTTGCTTTTTGGTTCCTACAAAGAGAAATCTTTTGCCACTTTTTGCGGCGTTTCTTGTCCATTTATATGCATTATTCATACATAATGCAGTTTTAACTAGATCAATAATATGAACCCCATTTCTCGCACAGTAAATATACTTAGACATTTTAGGATTCCAACGTCTAGTTTGGTGCCCAAAGTGAGCACCTGCTTCCATCATTTCAGATAGTGATACAACAGCCATAATTTAGTGGTTTCGGGTTAGCCTCCACCTGACGGGAAATTTATAAATTTAAATCACCCGAAACAGTCAGATGTGTGGTTTTAATTTTTTATAGTATATCAATTAATAGGTATTTCTAAAAGATTTTCATGTTAATTTGTTTAGGTGTTTAATGTAAATCAAATTTAGAGGTATCCTTAAAATCTCAAGTGCTAACTTATCTCTTTTTGAATTAACTAGAAATCTTAATAATGGTAATAATCTCTGAATGCTTATAAGACCGCCTAAACAAAGCAGTTGCCAAAGCAAATTATTAAGAGGAGTTAGTTGAATCATAAATCTAACCCTTAAATTAGGATGTTTCTTAAAGAAAACAATTGCCATCCTTGCTCTCTCCTTTTCTTGGGCTATTAATGATTCAATCTGGTCGCAATTAAATGGTGGATGCCAATGAAAACCTATTGCCTTTGGACATTTAATTAATTTTGTACCAACTTTTTTTAATCTTTCTCCTAATTCTAAATCCTCCCAACCATAAAGGTCAAAAGAGGTATCAAACAAACCAACACTTAAAATTAATTCTTTTGATATAGCAACATTTCCAGTCGCAAAGTAAGCAAATGAAGTGTCCAATAATTTGTATTTTTCACTCTGAGGGTTCTGAAAATCAGAAGTATTAATAACTGAACCATAAGTAAAACACTTTTTGTTATTTTTTCTCCAATAGATTAGTAATTTATCAATATGCCTAATTATGAAATCATCTAAAACTATAAGATCACTATCAATAAATATAATAATTTCATATTTGGACTTAATTACTCCAAGATTTCTGCCTAATGCAGGTCCCCCGTGTTCTTGTTCATATAATACGACGTGAGGAAGAATTTCCCTATTATTTTTTATCCAGGAGCTTGTACCATCGGTCGAACCATCATCAACTACAACAACTTCATAATCACCAACATTTTTATTTAATTTCTGTTTTTCTAATGCTTTAAGACATTTCTCCAATATAGGTTTTCTGTTGTAGGTTGGAATAACAATACTGACATTCATAATATTTTATTATTTGAACAGTAAAACAATGCATGGATAAAGAAATCAAACTTATAAGCTAATCTGCTGCACCACCATTACTTGCTGTACCTGTTACATTCCCACCAACGTCTGGTCTACCGTCAGTTCTCAGTTTTCTTTTTTTAAACTTTCTAGCATATGCCCGATTTCTTTCTTGCTTTTCTTTTTTTAGATTCCTTCTCTTAGACATAAAAAAATATTACTTTTTACTATACTAGCTCACTATGAGCACTAAATATTTTACCATCCTCCATATTTAATATCCTGTCAGCCATATCAGTGATTCTTGGATCATGCGTAACCATCAAAACTGAACAGTTTTGCTCTTTTGCTAATTTTCTTAAAAGAGTAACTATTTCTCTTCCTGTAACGCTATCTAATGCAGAAGTAGGTTCATCAGCAAGTAATAATTTTGGATTTGCAGATAATGCTCTTGCTATTGCAACCCTCTGTTTTTGACCTCCAGATAAATCACTAGGTAATTTCTTATAATGTTCTTCTAAACCAACTGCATATAACCATTTTCTAGCAATTTCTCTTCTTTGTAAATAAGTTAAGCCTTTTATTAAATCTGCTCCCATTTGGACATTTTGTTCGGCGGTTAAACATCTTAGTAGATTATGCCCCTGAAAAATCATCCCAATACTTCTTCTGAGTTGCTGCCTTGTTTGTCTTGATGCTCCATTTAATTGATTATTTAATACCTTTAAATCTCCACTTTGGCATGTTCTTAATGCACCAATTAGAGTTAAAAGAGTTGTTTTACCACATCCTGAGGGTCCTTTTAAAAGAACTAATTCGCTTTTCTCAATACTTAAATTTACATTATTAAGAACTTGTTTTTTAGTTTCATTTCTCCCATAAAAATGACTCAGATTAGTTATTGAAACGGTCTTTAAATAATTAATTTTATTGCTAACTTTATTTATAGTATTAAACATATCTAATTATCGAAATATTAAAAAATCTCTGCAGGATCTGCATCAACTAATTTGCGCATAGCAATTCCAGCAGATCCCATGCACATAATCAAAACTAATATAAAAATTAGAATAGTTTTATCAGCATCCATTATTATTGGAAGCCTAGTTGACTGTCTTATCATTGAATAAAGTACTTGTCCAGAAAAATAGGCCGGTAAATAACCAAACAATGCCAGGATAAATCCTTCTCTAGCGACAACAAAGAAAAGAGAATTTAACTTATACCCCATTGCTAATAAAGTTGCATACTCAGGAAGATGGTCTGTAACGTCACTATACAGAATCTGATAAACAACAACACAACCAACTACGAAACCCATCAAAGCTCCCAAACTAAAAATAAAACCTATAGCTGTACTATTTTTCCAATAATTCTTTTCAAATTCTATAAACTGATTTTTTGTGAGAACACGTACATCATTTGGAAGAGAATCATTTAAGATTCTAGACAAAAATTCTGGATTAGATCCTTTTCTAAGCTTGACCAATCCAATTTCAATACTTCCTCTAGGATTTGCAGGGAATAGCCTTAAAAATGTTTCTCGACTTGTAATTAAATTACCATCAGCACCAAAAGAAGGTCCCAACTCAACAAGTCCTGAGACGACGACTCTTTTGCCTGCAACCTCAGTTTCAATTTTCTTATCAGACAAAAACCATTCTTCAATCGGTCCAAATTCAGGTCTAGAAAGTTTATCAAAAAGTACTCTTCCTGGATTATTCAGTGTATAAGCTTTTCTTGAGAATCCTTCATTTAAAAGAAGAGAATCAGAAGGATTGAATCCTAAAGCCAGTATCGATCTAGTCCGAAGATTTTCTGGATTTCTCCAAAGTAGGTAATTTAAGTTCACAGGAGCAGTCTTTTCTACTTCATCTAAAGCAAGAGTTTGAATCAGTCTTCTTTTAGGAAATCCACTCATACTGATAGAGCTCTTCGATCTAGGACTTATTAATACAAGGTCAGCGTCTAAAAGTTTATGAATAGTCACACTGGTATCAAATAATCCATCTCGAAAACCTAATTGCATAAACATCAAAATTCCAGCAAAACTTATTCCTGCAATGGCTACTAATAGTCTTAGTGGTTGTCTAGTTAGCAACAACCAAGCTAAAGGAATTTTTCTATATTTTAAAAAAGAAAATTTCATTAAGGTAGAAATTTGGCAATTACCTTCATGCCGGCATAATTTTGAACCAACTTTATCGATTCCTTATTTAGTTGAACAAGTACCTCAATAATACGTGAATCAGCATCACCAGTTGGATCAGTTGATAAAACCTTCCTTTGTTTAACCTGCGGACTAATTCTAATTACTTTACCCTTTAGTATATTTTTGAAACCACCATTTTCACTACTTAATTCAACCTTTTGAGAAATGAAGACTCTGTCAATATCGGATTCATAGACTTCTATAATAGCTTCCATATTCTGGCTAGATCCTATATCTAGGATTCCTTCATTTGTAGGCCTCTCACCAACTCTTGTATTAATTGAGAGTATAAAACCATCGATGGGGCTTCTAAGTTTTGAATTAAAAAGATCTATCTCAATATTTTTTTTATCGCCTAAATTAATAATTTTTTGTTTTTGTAACTTCAATAATTCATCTTTCCTCTGAGATAACTGCACAAAAGAATAAGCATTCTTCTCTACAGCTAATTCGTATCTTTTTATTTGATCTTCCTTTAATGCTATTTCAAGATTAATAGTCTTAATCAAATTATCCATTTTTTCAAGGTCTGCATATAATTTCTCACTATTGTCGAAAATTGCAAGAATAGCTCCTTTTTTTACGAAATCTCCCTCATTTACTAAAAGTTCATTTATTCTTGGGGATGAACCAAACTGACTTATAGGTGGTGCCAATTTTCTAATCTCTCCCGCTGGTGAGAGTTGACCTAATGCTGCTACGGAATTAATGGGAGGGATGAAATCTTCAAATATTTCTTCCTTTGATTTATTATTATTTGAGCAAGCAATAATCCCAAGAGTTAAAGGTGACAGTAATAATAAAATAATTAGATTTTGAAACTTATTTCTATTCATAAAAATCAAATAATACTTTTTTTATATAATCATCAACCCATTTTTCATCGAAATACTTTAAAAGAACAATCTTTGTCTTATCATTTTTCATTTGTTGCACACAATAATTTTTTTGATAATCTATTCTTTCTTGAATAATTTTCTTATCTATATCAGGATTTGCTTTGCGACTTAAATCAATTAGAACTGAAAGATATTTATCAACAATCTTGGAAAAAGAATTCTTTTCAGATTCATTTTTCAAAGAAGCAAAAAATACATTATTTGAGAAAATACCTCCCCAACTAGGAACTTCCCTTAAAGATGCGAAACCACTTTTATCAACTTTAGCCAAAATTTCTTCATAATTTTTCTCTTGATTTTTAGATACAGGAGATAGATCAACAATAGCTGCCGAGACGATCTCATTAATTTTCACTAAATCCATACCAAAAATTGGAATATCAAATTTAGGATCTGGAAAAAATACACAGTGTAAAATTTTTAAATTTCTTGAGAATTCGGCCACTTCAATATGCAACTTTCTAAACCCTGTTGCTTGATGAAATTCGTTTTCTATATATATTTCTCTGTCTTTTTCGTTAAGAATGATATTTGAAATCTTTGGATCAATTTTGATACATTTAAGTTTGTCCAACATAGATCTACGCCCTCTAATATTTTGTAACAAGTCCAAAATAAAAGAATCTGTTAATTTAGTTTTGCTTAAAGTATCAGACAACAAGGTTAAAAAAGGCCAAAATAAAGGTTAAAGAGAAATTTTCATGAATTTAGGAGAAATTCACTATTACACCCATTCAAGCAATACTAAATGTGTATTTGTGGATAATAAGGAACTACCCCTAATAAGCATAGATATTTGGTGTAAGGCAGGATCTTCATTTGAAGATTTTGATAAGAATGGAACAGCTCATTTTTTAGAACATATGATTTTTAAAGGTACTAGCAAGATAATGCCAGGTGAATTTGATCATAAAATTGAATCACTTGGTGGCATAAGCAATGCATCAACAGGATATGATGATGTACACTACTACGTCCTCATACCTCCATGTAACTTTAAAGAATCACTTGGTCTTTTGACAAATATTGTTCTATCACCAAAGATTAACATTAATGAATTTAATAAAGAAAAACTTGTAGTTATTGATGAAATAAAGCAACAAAATGATCAACCTGAAGAGAAACTTTTTAATTATTTTTTAGAAAGAGTTTGGGAAAGTGAAAATTACTCTAAATCAATCTTAGGGACAGAAGAAAGTATCAAATTATTGGAGACAAATGACCTGGAGAAGTTCCATAATAGGCATTATTTAAATGAAAGAATTTGTTTTTCAATTGCTGGCAATCTCTGTAAAGATACTTATAAGGTTTTTGAGAATAACGATTTATCAGAAATAATCAGGCAGAAGTATAAAAGAAATTCAAATCTTCACAATGACAAAAATAAAAAATTTAATGTTTTAGCAAGAATAGGAAGAGAGGAGGTTATTTTTGACAATTTAGAATTTTCAAGAATATTTATGGCCTGGAGGATACCAAGTTTAAATGAAAGAAAAAACATTATTGGATTTGAAATATTAGCATCGATTCTTTCAGTAGGAAGAAACAGTAGACTAGTAAAAGTGTTAAAAGAAGAAAAGGATCTTGTTGAATCAGTATATGTTGATGTAAATGCTGGAGAATTAGGTGGACTTTTAATTATTGAGGCTTGTTGCGAAAAAGAAGTTTTAAAAAGTGTAGAGAAACAAATCAATCAAATAATATATGAAGTTACAGACTATAAAAACTTAACTCTCGACGAGATCAGAAAAGCAACCAATATTGTCAAAAGCAATTACGTCTTTAATCTAGAAACATCAACTCAACTGTCTTCCTTTTTTGGAAATGAACTTTTGTGGGGAAGAAAAAATTCTTTAAAATATTTAGATAGTGATCTTAAATACTGGACTAATTTAAATAATTTTAAAGAAATTATTAACTTTTTATCAAAGGAAAAATTTACGCTCCTTGCATCACCCAATTAATGATAAAAAGTTATTTCCAAAGTAATCTAAATAGAAATTTCTCGATTGCGATGATCTGGATAAATGGAGGAAGTAATTTAGATTCTGATGGGAAAAAGGGCATAAATAAATTTCTTTGTTCATTGCTTACAAGAGGATGCGAGGGATTTAATAATTTAGAACTTTCAGATTTCATAGAATCTCATGGAGCAGAATTAAATCATGAAGTTTTTGAAGATGGAATGTTTATCAGTCTCAAAACATTGAATGATCATTTCAATAAATTATTTCCTTTATTAGATTTAATAATTAGTAAGCCACTTCTTTCCGAAGAACAATTTAAAATAGTTAAAAAATCAATTTTAAATTCAATAAAAAAAGATAAAGAGAACCCTTTTAATATTTCTTTTGAGAAATGGAGGAAGATTGTTTACTCTCAACATCCATATGCTTTCAATTGCGGGGGTTATGAGAAAGATGTTTTTAGCATCAAATATAGTGATATTTTATTTGAATATAAAGATTTTAATTGCAGAGAAAAATATCTAATTTCAAACAATGTAGAAATAAACAAAAATTCCTCAAAAGATTTTGAGAAAATAAATTTTACAAAAAAAAGAAATTTCCCAAATTATAATATAAGTCCAGAATCTAGATTTGTTAGCTCAAATAAAAAATCAAATCAATTAATAATGATGTTGGGTAACCAGACTTGTTCTAGGAAAAGTATTGAATATTGGCCATTAAAAATCCTTGAGTCGTATCTTTCTTTTGGCATGAGTTCTATTCTCTTTAAACTTTTTAGAGAAAAAAATGGTTTAACTTACGATGTAGGTGTTTTTAATCCCATTAGGAAAGAGAATGCTCCTTTTTTAATTTATTTATCTGTTTCGAATAAAAACGCAATAATTGCATTTGAACTTTTAAACAAATTATGGAAAGAATTATTATTTTCATTAATTTCTGATGAAGAAATATTCTTAGCTAAAGAAAAATTGAAAAGTTCTTTTCTTATAAACAATCAATCATTAGATGGAATTTTACAAAAGGATCTTCAGTTAATTAGTTATGGAATATATCCAAGTTCAAAAGATTATTCTTTCAAAGAAATAGAAGAAATATCGGCAAAAGACATACAAAAATTAACTAATAAATATTTCGCAAAGCCTTTCTTGAGTATTACTGGTGATAAAAAAATTTGTAATTATATAAAAAATAAGTGGTTAAAATATTTTTAATTAGATTTTTTTAACTTTATCAATATCAATTAAAAAGCATCCTCTTCTGAACTTTATTTCTACTGTTTCAGGGGATCTAATAGATATAATTTCACCAACCTCATCAATTGCCACTAAATCTGGAGGTCTTAGCATTGGCATGTTATCCGAGGTTTTCAAATAAGATAGCGGCAAAATTAATTTAACTTTGTCTTTAATTTTAAAATTCATTATTCAATATTATACAAAGATAGCAAACATAATATTAGATGGGATATCAACGAAACGAAAGAATTCATTCTAGAATCGTAAAGAATAATCTGAAATAAATTAATGAAACCAAAATTTAAAACAATAATTCTATGGGCTTTACCTATATTCTTGATTATTGCACTTTCGTATCAATTTTTATCCTCAACCAATACAGATTCTTTAAAATCAAACAGTTCAATAGTACAGCCTAGGAATTCAGCGGTAGCAAGGGTTAGCTATGGAAGATTTTTAGACTACATTAATTCAGGAAGAGTAACTTCTGTAGATATTTTTGATGGAGGAAGAAACGCCGTTGTAGAAACTATAGATTCTGATTTAGATAATAAAGTACAAAGATTGAGGGTGGATTTACCAGGGTTAACTCCTGAACTAATAAATAATTTAAAGAATGAAGGAATAAGTTTTGATGTCCATCCAGTTAATACAGCTCCTCCAGCACTAGGGATTCTAGGAAATCTTCTCTTTCCAGCAATTTTAATAGGAGGTTTAATATTATTAGCTAGACGATCAAATGGAATGCCTGGTGGGCCTGGCCAAGCAATGCAATTTGGAAAAACAAAGGCTAGATTTGCAATGGAAGCAGAAACAGGAGTTGTCTTCGATGATGTAGCAGGAGTTAATGAAGCTAAAGAAGACTTAGAAGAGGTTGTTACTTTTTTAAAAAAACCTGAAAAATTCACATCAGTTGGAGCAAGGATACCAAAAGGAGTTTTATTAGTTGGCCCTCCTGGCACAGGAAAAACTCTTTTAGCAAAGGCTATTGCGGGAGAAGCGGGGGTACCATTCTTCTCTCTTTCAGGTTCTGAATTTGTTGAAATGTTTGTCGGAGTTGGAGCAAGCAGGGTAAGGGATCTTTTTAAGAGAGCTAAAGAAAATAGCCCATGTTTAATTTTTATTGATGAGATAGATGCTGTAGGTAGACAAAGGGGCGCAGGTATTGGAGGAGGCAACGATGAGAGAGAGCAGACACTTAACCAATTACTTACAGAAATGGATGGATTTGAGGGGAATAGCGGAATAATAATAATTGCAGCAACAAATAGACCAGATGTCTTAGACTCTGCCTTAATGAGACCTGGAAGATTTGACAGGCAAGTAACAGTTGATGCTCCTGATATTAAGGGCAGATTATCTATTCTTGAGGTTCACTCAAGAAACAAAAAACTCCAAGAGGATCTAACTTTGGAAAGTATTGCTAGAAGAACCCCTGGTTTCACGGGTGCAGATTTAGCAAACTTGCTCAACGAAGCTGCAATATTAACAGCGAGAAGAAGAAAAAATTCAATAAGTATTGCTGAAATAGATGATTCAGTGGACAGAATTGTTGCTGGAATGGAGGGTACGCCGCTGACTGATGGAAGAAGTAAAAGATTAATTGCCTATCACGAAGTTGGTCATGCCATCATAGGATCATTAGTTAAAGCTCATGATCCAGTTCAAAAAGTAACAGTTATTCCAAGAGGTCAAGCTAAAGGTTTGACCTGGTTTACTCCAGATGATGAGCAAACTCTTGTTAGCAGAGCTCAGTTAAAAGCAAGGATAATGGGTGCTCTTGGAGGAAGAGCTGCAGAAGACGTTGTTTTTGGACGAGGAGAAGTAACAACTGGTGCTGGGGGAGATTTTCAACAAGTTGCTTCTATGGCCAGACAAATGGTTACTAGATTTGGCATGAGTAATTTAGGCCCTATAGCTCTTGAGGGGGGTAATCAAGAAGTTTTTGTTGGACGAGATTTAATGACAAGAAGTGAGGTTTCCGACTCAATATCAAAACAAATTGATGAAAGCGTAAGAGTAATGGTCAAAGATTGCTATAAAGAGACTTATTCTTTAATTAGTAAAAATAGAGAAGCCATGGATAAAATAGTTGATGTTTTAATTGAGAAAGAGACTTTAGATGGCAATGAATTTGTTGAGATACTTTCCAAATACACTTCAATACCTAAAAAAGAAAGAACACCTCAATTACTCAACTAATTATTACTAATAGGTTTTTTATCTAATACCAAGTCTATTAATCCATATTCAACAGCCTCTTTTGGAGACATGTAAAAGTCCCTATCAGTATCTTCCTTTATAGTCTCATAATCTTTACCAGTTCTTTCTGATAATTCTGTATTTAAGCGTTCTTTTAAAAATAAGATTTCATCAGCTTGAATTCTTATATCACTAGCTTGTCCCCTAGCACCACCAAGTGGTTGATGTATCATAATTCTTGAATGTCTTAAACTGCTTCTTTTCCCTTTAGTTCCTGCAGCTAATAAGAAAGCTCCCATACTAGCTGCAAGTCCAACACAAACGGTATGTATATCAGGTTTTACATGTTGCATTGTGTCAAAAATACCTAACCCATCATAAACTGACCCTCCTGGAGAATTTATATACATATAAATATCCTTGTCAGGATCTTCTGCCTCTAAGAAAAGCAATTGAGCAACAATTCTATTAGCAGTATCACTAGTAACTTGTTCTCCTAGGAAAATTATTCTCTCTCTCAGTAGTCTTGAATAAATATCAAAGACTCTTTCACTTCCTCCGGATTCTTCTAAAACTAAAGGGATCATAATAATATTTATTCGTTTATTAGATATTAACGATTTTGAGACAACATACGCTATGGTTATTAAGGTTTACATATAAAAAATTGAAAGAAAAATTGACTGTCTCAGATAGTAAAAAATTATTTCACGAAAAGTTCCCTTACGTCATCCCAGGTCTATATAAACCTATCCTTGATGAGATGCTAGTTGAACTAAATCTTTTGAGCAATCAAAGTGAATTCAGTCAGGATTATTTGTTTTGTGTTGGTTTTACAGAAATCTTCAAGGAACTTATGAAAGGCTACAATCCCGAAGAACATCTAGATTTACTATTTGATTCGTTATGTAGTTCTACTAATTTTGAATCAAAAAAAGTTAAAGCAATTTCCTATAAGTCATTAGAAGAATTCAAAAATAAATCATCAAAAGATATTAAAAATTTATTAAAAGATAAAAGTAGCAATAATCCTTACCCATCGAGAATACTTAATTTAGGAGTATATAAAACTATTTCTAATTCTACTGATTTCGAAGGTACTAGTGAATCTGAAAAGAATGATATGATTTCTGATATATTTGCAAGTATAAATCTACCAGTTACAAAGGCAGAAAAAGAAATTGGAATATATAAAGCAACAATAACAAAAATGAAGCAAGCTAAAGAACTGCTTGATGAACTTAAAATCAAAGATAAGAAAAGAAATAAGTAAATTTTTTTAAATTTAAATTTATTTACCTATCCTTTTCTTATCTTTCCAAGAAACATATGAGATATAAATCACAGCAATAGTTATAAGTATAAGCAAAATAAATGATGAAAAGATAAGAAAATTATTTAAATTAGCTTCATTTTTTAAAAAGGAATAATCAGATATCAATTGAGCCATCACCATTTCTTCCCCAAACAACCATGGCAATTGAAAAAGTAAAAATTGCTGCTAAAGCAGCCCAACCTAGTTGATAAATCATCAGAGTTAAATTATTAATATTAAATATAACAGAACTTCAAAAACTTTTTATAAATTCTAAATTAAAATTAATTTCTCACGAAATTAATTTGTTAAATTATAATATTAATTAAATATTAATAATTTTGGGAAGATTAGTATTAAATCATAGCTCATATATTGAAGGGTTAATTCCAATTCTTAAGAACCTTGCATTAAATATAAATATTAGGTCAGTTACTCCAGCAATAATTTCAAGAGTAAAAGGAAGATCGACTAAACTAAATATAAGATTATCAGTAAAAACAATCAGTGGATATAAAGCAATTGCTAGGAAAGGTAAAACAGCTCAAGAAGTTTTTATTTCAACAGACTTAAGTAAAGATGAATTAAAAAGTCTTTTAGATGATTATAATCGAAGTTAATATAAAAAAAAATCAATAATTTCACTAATCATTAAAACTAGTATTTAATGAAATATCTATTATTTACATTTTTATTGCTGTTAGCATTTTCCCTAAATGAGAATAAAGTATCTGCATTGAATGATTATGAAATAATAAAAATTTGTAAAAAGGAAAGAAAAAAAAGAAATTGCATCTCAAACTTGAAAGAAAGAAATATTAATTTATTAAAAGGAAAAAGAATAAAAATACCCGTAATACCATTTAAAAGATAATTTAAATTTCAAACTCTGACTCAAATAGATTGAACGAGTTCTGGTAATTGGCCATCAATTTCTCAGAATCTTCATTAAAGCCTATTGACTCATAATCATCCTTTAACTGTTCAAATAAAAATACAACTTTATTAAAGGAGCTAAAGTAATCCTTTTGTATATCTTCATCATCAATGTCATAAATCTTGGCTAAAACCAATTCAACATTTTTTTTTGAGGAATATATTTTTTTCTCAAAATCCCTATTTAGCTTTCTTCTTTTTTTTGCCATTAATAACTGATATATTCAAAATATAAGTTCACAATAAACACATTGATTGATAAATTAAATTAAAACTTAAAAAATAAAAATATAGTTTTCAAATCAAAATAAAACTACTATATTCCAATTAAGTAATTTAATTAAATGGAGAAAAAAAATCAAATAATGCAAAAAATATGAAAAATCAAAGCTTTGAAGCCAAACAAATGAAAAGACCTTCAAAATCGAATATTCAAAAAGATAAATCTCTTCCTTGGTGGGTAGAATTATTATTTGTCCAAATAGGATTGCCAGATAAGTTTCTGATAAAAATATTAAGGAAAAAGAAAAAACTAAAAGATTTTATCAAAAATGATAAAAAATATATATTTGCGATTTTATTTGTTATATCATTTCTTGCTTATTTCTATCCAGTAGTTAGACAATCAAACAACAAATTAGAATGTCAAAAAATTGCAAAAGATTATATTAGTAAAAATAAAGATCTAATCAAAATCTCCAGGGAAGAGCTAAGTATGCTATCAACCAATTTTTGTAATGGAGGTGATGAAATTTATGAAATTGAAAATATAAAAAGATAAGAATTTTTATATTCAAAAAAATCAAAAAACAACTATAATATAAATTTTAAATTTGAAATATTTTTAAATTATTAAACATGACTGACATAAGAGAAAAGAAAGAAAATGTAAAAATGCATTTAAAGGAATTGAGACAGAACTTAAAAGAAATGCATCTTGCAGTTACAGAAGAATTAATATTACCGCAGCCAGAAGAAGTTAAAACAGTAATGTATAAAATGGAACAACTTTTAAAGGTAATAGAATCAAAATAAACTATAATTATTTAATTAGGATAAAATTTCAAGAATTTATTTAAAAACTCTATTAAAAAATGAAAAATATAATAAGACTTTTTCCTCTATTTGCTGGTTTACTAATAATAACTTCATGCAAAACATTACTAAAAAAAGATACATTAATAGATGAATCCAAAGAAAATATCAAAAAACATTCGAGCACAGACAAAAATCAACTTGAAATAAGATTCTCCTGTGGAGAAGATGGTATATCAAAATATACTAATGATGGCTGGGTAGTCGTAAAAGAATATTCTGAAGAAAAAATATGTACTTGGAAATCAGTTCCTGCCACAAAAGATTGCAATCTGAAAAAAGATAAAGGATGTAAAATAACAATGCCAGATAAGATTGGTCAAGAAAAAATTTATTTATTAGAAAGATAATTTGCATATTATGACTAACAAATCAGAATATTTAATAGATAAGATTTTTGAAAAATTAAAAAAGATCAAAACAAAAAAATTATTTTTGACAAAAGCTGAATTTAAAAAGTTTATTTTTTTTCTTATAAAAAATAATTAAATTCACATTATTTCTAATTAGTATTTGTTAGTATTTTTTAATAAAATATTTTACTAAAAATGTATAATTTTTCATCATTAACTATTGCTCTAGTAATTGTATTTATTTTTAGTCTGTATTTCTTGTATAAAATAACTACTAAAATTAATAAATAAAAATAAATACACTCTAGATATTTGTATAAATAATAGTTTCTTCGAATAAAAGTAAAAATGATTGAAAATCAAACCCTTATTTATCCTTTATCTATATTCCTAAAAAGCAAATTTTCGATAAGAAATATCTAATAATTAAATTCTATTTTTTGATATATCTAGTTCCAAATTAATGCATAATTTATAATCATTTAAGTTTTCTTTCTTCTAACTTTGGATACTTATTTCATTGAAGGAGTAATCTTCTTTTGTATAACAATTAACATTAACAAAATTCATTTGCTAAGAGTATCAAACAATACTGAAAAATTCCGATTATATTTGTGATAATAAAATTTTATAAAATCATGTCATACGAAGCAGGAAGTAAAGAATGTAGACATTTGATTGAAGCTAAGGATAGTCTTTTATCTGCAATGGAATCCTTAAGTAATATCCATTCAACCGACCTTCTACAAAGCCAAATAAAGGATATATATAAAAAGTTAGAAGTAATGCATGATAATCGCAAGGAAATAGAATCTTAAACTAAACATGTCTAAATTCACCAAAAAATTTATATATCACCAAATTCGCTCTTAAGCTTTTTATTTCCTTTATTTAAAAGTAATTCATGAAGAGCATCAAGTTGTGAATGTACTTCCTTAGCGTGATTTAAGTCTGGTATCAAATCATCTTTAATAAGCATTTGATGCATCTCTCTTAGTTCTAACCTTATATATCGAAGGTGAGAAACAACTTCTTCTCTCTTTGATGCACTCATATAAGCTTTTCAACATAATTTATTATACAGTATTGAGTATTTTGTATTTATCAGATTAGAAACTAAACCAACTTTTAAAACCCAAAAAATTGAATCTTTAATTAATAAAATTTAGATTGTAATGTAAAATCATAATTATGAAAAAGAAAAAGTCTAAAAACAATAAAACAAAATTCATTCAAAAAAGAAATGAAATAATGCAAACAAAAAATTCCGCCAAACTAGTTTTATTTGTATTTGGAATAGGACCAATAATTGGAATAATAATATTTTTGTATAGTAAGGGATTTTTTAATTCACCAAACATTTAATATAGAATACGAACTTAAAAAATCAATTTAAATTATTTTCTTTAAAATAAATTATTGAAATTTTTTTAATGAAAAAATTCTAAATTCAGCTATTTTTCTAGCATTAACTGGGTTGGAAGATACAAAGGGGTGTTTAGACAACTTTCCAATTACTTTTTCTATCTTAACTTTTAAATCATCACAGCTGATTTTCTGCCATTCTTCATCAAATGACATAGCGAAACTATCTGCGTTATCATAGGTTTTATCTTTCATGAGCAAAAAAACAATTAGCTAAAAAAATTTAAAGACGAATGTAAAAAGGAAATTAGATACTTACCAGAAAAAATATTTTATTAAAAATAAACTACAATAAAAGATCTTCATATTTGTATTTTTTTGCATTACTTAACCCTTTGATAGCGGTGCTTTTGTGAACCAGACAGTTGACAGAAGTGTTACAATAATGACATATGAATATTCTTTATGGAAAATAAAGTCAAGAGGATTGGCTATTTACCCAGGAAAAGGGTTCTTGAAATAATAGATGAAATATCCAAGAATGAATCCATAAGTAGATCAAAAGTTGTTGGATTATTAGTAGAAGAAGCATTAGATGCAAGGGGGATAGTAAATTTCGGATATAGCAATTTAAATAAACCCAAACAATACAAATCTGATAATTATGTAAATGTTCAAAAAAATCATCGAAAATTGACACCTTCAGAAGACGAGTTTGTGGATGATAGCGGATATACAATTTCTTCAAACAAAAATTTAGATCGTTCTATCTCTTCCTCTGATATTGAGTTAGCTAACAAAATTAATGTTCTAAAAGAATCTGGTTTAATTTAACTTTGTTGTGAGAATTTATTGCATTATTTTATGCATTATATTTAATCATTGTTTATCGTGGTTCAAGAACTATATTCTTTGAAAAACAAATTGAATATTAAACCATTTCTAAATATAAATTTTTTTAATTAAAAAATGAAAGAAATAAAATGCCCCTCTTGCGGTAAAACCTTTGCAATAGATCAAAGCAGCTTTCAAGAAATACTTGGCCAAATAAAAAACGAAGAATTTAATAAACAATTACAAGAAAGACTTCTATTAGCAGAAGAGGATAATAAAAAAAGAATAGAGATCTTAAAACAAGAATTAAAGATCAAATTAATGGAAGAAAATCGCATAAAAGAAACAAAAATTCAAACACTTGAATCTAAGTTAAATGTAGTAGAGGAACAAAAATTAAACGCTCTAAATGAATTAAAAAATCAGTCATCAAATAAAATTTATTTTCTTAATAATGAAATCAATAAGTTAAGAGAAGATATTAACAAACAATCTGTAATTTCTGAATTGTCTTTAAAAAACAAAGTTATTGAAGCAGTAAATCATGTAGAGAAAGAGAACGCTAATTTAATAAACAAAATTGAAAAGTTGAAATTAGAACAATCAATTAACGAAAAATTAATTGAAGAAAAGTTTAAAAACAAAATAAGTGAAAGAGATATAACTATTCAAGAGCTTAGAGACATGAAATCAAAATTATCTACAAAGATGATTGGTGAAACACTAGAAATTCATTGTGAAACACAGTTTAATCTTAATCGTTCCACTGCATTTCAAAATTCATATTTTGAAAAAGATAATGATGTAACTTCAGGAAGTAAAGGCGATTATATATTTAGGGAATTGGATGAAAATAAAATTGAAATTGTTTCTATAATGTTTGAAATGAAAAATGAAAGTATTAATAGTACTTATAAAAAAAAGAACGAAGAATTTCTAAAAGAATTAGATAAAGATAGAAGAGAAAAGTCATGTGAATATGCAGTATTAGTCTCGTTGCTCGAACCAGATAGCGAATTATACAATTCTGGTATTGTTGATGTTTCACATAGGTTTCCTAAGATGTATGTTATTAGGCCTCAATTCTTTATTCCAATTATTTCTATACTTAGAAATGCTTCTTTAGAATCTTTAAAATACAAATCTCAAATTGATTTGATGAAACGTGAGAATTATGATATAACAAATTTTGAAAATACTCTTGCACAATTTAAAAATGCAGTAGGCAAAAATGTTTCACTAGCACAAGACAGATTTAATGATGCAATCTCTGAAATAGATAAATCAATAAATCATTTACAAAAGACTAAAGAAGCATTACTTTTATCAAAAAAACACCTTTTATCAGCAGATAGTAAGTCTCAAGACCTAACAGTTAAAAAGTTAACTAAAAATAATTCTACTATGAAGAAAAAATTTAACGATTTAAATAAATAAAGATTAAAAAATTAAATTTAGATAATAATAATTTGAAAATAGTTGCATATTTAATGATTTATTAATCAGGAAAGATATAATATAATGAAATTCTCTGATGAAATAATGTCTTTAAACACTCCTATTTACGCTATTGCAAAGGAACTTAATATTGATAGTGATAAAGTTTTACTCGCTTGCAAAGCTCTTGGTATAAATGCAAAAGGAGCAACTAAACAATTAAGTAAAGAAGATTTAGCAAAAGTAAAAAGTTATTTCGAAAACGGTAAAGATGCTTCTCAAGAAATAATTGATCTAAACAAAAATAAAGCTAAAACAAAGACTAAATCAAAAAAAGTTGAAATTAAATCAAAACAAAGTTATTTCCCCAATAGACTGATAGGTAAATCATAAATTTACCTCATTAGAAATAGAAACTAAATCTTTCTAAAGATAAGCAAATACTTAAATATTAAAATAACAATATACAAATTTATATTTAAAAAATCGCACTTAATATTTTTATCAACTATCTTTTAAATAATCATATAAAATTCTTTATCAAAAGAATAAGAAATAAGAAACAAATCTATCCTATGTACCTTTCTTTATCAGGAAATCCACGTTATAAAAAAAATAAGCAAATTTTGTAAAAATGAAAAAATTAATACCTTTAATTTTATTTGAAATACTGTTTACTCCTTTTGTTTTAAAAGCTAATGAGAACTTTTCTGTTGAGATAGAGGCTCTTACACTAGTAATGGAACAATACAAAAATAATAATGTTGATTCAGAGATCGAATTAGATTTAAAGAATAAAAAACCAAGCTATATGGCTCTTAAGCAAGATGAATGTCATGCTACTGTTAAAGTTACAGAAAAAACAGGAATTGAGATTGTAAATACTGAATTATTTGATGTAAATATTTGCAAGAAAGAAATCAATAAAGTTATTAATTAATATTAAATAAAATTTTTATAAAATAAATAAAAGTGATCTTTATATTAAGAAGGTAAGAACTCTAGACCTAGCAAAAAAGTTTTTGGAAATGTTTCTGTTAATTAAATTAATGACAATGATTAACATTAGAACCTGTAATAAAAATTACAAAAAATAATATGTATATTTAGTATTTATTTTTTCTTTGATAGTGTTTTTGATTCTTCCCTAGACATAAGAGCTTCAATCTGTGCAAGAACCTTGTTAAGTTCATATGTCTTTGTAAGAGAAGCCTCAGCTACTTCTCTAAGTTTTTCTAATTGTTCTTTAGTTTTATCCATAAAAAATTTAATTAAAAAAACACACTGGATGTGGTTTTAAAAGCAAATTTCTCACACACACATTAATATTCTCTCTATTTTTTTTAAAGTCAACTAAATTTCCAGTTTTTATTGTTTTATGAGGAATTCCAATTAAATCTTTTTTATAGAAATCATAGGATACCTAAAATTAAATAATATTTAATATTATGAAGTAAAAAATGGTAGACCTACAGTGGCGGTTGTAATTAAAGCACCTGCAAAAATTAAGAACGGAAGAAGAGGGTATTTTTTCAAATCAAAGCATATAAATTCCTAATAACTATATAGGTATTTATACCTTTTGTCTACTCTTTTGTTTTTGCAGTTAATTTCTTCTTTTTTATTTTAAAAGATAAAAACTAACCAAATTTACCAGATATATATTCCTGAGTAGTTTTTTCCTTGGGAGAATTAAATATCTTCTTTGTCGAATTAAATTCTGCAAGATAGCCAACCTTACCTCCATCTCCATTTTCATATTCTATTGCATTGAAAAATGCAGTCATGTCACTAACTCTTAAGGCCTGTTGCATATTATGAGTAACGATTATTATTGTGTAATTCTTCTTAAGTTCATGCATAGTTTCCTCTATTTTTAAAGTTGAGATTGGATCCAAGGCTGAACATGGCTCATCCATTAGAATTATTTCAGGCTCAATTGCTATAGTTCTCGCAATACATAATCTTTGCTGCTGTCCTCCAGACAACGAATAACCACTATCATTAAGTTTATCCTTGCACTCATCCCATAAAGCAGCTTTTTTTAGCGAACTTTCGACTAAATCATCCATATCTCCAGTGAAGCCATTAATTCTTGCACCAAATGCAATGTTTTCATATATAGATTTAGGGAAAGGATTAGGTTGTTGGAAAACCATTCCAATTCTTCTTCTTACTTCAACTGGATCTACTCTTTTGTCATAAATATTAGTTCCATTGAACAATACAGTCCCTTTCAGTGAACAATTAGGGATTAAATCGTTCATTCTGTTTAAAGATCTAAGAACAGTTGATTTGCCACAACCTGAAGGTCCAATAAGGGATGTTATATTTCCTTTTTTAAAATTACAAAAAATATTTCTTACAGCTTCAAACTTTCCATAGCTAATAGAGACATTCTCGAGAGATAAAATGATATTCTTAGGTATTTTTTTATTAGTCTTAATCATTTATACTCTCTTAGTTTTCTCAGTAAAGGCTGCTAATATCCTTGAGAATATATTTACTGATAATATCGATAAAACAAGAATAAAGGAAGCTGCCCAGGCTAGTTTATTCTGTGCATCGTAGGGTTCAAGAGCAAAATTATAGATCAACACAGCCAAAGAACCCATCTCGTAGAATAAATCTCCAAAACCAGTTATGTAGTAATAAGAGAATAAAGCAGTAAAAATCAAAGGGGCTGTTTCTCCTGCAGCTCTTGCTATACCAAGTACAACTCCAGTTGTAATAGACCGAAAGGCAGAAGGCAGCGTAACTTTTAGTATAGTTGTATACATACTTGCACCAACACCAAGAGAAGCATACCTTAACTCATTCGGGACTAACTTTAAACCTTCATCAGTTGTTTTAATTACTGTAGGTAGCATCAATATTGAAAGTGCCATTCCTCCAGCAAAGCCGCTATACATACTTCCAAATAAAATCTTTGTTGAAACAATTAAGGCATAAATAAATACACCCGCAATTATTGAGGGAACCCCAGCAAGAACATTAACCCCAAATCTGATAAATCTGGAAAAAGCACCACCTTTAGAATATTCTGCTAGATATATACCACCGCCAACACCTACTGGTATGGCAATAATTGAAGCAATGCTAGTAATTATTAATGTTCCGACTAACGCAGGATTAATACCGCCTGCAACTAAATCATCTCCGGGAGGATTTGGTTCTAAAGTAAATAATTCTGGGGCAATTTGAGATCCACCTTTTATAAGAATATATGTCACCAAAAAAATCAAAGGGAGTATTGCTATCAGTGCACAAATTACGGATAAAGAAGTAAAAAATTTATCTCCTATATTTCTTGAAAGTCTTTTCTGATAATAAAGAGAATTCATAATTATCTAATATTTGAGACTAAATTTCTTAACTAGCCATTGAGCAAAAATATTTACTACCAATGACAAGATCATAAGTACAAAAGCAGCATAAAACAGAGATGAAACCTGACTTCCGTCAGCTTCACCAAACTGATTCGCGAGCATAGAGGAAATAGTATATCCAGGTGACAATAGTGACCAACTAAAGACATTAGAATTACCAATAATCATTGTCACAGCCATAGTTTCTCCCATGGCCCTTCCTAAAGCTAATAGTACACCTGCCATAATTCCAGATAATGCAGCTGGCAAAATTACTGAAAATATTGTTTTCCATCTACTTGCTCCAATCCCATAGGCTGCATTTCTTAGTTTTTTGGGAACTTGATTAAGAGAATCTCTTGCTATGGCAGTAACTATTGGCAAAAGCATTACAACTAAAATCAATATTGCCAAAAGTGAATTCCTACCTGTAGGTTCTGTACTAAAAAAAGGTATCCATCCAAAGAAAGTATTTAAAAAGACAAAAAAGGCTCTAAAAAAAGGTTCCAGCACAAATATTGCCCAAAGGCCCAATACAACTGAAGGTATAGCTGCCAATAATTCAACAAAGGAACCTATTATTTCTCTAAAGACTTTTGGCACAAAGTCCTCGGTAATAAATATTGCAGTACCAACTCCTAAAGGAATAGTTAGTAATAGGGAAAGAAAGGAAGTTACTAATGTGCCATATATTGCAGTAAAAGCTCCGTATTCATCTTTTACAGGATTCCATTCAGAAGTTACCAGAAACTTCAATCCATACCTTGAAAAGGATTCAAATGACTGAAAAAATACTACTAAAATAATTCCTAAAAGTATTATTGCTACGAAACTAGACAATACCAGAGCAGTATTCTTGAAAATAATATCTATATTTTTTTCGATACCGAATCTTTTACGATTCTTGAAAAGAGTTAATTTCTTTTCCATTTAAAAAAGAATATCTTTATAAATCTACTACTAAATGACCAAAATAACTTCCAAAAAAATAAATAATTAGGAAATAAACTTAATATTTCAAAAGATTTTGATATGAGTATATTGATTGATTGATTTATTTATTTAAGAGGCTCTACTGATACAACAAGATTTCCTAATAAACCGTTCAATATCTTCAACTGCTCTTTGCTGCCAAATGCAATTAATACCTGTCCTGGCTGAAGTATAAAATCGCCTCCAGGATTGGTTACTAACTTTTCATATTCCTTAATGGCTAATATTTTTGCTCCACTTTTTTTACCTATTCCAAGTTCCAAAAGTGATCTTTTCTCTGCCGTTTCAAAAAGGTTAATATCATTACTTAGTTCAAATTCTTCTATTTCACATTCACTTCCAGCAAGCAAATCAAGAAAGTCAATCGCTATTGGTCTTAAAGCCATTGATGCCATTGCTCTTCCTGCCGCAATATAAGGACTTACAACTATACTGGCACCAGCTAATCTTAATTTACTTGCAGCCTCCTCAGTTCCAGCTCTTGCAATAACTCTAATAGAACTTCTTATCCCTTTAGCACTTAAAACCACATATAAATTAGAAGCATCATTAGGTAATGTAACAACCAAACTTTTACATTTTTCTAATCCTGCTAGTTTTAATGTTTCATCTAGAGTTGCATCGGCACAAAGCGCTTCTAAACCATTCTCTTGAGCAATTTTTATTCTACCTTCGTCACTTTCTACGACAACAATAGGGATATTTTGTGTTTTTATTTGGTTAGATATTTCCTGACCTACTCTCCCATAACCGCACAAAATTACATGGTTTTCCATTTTTCTAAGAATTCTTTTAAAACGTAATTCATTTACTCTTTGAAAATAGCCTGATTCGAATAATCTTACAGCTTTCTGAAAGGTAAATTGAATAAATATCAATCCGCCAACGATTATCAAAACTGTAATGATTCTGCCTTCAGGACTTAAGGGTTCCACTTCTCCAAAACCAATTGTAGTTATTGTTATGAGAACCATCCATAAGCAATCACTCCATTCCCATCCCTCCGTTATTCGATAGCCTATTGCACCTAAAAAAAACAGGAAGAATAAAGAATAAATAAGACCTAACCAAGGCCTTAAATAGTCTTTTAGAAAATAGAATTCAAATAATCTAAGCTTCATATTTCCTATTATCGTTAACTATTCAGAAATTTCAAAGAGTTTTCCTATTATGTAGTTAAAACTATTTATTTTTTAAGTGAAATATATTTTTAGCAGAATAATCATTTTTATTTTCGTAGCTGTTTGCATTAAACAGATGATTAGTATTTCAGGTATTATTTAGTTCTTTAGTAAAAATCTATTCAAGGTTTTACTTCTACAGATTCAATTAAAAAATCTGAAGCTGTCCTTAACCAATCGGCGACTGTAAGACGAAGATCAGGTTGAGAGTATACAAGAGCGACAATAATTGCAACTAAAATTATTTTCACCATGGAATGTCTAATATGCCTACGAATTAAAGCACAACTATCAAGTAAAAAGAACCTTAATTTTATAAAAATCCGTTTTTTTACAAATTCTCTAATTTATCAAACAAATATTCAGCTCTTCTTAGATTAACTCCCAAATCTGATTGACCTAATCTAGCAGCAGATCTTATTTGAATTATGCCTATGGATCTACTTAAAAGACTTCTTCCTTCCAGCTTTAAAATTTCAAGATCATCTGGAAATCTAAAAATTAAGCTCCTACAAATACCTCTCCAATAATTTTTACTACTCTCGACAACTTCTGTTCGAGGTAAATCTTGAGCTATAGAAACAAGTTGAATAAACTTTTTATCAACATTTATTAGTTCCTTTTCAATTAAAACACTATTGAATGGATTAGTAATTGGAGAAAGACCATGTTTTGATAAAATCATATTATTTGTAAACTATTTAAATGTTCTAACCGATTTCTAATACGAGGTGAGAGAAATAAGATTAATAATTTTTATATTTTTCAGGATATTTATAAAAAGTTTGTCAGCGAAACTTCTAATATTTTAGATGTTTTATTATCTTTCTTGACAAAGAAGGTTGTATATTTAGTTTAGTTTTTAGTTTACTAACTCCATAAAATAACAACTCCTAACGAAAAGACCTCAATAATAATTACTATGTTTAGGAGACGCATTTTTTATTCTTTTTTTTATTACCTTCAATATATGGTACGAAAAGATTTGATAAGCACTTTTTAAAAGAATTAATTGGATGCATAATCTATTTTCTTTTTCTTGATAAACTTCTACCTTTAATGAGATCTTCTATGTTGGGCCAGGCTGCTATTAATTCCTTAAGAGCTTTTCTATTAGGCGTATAAAAAATACATGAGAAACCGCTAATTAAGTAAAGTATGAACCAAACCTTATTCTCTGAGAAAGCTAAAAAGAAAGAAAACAAAAAACTTCCAATGAAGCAAAAGAAAAATAACCTATTAGATACTTCTAATATTGTCCTTTTAAGTCTATAGAATTTTATTCTTTGTTTATTAGATTCAGAATCAATATGGAATTTATTTTCAAATGAATTAATTATTTCTTCTTCAAGAACTTTTTCATATTCTAAGTTATCTAATGGGTCAAGATTATCTTTTTTATTTACCATGAAGTTTATTCTGACAAACTTATGATAACTAATTTAATTAGTTATTTTAAAATAGTTAATTTTTTCTAATGAATTTAATTTATACGAAAAGATCATGTTTTTGGAAATATTCCAAAATTATTTTATTTATATAAGAGATATTTCTTAAAATATTCTTTTTAATTTTTCGTCTTATTTGAATCATTTAGGAAATTACTTTTTATATGATTATTAGCATTCATAAAATTGAAATGCAATATTTAATTGTCGAGTTAGAATTAATTAATTATTTAAATATTCATTTAAATGCAAAGGTATTTGATTTCCTACGAATTTGCAGATGGTGAGGATCAAGAAGAAGGAGCAGAAATGCTTATAAATTGGTATGAATCCGGAGGACCTCAAAACAGACCCGAAAATTATGAAGTTCATTCTTGGGTTTTTATGGTACAGAATGGAATTGGTCATTCTGTAGTAAGTGCAGATTCCCTTGAGACAATATGGAAACAATGGCACCCTTGGAGAAGACTAATGGATATCAATATTCAGCCATGTATGGATCTTGATGAAACAGTAGGATTATTCAAAAAACAAAAAATGAATATTCGTATTGTTTAAGAATTTAAGTAAAGATGACTTTGAATTTGTTTGGGATACATTATATACATCTTATATAAATGACCTAAATGAGTAAAACACTTTTTAAATAATAAGTGAAAGAATATTAAAGAGCAATCTTATAATCTCGATCCCTCATTAAAAATTTAATACTCTTTTTGACTCTAAGAGTAGAATAAGAAAAGTTTTTTGTCGTTAATTTGAATATACTCTTTTTCCTATTTGGTTATTTCCAAAGCTATATTATTTGCCTCTTTTTCAAAATTTGAATTATAGATTTCATAATTTTCTGCTTCTTTAAATACTGCTACCACTCCAATATCTGTAATAAACCATGTAAAGCGATCAGTATTGCCAATGGGGCTTTCCTTAAAAGAATCAAGTAAAAACTCTTCAGTCGAAGTCATATAATTATATTTCTGAACAATTCACTTACCACCATTGCAATATCTAACAGCCTCAGAATTACTATTACCCTTTTCAATTACTTCAGTAACACATTTATTGAAAAGTTTAGATTCTTTCTTAATTGAGCAAAACGCAAAAGCTATTGACGCTAAAGCTAAAGCAGATACTAAGCTTGTTCCTAACTGAATAAAACCATAAGCAAACATAAAATTTTTCTTACCTGAGCATTTTTGAGATTCCTTTGTTTCTTCTGTCATTTTTAATTAAATAAAAAAACAATCTAATCAATTTATTATTCATATCAAGAAACTATAGAGAGAAAAAACCGAATAAATTTTTTAACCAAGATTTATAAGAAGATTGATTTAATTTTGGATTTTTCTTTAATTTTTCTTTACTTTAATTTTCAATTTGAAACATGCTCGAATAAAAAAGAATTATCTATTCCTTCAAGATAGATTGTTAAGAGAAATAATTAATTTAATAAAAAAAGTAATGAGTCCATAGTTATAACAATTGATTATATGTCTTTTATATCTATATTTTTAATTTAACTGAAAAAGTATTAATACTTAGGAAATAATCGATAAAACCCTGTTTTGACCGTGCTCCCGACGAGTTATCCACTTTTTGTTGCTTTTTCAACAGGTTTTTCCACAGTCTGTTGAATTAATTTAAGGATCTATGTGCAAAATAAAATATAATCTTTTTTTTGTTTAAATCTCCAACAGTTTTTTTTTGTAGTAGGTATTATTTTTTACTTACATTATTTAAACATCATTTTTTTAAATGAAAACAATAAAAGTACAAAATGATTTAGCTTCTGAAATTAAAAAAGAAAAGCAAAAATCGAAGATTGAACTTTTAAGCAAAGAAAATGATCTATTAGTTAAAAATTTAAATAAACCGGCATGATCTTTTAAAGCCTCTAGGAAAGATTTAAATAATATAGGAATGTTAACTAGTTATATTCTTCAAACATAAATTTTATATTAAAAAGATTTTTAATATAATTATGGCAGTCATTTATTAATAATAATAGTTATATTATTAACATCTCAAAAGAGATTAAATTAGAAATATCATTCGTAAATTCCTAGGAATTATTTGAATTATTAAGTAATTTTTTTATCTTTTATCTAAACATAGCTTAATAAAAAGTGATGCATAATCAAGAACTGAAAAATAAATACAAAAAGCTTTTAAGCAAAGCAACCAAAGCAAATGGTCGTGAAGAAACTGTTTTTTATTTGAATAGATCTGCTAATATTAAATCCAAAATCTATTCAAAAACTAAGATAGATTGCCATCGATGTAATGGAGCTGGTTATTTAAGAGTTTCATTAGATGAGACTAGAACATGTTTATGTTGTTACGGAAAAGGTTACTTAATTAACTAAACTCAAATTTAATTTTATAAATGAAAAATCTTATTCAGGCTCACAAAAATTTAATCAAAATGGTAAAAGAACAAATGGGTTTATCTGACTATGGGATGTACTGGTTAGCTTTTCTAGAGGGAGGTTTAACAATCTGGCTCTTAGAAAGAATATTCTTTCATTGGTTAATGCCATAAGTTTATTTCAGGATACAAAATAATATGAAATAATTTTCTTCTCAACTCCACTTCAAAAAGTCTAAAATATTTAAAAAAGATGCAACTATTCGGTTTAATTTTACTTTTAGCAACTACCTTGTACTTAGTTAAAATAACTTCAAAATTCCTTGATGAGCCAACAAAAAAAGATATCTCAAATAGTTTTAATATCCTTAAAAACAAATTAAACGAAAGAAAACAAAATTTTTCAAAAGCTATAATAAAAGAAGCTTGGGACAAATACAAAGAGGATGGGAGAGTTTTATTTAATAGAGATAAAAGCTAGTGGAATATTTTATTATCACACGTTTTACAAAAGATATTTCTCAAGTTGATCTTATAGGCTTAATTTTAGGTCATTTAGTCTTTGCGATAGCAATGACTAAACTTTTGGATTGGAAATGGTTGGAAAATTTAATGAGTAAAGAAGATAAAATAAAGATGCTGAGTTATACATGGAAAGACTTATTAGTGGATGGAGCCATTGTTGCAGTAGTAATGGGAGCTATATTTTTAGTAATAAGTATTTTTCTATAAATGAAAATAACTTACATCCTTTTAATTTTTTTAATTTCCTCAATAGTAATTTTCTCTGAAATAATTAAGTCAGCAGAAAAAAACTCTAAATAAATGGGAGAATTTTAGAACAAATATTAAATAAATTTTTAGCTAATTAATTTGTTAATAAAATTATCTTTATAAGATTTAAAAAATCTGTTAAAAAAAATATTTATCATTAATAAATAAGCAAATTTTAAATTAATAGTTGGTAATAAAAAAGGCTCTACGATTTGATTAAATGTAAAGCCTTCTTAAACAAGTTTAGATTTATTTATATAAATCTATTAATTATAAAAACTTTTTCTTAATTAAAGAAAAAGAGACCACTGAAATCGATGAAGTTACTGAATTCACGGCCTCTTTATTAACCGCAATTATCGGTAGATACGACAATGAATCACCTCCTTTATTAATGTTTTTTTAAACATAACTAAATCAATTCGATAAGGGAAGAAATTGGATCAAAATTTAAAATTCTTTTAACAAATCAAATTATTCTAATAATTAAAAATAAATAAAAAGAATAAATACTACCAAGGCAAAACCTGTCCATTAGCATGCCAAAAAGTGCCTGAATTATTTTTATTTAGAGAATCAATTCGCTTTAAAATACCATTTGCTGATTCTTCAGTAGTGATTCCATTTCGAGTAAATCCCGTCATACGGGTACTTACCAATCCAGGGTGCAAAATAGCAACATAAATTTCTTCTTTTAATAAATCTAGTGAGAGTGATTTTGCCCCCATAGATAAAGCTACTTTAGACATCCTATAGCCGTAAGAACTTCCAGATGAATTGTCTCCAATAGATCCCATTCTGCTTGTAATGAAAGCAACTTTAGAAGACCTATTTAAAAGATGTTTAAGAGATTGAGTCATAAAAATAGGGCTAAATGCATTTATTTCAAATTGGCGCAAAATACTTTTTTTTTGAAAATCTTCTAAAGAATTAAATTCATAAATACCTGCATTATTTATTATGCAATCTAAATTAATTCCAGATAACTTTTTAGCTAAATTAGTTATTGCCTCTTCAGAAGAGATGTCTATATTCTCTTCAATTCTTACCCCTAAATTAATTAATTCTGGTGAGGCCCTCCTGCAAGTTGCGATCACCTCATCACCCCTATTATGAATTTGATTACATAATTCCAATCCTATTCCTCTATTTGAACCTGTGATAAGGTAGGTAGACATTTTTCTTTAAATATTAGAAATATAATTTTACTCTTTCATATAAGAGATACAAAATAATGAATGAGAGAAAGAATTTTAAATCAAAACATAAAATTTTTCATAATACGGTTATAATTTTAATGTTTACTAGTAACAGTGCAAAAAGGTGAGTTTCTATATTGATATCATCTAAATATTTATTTATGGAAATTCTAAATCAAGAATTAACTCAAGAGATACTTAGGTTAACGTGGCGAAATCCTATTTTCATGGCTATAGCTATAGCATCAATTTGGCTCGTTCCACAATTAATCATTAGAAAAATCATGGCAAAAAAATATGAGAAAAGAAAAATAGAAATTCAAAAAAACAACATCGAAAAGCTATATCCAAAAGCTCCTAAATAATATCTTTTAATCTTTAAATTAATCAATTTAAATTTTTTATGGGATACAAAATAATTAGACTTGATGGCAAAGAAGACAAAATTACATCTTATTATTTTGAAAATTATTCCGATGCATACGACTTACTAGAAAAAATATATGGGGATTTATGTTGTTCAGACTCTGATTATGAAGATAGAACTTATTACGATATTGTAGAAAAAAAAATAAATAAAACAAATAATGGAAAATAAAAATTGGACTCCTACTCAAGAACATAATGTAGGAATAATAACTAGAGTTTATGTATCCATAAAAGAAGAGCTTTATGAACTTAAAGAAGCAACTGCATGTCCAGACTCATTTATTTACGATTTCATAGGAAGAATCCAAAATGAGTGGCACCCAAAATCATGTCATTCCTTAGTAAGAAATAAGAAGAGAATTAATTAAGTATTTTTTAAAAACTTTTAAAATAATTTATATAAAAAGTTAAAGTATTTTTTCAAAGATTAAATATCCTGAATATAATCATAAATTAATTATCTTATTAAAATGATTATTCGTATATTAGTTATATTTTTAATTCTTGGCACTATTGCATACTATGGATTAGTTTTAACTGGTCATAGCAGCCTATAAAATTATATTTAATTTATAAAGTTTATAATTTTGTTATGAAATGGCCACCTACTTCTTGTTGGACAGCTCCAAAGACAATAAATGGTAATCGTCATTTTCAAGTTAAAGCCTATGGTGGAAAAAGTGAAAATAGATGGGTTGATATATTTCCTACAAGAAATAAAAATGATATTACAAGGATTTCATGGGCGAAACTAAAATCTGATTGGACTAGTGGGTGGCTAAGGCTTCCAAAAGATCAAGTTTAATTCTTATGTAAATAAATATTATTAACAAAAATTCTGTAAAAAATCATACTTAATTAATGAAAGATATCTACTAAAATTTTTATAAAAGAAATAAAAAATGAAGCCAAAACAAAAGAAGAAACTTCCAAATAAAAAAATTATAACCTCAGCAAAGTTTGAAGCAAAAGAGCAATTCACAAAATCTGCACTAGAAAATTTAAAAACTGAGAATAAGAGACTTTTTAATTCTCTTAAAGAATCTGGTGAGATTGAAGAATTAAATTAAAAAAATTCTTACGAAAAAATAAATTTTTTATTATTATAATATTTTATATTTTGAGAAATGATTGAAAAAATCTCTTAAGCTAATTCTCATTTACCTCAACTGATTGGTTTTGTACTATTATCTATAGGCTATACATTAGGAAATAATTTTTACCTTCCTGAAATAAAGGATAAGTAATTAAAGAGATTTAATCGTCAATTTAAAATATCTATTCAAATTAAAAATTCTTATAATAAAATAAAAAACAATTGAGTAATTTTGATAAAAATGGTTTAGAAAATTATGTAGTTCATAGGTGTCAATATGCGCCATTTGCTGTTACTTGTTTTGCTATCTTTACAACCTGGTATTTTTTTTAAAATGATAGTTTTCATAATTTTATAATTCAAATAATTAGGGTTTTTAATTGTAGTGGTTTTAATTGCAATGGAGTTTAATACTATTTTTATTAATTACCAAGAGAAAAATATTAATTATAAAACTTCAAGGGACTTCAAGAAATTAAGGATAAAATATAACAAATAATATGATTACCTAAATTTAGAAATTAGAAGCTTATTGGAAATTATTTTAAATTAATGAAAAAAGAATTAAAAAAATTCTTAGATTCAGTTAAGTTAAACCCTAGAAAATAATTTTTTGAAGAGTTTCTTACAAAACTATATTTTAAAAACTTTTTTTACTTTTTGAACAAAATAAGAATTTTTAATTTTTTTGATTTTGATAAAAAAAAAAAAAGGAATGAATCCAATATTTAGGAAACATTCCCCTATTAGCTTTAGTTTTATCTATATTTGAATTGTTTTATATCACTTGCGGAGAAGTTTATAATCAAATAATTTTTTTATATTCTCTGGTGGACTGTCAATCATAAGATCCCTCCAAATCAATATATTAAAGATAAGACTTTTTGATACTTAAAGTAAATCAGTAAAAATGCTGATTAAAGCTAAAAATCATAAATTTTTAAAATTAAGATTTTTTATCTTTTAATATGAATAATCTTAAGCAAAAGTATTCAAGTATATATTTTCAGAAACAGAAACATTTAAAAAATAAAAAATTTAGGAATTCTTTAAAGAATCACAAATACTTAAAGTTGTTTTAACGAAACAAATGAATAAATATTATATTAATTTGCATAATATCTTCTAGATAATTAAGAAAATATAACTAAAGCTTCACTAGTAATTTTTAAAAAGTTTTAATTAAATTAGACAATTCTGGAGCATCCAATAAAAGAGCAACAAATGTAAGCACAACTAATAAAAATATTGAAAAATAGAATTGAATCATAAATTTTATCGTATATAAAATAACTTTTTGAAGTCGTATAAATTAATGCATTATTTACATAAATAAATATAACGTCCTTAGATAAACACGATTGAAGTAAAAATTAAAATTCTTAAGAAGTAAATATAGATCTATTATTTTAACAATATTTAGATAATCATAATAAAAAATTATCTTTAAGCATATATTTTAAATTGATAAACTAAATAAATGCAGAGGGTTCTAGAGATAAATTTAGATTTATATATATCTACAAAATAAAATAAGCTTTTGGGAGAACCTTTTATTTAGATCTTTTTCTAATTTTTTAGAAGTTAGAAAAGATCTAAGAAAGACAATAAATTTAAGAAATTTCCTTTAATTCTCTAAAGAGTAGAGACTTATCAAATCAAGATATTATTAAGGAAATATATCAACAAAGAAATTAATAATTAATTTCACTTTGATTAATTAAAGATAAATTAATTGTAAGCAGATCTAGAATAAAAGTTAATTATTAATTTTCTTGTGACTAATAAATTTTATCAATGGTGGAAAAACCATAGAAGAGTTATAACTTTTGGCGGGTTTGTAATCTTATTTGGTTTTTATTTATCTCCAGTTATTAAAGAGGCCAAATATAAAAACAGCTGTATCAGCCTCTCATCAAAAGGTGCTTTAACGAAATTTAGTGAGGACGATATAAGAGAAAAACTATTTAAAGAAACTGGTTTAGATATTAAAGATCTAGCAAAAATAGAAGGCTACAGGAATTGCATATAATAAAACTATTACTAATTATCCGCTAATTTATTTTTAAATGATTAAAAGTATATTCAAACTCATTTTATTAATATTTTTAGTTGGATTTATTTCCATCAGCCCAAAAACAAGATATATAGTTGGAATTTCATTGAAACATATTTCTTCATTTCTTTTGTGGACAGTTAAGTACGAAGAAAGAGAAAAATGGATTATAGATAAACCACGATGGATACCTAGCCCAAGTTTAAAGCCTTCTTATTAAATGAAAAGCTATCTAGAGGAACGAATTGAATGGTACGACTATAACTATAGAAATGGTAATGCTTTAATTTCTGATAAACAATTTGATCAACTTGAGAAAAATCTATTAAGAATAGATCCTAATTGTGATTACTTTAGTAAGAAAAATAATTTAGTCTTGCCATCATTAGAAAAGGGTTCAATAGATGAATTTTTAGAAGGCTTACTTCCTGATACTAGATTGTTAATAGAACCTAAAATAGATGGCTGTGCTATTGCTTTGCAATATAGAAATGGCACTTTAGAGAAAGCAATCTCAAGAAAAGGAAATGATATCACAAGCAAAGTTGCAAAAGTTAAAGATATTCCCAAACAACTTCCTCTTAGAGGAGTTTTTCAAGTTAGAGGTGAACTTTATGCACCCAATCAGACTCCAAATGTTTCCCAAAAGATTGCGTCTGGATTCCTAAGAGCTCAAGAAGGATTTGGAGAAAGTCTCAGTTTTTGCAGTTTCCAAATACTTAATTCAAGACTAAACCAACATGAATCCAAAACACATCTTTCAAAGCTTGGTTTCTCAACTCCAAAAGATATTTCTTGTAATTTCACAAACCAAGTGAAAGTATTTAGAAAACAATGGCTAGAAGGGAAGTTGTTTAAAGAATATCCAACCGATGGAATAGTAGTAAAGATAAATTCTAGAAAATTACAGTTAATAAGAGAAAAATCAAATTTAGAATATCGATATTGGCAGATGGCTATCAAGTATTAGTTAAACTCTTGAATTAGATTTTTCCTTAATTACAGATTTATATAGATAGTTTTTACTTAGTTTAGGAACTTACTAATAATTTAAGAAAGAATGAATAAAGAGGGATCCTAAATTATGGAGTTTCTTTAAGAATGTCTTTAAGTTGTTCACTATCTAATTGTTCGAGATAGATTCTCATTGCCAACCACGATCTGCGACTTTCCATCTTGCCACTTTGCCTAACACAAGATGCGAAAACTTGATCTACTAATTCTTTATGATTCATAAGAATTTTCTTGCATAATTTCAAAAATTAAAACATTAAAAATTTCTGCAAAAGTCATTGAAGAATATTGAAGAGATACATTCCTCTCTTCTTTAGAAATCTTATTAATAAATAAGTTAAAAATTTTCATGCTAATTCAGGTAATTCAAGCTCTTCGAAAGTCCAACCTTGTAATTGAAGGTCATGCCATTTGTTCCAAGCATCGTCTAAGAGCATTTGACTTGAAGACTTAATTGCCATTGGTTCTCCAATTTCATTTGCATAATATGTATGAGCAAAAATTCTGATATTATATCTTGGAGATTTTTTATTCCTTTCAAATAAAATTAATTTAAATCGGTCTGGACTAAGCAACCAACCACTTGGAGAATCATTACGATAACCATAAGAAAAACTAGTCCAAAAATTAGCCCCTCCTAAAACCATTGACTTGTAATACATATGTACTATTATTTATAACAATCTTTGCTGTCTATTGTCAAGATATTTTTTTGTGATATTTTATAAATCATATTTTTACCTGTTAGTGTTTAATTTCTGCATTAAACCTAACGTTTTATCTTCTAAGTAGATATCTAGAAGAAAGATAGAATCAATTGATAAGAATTCTCAAGCTATATAAACGCTCCAAAGAGTGATTTAGGCAAAGGGAGAAAGGTTCGTCTTAAATCTACTTCTAGAGGAAGGAATGTATATCTTGGATCATATTGAAAAGCTATTAAAAGAATAAAACCAAAGATTTTGAAAATAGATTTGAAGATCCTTTAAGAAGCGAAATGGAATATACAAATAACTATTAGGGCAGACTCTTTGACAGGTCAGAGGGCTTCTTTAAATATCGCGAAAGCTGACTCTAAGAAGCTCCTAGATAGGATTGAAAACAATTTGAAGACATTAGTGTCGAAGCTATTGAAAATAAACAAATCCTTAAAACAAGTAAGGTTTTTTATCAGTTCATCTAATAGACGAAGCTCATATGACTTTAAATCTAGAATCCCTTAATTAAAAACTAGAGCTCAAAATTTAACATTAAAAAAAGACCCACCGATAGGTAGGTCTTTTTAATGTGTGTAAGATTTTCTAAATCAAATTAATAAACTTAGAAGCTGAATGATGTTTTAACCATCACACCAGTCTGGTCATCAGCACCGCTAACTTCTTTGGAGTATACAACAGGAGTAATTGTCATACCGTCGTTAACAGGGTAGCTGTAGAAAAATTCATACATGGTAGTTTCTGTAGCGCCATCAGTGATAGGACCTGTGTTACCTATTGCAGCACCAACTGTTCCTGGGCCAACTTCATCCCACTGAAGACCAACAAAATATTGTGTTGTATCGTTACCAGTTGTTGGATCACCCATTTCATAACCAACACTTATTGAAGGTACATTACCTGTTGAATCTGGAGTCCAGTAAGCGTTAAGTCCCCAGTATTTAGTTTCTGTGTCAGCTGTTCCTGCACCCGCTGTAGTACCTGTTTCAATGTTTGCATAAGTTAATGATGCACCATATGAATCATCGGTATATGTAAGCTGAAGACCGTAAGAATCAAGAGATGCTTTAGTACCTAAACCGTTAGTAGTACCACCGGCTCCTGTATAAGCAAAAGCAGCAGTAAAGCCATCACCGAAATCATAACTTGCGCCAGCAGCAGTTCCAGTACCTTCGTTTAGAGCTGAAGAAGCAAGGCCACAGTCATCCATTGTGTCTGTCTGGCCACCGTATACACAAGCTGTATTGTAAAGAGAACTACCATCTACGCTGTCACCAACGAAAACAGTTGCTTTGTCGCCAATAGGGAAAGTATAAGAAATTCCGTCAACAGCAAGGGTGTCTCCATTATCATTAA
>QCLA01000003.1:0-72602 GCA_003214935.1 Prochlorococcus sp. AG-412-F02
ATTAAAGCTTGCAGAATAAATCAATGGAGCAAAAATATAATCGTATTTTTAGCACCATTTTTTGCTTTTTCTTTTGAACCTGAAATATTAATTGCTTCAAGTAAAGCATTCTTATCTTTTTGCTTAATTTCTTCTTCTGTATATTTAATTAATGATTGCGTAGATAAAAATAAAGATAAAAAACACCCTACAAAGAAATACCGAGCTATTGCATCTGGATTAATATCCAGAAAATCTGCTGTAATTTTATCAATAATACTTTTAAATTTAAGTTTTCTTATTTCACTTTCTCTTAATAGTTTTGTTATTTATCTATTAGTTATTTATTTTTTAATCCAGATAATGTATTGCTTTTATTTGAAAAATATTCCTTTAATTGAATTTTTCAGTGTGGCAAGTGGTTTTGTTATTAGATCGATTGCAGGAGGAGCCGCTTCTCAGACTTTTATATCTTTTTGGTTTTTATTATCTGTAGGGATGCTCTCTTTGTTTATAGCATTAGAAAAAAGGAAAGCCGAAATAATTACTATAAAAAATAGCAAATTAACTACTAGAAAAGTATTAGATAGCTATTCTTTACCTTTAATAAATAAATTCGAATCTGTTTTAACTTCATGTACTATTATGACTTATTCATTATGGTGCTTTGGCCCTCAAGTTGGCGGAGCAACTTCACCTTTAATGATTATCACAATTCCTTTTGTTATTTTAGGAATATTTAGATATCAGATGTTAAGCGAAGAAAGTCAAAATATAATAGGTAATCAATTAAGAGTAAATATTTTAGAGACTCCAGAAAAAGTATTACTTACAGATAAGCCTATTCAAATAATTGTTTCTTGTTGGTTATTGATAACTATTTATATAGGATTTTTATATTGAGTAAATTTATTAAAAAAGAAGTTTATAGATCATTTAGATATTTAATATATATATTTCCTATTACTATATTCATTTATTTATTCTTGTCCGATTTTGGGCAGTTAGGCAATTTATTATTTTTAACAAAAAATTTATTCCCAGAGATTTTACTTGGCTTATTCTTAATATCTTTTGGTTATGTTTTACGTTACTACAGATGGAGATTAATTATTAATAGTTTTGGCTTTTATCCTTTAGCGAATACTGAATATAAATTGTGGTTAGCGTCTTATTCTTTTACTGCAACTCCAGGAAAAATTGGAGAATTGATTAGAGGTTTTTTCTTAAAGAAAATATTTAATATTCCGCTGAAATATTCCTTTTTTTCAATTTTACTTGAACGGATTTTTGATTTCATTTCAGTAATATTTTTTTTATTTTGCTTTTTAATTTCCAATAGTAAAAATTTCATTTTACCTATAGAAAAACTTATTATTATAGTAATTATCTTATTTGTTACTTTTAATTTTCTTATTAAATTTAACTTAATAAATTTACGAAAAATAATAAAATTATTTTTTAATCTAAAAATTAAATTTTCAGGAAATATTTTAAAATTTGGAGACTTTAGCAAATTAAATAATTTTAAAAATTTATTGCGCGTTAATTTCTTAATAAAAATTACTTTTTTATCATTTTTCTCTTGGTTTTTGGAGGGAATTGCTTTCTTACTACTTCTAACTAAATCAAATTTTAATATTTCACCTTTATTAGCAACTGTTACTCATACTTCAGCGGGTTTAGTTGGAGCATTAACAATGTTACCTGGAGGTTTAGGATTGACTGAAGCATTTACTGTTTTTATATTAAAATACCAAACAATTCCAATTGAATATGGAATTCCAATAACATCAATAATCAGATTAATGACACTTTGGTATATTAGTTTATTAGGTATTATATCTTTATTTTTTATTAGAAAAAAAGTTTTTGAGAATGACTAAAAAAAACTTGAATCAATTTAGAAATTTCAAAAGTGTGTTTATTCTTGGTGGTAATAGCGAGATAGCTCAAGAAATTTGTATTGAATTAATAAAAAAAGGAACGAAAAAATTCCATTTAATTTTAAGAACAGCTGAAAAAATTGACTCTTTCAAAAAAGAAATGAATAATAAATATGGGACCGAAATAACAACGCAAGAATATGACTTGCTTCAAGGTGATTTAAAAGCAAAACCAACTATAGATTTTTTTGATCTATACATTATTGCTTCAGGTTACTTAGGAGATTCAAAGATAGCGAATAATGATTTAAATGAGGCTTTAGATATAGCAAGAGTTAATTACTATTCCCTAATCCCATGGATTAGCAAAATAACATCTGAAAGTAGAATCTCAAAACCTGGAGCATTATGGGTTTTAAGCTCAGTTGCAGGCGACATAGGGCGACCATCTAATTATCACTATGGAGCAGCTAAAGCTGCTTTAACCATTTTCTGTGAGGGTATATTACATAGATGTCAAAATAAACCATTTAAAGTAAGAATTATTAAAGCAGGTTTAATTAATACTGCCATGTCAAAAGGTAAAGCTCCTAAGTTTATGTATGCCACAAAGAATAATCTCGCAAAAAATTTAATTAAAAATGCGACTAAGGAAGGAATAGAGTATTGGCCATGGTGGTGGAGGGTTATAATCAATCTTGTTTCGATTTTACCTAGATTTATATTGTCAAAATTATGAATAGTATTTCAGATTTTAGGGATTTAATTAAAGAAGAGAGAATTTCAGGATGGGGCAGAAAGAATTTTGTTATTTCAAAACTAGTAAATTTCAGAAGTAAAGATGAAATTGAAACTTTTTTAAAGCAAAATCAAGATTTAAAATGCATTCCTCGGGGATTAGGAAGATCATATGGAGATGCGGCACAAATAAATGAGGAATTTGTATTTAATTTAAATTTTTGTAATAGGATTTCCGTTTCAGGGGATAAAGTAACTGTAGGAGGAGGGGTCTCCATTAATCAATTATTAGATGTAATAGTTCCTCTTGGTTTTTTCTTACCTGTCTCACCCGGTTCTTCAAGAGTAACTATTGGTGGGGCTATAGCTGCAGATGTTCATGGTAAAAATCATCATAAAGATGGAAGTCTTGGGAATCATATAACGAGAATTGTAATTGTTACTGGCGATGGAAAAATAAAAGAATTAAAACCAACAAAAGGTAAAGATAATAAAATTGATGACCAATTTTGGGCAACTGTTGGAGGAATGGGTTTAACAGGAATAATCCTAGAAGCAACAATATCACTTATCAAAATCGAAACTGCCTTTATGAAAGTCGATACCTTTATATGTAATGACTTAAATTCTTTAATGAATTTAATGAGTTCTAAAGATAAAGAGTATTCATATAGCGTTGCTTGGATTGATAGTCTGCATAAAAAATCTAGAGGAGTTTTAACATGCGGTGAACATGCAAAAATAAAGAACTTAAAAAATATTGAAAAAGATTTTCTTTCTTATGACCCTAAAAACATAGGAGGTGCAGCAAAATTAATTCCTAATGGAATTTTAAATAAATTAACAGTTAAAGCTTTTAATGAAATATGGTTTCGAAAATCATCCACATTAAATCGAAATATTCAAACAATCTCAGAATTCTTTCATCCATTAGATGGAGTTAGTAATTGGAATAAAATTTATGGTCGAGAAGGATTCTATCAATATCAGTTTGTAGTTCCTTATGAAAATGAACATTTCATTTTTAAAGTCTTGGATACTTTAAAAAAAATTTCAGCTTATTCTTTCCTAACTGTTCTTAAGAGATTTGGGGATAAGAATAATGCCTTTTTATCTTTTCCAAAACCTGGCTGGACGTTAGCTCTTGACTTGCCAGGCTCAAATCAAGATTTATTAAAAGTATTACAAGAATTAGATAATGAACTTGCTTCTTTAGGCGGTAGAATTTATTTAGCAAAAGATACAAGACAAACTCCCGAGATATTCAAGAAAACGTATTCTTCATTTCCGAAATGGAAAAAAATTAAAACTGATATGGATCCTAAAAATATATTTCAATCAGATTTATCACGAAGATTAGAAATATAAATTTTGATATTAAGCTATTGCGTAAGTATTAAAAATATTTTTTTAGAATTTTCCCAAAATTTCTAAATTTTCTTTAATTCAAGCTCAGCATAAGTATAGATCCTCTTACCCACAAAAATAGTTTTATTATTCCAATAGTCATTTTTTATTTCTTCACTGATATTTTTTCTTAACTTCTTAATTCTTTTTTTATTATATTCTGAAATTAATTTTTTTTGATCTTCATCAATAATAGATAAATATTCTTTATCACTATCAATAAAATGATTTAAAGTTAAGATTCCTAAAGAACCAACAGATATTAAATATAAGAACTTCCTTTTTTTCATAATTTAAATTTCTTGCTGATAAATTAAATCTTGAATTGCTGCAAGAGTACTGGAAATTGCTCCATGCGTTGGATTTTCAAACCCTGATGTGGGAAAAACTGAACACCCAACTATATATAAATTGGAAAAATTCTTATGTTTAAAATTCTTATCTATAGAGGATCCATTTTTAAAATATGGGACAGTACCCATATGATGAGCCCCTCCATTTGTACTTTCAGGAAAAGCAAAACCATTTTTCGATTCTCTCTGTACTAATTTAAAATCTTTACCCATTTCACTATAGTTTAAGAATGAGACAAATCTCCGCAAATAATCTGAATAAAATTTAAAATCAGATCCCAAGACATTCCAATTAACTTCATTCTTATTAAAATCTAACACTGATTTCTTATTTGGAGTCTGTTCACATCTCATAGTTATAAATACATCGCCCCTTATCTTTGCTTTAAAATAGTCAAAAAAAGATTCTAAAAATCCTTTTTTGTAGTCTCTAGACTGTAAATCAAACGAAACTTTAGGAGTTCCTATCCCATCCCAGGCTACAATATTAAACTTTACTTTCCCAACTAAATTACCATCCTTGTAATAAGGAATTTTATTTTTTAATATCTCGGGTATTTTATTTTTACCATAATTAAAAGATCCTATTCCATAAATATGAGGATGTTCTTGAAAATTACCAACATTAGAGTTTCTATATTCAATACCAGCAGATTTTTTATTCAAAATTTCAGCGAATCTTGCATTTTCAATTCCCCCCATTCCAAGTATAAAAGTGTCTGCTTTAACATATAATTTCTTATTTCCAGATCTAAATTCTAGTTGACTGATTTTCTCATCTTTTATTCTTGCATCAACTAATTTAAAACCATAAAGAACTTGCTTTTGAGATGACAATTTATTTGGATCATTAGTTGCTTTATCTATCCAAAAATCTTTTAGCCTTAATGTTTTTTTAGCCCAAGAATAGACTGTATAATATAGACCTTTAGGCAATTCGGGTAGTTTTATATTTAAAGATTTTGCAACCTTTTTTGGGTTAAAATCAAGAATAGGAGAATTCAAAAGTTTTAAAGATTCGATATCAAACTTTTGCAAATCAAGACCTCCCCATGATTTTGAACCATCAACACCATATTCATTTAAATAAGTAGAAGCTTCAAGTGGTTTAATAAAACCAGCCCATTTCCCAGATGAGCCTCCCACAGTAAATTGTCTATCTCTAAATGACAAATCAATATCACTTTTAACATAAGAAATATCACCTTTAACTTTTATTTTTCCTGAATATTTGTTATGAGAAAAATTATAAAATGATTGATCTTCAGACTTTACAGGATCTTTCAAATCTCCTCCTTCTACAAGTAATAAATCATTCCCTAAATATGATAATTTTTCATATCCGGCGTAGCCGCAAAATCCAGTCCCAACAATACAAACTTTTTTTTCTAAAAAAATATCCAATATATTTTTTCTTATATTCACTATAAAATATAACAAAAAATGTTTTAATTTATTAATAGTTTTAAACTAAATTTAATAATTTTCTTCTTATAAAGAGACTTTTAAATTTAAGTATCTTAAAAAAGTGATTCTATTAATTATGAAATTTTTTTCTTATTTTATGTAAAATTTTCCAAATAAGTTTTCTAACACTAAATTGTGTTATTGATTTGTATCTTATTTTAAACTTTTTTTCAAGTTGTATCTTGTAATAATCAATTTCTTCAACATAAGTTGATCCAAAATAATAAGAGATAAAATCAATAATTAATTTTAAAGATTCTACAGTTGGATTTTTTCTGTTTATTTCCCATAAATTCATTAACGTCTCTTGATCAACAAATAATGGTTTTGAAGCCAAATTTGAGGGATGAAGATTATTAAAGTCAGCATACCATTTTTGTTTTTTAATAGAACTGATTAAAAATTGATGTTCTTTTTGTGATAATTGTTTTTTTGTGTTTTCTTTTTCCGATTTCATACATAATGAAAGGTATCTAGGGTGGTCTGACTCATAGGGTGATTTTGTCCAATATGGCTCCAAATCAAAATCTATTGTTTCCCAATTATTTTTCATCCAAGTTGAACCTGCGATTTCATCTTTTCTGAATTTATAAACAAATCTATGGTAATTACTGTATCTATTTAAGTATCTATTTTCTAAAAATATATTTTCAACATTCATCTCTTTTAAAATCTCAAGATAGAACTCTGGAATATTTAAAGACATTTCCCCCATAGATCTCATGTTACAAAACAAATCAATTTTTAATCCACATTTAGACCATTCTTTAAAAAAAAGATTATTTACATAAACAAAATCTGCATCAAATAATTCCCTACTTTTTAAATCACTTAAAGATGTTAGGTAGAAATGTTTGCTTGAAGGGAAAGAATATTCAAGAAATATCCTTGCTATAAATAAAACTATTGGAAGATCAATTAATGTAATTTTTAATTTAGGATTAATCAATTTTAATGTTCTAGCAAAACCACCATTTCCAGAACCTAATTCAAGGTATCTTTCAATTTTTGTGAGATCACATAAATTACTATTGATTTTATCTATATATCCAAGATATCTAAAAGTATCCAATGAAAAGTTTCTTCCATCTTTAATAGGATTTACACAATTACCTTTAATTAAATCTGATTCTTCTATTTCAGGATATTTATCAATTAAAGAAACATATTTATTAGAAGAATCTAAATGCCATTTAAATGTTAATTTACCAATACTACTCTCAGAAAATGAAGGAGGTGAATTAATAGCCCCTTCAGACATTAATAAATTAAAAAATTTATTTAAATCTTTATTCCGGTAATCATTTTCAATATTAGCCGTATATTTCTTTAAATTAATTGTAAAATCGAGCCATGAAGTTCCTGATGGATATAATTTTGATAATTTTTTTATTTCCTTAGAGTTAATCAACTCATAGAATTCATCAATCGCTAAATTAACATTATTATTTGCTAGCATTTAATTATTGATTTTAAACATATTAACATTTAATATTAAAACTATAAATAATTAGTAAAAACAATTTGAATATTAAAAAATTTCCAATATTACCCATAGATATTTATAAGTAACAATTTTTTTTATACAAGCATTTTAAAATAATATCTTTAGTTATTTTAAATGAATTAACTAAGATAATAATTTTTAATTTTATTTATAAAAAAATGACTTTTTTATTACTTTTATTACATTAACGAAACTTATTTTTATTAATAAAAAAGCGATCTCAAAAAAACTATTTTCCTTAATTAAAGAATTCATAAAATGAATCAACTTTATTAATTTAGATATGTTAGATAGTTCCATTTTTAAAATATTTTTTATATTACTGTAAATATAAAATTGCAAATAGCTAGCTTTTATTAAATTCCATTGATAATTGCTGAAATTGCAATCACTATATTTTGAGGGACTATTTAAAATTTCATTAAGCATTTTTGAAAGTTCCAAATTTATATTATTTGGCATATAACTCTCATAAACTGATTCGAATGTCTTTCTAGAAATTTCTTGAATATTATTTTTATTTTTTTTCAAATATTCCAAACAATAAGTTGCTTTGTTAACGCCTCTTGGTATTTCAACTACGGGTATCTTAATATTCTTTACTAATGTAGGTAAAGAATTTATTGGCAAAACTTCAGAAAATAAAATACAGCCATTAGCGGCATATTCTATGAATCTACTTTTAGCTTGAAGTTGTAAAGATTCTGGAAATTGTTTAAATCCGTAAGAATTTTTTTGCTGTATAGAAGTTGAATTTAATAAATATTTAGTATTTCTAATGATATATTTTAACTTTTGATTACTAATAAAACCTTGAGATGAGTCATGAAAATAAATATTTTCAAATCTTTCTTTTAATTGATTTATAACTTCATTTCTATCATTTCTATCAAATCTTCCAATAAAGCTAAAATCATATAATCTTTTAGAAAAAGGGATTAATGATTCATACTTAATTTTATCATCCAGAAGCTTTATATCATGTTGAAAAATTTCTCCGTTGTAAACTGGTTTTCCATAAACTTCAAAGAAATCTCTATAGCCGCTTTCAATAAATAATCCATCGTAAAAAAATTGTGTGAATTTGTAAAAAGTATTATAGTGTTCAGTTACATCTTCAAATAAAGCAAATGTAAATATATTTTTCTTCAAAAACAAAAGTTGTTTAATTGAAAAATTTGGAACTTGTAAGAAAATGATTACATTACATTTTTTTTTATTTTTATCAATTTTTAATAACTCTTGTAGTTCATCAAAAGAATTATAAAGTAAGCCTCTTACTTTATAATCTAGGTTAAGTTTTTTATAAGTTGTCAATTTATTAACTATATACTTTATTACTTCTGATTTGAATTTCCCATCTTTATGACATGCTAAAAATATTGTTTGGGACATGATTATTATATAATTATCGAATTTTTTAATTATGCCATAATTTTTAACTCTATTTTTAAATTAATTTTAATTAGTTTTGAAAATTAATTTTTTAATAAATTGATTATTATGAAAAATTTACTTTTAGCTATAAAAAAAGAATCTAAGTAATTATCAGGTTATAAAAAGTCATTGAAATATAACTGAGAAGATTTCATTAATCTCTCACCTATTGCCAAACTCTATAGACAATTCTCCCAATTATCTCTCTAATTGCCTGTGAACTTTTATTTAAATAAAAAGAAGTTGGCATCCATTTATTTGGATTACGTAATATAGAAGATAAATTTTTACCTCCATTAAAATCTACTGGGTAAGGTATTACATTTATTCCTTCTCTTTCAAACACTTTTTTTGCTCTGTTCATATGGAATGCACTTGTAACTAATATTATCTTGCTTTGCTTAGAGACTATTTTCTTAAAAAGTAATTTCTTAATTTCTTTAGCCTCTTGAAAAGTATTCAAGACGGGTTGTGTAGTAAAAAGATCTTTTTTTGGGATCCCCAATGAAATAGCCTCTTTTATATATATATCGCCCTCAGGAGGCAAATCTTTATTAAATGGATCAATGTTCCCAGTAAATATTAATCGATTTGATTTTTCAGCTCTATAGAGACCTATACCAGCAAAAAATCTATCAGGATCGTGCCATTCAATGATTTTGGTATTACCTGGAGGTCTTTCCTTACCTCCACTTAAAACAACAATTGCATCAGCGGAATTAACCATTGAATAATCAATTCTTTTCCATGGATACTCTATTAATTTCCATAAGATATTAGATAAAATTCCATTACTAAAAATAAGTAATAGAAGTAATGCTGAATAAATAAATTTTGATTTTTTTCTAATTATAAAACCAAATAAAAGTATTAAAACAATTCCTAACGGAGAAAAAAATAAGGGAAGTACCTTGCTTAGTAAATACGTAATTAAAATGGTAATTCTATTAATAATAGTAATTAAAAATAATTAGTTTTAATAATATCTCTTTATATCAGAAACAAAAAATTATTAAATTCTTGCGTTTTTATGTTAGATAATTAAATAAAATTATAAAAAGTTTTTGAAAAAAGAGAATATAAAAATTTGGTTTAAACTTTATTGCGATTATGAGGAGTGCTTAACACTTTCTGAATTAAAAATTAAAAATACCCTTAATAAGGTAAGAGCTAAAGAGTATTCTTTTTCAAGAACTTTCTTGCGATATTCTTTATCAGATTTTTTGAAAAAGCCTCCATTGGAAATAAATATTTCAGCACTTCCAGGCAAGATGCCAGTACTTTTAAAAGATAATGGCTATATAAGTTTTTCTCATACAAAAGATGCTGTTTTGATAGTTTGGAGTAGCTCAAAAGTTGGTGTCGATCTAGAAAGATTTGACAGGAAAACAACTTCAAAGGAAATTGTAAAAAGATTTTTTAGTGAAAAAGATTTTGAAAGTTTTAATAAAATAAATGAAGAAATTGATAATAAATTTATAAAAATCTGGGTAATAAAAGAAGCTATTTCAAAACATACTAATAATTCTCTTTGGGATGTATTAAATAATTGGGAATGGGATATTGGTTCTAAGATAGCAATTAATAGAATATATAAAAATAATACCCTAAAAGTATTTCAATATAGATTTAAAGATTGGGAGCTAGGTATAGCTTGTGATAACTTAACTTCTAATTGGCCAATTATTTGTATTAATTAATTTTCAGATACTTTTCATTTAGCAATTTTAGATAAATTTTTAAAATGTTAACTACAACAAAAAAATTATTAGAAAATTTAAGAATTATTATCTTTATAATCCTTTATTTTTTTATTACTAGTGCTAATTTAATACATTTAATTCTAATATCTCTTATAAGTTGCTTCAGTGTTTGGCTTACTTGTTACTTTAAAGACAAAAAAAGATTTTATATTTATTTATCACTAATATCTTTATTTATATTGCTGCCTTTAATATTGCCAAATACTTTTAGGAATTATATCCCTCCAGGATATCAATATATTTGTATATCTTTAATTGCAAGTAATCTATTTATTGCGTTTAACAAAAAATTCAGAAATGATAATTTCTTTGCAACTTATTTGAGTAATTTTACAGCTGTCCTAACACCTTTCACCTATTTAGCAGGTCCATCTGCAACAATTGAAGAGGTCAGTAAAAAGGAGGTAGACCCTGTAGGTCTGCCAGATATTAATTCTATAAAAAATGGGAAAATCAAACTTGCAATATCAGGTTTTCTAAAATTATCATTAGGAAGTTACCTCTCTACTATGAGCGGAAATATAGAAAATAATATATTTAATTTTAATTTTTTAAATTCCTATAACAGTATTTTTTTTATAATTTTATTTGGCTTTTATAATTTTTGGAAATATTTTCTTTTATTTGATGGAGCGAGTGAACTATGTAAAGCTTTTTTATCAACTATTGGTATAAATGTAATAGACAATTTTAATTCACCTTATTTGGCAATCTTTTATCACGAAATATGGTCAAGATGGCATCTTAACATAACAGATAGAGTAAGAAATTATCTATACATGCCATTATCATTATTTTGTCTAAGAAGATTCTCTAAATTTAATAAGATAATTCAAATTATGTCTATAGAATTATTACCGGCTGGAATACTATTCTTCATAATAGGGATATGGCATGGAGGGAAAAAAATAGATTTTATTTTTGCCTTGGTAAGTTTAATCTTTACTATGTTATCAGGTTTAATAAGTAAAAATAATTTTATAAAAAAAGCTATTAAAAAATCTAATTTATTTAAACAGTTAGTAAGATATTTCAGTATTTCATTATTTGGGCTTGCTCTTGGAATATATACAATTAAATTTGATAGCAGCGATATTACAGAAAATTCTATTTCAATACTTAATCAATTCTTACCCTACTTACTTACATGTATATTAACGACAATATATTTTAACTTTAAATCAAATAAGCTTTTTCTACCTAAAATAAAAGAAAATTCATCTTCAAATAGTTTTTTTAATATTTTTACCTTATTTTCAGAGTTTTTAATTGCACTATTTTTACAATATAAGTATGTGTTACCATTTGATTCTTCCGCAGAATTTATGTATTTTGCATATTAATTTGATTTGACATTATGAAATTTGATTTTTCATCGACTGAAAGATTAGAAACTTTTTGGACAAATTATGCAAATAAGAAAATTCACTGGGCAGTCCCATTTAAAAATGCTTTCTCAGAAAATTTAAATAATATTGATAATAAATTTGAATTTAGTACAAATTTCAAATGGTTTAATAAGGGGGCAATAAATTTAAAGAAAACTTTTTTTTCTGGCAGAGAATCTTCAAGATGCTTAATTAGTTATTACTTGAATGGATCTAAGATAGATATTACATATGCTAATTTTCTTGATTCTTGTTCTTACTTCGTACAATCTATTCTTCAAATAAAAAAAAATAGCCGCATAATGATTATCGGATCTGCCTCACCAGAAACGATGACTATCATTACCTCATCGGCTTTATCTGGTAAGTGTCATTGTGTATTATTTGAGGATCTATCTATTGATTCAATCTTATGTAGAATTAAATTATTTAAACCTGATATTCTTTACATAAGAGATACATTCAGTAAGGATAAACTAGATGAAATTAAAAAAATAGCGTCGAATGATTTTTCAAATATACATATTGAAACTTATGGTGAAATTTATAATAAGAAATACTCTAATAATAATGAATTAAAAAATACTACTTGCGAAAATTTGATTTCTTATAATCAAATTCCTGATTTAAAAATAGGAGCAAATGAGCTTATTTTTTGTTTATTCACATCTGGCTCAACTGGAACTCCTAAGGGTATTTGGCATTCTTTTGGAGGCTACCTAGTATATTCTTTATATACTTTTGAAGAATTCTTTTTAAGTGCAGGCGCAAAAGATGGAATATTTTGTGCAACCGATGCAGCTTGGATAAACGGACATACTTATGCCATCTATGGTCCACTACTTAGTGGAACAAGAACAATTTTTATAGATTCTCTAAATAATTTACAAAAGCCTGATCAACTTGCAAATTTTCTTGAATCTACAAAACCAAGCTTTTTTTATTCTTCAGTTACTTTATTAAGAGCAATAAGGTCTATATCGACTGTAACCAATATAAGAAAGGCATCAAATTCTATTGCCAATAAATTAGCTGGGATTGGCTCATGTGGAGAACCACTTGCTAATGAAGTAGCGAAATGGGCTTTAGATTTTTTTGACACAAAAAACAATTATATTGTAAATACATATTTCCAAACTGAAACATCAGGAGTAATTGTGGCACCAAGAATTGGAGATGGAAATGTGGATGATTTCTCTACTGTTGGGAAACCTAGATTCCCAATAAAAATAGAAATAAATCATAAGGATAATTCCCTGGAGATTCCAATTCCTTGGCCTGGATGTTTTTCAAAAGTCACAAGTGACAAAAAACCTAATTATTGGAATCCTCTTAATAAATATTTACTTCACGATAATGGATATTTTGATAGAGATAACTTCCTTTATGTTGGTGGAAGAAGTGATGATGTAATAAATATTTCTGGCCATAGAGTATCAAGCGGTGAAATAGAATCAGTTTTTCTACAGTTTGATAAGTCATTAAGGGAATCTGCTGCAGTTGGAATTAAAGATCCAATAGTAGGTAACAAAATAGTTTTATTTTATGTTTCGACGAACCATGAAGTTTTTGATACTTATTTAATGAAAAAATTTTTGGTAAATAATTTATCTCCTTTTCATAGGCCATGGAAAATAATTAAAATTGCATGTCTACCAAAAACTAAAAGTGGTAAAATAGCTAGAAGAATTCTCCGTGATTTTTTGGATTCTAATTATATTGATGAGACAAAAGATTTCTCAACTATAGTAAACTATGAGAATTTTAAATTAGCTTTTCAAGAGTTGAATTATGGCAGAAAAAATTGATAAGAATATCATTTTAAGTTGTTTGTCTGAAATAGTTGCAGATATCTTAGGAAATGATGATATTCATTTAACAGAATCTATGACAGCAAGTGATGTTGAGGGTTGGGATAGTATGTCTCATACAAGAATACTTTACGAATGTGAACTTAAATGGTCTATAAGACTTACATTGCAAGAGTTATCAAGTCTAAACACAATAGGGGATTTATTAAATGTTTTGCATAAAAAGATAAATAGCTAAATTATTAAAAATAATTTTACTAATTGAATTTTTTATTTAATTAATTTGTTATTGAGGTGATTAAATATAGCAATACAAACTTGTTCATTGCCTTGATATGTATGGTGCATGTCCCATAATTCATTTTTAGTAAAAACAGATTTTTTTCCATGCACATAATCATAAGAATCTACGAACTCTACATTGTTTTTTTTAAGTTCCTGAATAAGAAACTCCCTTTCATTTTTCATTTTTTCAGTTAATTTACTTTGGTATTGAATTACCCATAAAAATGGAACTTTAAAATTTTTTGTTTTCTTTATAATCCAAGGTAATATTTCTTCTTCAGAAGCTGAATTTGGATGAACTACTTTAAGGTTTTTAGAGACTAATCGCCTATGAATTGGTTGATATTCACTAATTAAATCTGAAAAAGCAAAAATATAACTTATTATATTAGGTTTTTTATCTGAAAATATTGATCCAACGATATCTGGATTTGGTGGATTAGCAAACGTCAAACCATTTTTTGTTTTTATTATTGATGCTGTTGGTTTACCACCAGCAAAAGATAACTTATCTCTCTCTGCACCAGCTCCAATAAGAGTAGATAAAATAATAAATTCAGTTTTAAAATTATCCGATAAATTTTTAGCCCTTAGATAGGAAAGGCCTGGACCGTATCCAAATACTGCTGCATTTATAAAATTAAATTTACTTTGCTTTCTATTTAAACATGACTGCCATGTTTGATCATTTTTAACTTGAGCTCCAAAAGCAGAACTTTCTCCAACAACTAAAACATCTCTTGGATTATTATTTTTCTCATCATATCTAATTCCATATTCTATTGTTTTTAAATTGATATTATCCCAACCATAATTATTTATTTTGATATTTAAATACGGTTTAGAAACATATCCTAGTTTTTCATCCTGAGTACTTAACCCTAAAGTAGCTCCCTCTTTAATCTTTAAAACATCAACAAAAAAATCGCAAGCTTGATTTCCATAACAATAAAGTATAAATCTTCTTGCCTTGAACGAAAACTCAATTGATAAGAATACAATCAGAATTAAAACTAATTTCGGAAATAATGAATTATGTATTTCTCTAATTATTTTGAACATTCTGTGCTGTTCTAAATCTTATTTCATTCTAATTTATTAATTATAAAGATAAATCAAATATTAACTAGACTAAGTAAAATTGGCTCTTTTATTATCTTAAATGCTATTGATGCAGCAGCATTGAATGGATCTGGTAGTTCTAATCAACCAACTGGCGTAATTCAAACTTCAAGAATTGGATCTGTTGCTGGGGGAACTAATGGATTAGCTCCAACATTAGATCATCTATTTGATCTTAAAAAAGCAGTTGCTATTGATAACGCAGATGTCGGATCAGCAGCGTTTGTAACTAACGCAAAAGTAGAAGCAGTTTTATCAAAACTAAAAGATGGAAACTCACAATACTTATTAAGTCCATACGGAAATGAGATTGGAAGACAGCAAATTGCTTCAAGAAGATTTGAAGTTAGCAATGCAATTCCATCTAACTTAACCAAAGGATCTGGATCTAATTTAAGTGCCATATTATATGGAAACTTTGCTGATCTTTATATTGGTTAATTTGGAGAATTAGAAATCAAAAGTTGATATTGATAATATAAAAACAGAATCTTCAAATATCGCTGTATCAGTTAAAGACTACTCAACTGTAAAATTAAAATCAATTTCATCGAATGATACAAATATTTGTATTGAGTCGAAGCAAAAAAAACAAGAATTTGGAGGAGCCCAAGCGATTATTCTTAAGAATGATTGTCAATCTGCATTTATTAAAGATGAAAATTCTTCGATAAAATTTATAAAAAATGAGCTTTAGAAAAGAAATAAAATTTAAGTTATCTAATTTGAACCTTCAAATTTTTAAATCTTCACTGCTTGAAGATGGAATGAAATGTATTTATCCAAAAAGAAGAGTTACCAGTTGTTATTTTGATACAAATAATTTAGATTTCTTTCATGAATCTGAAAATGGAATATTACCTAGATATAAATTTAGGATAAGATCTTATGATGGCAAAGATATTTTTTATAAAGAGACAAAAATAACCTCAATCGAAGGGAGATTTAAAACCTCAAAAAATATATCTAAAGAAAAAGCTTTTTACTATATTCAAAATGGGATTGTTTTTAAGGGCTATGGAAATATTAAGTCCAAATTAGAAATTTCATATATGAGGGAATACTATATCTATAAAAATTGTAGATTAACCTTTGATTATGAAATTTCTTACTTAAAAAATTCCGGATTCAAACAAATACAATCATTAGATGACTCAAGTGTAATGGAACTAAAAACATCTATAAATCAGGATAACTCATTTTTAGAAAGATTATTTCCATTTCAATCAACCAGTTTTTCTAAGTACGTAAGAGGTATATCTAAAAATAATTTTGTTTATTAATTCATAAATTCATTATTTAAATTTCTTGTCTTTAAATATTTAGATTTCTTCCTATGATCTATGAACATTAATCTCATCTAATAAAGTTTTATAACTAACGACTTATTAAGTATTTATTCTCTAAGATATTTAATTTTCCTTTGCTTTTTATTGCTTCCTAGCTCCAGCTATGACCAACCTGACTTTTTAAGTTGGTTCGGAATTGCTTTGGCACAGCTCCAGAAAACATGCTACAACTTGTAAATCTCTAGGTGCATTTAAGGTGCAGATTTCAATATTCAAACGCATTAAAGTACTATAGGAATTACGGGCGTTGCGAAAGAAATCTTTTGATTGATTGATATGAATGACGTTTCGAGATTTGGGGCCATAGCTCAGCTGGTAGAGCACCTGCATGCCATGCAACAGTTAACATCCCATAAAAATAACGCACTTTATTCTGCACTAGATTTTGCACTAATTGTATTAAATTATAATCCTCAAATCGCTGAAAACCTAATGGAGCCAAGCGGACTCGAACCGCTGACCCCCTGCATGCCATGCAGTAGCCAAAAACCTTGCAAATACAAGCAATTTCAGGTTTTATGACAGTTTTTTAATAAAGCCAAGTGCAGAAATAAGTGCAGCTTTGTCTAAGCGAAAATAAGTAAGAAGATCAATAAGCATATCTATCTTTTACCTACTTTATTAACTATATTTGTCACAAAATAATGGAAAAATATTACGCTTAATTATAAGAGAATATCAGTAACAACAATGGTTCTTATGTAATCAAATTGTAGAAATTGAGTATATATTGAAGTTATGTCAAAGAGAGCAACTAAACAAGAAACCGAATTAAGAGTTGCACATGCTGCTGAATTAGTTGCTGAAGGACAAGCCTATTCATCTATTACTTCCTTTGTTGCCGCAAAATATGGAATCTCAAGAAGAAGAGCCAGGCAGATCACTTCTAATGCTTATCTTTTGCTGAAAGATGATATTGAGGAAGGGGACTTAAATCGCCCTGAAATGACAGCAAAATTAGTATGCACTCTAGAAACTGCAATGTTTAGAGCAATGCAAGAAAAACAATATTCAGCCGTTGCAAGTAATGCAAAAGTTCTTATGAAATTAGTTGGTTTAGAAGCAAAAACACAAATTAAATAATTGCTTTTTATTAAAAATATAACTTGCAAAAATTTCTTTCTTTTTGTTTCTTTTTTTTTCTTTTAAACAATTCATAACTTGCTTATAACTTTAAAATGTGATTCTAAAAATGCATTCAATTCTTCTAAAGCAAAGCAGTGGTCTTGGATGCAGTTTTTTATAGTATGCAGCAAGAAAACTAATCATATTTTTAAATTAAAATAATATTTTATTTTTTCTTATTCGTATCTTATTTAATTCTTAAAGAAGAGTTCATTAAATCTTTTAAGCTTAGGTAGCTTCTATATTCTCCTCACACGAAATAGAGAAGCTTTTTCTTTTTGAAATAAATTTGGTATGACTTATTTTGCAGAGCCAAATTATATAGAATATGACCTTTGGTTTGATTCAAATATTAATGCAGTTGATTTAATTAACTATTCAGATGAAAATGAATTTTGTAATTTTACGCATAAAAAATTCCATAATATATCAAGTTTAAATTTAGTTATTAGTTCCTCAAAATATAAACAAATGATGATTTTTTTCTTTTTTCTAATTTCCTTGCAGAGTTAATGCATTCCTTTATTGTTTTATCTCTCTGATTTGGAAATAGCAGAAGTAATGGATTATTCTAGTCAAAAACTACAAAGCTTTCCTGAAAAAGTTTTTTCTGTTTTTCTCTTATTTATATTTAATATATTCCATTAACTTAATTATCTTTGATAGTTAAGCAGCTTCTAGATTTGATTCTTCTTGTTCAAAATTTGCTTTATTTTCCTTAATTTCTTGATTAGCCCATTGTAATAATCTTATAGATAATATTAAGTCTCCATCTAACCATGCTCTAATAGCCATAGCTCTTCTAGGATCATAAAATTTTTTCTTTCTATACCAATCAAAAACATTCTCATCTGATTTGTCTCCATTGCATGAAAGACAAGCTGGAACACAATTTTCTGTTAAGTTTAAACCTCCTTTACTTCGTGGCAATATATGATCAATAGATTCTGAAGGTTTTCCGCAATATATGCATCTTTTGCTCGTAAATGTATGAATAGACTTTCGCCAAAATCTTAATTTGAGCTTAGGGCATAAATCCTCTAAAAACACTGCATCATCAATATGCATTAAGATTATTCAATTATCTATATTTATGTCATATGAAATTTAAAAATAATTTAAGAAAACGTTATCTTTAAGAAATTAAATTATTTTCAAAAACCAATCACAAAATAATTAATTTCAAATAAATTTTTAATTAATTTTCTCATCACTTTTTCTACTTTTTAGTTTGAGCTTTTCCTCTTCAGAATTTGGTTATGGGAATAACAATATACATTTAACATTTAACTTTATAACTTACCTTTTCTTTATGTGGAGTCTAGTTATTTAGTTGAATATAATAAGCTAAGAATTTTAAAAAAAATGTCTGATAAAAAGAAAGATAAAAAAAAAGATTTAAAAAAGAATAAAGCTATGCTTGCTTACGGAGTGATACAACTAGGATCAGCAGTTGTATCAGCTGTTGCCTTAGTAGCTATTGCACTAAGCTTTTGCTCATTAAAAAAAGAATCAAAGTTCTTTAATGAATGTGTTGAAGAAATCAAAGCGACTGGTTCGCCAACAGCTGATGCGGTTCGTTTCTGTACCGGTGGTTAGGTTAGCATTAGGTAAATTAAGTGTTTCCGATAGTTTTATAAATAATATTTAACTTGTCTTAGTTCATATTAACCATAAATTAATTTTTTCTTATTTTCCCCTTAGTAAAACTAATAAATAAACTAACTAAAATTTAAGTGGTTATAAATTTAGGAAAATTTTATGAGTGGAGATTATGAGACATTAGAAATCAATCAACCTAAGATTTCTTATTTTAAAAAGAGATCAGAAGATAATAATTTATGGCTAGAGGAAATGATTAAAGAAATTGAAAAGATTGAAGATACGAATAACAACATATCTGATGCTGCTTAATATACTACGATTTGTTATTTCTGATATTTATTGGAGTAATCGTTTATAAATTATCAACAATACTATTTCTCCACCTATACCATAAATTGCATGGGATGGATCATAAAATAAAGAGGGTTTTATCGCTCTATGTTAGATCGACTGTCAATTACTAACTATTAGAGGTGCAAGTAGTAAGCGTTTCATTTAATCGTTGACTTTTTGGTCTAATAATTCTTTTAATTCCTTTGGTAAGTTTAAAAATGAATCTCTTAAATTTTCATTCTTTTCTCCTATATGTAGTATCTACTCTCTAAATTCTTCTGCTATTGCATAACTGTCTTCATATCTTTCTAGATTATCCATAACAGAAATTCTTTTAGTAGCCCAACAAGTCGCTATATCAATTCTTTTTTTTGTTTAGTATCTACTGCCAAAATTCATCTAATGCATCAAACACTCTGTTGAGATAATCGTTTGCTCCTATACATTCCCATTTCCCCTTTTCACCAATCGCACATTTGTAGTGCAGTTCTCTCTTGAGTTGCATTAGTTTATTGGTCATAGCAACCTTGTCTAGTCTTCCGTTCATAGTAATTCCCTAGCTTCTGTCAATATTTGATTCTTTAAAAAAACAAGCGCGTCTAGTTTTTCTTCTTTTTCTTCATAATTTTCAAATTTCATTTCTGCAATTTCAACAATTGCTTTATCAACCTTTTTAAGCTGTTTCTTAATAACTCCCTTTTTAAGTTGTTTTTTAATAATCCTTTTTGGGATTTTGGTTGATTCCATTGGAATTACCTTTTTCTTTATATTCTCTTTCTTTTCTTCAAAATGCGAGCCCCTCACTTTAAATTCTGGTTAAATTCTCTACATAATATCGTTAAGAATATAGTTACAGCTCTTTCAATTTAATTTAATCAATCATTGGGTTTTTCATTCTTTCTGATCAATTGGTCTAAAGTTTTTTGATCTGAGACGACAATAAAATCATCAAAATGGATAGATTGATCGGGGTATTCCATTCCAATTTGTTTTCCCGAGTCTCTATAAACACCTATTCTTACGTTAGTACCAGTGTATTTTCCTTTCCAGTCAGATGTAAAGTATTGATATACAATTGCTTTAGTATCCGAACGAAGCAAAAAAATCATCCTCTTCATATGGAGTTGTATCAATCCATTCTGGAGGATAATCCCCAAGTTTGACGTATTGATAAAGCTTATCTAAATCTGGATCATAATAAGTGTCATTAATTCTTGGATCAGTTATTACTTTGCTTGGATGCATAATAATAATTATTTCTACTATTTCCTCATAGATTATTTAGATTAAAGCAGCTTTAAATCTCATTTAAAATTTCCTTTTAATACAAATTTTTTTTTTAAAAGCAAGCCTTAATTTAGAATTTAATTTTTGTTTTTACTCTGTTTTTATTTTGGGATTTGAATTCAAAAAGTCCTGTATCAGTAAATATGGTCAACTCATCTCCAGATGTTTCTTCAATTGCAATTCCCTCAGACTCTAAATTTTTTACATATACATTACCAATAAGTTTTAGAGATTTATCATCCTTATCAAAAGAAAGCTTGTCAGAATAAGCCTCAAGATTACCACTATTACTCTTAATGACTACATTTCCTTTAGCCTCTAAATCACCTTCTAAAGTATTTTTTTGAGAATCAGATGTAATTGTGTAAAAAGAAATCACAGTAAGCCATTAATTCTGATTCGGTTTCAATTTTTAGATTTAAATCATTAATTGCTTTCTTGGTATCAATTCTGTAGCCATACCAATTTAGACAAACTTCTCTCTGCTTTTGGGTTTCAGAAATCTTTTGAGTATCTATTTTGTTTGAGTTATCAGAACAACTCGCAACGAAAATAGTGGAGAGAGCTAGTAGTGGGAATAGTAGTCTTTTCATTTCTTAATCACAACAATTCTCCGTTGTTGCTGAAGAAGTCCAAGATGATTCTTCCATTGTTGATAAGTCAACTCTATGAGTTGCCATCCAGTCACCATTAGCTTCTACAAACTTTTGAACATTACCTTCTGGAGCTTGATGAATAACAATAACTTTTTGAGGATCTTTCTTACTTACTCCTCTAAAAAGTGGCTTAATATCAAATTCTGAATGCCTTTTATCTGCTTCTGCACTATCAAATATTGCTGCCCATTCATCGAAAGTGCTTTCAATTCTAAAAGTAAAAACAGATGTTATAGAACAAGACATAATAAAGATATTGTTTGTATATATAAAATAAATCTATTTTATTAAGGCTTGGTTAATTATCTTTAAACGGAATTAAAACAGATGTTTTTTCAAATTTAAGCCAACCTTTTTTCTAGTATTTTTAAAATTCTTAAATAAACATTCCTATTGAAAAGAGTAAATTTCATTACTATCATTTTAAAAGAACTTATAAAAATATGGAGCTAAATACTTTCTTACTTATATTATTAGTCATAGCAAATTTTACAAATTTATATCTGACTCATTTCAAAAAAAAGAAAAAGTAATAGTTTTTACAATTTAAATCAACCTTTATTTCGCTTAACCTTTTATTAATTTAAAGTTAAAAAAAAGATAATCAAATCAGTATTAAATAGGTTTAATTGATTAAATCTTTGTGAATAATAAGCTCTCCTTAAAAAATATTAATGTCAAATATGGAGAGAGCCTAGCTTTAAAATCCATAAACTTAGATATTTATAAAGGTGAATTTGTAGTCCTTCTTGGGTCTTCTGGGGCAGGTAAATCAACTTTGCTAAGAACAATCAATCAATTGAATCCATTAACTTCAGGAGAGTTAGATTTTTTTGATTTAGGAAAAATAAGAAATAAAAAAGATCTTCAGAATTTAAGAAAAAAAACTGGGATGATATTTCAACAACATCAGTTGATTGAGAGAAATACTGTTTTCCAAAATGTTTTAACTGGTCGACTTGGATTTCATTCACTATTTAGAAGCATTTTACCTCTTCCAAAATTTGATCAAGAACTTGCTCTCGATTGCATAGATAGAGTTAGCCTCTTAGACAAAGCGCTTGTAAAAGTAAAAGAATTAAGCGGAGGACAACAACAAAGAGTAGGAATTGCTAGAGCTTTAGCTCAAAATCCTTCGTTGATTTTGGCAGATGAACCCATAGCTAGTCTTGACCCAAAAACTTCCCATCAAGTTTTATCGATGCTGAAAGATATTTGTAAGAAAGATAATATATCCGCATTAACTAGTCTTCACCAAGTTGATTTTGCTAAAGAATATGGAGATAGAATTATTGGCTTAAGTCATGGGAAAATAGTTTTTAATGGTAAATCAGATCAACTTTCAGACGAGATTTTAAAAAATATTTATTCATCTTCACCAATAACAGAAGAAGCAAATTTTACCTCAAATGAAGTGGTAATGGTTTAAAACTACTTCATTACAAAAACTTAAACAAAAAAATGAAACTTAAATCTCTTTTAAGCGTTTTTACTATTTCTATTGTGGCGCTTACTTCGGCATGCTCTACGAAAAATGCTGGACCAAGTGCTGATCCTGATAAGTTAATTGTTGCATTAATTCCTGATGAAAATGCTGCAACCGTTATCCAAGATAATCAAGGTCTAAAAGATTACTTAACTGAAGCCTTTGATAAGGAAATAGAGTTAGTTGTTACTACTGATTATTCTTCAATGATTGAAGCAGCTAGAAACGATAGGTTGGATTTAGCTTACTTTGGACCTTTATCTTATGTTTTAGCTAAAGCAGTAAGTGATATTGAACCTTTTGCAGCAAGGATTAAAGGAGGAACTAAGACTTATAATTCCTGCATAATTGGAAACACTAAAAAAGGTGTTACTAGTTTTGATGATATCAAAGGTACTACTTTTGCTCTTGGAGATCCAGCTTCAACCTCTAGTAGATTATTCCCTGAGTTAACTCTTGCTGAAAATGGACTTACTAAAGGGAAGGATTTTCAAGGAGTTTTTCTAGGATCACATGATGCTGTTGCCTTGGCAGTTCAAAATGGAAATGCTCAAGCAGGAGGAATGGCATGTCCGATTCTTAAATCCCTAAAGAAGAAAGGTGTTATTGACCCTTCTAAAGTAACTACTATTGCTGAATCTTCTCCTATTCCTCAATATCCATGGACAATGCGTTCAACTTTATCTCCTGAATTAAAAGAAAACATAAGAGTTACTTTCTTAGAACTAGAAAGTGACAAAGTCCTGAAACCATTTAACGCTGATGGTTTTGCATCTATAACTGATAGTGATTACGACGGTATTAGAAAAGCAGGCAAACTTCTAGGTCTTGATCTTTCTAAGTTTGTTAAGTAAAAAATCACATTAAAAATACAAATAAAAAATTATTAAATGGATAAATTTAAAAGAATTTTAGAAGTCGAAAGGAGGACTTGGAAAAAACAATTTTTCAGGGTTCTCATAATTTTGATATTTGTATTTTCTTCTTTAGCAGTTGTAGGTCTTTTCGATTTTGAAAGGATAAGTACAGGCATTCCGGCAGTTTTAAAATTACTGCCGGAAATGTTCCCTCCTGATTTCTCAAGAGCTGGAACTTGGTTTAAACCTTTAATAGACTCTTTGGCAATGAGTATCGCAGGAACTTCGATTTCTGTTTTTTTATCTTTACTTCTATGTTTTTTTGCTGCAAGAAATACAACGATAAATCCAATATTTTACAACTTAGCAACACTAATTTTAAACGTTACAAGAGCTGTTCCTGAATTAATTTTGGGTATTATTCTAGTTGCAATGATTGGCTTTGGTGCTCTACCGGGGACATTGGCATTAGGTCTTCATTCTGTTGGAATGTTAGGTAAATTCTATGCTGAAGCTATTGAGCTTTGTGACAAGGAACCTATAGAAGCAGCTAGAGCTTCTGGCGCAAGTGATCTACAAGTTATTGTGCATAGCATTCTTCCTCAAGTTTTTCCTGCTATGGCTGATGTTACTTTTTATAGATGGGAATACAACTTTAGAGCTTCAATGGTTGTGGGTGCGGTAGGGGCTGGTGGTATAGGTTTAGAGATCATAAGTGCTTTGAGGATAATGGATTATGCTCAAGTATCAGCTTTATTAATAGTAGTTTTAGTCGTAGTAACTGTATTAGATAGCATGAGTAACTATCTCAGGAAATCAGTATCTGAATAATTCTCATTAAATGAAGAAGGTTGTTATTTCCAATAAAGTTCATACTGAAGTTATTGAGTTATTAGAAAAAAATTTTGAAGTAATTAGTAACCAAAATGATAAACCTCTAACTTATGAAAAATTAAAGTTCTTATGTAAAGATGCACATGGTGTGATGGTATTCATGCCAGATAGAATTAATAAGAACTTTTTAGATAATTCAAAAAATTTAGAGATCATCTCTGGAGCACTAAGAGGATTTGACAATATTGATTTGGAAGAGTGCATAAAAAGAAATATTAAATTTACAATGATCCCAGATTTACTTGCTTCGCCAACAGCAGAATTAACATTGGGACTTCTTATTGGTTTATCAAGAAATCTACTAATAGGTGATGAATATGTTAGGTCTGGAAAGTTTAAAGGTTGGGAACCAAAATTCTTCTCAAATGGAATTGAAGGAAAAAATGTTTGTCTTCTAGGTATGGGTAAATTAGGGGTTGAAGTGGCTAGGAAGATTAAAGGTTTTAATGTAAAACTTTTTTATCATGATTTACAAAAATTAGATTCAATAGATGAACAACAACTAAACACCAAATATCTGGAATTAAATGATCTTTTTGAGAAGGCTGATTATTTGGTTATTCTTTTACCTTTAAAAAACGATACTTACCATTTTATTAACTTTGAAAACATTTTAAAAATAAAAAAAAATTGTTTACTTATTAATACTTCAAGAGGTTCTGTAGTAGATGAGAGTGCAATTTCACAAGCAATTAATTCTGGGCACATAGGAGGATATGCTTCAGATGTCTTTGAATTTGAAGATTTATCGATAAAAGATCGACCAAAAAAAATTAATCAGGAATTATTAAATTTAAAAGATAAGACTTTTTTTACTCCTCATCTTGGCTCAGCAGTTGATGAAGTTAGACTTTTTATTGAATTAGAAGCTGCTCAAAATATTATCAACTTTTTATATCATTAATAGTTTTATACATTTTTATATAAGAGATATTTTCTTTTTTGAAATAATCACCTTCAGATAAAAAACCGAATTTTTCATAAAACATTTGAGCTTTTTTTCTAGAAAATAAGTAAATATAATTTATGTTTCTTAACTCTAAGTAAGAAATTGAATGACAAATTAATTTAGACCCAAATCCTTTGTTTTGATAAGCAGGTTTTGTGGCCATTTTTCTGATTCTTGCTTTATTTTCTCTCATGAAAAGTGAAATTATTGATATTAATTCCTCTTGTTTATATAAACCAAAATGTGTACCATTTTTATCATCTTCAAGAATACAAAATTCTTTTTTTTTATCTGGCCAAATAGCTTCATGCCTTATATCAACAGTTTGATTAGAATATATTTTTCTAATTGAAATTGGCATTCTTAATTATCTTTTCTTCTTAAATTTATCTTAATCATAAATGTTTAAAATCTTGTTAAGACTTGTATTAAGGTTGAATCAGTTTTGAACAATATAAAATTAAAATTCGATAATGACGGATTTATAGTTAATGAAAACCTAATAAATCAAAATGATTTAGAGGCCATTGAAAAATGGATTAGTGAACTTAACGACTCTAAAGAGGTTAACCATCATTATGAAAAAACAGTTAATGGTAAAGTGCTCTCAAGAACAGAAAACTTTGTAAGCTCGCATACATCTTTTAGGGAATTTCTTTTAAGTTCATCAATAAAAGATTATTTAACTATGCTATTTGATGATGAACCAATATTATTCAAAGAAAAAATAAATTATAAATACCCAGGGGGAGCTGGATATGCACCTCATCAAGATGCTCCTGCTTATCCTTTTGGGAAAAAGCACATAACAATGCTATTAGCTATAGATGATTCTGATATAAGTAATGGATGTTTGGAATTTGCAAGAGGTAGAAATAATGAGGGCATAATAAATATTGATGACAAAGGATGTATAGATTCACTAACCGCAGAAAAATTTGTTTGGGAGAAGATACCTCTTAAAAAGGGAGGCGCAGTATTTTTCGATTCTTTTGTTCCTCACAGAAGTTCAACAAATAAATCTAGTCGTCCAAGAAGAGCTCTTTATGTTACTTATAATGCTAAAACTGAAGGCGATTTGAGAAAAGATTATTATGACTTTAAAAAGAACTCTCTTAAAGATGGATATGTAAGTTTAATAGGTCACTTTGAAGGAGAAGCAATTAAATGAAATACAAAACTATTAAAAACTTCAAAAACAAATTACAAAATTCTGATAACAATGAATTTGTAGATTTATTATTTGATTTTATTAAGGAGGAAGGAAAAACTAATTATGATGAATCAGTCACTCAATTACAACATAGTCTCCAAACAGCATCACTTGCCCGAATTGAAGATGGCAGAAGGCATATAGTAATTGCTTCTTTATTACACGATATAGGTCATCTTCTAATCGATGAAAATGACTCAAAAAATGATTTCTTAAAAAAAGATCTTAACCATGAAAATATCGCTTCAAATTTTTTAAAAGATTTTTTCTCTGAAGAAATTACAGAAAGTATTCGCTTACACGTTGTAGCAAAAAGATATTTATGCTCAATCGATAATTCTTATTATGAAAGTTTATCTAAAGCATCTAAAAATAGTTTTCAGGTACAAGGTGGTGCTTTAAATAAAGAAGAGATTAATGAACTAGAAAATAATAAATACTTCAAAGATGCAGTTCGATTAAGAAAATGGGATGATAGAGGAAAGGTTTCTCTAAAAGAAGTTGAAGAATTAGATACTTATAAAAAAATGATTGTTGCCGAAAGATTAGCTATCTATTAAAAATATATTCATAGCTTATATTTATAGATTCTTTAAGAGAATTGCTTATGAATGATGATTCAATTTTTTCTTTTATAAAGTTCTTTATTTTTAATTTCTTAATAAGTGGAAGGCATATTTTACAATGCAAGGTTGAAATTTTATTATTTTGAACATCACTTTTAGAGATAATATCAACATAAAAACTTTTTGATTCAATGTTATTCTTTTCTAGAATTATTCCGAGAGTTGTTGAAATACAACAAGCTAAAGATGCAGACAAAAGATTTGAGGGTTTAGTCTGTTTGCAAGAATCATGTAAATTTCTATTCGAATTTGTTTTTATTTTTAATTGATTTTCAAAGATAATTTCACTCTGAAATTCACCTACATATTTCGCCTTAATTGACATATAAAAATAGCTATTATTAAGAGCTTATTATGGGTAAATTAAGTTAAGATTAAGGCCAAAAAATTTTGCTAAATTTAATAATTGATTAAAAAATTTTAAATGCAATTTTCTGATAGATATCTAAGTATTTGGGTTTTCTTAGCAATGTGTATTGGATCTTTATCCGGTTATTTATTTCCTAATTTATCTCAATTTATAGGCGGATTAGAACTCTCAAGAATAAATCTTCCAATAGCAATTCTTATCTGGGGAATGATTTTCCCAATGATGTTATCAATAGATTTCAAGTCAATAATAAATTTGAAATATAAGATTAAAGGATTTTCTATTGTCCTTTTTATTAATTGGTTAATAAAACCAGTTTCAATGGCCATCATTGCAGCCTCTTTTTTATATTTTTTATATGGTAATTTGATAGATCCTGTACTTGCTAAAGAATATGTTTCTGGAATGATTCTATTAGGAATAGCGCCATGTACAGCAATGGTTTTTGTCTGGAGTAATCTAGCTAAAGGCGATCCTTTATTTACTTTAATACAAGTAGCTATTAATGATCTAATATTAATTTTAGCCTTTCCATTATTGTCAAAAATTCTTTTAGGATTTAACAGTATAGATATCCCATTAGATACTGTTTTCGGTTCTGTAATAATCTTTATTTTGGTACCACTTTTTCTAGCAATATTTTTAAAAAATAAAATCTATAGCGAAAAAAGAATAAAAAGTATTTTGAATAAAAGTAAAAGTTATTCGTTGTTTTTTTTAATTCTTACAGTCTTTTTATTATTCTTTGTTCAATCAAAATCTATATTACAAAATCCTATTCATATAATCTTAATTTCAATTCCATTAATAATTCAGACTCTTTTTATTTTTTATTTAACTGCTTTTTCAATGAAGTTTTTTAGGCAAAAGTTTTCTATTTCCTGTCCAGGCTCGATGATAGCCGCTTCAAACTTTTTTGAACTTGCAGTAGCTGTATCGATAACTCTTTTTGGTATTAATTCAGGAGCTGCTTTGGCTACCATAGTTGGGGTACTAGTAGAAGTTCCTTTGATGCTTTATTTAGTAAATATTTCGAAGTCTTCCAAAATATTATTTATAAAGTAATATTTTCTTCTTCAAGTTTTTTCTTTAGTTCTAGTGGCATATAAGCAATATCTTTTTTAACTGCATCTATCGCATCTTTATACTTTTCAGGATTAGATAAAAGCGTTTTTATCAAGTTGTATTGACTTCCTATTTCCTGAGAGGAAAATTTACTCATTTTTAAAAACTTATTACTTTTTTTATTTTAGATTGACTGTCAATTCTGCTTCTAATTCTGCACCTTTTATTTTCAAACAATTAGAACTTCTTAATCTATAACTTAGATTTATTGATTTAATTCATCTGCATAAAAGGCAGATACCCTTTCTAAAAAGTGCATATTTACCCTATTTATGGGGGGTAAATAGGATAAATAGCCGCTTTTTAATAACCCCTTTATTTTGTTTTTCTATGCCTTGAACAGACCAGCCAAAGCCAAGTTTTGATTTGATTGATTTTCTTGTGATATCAACCCAAGTTAAAGTTTTCATTTCTGCAACAAATAAAATTCTTATAAGTGCATTTTAGGGTGCAGAATTGCTTAAACAAGCTTGGACAAGTACGTACAAAAGTTATGTTATTACTAAACGCCGTCTGAAAACTATTGGTATGACTGAAAAAATTAAGTGGAGCCATGCGGATTTGAACCGCAGACCCCCTGCATGCCATGCAGGTGCTCTACCAGCTGAGCTATGGCCCCAAATCTTAAAATACAGAAATTCCCAAATCTAAAAGACTTTTTTAACTGTATAAGTTATTATCTTAAATTATTGTATTTGATAAATCAATTATCCAAATAAAAAACTGAGCATAAGAATTTTTATTATTTGTAATTATCTGAATGAGGGGAAACCCTAAGTAAGCTAAAAACGATTTTTATTACTTAGCTAATTTCAATAGATTTAATTAGAGACATGTAATGTGTATATTATACTTGTCTCCTAATTATTATTATTTATATCTAATATCTAACTATACCAATATATTTTTAAATTTTAAAAACAATGGATTTTACTAATATTATTAGAGTATCATTATTTTTTTATTTAAATTGCAAAAAATAATTCCTTAACTCTCTAATACAAATAACCTTTCAATCTATTCATTCATTATGGTATCTTGAATGAATGGTACAACAGTTATGATTAATGAATTTAAATTTATGGAAGAAAAAAATTCTTACAAAATTTATATTTATTCTCTTCCTTTTACCTTTCCAAAACATTTTTGCTATAGAGGAATATAAGTCTTCAAAAAACGAAATTTCTAATTTAGAAAGTAAGAATAAAATTGCAGAGAATAATATAAAAAGTGAATATTTACTTGGCGAAGGAGATGTAATTTACATAGAGTTTTTTGGATTAGATGTATATAATGGAGATTATTCTATAAATCCAGAGGGTTTTCTATCTTTGCCAGAAATTGGAAATATTTATACTGTTGATTTAACCATACAAGAATTAAAAGAAACTTTAACTAAAAAATATAAAGATTACATTATTAATCCAAATTTAAAAGTTACCCTAACTGGATATAAACCAATCACAGTTTATATCGCTGGAGAAATTAGAAGTCCAGGTATCTACTCATTTGATGTTAGCAAAAAGCAAATTAGCAAAAACAATGAGCTCTATAATTTCAGAAGCCCATTTTTAGCACAATCTAATATTAAATTATATGATGCCCTAAAGATTGCAAAAGGAGTTACTAACTACGCCGATCTATCCAATATTAAAATTATTAGAAAAAATTCAAAGTCACAAGGAGGAGGTAAAATAACGACAAGTCTGGATTTGTTATCTGCTCTAATGGAAGGTGATTTAAGTCAAAATATTAGGCTTTATAATGAAGATTATATTCTTGTACCAAAGAGTGAGAAATTATTAAAAAAACAAATTATATCTATGAATAATCTTAATTTCAATCCAGATAAGATTAAAGTCTATATTACAGGTAATGTAGTAAAATCAGGTGGATTTGTATTAAATAAAGGAACTAGTCTAACTCAAGCATTAGCTTCAACAGGAGGGAAAAAACTTTTATCTGGAAGAATAGAATTCCTAAGATTCAATGATGATGGCAGTACAGAAAACTATAAATTTAAATATGACCACAAAGCATCAATTAATACTAGAAAAAATCCTATCCTAATGGAAGGTGATGTGATCAATGTTTCAAGGACACTTTTAGGGAAATCAACAGAAGTACTTAAAGAGATTTCAAATCCAATATTGAGTGGCTATGGCCTATATAATATTTTTAATTGATTTAAATTATGGAAGAATATAACATAACAAATATTTCTAATCTTAAAAAGGATGATAACAACGAATTAGATTTAATTTACTTATTAAATATTTTTCTAAGGCATAAGAAAACTCTATTTACTACTACTTTCATCGGTACTTTATTAGGTATTATTTATAGCTTAATCCAACAACCTATATATATGGGTAGATTCCAAATTGTAGTTGACTCTAATGGGGAAGAAAGTAACGTCGGATTGAAAGATACATCTATAAGAAATTTAATTGCTGGACAAGCTATAAGTTCATTAAAATCTGAAGAATTAATTTTAAAAAGTCCCTTTGTACTTAAACCAGTTTATGAGTATGCAGTAAATGAATATGAATTAAGAAATGATAGAAAAAAAAATTGGAGTTTTAATAAATGGAGTTCAAAGACATTAAATATTAATTTTCAATTAGGAACAAATATATTAGATATTGGTTTTAAAGATAAAGATAGTAAATTTATCTTAAATACTTTGGATAAAATAATTTATGAATATCAAAATTATTCCAAATTATCCAGAGATAAAGAGTTGAGAAAGAGTTTTAATTTTTTATCTAAGCAACAAATAATTCTCAAAGAAAAAGTACTTAATTCATCAAAAGAATTAAATGAATTTTCTATTGAAAATGGATTAGGAGATGTAGATGGTTTTGTATCTTTAGGACCTAGAAGAACAATGCGAGCAAATTCAAATTTGGAAAGTTTAATAGATGATGAAGATTTTCCAAATTATAATAGCAATTCTACAAATCAAAACTATGCAGGTCTGAGATTCGACAAGCAATTTAAACTTCTAGAAAAATATGAATCACAATATATTGATTACTCCTCTATTCTTAAACCTAATTCAGAATTAATTAAAAGTCTAAAACTTAAAATTGATAATTTGAAAGAGGCTCTTAAAAGACCAAATGAAATTCTTATAAAATATAAAGAACTTTATAGTATCGCTAATCGAAATGAATCAATGCTTAATCAAATTGAAGATGATCTAGCATTTACGACGGTAGAAATTGCTAAACAAAAAGATCCTTGGAAAATGATATTTGAGCCTACAATTGATGATGGTAGAGTTTCTCCAAAAAGGAAAGAAATATCAATAATTGCATTTCTTGCATCTTTTTCTTTAAGCGGATTGCTAGCTTTTATAAAAGATAAATCTACTGGAAAAATTTTTGAATTAAATGATTTAGAACAATTAATAAAATGCAAATTAATTGAATGTATTGATACAAGAAATAAGGAGCTTTCTAAAAAAATGATATTTAAATTTATAGATTCCAAAACAGAAGACTTACCAAAAAATCGCTTAAGTAAAACCTACTTTATTAACACTTTTAGTAATACAGATAATAATCATAAGGATCTTACAAGTATCTTATTTGATAATGAAAAAATTGAATTAATCAAACTTAAAGATATCGATAAAATTGATGCTGCTGAATATTTGATTATTTTTATAAATAAAAACGAAATAAAAAGAAAAGACGTTAATTTAATCAATAAATATATTTCTTTATATCCATCAAAGTTTTTGGGTTGGTATTTTTTAGAAGATAAATAAAACCAAAAAAGCCTTAATATTTATTCTAGACTTTTCTCCATACAGCTAATAATTTACCTTGAACTTCAATTTGATCAGCTGAGAGGGTAATATCATCGTAATTTTGATTTGCTGCTTGAAGGATTATCTTAGAACCTTTTTTATAGAAATATTTTAAAGTTGTTCCTGAACCTCTAACCATAGCACTAACAACTGTCCCATTTTTTAGTGAATATGTATCTCTAACTGGCTCCATCAAGACCATATCTCCATCTGCTATGCACGCTTCTATCATTGAATCTCCATTTACTGTGAGAGCAAAAACATTCTTATTTCTTAAAACTTCTGAAATATCTAAATTTTCATTCACGTCAGAGTAAGTCTCAATTAAACCTCCAGCTGCTATAGAACCCATTATTGGAATCCCCTCCACAATTTCATCAACTATTTGCATTGTTCTAGCTTTACCTTCTTGCCAAGATATATATCCCTTTTCTTGCAAGTGCTTTAATCGACTTTGAATAGGAGCTGGCGATTTCAAACCCATAGCATTCATCATCTGCCTAATTGATGGACTATGTTGAAAGTTTTTCATATAATCTTTTATCCATCCATAAAGCTCATTTTGCGCATCAGTAAGATCATTATTAATAGGAGACGTCATAAAAAACAAATGTACTCTAATACATTTGTACCTATTTATTAGTGCACTTGCAAGTATTCTTAAGAGAGAAGGCAAGCTAGAAGAGCTTGTTGAACATGCAGTCTATTTTCTGCTTGTTCAAAAATTCTGCTTTTTTTACTTTCAATCATTTCATCAGTGATCTCTTTAGATCTATAAGCAGGAAGACAGTGAAGAATTATTGCATCTTTTCGTGCTTTACTAACCAAATTACTATCAATAGTAAATCCGATAAAATCTTTATCTTTCTTCTCTTTCTGATTTTCTTCGCCCATAGATGACCAAACATCTGTATATAAAACATTCGCTCCTAAAACACCTTCATAGGGATCATTGGTAATTGTTAATAAATTTTTGTTTTTATAAATTTGATTTGCTTTTCTTATAACTGATGGATTTGGTTCATAACCTTTAGGACATGCGATTCTGACTTCAACCCCTAATAAGGCCCCGCATAATATAAGAGAGTTCGCTACATTATTCCCATCACCTATGAATGTTAAAACGATATTGCTTAAATCAACAAATTCTTCTTTAATAGTTAGATAATCTGCAAGTGCTTGGCATGGATGTTCTAGATCAGTGAGCGCATTTATTACTGGTTTGGAAGACCATTTTGCATAATCCTCCAGATCAGTTTGTTTGAATGTTCTTATAGCAAGTACATCACAATATCTACTTAAAACTCTTGCAGTGTCTTTAATAGGCTCACCTCTACCAATTTGTGATGTAATAGGGTTTAAGTCAATTGTAGTCCCTCCAAGTCTTGACATCGCGACTTGAAAACTTACTCTCGTACGTGTAGAGGACTTATCAAAAATCAATCCTAGAACCTTATTATTTAGCTGAATCTTTAAATCATCTTTTTTAAATTTTTGTGCTATTTCTATAATATGGACAACCTCTTCTTGAGACATGTCCAAGCTTGATAAAATTTTTTCATTTGCAAGCTTGATAGGATTTATCATCTAACTTTGTATAAAAACCTAAATTCTACTATGCAGGCATTTTACTTTCTGCAAGCAGGGATTTTAAATCTTCCCCTTCAATAACTTCTTCTTGAAGAATTTTTTGGGAAATCGATTCAAGTAGAGGTAAATTGTTCCGCAAAATATTAAGAGCTGTTTCATGCGCATCATCAACTAAATCTCTAACCTCTTTATCTATTGCCTGCGCTGTGGCATCACTTACAGATCTTCTAGGATTATTTCCATTGCCTAAAAACTGACCTCCTCCTTGTTTGTCATAAGCAAGGGGACCAAGAATTTCACTCATTCCAAATGTACCAACCATTTGTTCTGCTATGTCAGTTGCTCTTTGTAAATCATTTGAAGCTCCGGTAGTAATTTTTCCAAAAACAACCTCTTCTGCAGATCTTCCTCCAAGAAGAGTAGCAATCTGCCCTTTTAATTCTTCTTTTGAATTCAAGAATCTTTCTTCCGTTGGCAATTGAAGAGTATAACCAAGCGCACTCATGCCTCTTGGCACAATGGAAATCTTTGCAACTTTTGAACCTCCAGGCATAAGATGGCCAACAATTGCATGACCTACTTCGTGATAAGCAACGACTTTCTTTTCATCATCTTGCAAAACACGACTTTTCTTTTCCAAACCAGCTACAACTCTCTCTATCGCTTCACTTAAATCTTGTTGTTCTACACTTTTCCTTTTAGCTCTGGCTGCTAATAAAGCAGCTTCATTTACCATGTTAGCCAAATCAGCTCCTGCGAATCCACTAGTAGCTTGAGCGATAGAATCAAGGTCTATAGATTCAGCAAGTTTTACTTTTTTTGTATATATTTCTAAAATTGTTTTTCTTCCAGACAAGTCAGGTCTATCAACTAAAACTTGCCTATCGAATCTTCCTGGCCTTAACAAGGCAGCATCAAGGACTTCTGGTTGATTAGTAGCTGCGAGTACTATTACTGGTTTATCTGTTGAAGCAAAACCATCCATTTCAGTAAGTAGCTGGTTTAAAGTTTGTTCCCTTTCATCATTACCTCCAACAACTCCCATCGATCCAGAGCGACTTTTACCGATAGCGTCCAATTCATCAATAAAAATTATACAAGGAGCTTTTTTCTTAGCTTGTTCAAATAAATCCCTAACTCTTGCTGCACCAGCACCTACAAAAAGTTCAACAAATTCCGAACCTGAAATGATAAAGAAAGGAACTTCTGCTTCACCAGCAACAGCTTTTGAAAGAAGAGTCTTTCCTGTCCCTGGAGGTCCTACAAGAAGAACTCCCTTAGGTATTCGTGCTCCTATATCCGTATATCTTTCTGGTTTTTTTAAAAAATCAACTATTTCTGTTAATTCGTCCTTAGCTTCATCAACTCCTGCAACATCGTCAAAGGTTACTTTCGATTCATCATCGGGTACATAAACTTTAGCTTTACTTTTAGTAAAGCTTAACGCTCCTTGAGCACCTCCTCCTCCCATACTTCTTCTAGCAAAGAATTGCAAAACGAGGATAAAAATTAAAGGAGGAACAACCCAGCTCAAAATGGTTGAGAAGAAATTAGGTTTTTTTGGCGGTGCAGCAGCAAATTCCACTCCTTTACTTTCTAACCTTTGTGGAAGATCCATATCAAAAATTGGGGTTGTCGCCAAAACAGAAGGTGCGCCTTCTTCAGCTCCATTTAACTCATATCTGATTTGTTCTTGGGTTATATATGCTCTCTTAACTTCACCATCATTAACCTGATCTATAAATAAAGAGTAAGGAACCCTAGGGATTTGCATATTTTGATTAGGGAAAAGGCTACTGAATAAAAGTAATGCTCCAACTCCTATCAAAATGATATTTATAATTCCGAATCTTCTATTAGGTTGATTATCGTCTTGTCTTATCGGCATGTTAGAGATCAATTATGAACTTATTATAAACTAAACGAAAAGTTTCCGTATCTGTATTGTTTTTTTTGGGTAAGAACCGTACGGTACTTTAAACCATAATAAATTTATATTGAAAATTAATTTTTAAATGAACTCTTAACGCATATATCATTCCCAATCAAACTAAATTGGGAATCACTTAATTTAATAATTTCATGCATTTCTTTAAATTCAAAATCACCAAAGGGATTCATACTATTTTCTCCACCTAAAATTTTTGGAGCAATAAAAGTAATAATTTCCTGAATACAATTAGATTGGACAGCTGAGGTAGCCAATGTAGGGCCACATTCCCAAAGAACTTTATTACATCCTCTTTTAGCAAGTATTTTTGAAATTAATTCTGGATTATCCGATGATACCTTTTCAACCTCCACACATTTCGGAATCCTTGTTAGATAATTTTCATTTGCTGTAGAAGAATCATAAATAACTAAAGTTTTTGCCTTTTTACAATCCCAAAGATTAGATTTTGAAGGCAGATCTAAACTTTTTGTGAAAACAACTCGCAAAGGCTCTGGATTTTTTAAACCTCTAGTAGTCAAAAGTGGGTTATCTCTTCTTAATGTGTTTCCACCAATGATTATTGCATCAAATTGTGCTCTAGAAGAATGAACTAATGACCTTGACTCTTCATTAGTAATCCATTTACTTTTTCCATTTTTTAAAGCTATTCTTCCATCAATACTCATTGCCCATTTAAGAACACCAAATGCCTTTTTTGTAATATTCCTATGAATGAAAGCCTTATTTAAATCTAAGGATTCTTTTTTACATAATCCTAAGTGAACTTGTATTCCAGCTTCTTTTAGCAGCTTAATACCCTTACCAGAGACTCTCTTATCAGGGTCTTCAATAGATATATATACCTTTTTTATCCCAGAGGATATAACCTGATCTACACATGGAGGTGTTTTACCATGGTGGCAGCAAGGTTCAAGATTTACATACATTGATCCTTCTTTAGCATCTTTTTTTAAATTATTAAAAGCCATTGCCTCAGCATGAGGCATGCCAGCCTTGTAATGAAATCCTTCTGAAATAAGGTTTCCATTCTTATCAAGTATCACTGCTCCCACACTAGGGTTAGGACTCGTTGTATTTTTGCCTAAAGAAGCCAAAAATATTGCTCTTTTCATCCATTTTGTATGGCTTACATTTTTTTCAGACATCTCCAAAAATCAAATTTAGTTTATTGATCTCCACTCTTTAACAACAAAGGGAGGAACAGGTAACTCAGCAAAAACTCCTGACAAAGATAATCTTAATGGTCTATTTTTATCTAAATTGTTAATCAATTCATCAAGATCAAATTCTGCCGCAGCTTGTCTTCCATCATTTGCTAATTCCAAGTTAAGTAATGTTTTATCATCTAAAAGCCACTGTTTTCTCCCTGATTCAACTCTCAAGTCAGTAGGATGATCAATCCTAAGATTCCCAGGATATCCTATTACTCTAAGGATCAATTTATCTGAAAAAAGAGGTGATTTATAAGCTACTAATTGCCAAGTTTCAAAGTCCAAGTCCCTTAAAAACTCGCTACTAGCATTTATGAATTCCCCATTGATTTCTGTTTCTGCAACTTCTGCAGATACTTTTAATGGGTTAAAAATCAAGGATAGTAGTAAAAGTAAATGTAGTATTCCTTTTAAAAAAATATTTTTATTTGATTTTGTAATTTTCTTCATTTTCAGAATCCATGAGGGCGTCTAGAGTTACAGCTGTTCTTACAATAGCTTGGTACCTTTTGATTATTTTACGATTTTTTTCTATAACTCGAGATAAATTCAAAGTGTCTTTTTCAGAATAGCTAGATGTTAAATCGCTAGAATCTTCTTCAATAAACTCAAATTCACTATCTTTATTAATTAGAGTTAACAATAAATCATGTAATCTCTTTCTCCTTTCAGACAATTAATTTACTATTATAACTCGAACAATAATAAGATAATTTAATAAAACATACAAACAGTTTAGTTCCTTTTCATTATATATTGATGACCGAAGTTAAGAGAAAAATTCATGTAGTAGGTATTAATTCATATATATTTGGAGATTTACCCTCGAAATTACAAGATCTATTTATAAAGACAGGAAATATTGCCGTTCCAAATTCATACTTTGAAAAAATTAAATCATGGAGCAAAAATGATTTAGAAAAAAAGAAATCATTTTTTTCTAGCAACAGTAATAACGAACTTGTTAACTGGCTTAGATCTCAAAAAACTGATGTTATTTTAATTTCGAGAGGAGATCCACTTTGGTTTGGGATTGGGAGAATACTACTAGAAAATTTTTCAAATGATGAATTAAGTTTCTACCCTTCAAATACTTGCATTCAATTAGCATTTAGTAAGTTAAAGATCCCATGGCAAGATACTATTACTGTAAGTATTCACGGCAGAGATTCGACTAAGTTAGTTGAGGCTCTTAAAGCAAAGCCTTCAAGTATGGCTATTATTCCAGATTCAAATAACAAAAGTTTAGAAATAATCAAAAAAAACTTATCAGAATTAAATCTAATTGACTTCTATGATTTTTGGCTCTGTGAAGAGATAGGCTTCGACAACGAAAATATAAGAAAATTAAATCTCAAAGAGTCATTGCCCTCTGATATATCAAGTTTGAACATTATTGTTCTTACAAAAACAAAGAAAAATTACTCAAATAATAATCTCCCTCTTTTCGGAATCAGTGACCATATTTTTAAAACTTTTGATGATAGACCAAATTTATTAACTAAAAGGGAGGTTCGCGTTCAAATCTTAGCCGATCTAGAGCTCCCTAAAAATGGTGTCATCTGGGATATAGGAGCAGGCTGTGGGTCAATTGGTTTAGAGGCATTAAAATTAAGGCCTAATTTAGATTTGTTTTGTATAGATAAAAGGATTGGCTCAAAAGCATTAATACTAGAAAACTCAAAAAGGCTTGGAGTTAAACCAAAATTTATTTTTGAGGAAGACATAAATAATACCTTGAATACGAGAAATATAAGTTCTTTTGAAAAACCTAATAGATTATTAATTGGAGGATGTGATAAAAAGACTAAACTTCAAATTATTAATACCCTGACTCAAGATATGAGTATTGGAGATATTATCGTTATACCAATAATTGACATTCAAACTATTAAAGAATTGAAAGAGAAATTAGAAAATAAAAATTTTAAAACAAATTTAAATTTAATTCAGACCTATAAAAGCTTAAGTATCGCTGAGGGAATGAGATTAGAACCAAATAATCCTGTTTTTCTATTAAAAGGGAAAAAATAAATTTAAATAATTGTTATTTGTTAGGTTTAGTCACATGGGGCAAACCCCAACCTAGTTTATTTCTTAAAACTTGGAAAAATTCATGATCTTCAAGTCTAATAAACTTTACTGAGTGTTTACTTTTTCTTATTAAAACTCTATCTTCAGGCCAAACATAACAACCAGCATTTCCGTCAACAACCATTACCAACCTTTCAGGAGTTGCGGGGAAAACAGTTACTGGCTCTGAATCATTAAAAACCAATGCCCTAGATGCCAATGAATGTGGAGCAATTGGAGTTAATTGCACGACTGGGCAATCAGGTGTAATAACAGGCCCTCCAGCACTTAGAGAATAGGCAGTGGATCCAGTTGGAGTAGATAAAATTACTCCATCAGCTGAGATGTCCACAGGAGCATGTCGCCCTATAGAAATCTCAAAATGACACATACTTGTCAGAGGTTCTCTATGAAGAGCCATCTCATTAAGGCAGAGAGACTCCCATCTCCTCTGATCATTCCTCATTACACTAATAATAAAGCAAGTTCTTTCTTCAATATCCCAATTTCCAGCAATAATTTTATCTATTGCTTCATCAAGATTTGATAAATAAGCTTCCGCAAGAAAACCTAAATGACCAGTATTTATTGTAAGAATTGGAATTTTAGCAGGTGCAGTTTGCCTTGCTGCAGAAAGCACGGTTCCATCTCCGCCAAGAACAATTGCAAATTCCATTAACGAGTCAAACCCCTCGGGAACACAGTTCGTATATCCCAAAGGACGAACATGTTGATCAGGATTGGCGAATCCAACCATTCCACCAGAGCTACTAACCCTTATAACTTCATAATTGGATTTTTCCAATTTTTTCTGAACAGAACTTGCAGTTTGAACCGCAAGTTCTTTCCCATCATTTACGATTAGCCCTGCTTTACGTACCAATCAAAAAACTAAAACTATTATTATCTTAAACTAATTTGCTGGACAATCCTAATTTAAATTTTCAATTTTATTAGAACTGTTCTAAAAATCTAAGATCATTTGTATAAAATTTTCTAATGTCGTCAATTTGATGTCTTACCATACAAAATCTTTCAACTCCTAATCCAGCTGCGAACCCTGTCCATTTTTCAGTATCTATTCCTAATTTTTCTAAGACCTTCGGATCTACCATTCCGCATCCCATTACTTCTAACCATTTACCTTTCCATTGAACATCTACTTCTGCGGAGGGTTCAGTAAAAGGGAAATAACTAGCTCTAAATCTGACAGGAATATCTCCAAAAAAGGTCTTTAAAAATGTAAGAACTGTTCCCCTTAAATGACTAAAATTAATATCTTGATCGATACATAAGACCTCAACCTGATTAAATACAGGGGAATGGGTAGCATCTACAGCATCTCTCCTATATACTCTCCCGGGGGCAATAATTCTTACTGGTGGAGGATTTCTCTCTAAGTATCTTATCTGAACAGGAGAAGTATGGGTCCTTAAAAGTTGATTTTCATCTAAGTAGAAAGTATCCTGCATATCTCTAGCGGGATGATTTTTGGGTATATTAAGAGACTCAAAATTATAAAAATCAGTTTCTATTTCAGGGCCACTTTCAACTGAGTATCCTAAACCACAAAAAATATCTATTATTTCTTCTTGAGTTGAAATTAAAGGATGTTTATTCCCAGGTGGTGTTCCAATTGAAGGGATAGTTACATCAATTTGTTCTGTTTTAATCTTTTTATCTAAGGCTTCTATATTTAGTTGATTTTTTCTTTCAGTTATTAATTCTTGCAAATTTATCTTTATTAAATTTGCCTTCTGGCCAACAATTGGTCTATCAGTAGCAGATAATTGGCCCATTGTTTTCAGGATAATTGACAAATCACCTTTTTTTCCTAGCAAGGAAACTCTCAATTGATCCAGTTCTTCATGAGTATTAGAATGATCTATATTAATTTTTGCTGTTAGAGAAAGATTATTTAATTTTTCCTCAATTTGACCTAATGATTCAATTTGACTCACTGATATAGTAAAAATAAGTATTGCTTTATCTTACTTAAATATCGCCCATAAATAAAATGTATTGATTAATGAAACCGTTAAATATATTAATTAGCAATGATGATGGTGTTTTTGCAGCGGGGATAAGAGCTTTAGCAAAATCAGCGCAAAAAAGAGGACATAAGGTAAAAGTAGTATGTCCCGACCAAGAAAGATCAGCTACTGGTCATAGTCTTACTTTGCAATCTCCATTAAGAGTGGAAAGAGCGGACGAATTATTTGGGGAAGACATTGAAGCTTGGGGATGTTCTGGAACTCCTGCTGATTGCGTCAAATTAGCACTATCTGAGCTGTTGGATCATAAACCCGATCTAGTTTTATCTGGAATAAATCACGGGCCCAATTTAGGGACCGATATTTTTTGTTCAGGGACAGTCGCTGCAGCCATGGAAGGCACTTTAGAAAATGTTCCCTCCATGGCAATAAGTGTTGCTAGTTTTAAATGGAAGAATTTTGAATTTGCTGGAGAAATTGCAATGAATATTGCCGAACAAGCAATTAAAGATAGTTGGCCAGCTTCACTTCTATTAAACTTGAATATACCCCCTTGCGAGAAAAGCAAAATAAAAGAATTATCCTGGACAAGATTATCGGTAAGAAAATATAAAAATCAATTTTCAAAAAGGGAAGACCCAAGGGGTGACGATTATTATTGGTTAGCAGGTGAGGTGGTTTTAGATCTTGAATCTAAAGGATATGGCCCAAGAAACTGGCCCAGTGACGTATCTCAAATACAAGAAAATAAAATATCGCTTACACCTGTAGAACCAGATTTGTTTTGGAGGGGTAATTTAGACGACTTACCTAAAATTAATAATTCATTTGTAAATCCTTCTTAAAAGCCATAAAGAAAAACATAAACCCAAGAAATGAGCAAAGATAACTTGACTATTACTAAGTACGGAAAATATTTCCAAACCTGTGACATCATAATTAGAGTTAATGCTTCCTACTACATTCTTTTCAGAAGTTGATTGCAGAAAAAGGATACCAATAAGTGTTTGATTTCCTATAAGACCGAATAACATTCCCAATAAATCATTTAGTATTCCTCTTTTTATTAACTTACTTGTTTGACCTCTTGAAGGCCTAGCATTACTTGCGATTGCTCTGCCAGTTCTAATGATTAACCAACCCTGCCAGAGACTAAAAAGTAGTAATATAAAAGAAATTGTTGTTAAGGATAGTCCTGCACTCAAATTAAACTTATCTTCACTATCGCTTACAAAATTTGAAAATATCAACACTGCCATTACCACAACACCTAAAATGGATTGAACCCAAAAGCGTATCCATCCAATTCGCCGCATTCCAAATGAAAGCGACTGAAAATCAATTTTGCCAGACATTCATTTGATTGAATAAATTGTAGTCTATTCAAATTTGCCATCTAAATCATAAAATTGCACGTTATCTTGTGATCTCTTTAATATCTCCATCTGAAGTTAAGAATCCCACATCAATAGCTATAGGTAGTTTTGATGGTCTCCATGCTGGACACAGAACCTTAATAAAAAGTGTTGTCGAAGAAAATGAATACACGCCAACAATTGCAAGCTTCTGGCCACATCCTAGAGAAGTACTTTATAATGAAACACGTCTTAGACTTGATCTCCCAGAGGAAAAACTCCCTATACTAGAAGACCTTGGAATTGAACAATTAGTTCTGATTCCTTTTGATGAGAAACTATCTAAACTAAGTGCAGAAAGATTTGTAAGAGATATTTTGATAAATCAATTACAAGCAAAAAACATTTCTGTAGGCGCTAATTTTAAATTTGGTTTTAGAAGAAGTGGAAACATAAATACTATAAAAAATACGATTAAAGATACGGATATAAAACTAAAAATTACTCCAATTTTAGAAGACAAAGAAGGTAGAATCAGCAGTAGTAGAATAAGAGATTTATTAGAAAAAAGTGATCTAAAAAATGCTTTCAAGATTCTTAATAGGCCTTATAGTTTTAATGGAAAGGTGGTTAAAGGTAAAGGGATTGGGAAAAATATAGGATGGCCCACCGCAAATCTTGAAATAGATGGCAGAAAATTTTTACCTGGAGAAGGAGTCTACGCCGCTTGGACAACTATAGAAAATTCCAACCAAAAAATTGAATCTGTTATGAATCTTGGCTCTCAACCAACAATAAATCCTTTATTGCCATCTGCAGTTGAAGTTCATTTATTAAATAAAGATATCGATCTATATGGTTTAAATCTATCTGTAGAACCAGTTGAAAAGCTTAGATCTCAAATTCAGTTCAAGAATATAGATCAACTTTCTTATCAAATAAAAAAAGATATAGATAATACCCTAAGAATTTTGAAAAATTACAAATAATATATTACAAATGCTGAATTCCAATACTACAAACGCTGAAGATTTAAGAATTTATCAAATTATTGACGCTAATCTTGATAGAGCTAGAGAAGGTTTAAGAGTTCTTGAAGACTGGGCTAGATTTGGCTTAGGTTTAGAAAACTATGTAATTAAAATTAAAAACTTTAGGCAAATATTAGGTAAGAATCATTTAGAAGTTTATAAGAAATCAAGAAATCATATAGAGGACCAATGCAAAGGATTATCACATGTAGAACAAAACAACAGAGAAAGTCCTGAAAAAATAATCAGTTCCAATGCGGCAAGAGTTCAAGAAGCACTGAGGGTGATAGAAGAGTTCTCTAGGCTAAAGAATAAAGAGCTTGCCAAAATTGCTTCTGAAATTAGGTATGAAATTTATACTTTAGAAGTTGAATTATTAAATTGCAATACTCGTAAAAAGTCGAAAAAAATTATAAGAGATAATGGTTTATATGCGATAACAGATCAGAAGTCAGATGTACTAGAAAAAATAGAAGATATTTTAATTGGGGGAGTCAAGCTTATTCAACATAGATTTAAAACAGGGACTGATAAAAATCGCCTTGAAGAAGCAATTAAAATTAAAAGTTTATGTAAAAAATATAATGCACTTTTTATTGTTAATGACAGAGTTGATATCGCTCTGGCATCAGATGCAGATGGTATTCACCTTGGACAAAATGATTTAGATTTGAAAACAGCACGAAAATTATTAGGCAACTCAAAAATAATTGGAATAAGTGCTAATAATGAAATTGATATTTCTACTTCTATAAAAGATGGTTGTGACTATATTGGGATAGGACCAGTATTCAAAACTTCAACAAAAAAGGATAAGGAACCTCTGGGATTAGAAAAGATCAAGTGCTTAACAAAAGATATTAAAATTCCTTGGTTTGCTATTGGAGGGATAAATAAAAACAATATTTCTTATTTAAAAAAAAATGGCTTTAGCAAATTTGCCATAGTTTCAGAGTTAATGAATTCTGAAGATCCCAAAGAAGAAGCTATTATGATTTTAAAAGAATTATCTAATGAAAATTAAAGTTAATGGTGAGGAAAAAAAAATAGATCTTAACCAAGAAAATCCTTTACTATCTAAAACTTTAGAAAACATGGGATATAAACCTAATACAATAGTTGTTGAGTTAAATGATTTAATCGTAAACTCTAAGAAATGGGATGAAGTGAGAGTAAAAGATGGAGACAATTTAGAGATCGTTTCAATCGTTGGAGGAGGTTAGTTAGCAGATAATTCTTTTTACAAATATCAATCTCAGAAATCTTCATCTTTTTTTAACTTTCAGCCTGAAACAATAACCCAAATTTAGTTATTTTCGTTTTATATTCTTAATACTTAAATAATATAATGAAAGAGAATTCAGAGAATAGTTCCAGATCCTTGAAATGGGAGCAAAATGGTGAGCTAGCTCATAAAGATTTATCAGAATTGATCGAAAGACTAAAGAATGTAGAAAATGAACATGCCTCTTCAGAATTATCTAGATTAGGTGCCAAATCAAACAAAATAGATTAAATTTGTAACTTAGATCTTGTTTTTACAAGAATTTATACCAAATTATAATTACCAATTAAAAAATATATGCCAAAAAGATTCCCAGAATGGGTTAACACAGAAGTAGTTGTAAAGGCAATAAAAATGCGTGAAGAAGGAACACTTTCAAAACAACTTAATTTATGGATAGAAAATCTACTGGAAATCGAGAAAAAATAATAAAAATTTTTAGGTAATACACTTAATAATCCTTAGCGCAGCCATTGCTGCTCCATAACCATTATCTATATTCATTACTGAAATCCCTGGGGAACAACTTGATAACATGCTATTTAATGCAGTTACCCCATTTTTACTTACTCCATAGCCGACTGAGACAGGTACTGCGATAATAGGTTGAGGCAATAATCCTCCAACAACAGTTGCTAGAGCACCTTCCATACCAGCACAAACTATAAGAACATCATATTTGTTAATTTCTTCTAATTGATTCATTAAACGATGAAGTCCAGCTACACCAACATCTATAAAAGGTTTACAACTTACTCCATAGATTTCTAATGCCAATTGGGCCTCAATTGTTACGGCTAAATCACTAGAGCCACCTGAGACAATTCCAACTTTTTTAGTCGTAGAAACTTTATTCAAATTTTCACCAATTATTAGGCAATTTGCATCTTTATTAAATCTTGCCTCTTGATAAACATCTAAAAGATAATTAGCCTTTTCACTCGTTATACGAGTAATAAATACAATTTCTTTTTTACGTAAAACCTCTTCTGATAGTCTTTTTAGTTGATCCACACTTTTATCTTCACCCCAAATTGCTTCAACAAGTCCAATTCTCTCTCTTCTTTGAAAGTCAAACCTAATATCTAAATTCATCCTTGATTGTCTAATTCTCCTTCATAAATAAGTTTAAAAGGATTTTCACTTAATTTAAGAGAACTTTTAACATTCTCTTCAAATTTTTCTTGTACCTGATTTACTTCCTTCATTGATATACTTTTCCATAATTTTTTATTTTTCCAATTAACCAATATTAAAGCCACTTCTTTTTCTTTATCCCAAAATATTTGTCTCCCCAGAAACCCATCTTGACTGGATAACCATGGTTCCCAGATTTTTTTTTCGGCATTTAACCATACTTCTTTAAATTCAGAAGGTACTTTAAGTCTTAATTCCTCTATGACAATTCCACGTTGATAATTTTCCATAGAAAGAGCTTGAACAATTTGAAAATTAGTTTGGCAAATCAAAACCACTAAAAAAATTAACATAAAACAAACTCGCTTAATTTTTGCTTTCAAATCAAAAGTTACTTTCATTTTTTCTCAAGTAATACTACAGAATGGCAACTTATTCCTTCTTCTCTTCCTTCAGGACCCAATTTTTCATTTGTAGTCGCTTTGATTCCTATTAGATTCTTATCAATATGTAAGATTTCAGAAATATTTTTTTTCATAGCCTCAACATGAGGCTTGATTTTTGGTCTTTCAGCAACAATAACACTATCTATATTATTTACTTCCCATCCTTTCTTTCTGATTAATTCAATGACTTTAGATAACAAAAATAAACTATTAGCATTTTTCCATTTTTCTTCAGTTGGTGGAAAAAACTTCCCAATATCTCCAAGAGAAAGAGCTCCCAATAATGCATCCATTATTGAGTGGATTAAAACATCAGCATCGCTATGGCCATCCAAACCTAAATTCTCAGGATGCTGCAATTTAATCCCACCAATAATTAAATTTCTACCCTCTATTAGCCTATGAATATCATATCCATTACCTATTCGAAATTTCATAAGTAGATTTGATTCTTTATTTATTCTCTTACTTTTTGGCGATTTTTTATAGTTTTCATTAGAAATCAAGTCATTTCTTCTCTCCAATGTTCTTTCAAAACTTTTTTGACTTCTCCATAATTTAATCTCCTTGTGATTGCCACTTACCAAAACATCGGGCACTTTCATTTCTCTAAAAATTAGAGGCCTTGTGTAATGAGGATATTCAAGTAAAGAGGAATTATGGCTCTCATCCACCAAGGAATCTGGGTCACCAAGAGTTCCTGGTAATAATCTCGTCAAACCATTAATTATAGATATAGCTGGAATTTCACCCCCAGAGAGGACATAATCTCCTAAAGATATTTCCTCATCAGCTAATGATCTAACCCTTTCATCAAAGCCTTCATATTGGCCACATATAATTATAATTTGATCCAAAGTTGACCATCTGACAAGATCCTTTTGTTTAAGGATTTTGCCCTGAGGCGTCATTAATAAAGTTTTACTTTTTGGGAATTTTCTAATTGATTCATGAGCATTAAAAATAGGTTCTGGTTTTAAGACCATTCCTGCACCTCCTCCATAAGGCTTATCATCCACTTGTCGATAAGAACCTTTTCCAAATTCTCTTAAATCATGTAAATTCAGATCAATCAAATTCTTTTCTAATGCTCTTGTTATTACACCTGAATTTTTTATTAATTCAAAAGCTTTAGGAAATAATGTAATTACATCAAAATTAAAATTACTCATCTAAACTTCTTCCTCATAACCAAACTCAATTAATCTTGATTCTTTTTTGCGCCAATTTGGAACAACTTTCACAAACAGCTCTAAATGTACTGGACCATCAATTAGTTTTGAAATATTTGATCTTGCTGACTGACCAATAATTTTTAACATTGATCCTTTTTTTCCAATTAGAATACCTTTTTGACTTTTCCTTTCAACAATAATAGTAGCCAAAATAGCTGTAAAATTTTTGCCATTTTGTCTTTTCATTGCATCTATCTTTTCTATTTTTACTGCAATGCTATGAGGGACTTCTTCTCTTGTATTTCTTAATACTTGCTCTCTCACTAAGTCAGATAATAAATTTTCTAACGGTTGGTCACATATTGTATCCTCTTCATAGAGTTGTGGTCCCTCTGGAAGAAAAGTAAATAACATATCAAGCAATTGAGAACATCCTTCTCCTTCAAAAGCACTTACAATTTGAATATTTTTATTATTACCCAAAAATCTACTATATTGCTCTAAACGCAAATTCTTTAATTCCCTATCTAATAAATCCCATTTATTTAATGTCACAATAAAATCGGTTTGACTCGCTTCTAAAAAGTCTTTTATATATTTATCGCCTCTACCAGGTTCTTCACTTGAATCAAGGACAAAAATAACTATATCAACTCCCTTTATTGCAGCTTTTGCATTTTTAACTAATATTTCCCCCAACCGATGATGAGGTTTATGAACACCAGGAGTATCTACAAAAATTATTTGTCCATTTTTTGTAGTCAGTATTCCTTTTAATTTTTTTCTAGTAGTCTGAGCGATTGGAGAAGTAATTGTTATTTTTTCTCCAATCAACTTATTTATTAAAGTAGATTTACCTACATTTGGTCTTCCTAATAAAGTTACAAAACCAGATCTATAATTATCCAAAGACTTTTAATGTATCCATAATAAAATTCTGATCACAAATGAAAGAAAAAACCATAAACTTAAAAGAAGCTTCTTTTAATCAAGCAATAAATATTTCAGCCCTATGGTGTAAAGAATGGGGGGAAGATCTTCTTAGTGAGGAAGTTTTAGCAGATAGGATATCAGAACTTATTAAAACAAAAAATGGACTAAGAGGGTTTTTTGCATACGCTTTATCTGATAGAGATTGTTATTTGTTAGATAACCTTCCTTCATCAATAATTTTCATGTTCACGGAAGGAGGGGAAGAGGTAGTAGCAATTTTAGTGAAAAATCTATTAATGAGTTCTGCTCAAATTATTGTTCATCAAAGAGAAAATAATATTGAATACAAGCTTATATCAGAAAATATATCAGAGAGATGTAAGGGTATTTTGCGTATCTTAGAGACAAATTTAGTTACAAAAACTATTAATCAAATTGTCAAAGACTTAGATAATATTGGGAATAGCTTTGATAATTCAACAAAATATGATGACGAGCAAAAGGAATTTATTAAGCAACAAATTTTTGATATTGCCCAATAAAAAAGCGTAGAAATAAATCTACGCTTTAGAAGAAAAATAAACTAATGCTTTAATCTCTTCTTCCTCCTCCTTGAAGAGCAATCATAAGTCTTAGGATAAATACAAATAAGTTTATATAAGTAAGATACATCCCCAAAGCCCCAGCTAAATATTGATCATCATTGTACCTTCTAGGCATCGTGTAAAAGTCAACAAAAGACATTGCCACAAATAGAACTGTTCCAAATCCAGCAATTATAAGTTCAAGTCCTGATCCTCCAAATACTCCTGGAGCAAAGAATCCACCAATTAATTGAACAAACATTGCTATTAGAAGTCCTATTAAGCCAAGACCTACTACACCACTAAGAGCCTGGCCAACACTATCACTCATTCTTTGTCCAGTGTAGGAAGCAATTACAAAAGTAATTCCAGTAGCTAAAGCAGCTGTTCCAACAGAACCAATTCCAATAGTTCCTATTGCCAATGCTACTATTCCACTTAAAGTAAATCCAGTTAGTAAACTAAAGCCTGTCAAAAGAGGAAGAGCTTTTGCATTATTAGCATTGTTCGCAGCACTTGTTGCTACGAAAAACAAAACTAATTCCGCGATTAAAGCAACTATAGATAGAGGTTGAAATAATGAAGGATTTGTAGCTATGAGTGAGACGCCTGCTAATACACCTAAGGAAGTTAGGACCATCCCTCCACCTACATATGGGAGAGCTTTTTGTACAACATTTGGTCCAACTATCGAACTGGCTTGAGCATCGCGAATAGCTTGATTGAAATTACTACTTGCTGGCATTTTTATCCATTTGAACTTATTTTATTCTACCTAATTTTCTATATTTCAGTGTACGGATCACCCAAATGATATTTTATTGATAAGCTTCAATTATTTTCTGAACTAAAGGGTGGCGAACAACATCTTCAACAGTTAAATAACAAAACTTGATTCCTTTAGTTTGTTGGAAAATTTTTGAAGCCTCGACAAGACCACTTATCTGTTCATTTTTTAAGTCAATTTGAGTAATATCTCCATTTACTACCATTCTTGATCTTTCTCCTAACCTAGTTAAAAACATTCTCATTTGAGAAGTAGTAGTGTTTTGAGCTTCATCTAAAATAACCAAAGAGTTATCTAATGTTCTTCCTCTCATAAAAGCTAATGGAGCAACTTCAATAATTCCTTTATCAATTAATGAATTTGTTTTATCGAATCCAAAAATACTATGAAGAGAATCAAATAAAGGTCTCAAATATGGATCTACTTTTTGCTGCAAATCTCCAGGTAAGAATCCCAAATTTTCTCCAGCTTCTACCGCTGGTCTGGTAAGAACAATTTTTTCTATTTTTTTCTCGTTTAATAATCTTGCAGCACAAACAGTTGCCAAGAAAGTTTTACCTGTGCCAGCTGGGCCAATTGCAAAAGTTAAATCAAAGTTCTCAATTGACTCAACATATTCTTTTTGCCTTATAGTTCTGGGTCGTAAAAATCTTCCTTCTTTGGAGCGAGCAAGAACCTTTTTACCGAGTTCAGCATGAGAAGATGATTCTCCCATATTTAAGGAAGTAAAAGCTGCATTAAGATCTACTTCAGGGACTTCTAACCCTTGTTCCCATATAGGCCTTGTTAATTCTACCAATGCCGATGCTCTCTCAAGATTAGGTATAACCCCATTCATTTCTAACTGTAAACCTCTAATAGTCAAGGAAACACCAGTCAGAGACTCAAACTTTTTCAAGAAAGAATTGCCAGGACCAGATAGTGCAGTAGCAGCATCAGAGCTAGGTAAATCAATTATGAAGTGACCAGTTTTGGAAACTTCTTTCATTTAATCTTTGGATATAAAAAGAACTTTAACAAACAATTAGCTTTCCGCTTCATTACTATCGACTTCTTTATCTTTATCTTTATCTTTATCTTTATCTTTGGACTTTAAAATTTTTTCTTTTTCCAACTTAGCCTTACCTATCACAATAGAAGGTCTCTCTTTCTTTTCTAATAATCCTCCCTTCTCCAATAAAGTTCTAACAACATCAGTTGGTTGAGCACCTTGAGATAGCCTGCTTCTTAATGCCTCCGTATCAAGCCTAGTTTCTTTAGTTCTTGGATTGTAAAAACCTAATTCTTGAAGAGGCCTACCATCTCTTCTGGAAGTACTATTGCATGCAACAATTCTGAAACTTGCTTCTTTTTTCTTTCCAAAGCGCTTAAGGCGCAATTTAATCATTTTAAATTAATCCGTTTTTTTTAATAATATCATTTAAAGGTAAATATTTAGACACTATAAATCTGCAAAACCTTTTTTCTTTTTATTAGATTTTTGTTTTTTAGATGATCTATTAGTATTACCTCCTCCCATTCCTGGCATTCCTCCCATTCCTGGCATTCCTCCCATTCCTGGCATTCCTCCATTCGACATTTGTTTCATAAAACCTCTCATTCTTTGAAAATCAGCAAGGACTTTATCTACATCTTTTGCTTGATATCCACTACCTTGAGCGATTCTTTGTCTTCTTGATGGCTGAGCAGCAAGAAGTTCAGGTTTTTTTTTCTCTTCTGTTGTCATTGATGAGATCATAGATTCAATTTTTTTAAGTTGATCTTCACCATTTTTTATCATTCCATCATCAATCTTATTCATACCCGGGATTAACTTCATTAATCCTCCAAGAGATCCCATTCTTTTAATCAATCTCATTTGCTTAACAAAATCGTTAAAGTCAAAAGTTGCTTCTTGAAGTTTCTTTTGCATCGCCTCTGCATCAGCAAGTTCAACTTCTTTTTGAGCCTTTTCAACAAGTGTTAAAACATCACCCATCCCTAAAATTCTGCTTGCCATTCTCTCTGGATGAAATGGCTGTAATGCCTCAATTTTTTCTCCTGTTCCTATAAACTTTATTGGTTTTCCACTTATCTTTCTTATAGAGAGTGCAGCTCCACCTCTTGAATCTCCATCCAACTTGGTTAAAATTGCACCTGTTATTCCAACTTTTTCATGAAATGATTTCGTCAAGTCAGCCGCTTCTTGTCCAATCATTGAATCTACGACTAATAAGACTTCATCTGGCTGAGTAACGTCTTTGATACGAACCATTTCACTCATCATTGATTCATCTATTTGTAATCTTCCTGCGGTGTCAACAATTACTGTATCTACATTATTTGAATTAGCATAATGCAAGGCATCCTTTGCTATTTCTTCAGGCTTACTATTTTTTTCTTTTGATGAGAAAACCTCAAGATCATGTTGATTCCCAAGTGTTTTAAGTTGTTCTACAGCTGCAGGCCTGTAAATATCAGCTGCTACTAATAAAACTTTTTGTTTTTTTTCCTTCAAATAAAGGCCTAATTTACCGGTTGCTGTTGTTTTCCCTGCACCTTGCAAACCTGCCATCAAAATAACATTCAGAGATTCTTCATTTTCATTTAATGGGGCATTCTCATTCCCCATAATGTTAATTAGTTCTTTGTTAACTACCTCTATAAACTTTTGTCCAGGATTAACACCTCTTACAACTTCTTCTCCAATAGCTTTATCTTTTACATCTGCAATAAAATCTTTTACTACAGATAAACTAACATCTGCATCTAATAATGCTTTTTTAACTTGCTTTAAAGCATCATTAATATTATTTTCACTAATTTTAGCTTCACCTCTTAAACCCTTTACTGCGTCTTCAAAGCGGGAAGAGAGTTCATCAAACATTATTTATATAATTTCTTTATTCATTATAGATGATACTGAAATTGAATACTAAACACCACTTATATAATCAACTAATTTCCAAGACTTATTAGAGACTCCTAGTATATATTTAACTTTTAAAAAAGGAGTAAAAGTTGTTTCATTAATAAAATCTCCATTTGTTTTAAATATTTTTTCTGTATATTTCAATTCAACGGATACTGCTATCCTCGAGGCGGTTTGACTCAATAATTCAATTCTTTCAATATTAGTATTGATATTTTTATATATACCTTTTTGGATATCATCTTGCCTTTCCTTTTTTAATCTACTAATTAGATTATTTTGGACTATTTTTGAAATGTCAATTTCACTTTTTCCAGCTAAAAAATTAGATTTTTGATAAAGCCAAGTATTAATTAAATATTTTATTTGTTCTAAAGAAGGCGATGGAGCTGTCAGTCTTTTAACTTGAAAAGAGTTTTTATAATTTTTTTCTTTAAAACTAATTATCGATTTATCTTGGGATTCTTTTTTACCTTCTTTTATTAAACCTTTTTTAAATATATTTGTGTCTTGTTTTTTTATTAAAGAGTTATCAATTTTTACGTTATCTTGAATTGATTTTTTAATATTTTTTCTGTACACTCCTAACCCTATACCAAAGCTAAATAGAATCAAAAATGCATAAAAATAAATTAAATAGGGAGAAATATCAAAAATTCGATTGTTTTCTAAAGTTTCTCTAAAAATAAATTTTAATTCGGTAATCTTTTCTTTTGCATATTTATATAAGGCTAATGATTTCTTTGGAATCATTTTTTCAGAATTATTACTTTCTTCAGTAAATTGTTCTTCATCTCCTCTAAAACCTCCTGGCAATGGTAATTTACCTTCTTCAAGATTATCAGAATTCAGTTCAGACGCTTTAATCAATTCTTTAGAATCAAATTTTGGTTGATACTGAAGTTTTGTTTTTAATGTGAATCTATTAGATTTTTTTTCTAATTTCTCTATAAATTCTTGGATTTCTCTATCCTCAAACCAAGAGTCTAAATCAATAGACTGCATGTCAATATCTCTATAACCTACCAAAACATCATTTTCCAACCAATTTTTACAAAAAATACAAATTGCCTCTAATTTTTCGCCAGGATAACTATTTAACCAATCAATTAATTTTTCATCAGAACTATTTAAAAATCTTGCTAAGGATTGCTCAACATCTGCTAAAAGCAAATCTAGGCAACCTATTAATGGCATTGAATCTAGTCCGGCAAAGTTTAGTTTCTTTAATATTTTTCTTGCCTCAACTAACTTCTCTGGTTTTCTCCTTGAGAAGCCAATTGCTGTTAAAGATAGAAAAGCCAGAAATCCTGCTTCTATTGAGCCTCTTTTTTGTAATTCTAAAAATAAATCTATTTGCTCCTGAACTGTCAAGAATGGCTTTATCTGCTGAAAAAAAACTTCAAATTCCTGTTGATTAAGGTAATTATTATATTCAGATTTGTTTTTCCCTTCCAATCCACCTCTTTTTATTATTAAGTTTTCCAGCATACTTAAACCTTTTTTATGAGACTCATAGTCATTTAAATCTTTACTCAATAAATCAAGGATCCTATATGGTAGAAGCGAAGCTAAGTCTTCCTCAAGATTTTTCCTTAATTCTCCTAGTTTTCCCATCCTTTGAAGAACCTGTATACCATCTTGTAAAAAATCTGCTGAATTTGAATAAAATCTTTTATCTTGTTCTTGAATTGCAGCATCTCTTGCGGATAAAGCAGCTAACAAGGTTAAATCAGCCTCTCTACTACTACCTAAAGCTGGAGTTTGAGGGGGCTGCAATGCTTTTCTAGCAATTTTAAATGCTTCTTTTGGTGATCCTGATTCCCAAAGGAGAATTAATCCGGCAACTTCTCTATTAGAAGATAATTCTAAACCTGAAGCTCCATTAAGTAATTGATTTTCATATACTCTTCTACTATCAATATCTGTCAATAAATCTGCAGTAAGGCGAAGCAACTCAGCTCTTTGACTTAAAACCTCGTATGTAAATCCTTCATCAGGAGTTTTATCTAAACGTAATTGAAAGGCCCTCAATATTTCTTCAGAGGTTGCAGAAGGACTTACGCCTATTAAACGAAAATGATCTAATGGAAGTTCCAATCAAATATCCTATTAAAAACCTATAGATAAATTTTATCAATTTATAATTTTTTTTCATAAGGTCTTACAGACTTTTAAAAAAAAAACATGAAAATCGTCCATTGAAGCTTAGAATGTTAACAAATCAAAACTTCATTAAGGTATTTCCTTGGAAACACACGTAGAGAGAATTTCAAATCTTCAAGACTTAAAAAAAGCGAAGTTAGATCGTGAAACTGGATTGTTTCTATTTACAGACATGACACTAGGTCGAAGATTCGAAGATAAATGTGCTGAAATGTACTACCGAGGAAAGATGTTTGGTTTTGTACATCTTTATAACGGCCAAGAAGCTATCAGTACTGGTGTAATTGGCGCAATGAAAAAGAAACATGATTGGTTTTGCAGTACATATCGTGACCATGTCCATGCTCTTAGTGCAGGAGTTCCATCTTTTGAAGTAATGAGCGAATTATTTGGGAAGGCTACAGGATGTAGTAAGGGTAGAGGTGGTTCTATGCATTTGTTTTCAAAAGAGCATCATTTACTTGGAGGATATGCTTTTATTGGAGAAGGAATTCCAGTCGCATTAGGTGCAGCTTTTTCCAGTAAATATAAAAAAGAAGTCGCTGGTGATTCTCAGAGTGATTCTGTAACAGCCGCATTCTTTGGAGATGGCACCTGTAATAATGGGCAGTTCTATGAATGTTTAAATATGGCTCAATTATGGAAATTACCAATAATTTTCGTAGTAGAGAATAATAAATGGGCTATAGGGATGGCTCATGATAGAGCTACTAGCAGCCCAGAAATATGGCGGAAGGCAGCAGCATTTGGAATGAATGGCGAAGAAGTAGATGGAATGGATGTTTTAGCTGTAAGAGGAGCTGCTCAAAGAGCTATTGAAAGAGCTAGAGCAGGAGAAGGTCCAACTTTACTAGAATGCTTAACATATAGATTTAGAGGACATTCATTAGCAGATCCAGATGAATTAAGAGCTGAAGAAGAAAAAGAATTTTGGAATAAAAGAGATCCTATTAAGAAATTATCCCAACAAATGATTGAGGGTAATTTTGCTAAAGAAGAAGAATTAAAAAATATAGAAAAGAAAATCGATTTAGAGATTTCTGAATCTGTAAAGAATGCACTAGATGCGCCAGAGCCTCCATCTAACGAATTAACTAAATATATATGGTCTGAAGATTAGATTAAATTCCACTTGGCAATTTTCTGGTCAAGTTTCTTAATTTTCTAAGCGCCTTAAGTTCAACCTGTCTTACTCTTTCTCTAGAAACTTCTAATAATCTTCCTATTTCCGCTAAGGTATGTCTTTCATTTCCATCTAATCCAAATCTCAACTTCAGAACATGTTGTTCTTGTTCACTTAAATGACTTAACCACTTTCCTAATTGCTCTTGATGCATTTTCTGCTCAACCTGATCTAAAGGTTCCTCATTATTACTATCTGCTATTAAATCACCCAAGAAACTTCGTCCATCATCTCCATTCACAGGCGCATCCAAACTACTAGTAGATAAAGCTTGTCTTAAAACAGAATCAAGTTCCTCTACATCAATATCCATCGCTTCAGCAATTTCAATTCTGCTTGGCATTGCTCCTAGTTGATGAGCTAAATCTCGACTCACTTTCCTTATAGAGGCAAGCCTTTCGCTTAAATGTACAGGTAAGCGAATAGTTCTGGATTGACAAGCAATTGCTCTAGTCATGCTTTGACGAATCCACCAAAAGGCATATGTTGAGAACTTATAACCTCTTGTTGGATCAAACTTTTCAACGGCTCTTTCTAAACCCAATGATCCTTCTTGAACTAAATCTAAAAGTTCTAGTCCCTTCCCTTGATACTTTTTTGCGACACTAACAACTAATCTAAGATTAGCTTTCATCATTCTCTCTTTAGCTCTTCTGCCAATTTTTATAATTCTTTTTTGCTGAGTAGTGAATTCTTTTGTTTTTTCATTTAATTGACCATCATCAGTGAGTACCATCATTTTTTGGACCTGGTTACCCAATTCAATTTCTTCAGCAGGTGTTAATAAAGGGACACGTCCAATATTTGACAAATACCAACTAATCGGATCATTGCCTCTTCTTTTCTGAGGTTCAGTTGAAGCTGGTAATGATGAAACCATAAATTTTACCTAAATGAGGTATTAAAACTTTCCTACACTTTTTGCAAAATAGCCAATTATTTAATAGTCGCTTCAGATTTCACGCATAAATTGTATAGTTATGTGTTAAAAACTATAAAAAACGGCTAATAATTGTTTCTTTCATAACATTTGTCTCGTTTTTATTTTTCTAACTAACTTGGATAATTCGTCTCCAATTAGTGAAGCATTTGAACCTTCTTTACATTTTGATGCTGCAAAAGAATGTAAAAGTACGTATTTTGCGAAAGATTCAGCTTTAATATTTTTACAAATAGACAAATCTATTGCTGAACTTCCTGCAACAAAGCCAGTTAAAAGATCTCCCAATCCAGCTCTAGCAGTTTCAGAATCGGTGCCAAACAATTGCCATGCTGACTTCTTATCGGCGATTATGCTATTTGCACCTTTTAATAAAATACCAATATTAAACTCTTTAGCAATATTCATAACCAATTCAACTTTATTCTCATAAGTAATATCCGGGAATAACCTCATAAATTCTTTAATATGAGGCGTAATCCAAGTTTTTGACTCTCTTTCAAGGAAAAATTTAGAACCCAAACTCGATTCCGAAATTCTATTAAGTGCATCAGCATCCAAGATTAATAAACCTTCGAAACTTAAAAGGTAATCTTTTGATTTTTCCCAATCATTATTATCAATCCCTATTCCTGGTCCCAAAGCTAATGATTCATAAGCAGTGAGATCGATATTCTTTAAAGCACTAAATAATGATGCATTACCATTTTCATCAGATTTCATAGTTGCTTTCAAAACTATTTCTGGAGAAACCTGCCAACTAGATTCAGCAACTAGCTCAGGAATAATTGCGGAGACAAAACCTACTCCACTTGAAAGAGCTCCTTTTATTGCTAGATATGCGGCTCCTGGATATTTTTCACTTCCAGCTATTAATAATGTTCTTCCCCGTTGATATTTATGTGTATTTTTAGCTAAGGAATTTAATTGGAATTTTTTAATATCTTGATAGGTAATTTTTAATATCTTCCTCTCAACTTTAGATAATTGATTCCTAGTAAATCCAATATCTATATGATTCAATTCTCCAACAAAAGGCAATGCTGAGTCCTGTATTAAACCAATCTTATTCAAGCCAATAACTAATGTGAAGTCTGCTTTGACTGCACCTGTGACAAAAGGTTCGCCATTATCAGGACATAAACCTGTTGGAACATCTATGCTGATTACCTTTCCTAAGGTATTTTCATATTTTTTATAAAACAATTTTATTAATTCATCATCAACTTTTCTTTTCTGATTATTCCCAAAAACAGCATCAATCCAAAGATCTTTACCGTCTGGATTAGGGGGTTCTTTTAATTTTGATACTCCTATGGATGTAAGATAATTAACATGATTAATTGTTAATGTTTTTTTTAAATCGAAGGGGCACCATACTTTGATTAGGTATCCCTTTAAGAAAAGTTCTCTAGCAATTACAGCGCCATCCCCACCATTATGCCCAGGGCCTATTACTACAGTTATTCCATCTTTTAGAAGTGATTTCCTTTTCAATAGCCACCTACTAATTTGAATGCCAGCTTTTTCCATCAAAGCTTCTTGTGACATCCCTTGAGAAAACATTTCTTTCTCTAATCTCAACATTTGATTTGAATAAACCATTAAATGTTTAGAGTCAATTGTTGGCCATCCAATTTCATTCATAATTAGTACAAAGCAATTTAAGTACTGTTCAAAAATTTAAACTTCCATGTTAAAGACACTTAAGGATAAAAAATTAAAGAACTGTTCCTCTACTAATAATAAATCTATTAAGCAGAAAAATATTATTGTAGGTCTTTCAGGTGGTGTAGATAGTTCACTCTCGGCAGCACTTCTTATTGAAGATGGCTGGAATGTAGAGGGATTTACGCTGTGGTTAATGAAAGGAGAAGGTTCTTGTTGTTCTGAAGGTTTAGTAGATGCTGCAGGTCTTTGTGAAGATTTAGGAATTGATCATCACATAATCGACTCAAGAGAAATATTTGAAAGAGAAGTTATAAAAAAAACGACTGAAGCATATAAAGAAGGTTTTACTCCTCTTCCATGCTCAATGTGCAACAAAAATGTGAAATTTGAAGAAATGCTTAATTTCGCAATAACAAAAAGAGAGTTTACCTATATAGCTACTGGACATTATGCACGGATTAAAAATGTTTCTTCAAGTAAAATAATCAATTCTAAAGATTTAAAATTTAAGGAATTCATTCTACTAAGAGGAGCTGATAAAAATAAAGACCAAAGTTATTTCCTTTATAGTCTTTCTCAGGAGGTATTAAGCAGATTAATACTTCCTCTTGGTGAACTTAGGAAAGAAGAGACGAGGCAGGAAGCATTAAGATTAGGCCTTCGAACTGCAGAAAAACCAGAAAGCCAAGATCTATGCTTGGTTGAGCATTATGGATCAATGAAGAAGTTCATCGATAAGCATATTGAACCCAAAGAAGGCGAAATTATCCATATTAATGGTGAAGTACTTGGAAAACACAATGGCATTCAGCACTTTACTGTAGGACAGAGAAAAGGGTTAGGTATTGCTTGGCCAGAACCACTATATGTAAAAACATTAGACAGACAAAAAAACATCGTTTATGTTGCTAATAAAAGTGATCTTTATAAAAAAGAAGCATTAATAAATAGCGTTAACTGGGTTTCAATAGAAGAACCCCAAAAACAAATAGAAGTAGAAGCACAAATAAGATATAGAAGCCCTTCAGTGAAAGGAATTTTAATCCCTGAACAAAATGCAGATAATTTAACTCCATCATTTAAATTAATTTTCAAAGAAAGCCAAAGCTCTGTAACGCCAGGTCAAGCTGCAGTTTTTTATAAGGGCGATATTTTATTAGGAGGTGGATTAATTAGTTAATTATCAAACAAAGAAATTCAACAGGATAAAAAATAAAAACAGCAACAATAAAGGTCTTTCTCCAAATTTGGTATAAAAAGTTTTCTCAGAAGAAAAATTAGGAAATACAACCACATTTTGCTCCGTATTGGAATTCAACACTTCAATAATTTTTCCATCATCACTAATTAAGCCCGAAGGGCCAGTATTAGAAGCAATTAAATTATCCTTCTTATTTTCTATACTTCTCATTCTAGCCAAAGAAAGAAACTGATTCTGAAGCTTTTTAGGATAGGGATCTAAGTTGGCTAAAGAGATTATTATTTTTGCACCACTATTAATAGCATTTCTTATAGTTAACCCATCACTAATTTCATAACAAATCGCTACTGCCAATGGAGGTGTAAATTCTGAATCAAAAAACCTGGAATTTGAACCTGGTTGAACGCCTCCTACTGCAGATAATCCTCTTGAAAAGATATTTAAAAATACTGGTATTTTTTCTCCTAATGGAACCAGCCTATTTTTATCGATAAAAGAAGTAAAAGTTTGATCTCCAATTCGATAGCCAAGCAAAGAACTTCTTAGTTCATTTTTAGAGTTTCTAAACCCTCCTGCCAACATATTAATCTTGCTTCCTTTAAACAAATTAAAATTGTTATTAAGAGTTCCTTCAGGAGCAACAAGCAGTTTTACCTTATTTGATACAGCATATGTTTGAGCAGCCAATAGTTTATTTTGTATAAATTGATCATCAAATTTTATTTTTTCTCTTGTAGGGAAATTAGGTTGCCAAATAGCTACTGGATAATCAAGATTTCTATTGATAGGATTTTTTAAACCTCCAAACAAATGTAAAAAAAGAATAACCAAAAACCCAAAAATAAATATTTTTTTAAAGTGGCCATCTCTTCGCCATTTCCCATGAATTAAATAAATCCAAAATCCTATTAATATTTGTACTACGCATAAACCACTGGAACCAATCCATCTTCCCAAACCAGCAAGATATATATCGCCTGGAATTAGACCTTCTCCTAAACCTATCCAAAAAAAAGGTGTTTGAGAAAGTATTAACTCACCGATTCCCCAGGTAATAGCTAATAAAAATACTTTTATAATTAAAGGTAAAAATTTGATTTCAAAAATATCTTGTTTAAAGAGGATTATTTCTCCTAAAAGACCCCACAAACAAACCAAAATTCCACCTGCCAAGGAACAAACCAATAAAATTGCAATTGTGATCACTAAACTTTCTAGCCATGAAAAGCCTAGCCAGGTCAATGGATGAAGATTGTAAAGCCAAGAATGACTTATCAAAATAAAGAAAAAGCCCCAGCAAAAGTTTGATATTCTTTGATGCCCGCCCTTCCACAAAATAAATAAAGATATCGGCATACAGATTATCCAAAAGTGAGTGGATACAGAAATGCCTCCTAATATGCCACCTAAGCAAGGGTCAAAATATTGTTTAAACTTTTTATTTCGAGTTTGAATTAACAATCTAAATTTGCAAAATTAAATTAAAAAGCATCCATATTTTACCTTTTTCTGTAATATTAAATGTAGTAGCTTTAAATTTTAAGTGAAAGAAGTTTTAATTAGTTTTATAGTCTTTGTTTTTTGTGTTTCATTAACACTTATTAGTCAAATTAATTCACCTCAAGTTGTTAATGCCGCAGAATCAGAAAGTCAAGTCGTTCAAAAAACACCTGTTACGACACCATCAAATGTTTCAAATAACAATTTATTTGAACTAGACCCATCAGATCCAAACCCTATACTATTCGCTATGGCAGAAGAAACACAATCAGACAGTAACTCAAGAACTACTGAAAGTGGTTTGATTATTTTAGATTTAGTTAACGGAGAAGGTGATGAAGCCAAAGCGGGTCAAACAGTTACGGTGAATTACACTGGAATTTTAGAAGATGGGACCCAATTTGACACAAGTATAGGTAGAGCACCCTTCAGCTTCCCATTAGGTGCTGGAAGAGTAATTAAAGGCTGGGACGAAGGCGTCGCAGGAATGAAGATTGGAGGGAAAAGAAAATTAACAATTCCTCCAGAACTTGGATATGGATCAAGAGGAGCGGGTAATGTTATTCCCGCAAATGCAACTTTGATATTTGAAGTTGAATTATTAAAAGTCAGTTAAATTAAGTAAGAAAAATATTTAAGACTTTTCAAGTTAGTTAATCTCCAAGTAATATATATACAAATCTAAAAACTTGAAATGTTAAGTAAATTAATCAATTCTTTGCTAAATAAAAAATCCATAATGGAAGTTCATGCTCATTGCGATGGCCCTTGTGGTGTTTATGACCCCGCCTCAACAAGAGTTGCTGCTGAAGCTGTCTTATCCATGACTAAAAAGCTTATTGCACTAACTCCTCCTTCAAGCACTGCATCAGAAGAATGGGCTGCGTATAGTAATACATTTTCTAGATATGTAGCTGTTAAAGAAGAACAAGCAAAAGAAACTAAAAAAGAAATTCTAATTTTGTGGACAGACTATTTTAAACCAGTCCATTTAGAAACTTATCCTGATCTACATGACACAATTTGGAAAGCAGCTAAATTATGTAGTGCTTGCAAAGTTAATATTGATTTAGCACAGGCAGAAGAACTAATGAGTTACGTAGAAAAAATTCATAATATTTTCTGGGCATCAAAAGGCAGAACTGACGCTTTTGTAAAAGCTAGTTGATTGAATCATCTTAAAAAGATTTTTTGACTTAATTTTATATTTCTTGGGTTTAAGGAAAACCGCGATTATTTGCGGAGATTCTATGCTGCCTACACTAAAAGATGGAGATATTGTCTTTTTTAAAAAGTATAAGCAAGGTGAGTCATCACCAAAAATTGGACAAATAGTAATTTTCAATCATCCTCTTACAAAAAAACGCTTAATTAAAAGAATAAATATCGTAAATACTAATAGTATTGGAGTTCTTGGTGACAATATTGAATTAAGTCAAGACAGTAATAAATTTGGATTAGTAAATAACAAAAAAATAATTGGACTAGTTACCTCTAAATTAATAAATCTAAAATTAAAAAATTTTCTAAGTAAAAAAGAGCGCAGTACTTTTCTGAATCCAAAATAATCCCATAGAAAAGGACAGCCCTCCTGCAAAAGCTATTAATCTTTTCATAAATTTTTGACTTATATTTAAGGTTGTAAAAGATATTAAACAAGTAAAAAGATTCATACTTATTAGTGAGCCAATCAAATAAGAAATCAAATAAGCACATGCATTAGTAAGAGAAAGAGCTAAGGCAGGGAGAATTGCAAGAAAATGGGAACCTCCAGCAATTCCATGGAGTAATCCTATACCTGTTAAAGCATGAGAGTGCTTATTATTATTTTTTTGTTCCTTAATATGGAAATGATAATGACGATGAGCAATACCATTTTCATGTTTATGAGAATGAGTGTGAATACTTAATTGAAAAGAATTCTTTATAGCATATACTCCTACAAAAAGAAGTGAAATTCCAACTAAAAGTTCGGCAATATTGGAGAAGTTATTTAAAGGCGTAATATCTTTTATAAAAATTGCTATTACTGTTAACAAAACTACTCCTGAAGAATGCCCTAAGCCCCATGAGAAGCTATTTTTAAGGGCAATCTTTGGACTATTAATTGCTGATGGTGCCATTGCAATAAGATGGTCAGCACCACTTAAAACATGAATTAATCCTGCAAGTATTCCAGTTAGTATTACAGCATGCATATATATATTTAAAACCTCTTTACTTTATTTTAATTTATAGCAAGGTATCAAAATAAACATTAAATTGATTTAAATAATTTCTTGAAGGATTTTTCAATATCGCTTTCCTTCATAAACCTTTCACCAATTAAAACTCCCTTTATTCCTATAGATCTAAGAGATTCTAAATCTTCAGCGCAATTAATTCCAGATTCACTTATTGGAATAATATTATGTTTTGAAAATATATCTAAATATCTATTCATTAATTCTATTGAAGTTTTTAATTCTGTTTTAAAAGTTTTCAAGTCTCTATTATTTATTCCTATCAAATTGAATGATTTTAAACTTACTATCCGTTCAAGTTCATTATCATTATGTACCTCTACTAGAACACTCATTTTTAAATTATCAGCAATTTTCTTTAAATAAATTAAATCATCATCACTTAAAATTGCTGCGATTAACAAAATTGCATCAGCACCAGACGCTCTCGCTTTATATATTTGATAGGCAGAAATAATAAAATCTTTGCAGAGTATAGGAAGATTAGTAGATTTTCTAACGCTTTGCAGTATTTCATAACTACCTTGGAAAAACCTTTTATCGGTTAATACAGAAATACATGATGCACCTGATCTTTCATAACTAGAAGCTATTTCTTCAGGATTAAAATCTTCTCTAATAACGCCTTTACTTGGACTAGCTTTTTTAATCTCAGCAATCACTCCTGGTTTTATTTTTGATCTTAAAATACTTGTGCAGAAATCTTTAGTAGCAGGTAGTTGGTCAATCTTTTTTATTAGGTCTTCCAAAGAAATTATTTTTTTGAAATTCTTAATCTCAATATCTTTATGCCATACAATTTCTTCAAGAATATTTTTTGCTTGTGCTTCTCTATGAGGGACAGCATATTCTAAATTTTCTACCCTCACTGTTGGATTTGGTGGCCTACGTCTTATTTCCATTAAAATCAATATTACTTTATTTGAGAAGCTGCTTGTTTATATGCGACCTCAACTACTTCACTCAGAGTAGGATGAGTATGTACTTCCGTTGATAATTGAATTACATCTTGGTTTCTTGAGATAGCGTTCGCAATTTCTTGTATCAAATCAGCTGCATGTAACCCAAAAATATGAGCACCTAATACCTCTCCATTATCCTTATTGAAAATCAACTTAAGCATTCCATCGCTCTCCAATTCTGCTAAAGCCTTTGAATTAGCTTTAAAGAAACTTTTTACAACTCCTAAATTAAAGTTTTCTTTTTTAGATATTTCTTTGGCTTCACTTTCCGAAAGACCAACTGAACTTATCTCAGGGTGAGTAAATGTTGCGGCAGGAATACTTTTATAGTTGATTTCAACATTTCCACCACAAATATTGTCAACAGCTATAGTTCCTTGTGCTGCTGCGGTATGGGCAAGCATAAGCTTGCCAGTCACATCTCCAACAGCCCAAACATTAGGTATGATTTTCTTACCATTAATAACTCTCATTTGATCATCAATAGGAATAAAACCTTTTAAAGTTTCGATACCAACAGACTCAAGATTTAAGTTATTACTATTAGGACTTCTACCAGTTGCAACTAGTACACCATCAACTTCTAGATTTTCTACAACTTCTTTTGAATTTGCATCTGTTAGTTCTATCTTTACTGGGCATCCAGGGGTAATCTTTGTTGCAAAAACATTTGATTTTGTTTCTATATCTCTTGATTGAATAAGATTCTTCTTCGCAATTTTTGTGATATCTGGATCAAATGTTGGCATAATATTTTCCAACGCCTCGATCATGGTAACTTCACAACCTAATGCGGTATAAACATCAGCGAATTCCAATCCTATATATCCGCTTCCAATAATTGCTATCCATCGAGGGAGCCACTCAAGTTTAACAGCATCATCACTAGTAAAGACAGTTCTATTATCTAAAGTTATTCCCCTTGGAACAAAGGGTGAAGAACCAGTTGCTATAACAGTATTCTTACATTTTAAAATTCTATCAACTCCATTTTTATCTCTTACACCAACTTTCTGATTACCTTCAAGTCTTCCAATTCCTAAGATGATTTCGACACCACTCCTTATAAGAGTTTTTGTTAAATTTTCTCTGACATTCAAAACTAAATTATTTGCATGATCTGCAATTTTTGACCTTTCAAATCTGACTGGTGATGCATGAATACCAAATTTCCCTAGATGTTCATAATTAGCTATTTCTCTAACTTTTCCACTCGCTGCCAAAAGAGCTTTTGAAGGGACGCAACCCTTGTTTACACAGGTCCCTCCCATATCAGAAGATTCTATTATGGCAACTTTTAATCCCTTTTCTGCAGCATGTTTAGCGGCATCAAAACCACCGTATCCTGCTCCGATTACAATTAAATCAAAATCAAAACTTGAATCAGTCACTTTTGTATTCTTGTATTAGAAGTGTATGCAACTCTTTTTCGTTCTAGTAATAATGGAACGGCAACGCAAGCCACATTCAATGATTCTACAAGCTCACTATGCGGAATAGTAATTGTTTCATTAAAAGCTTCTTGAATTTTTTTATGAATACCTTTACCTTCATTTCCCAAAATTAATGCAGTACGTTTAGCCCAATCAATTTCCCAATAGGGTTTTGAATATGCGTTCAGACTTTTTTTATTACTACTAGTAGAAAATATCCCAAAGCCAACATCAGATAATTCATGCAAAGACTTTAATAAAGAATTGATTATTTCTTCTTCAGTACCTTCAAATCTTTGAAATGGCAGATGAAAAACTGCTCCAGAAGATGCTCTTAATACTTTTTGACTTAATGGATGTGCCCCTCCCGCTAAAAAAATTGTATTAACACCTGCAGCTAGAGCTGTTCTAAACAGGTTGCCCATATTCCCAGGGTCTTGAATTCTATCAAGAACGAGAACAAAATCATCTTTAATATTAAATTGATAATTAGGTATTGATGAAATCTCGACTAAAGCTGCAACCCCATCTGGATTTTTTGTTGATAATGCAGAAGCTAAAACTTCTTCTGAAACAATATTTATTAATAATTCATCAAGTTTTTTACTAAGATTTAGATTCTTACAAAGCCATTTTTCAGTAACTAAAATTTTGGATGGAACATTTCCAGAAAACAATAATTCTTCCATTAGATGAGTTCCCTCTATACAAAAAAAGTCTTTATCTTTTTGTGAAGATCGACTTTTAAAGGATCTAAATCTTTTAACTAGACTATTATTTTTACTAGTTATTTTTAAAAAAGTATTTTCTATAGTTAATTTAAAAATTTTTATATCAACTTCATCTTAATTCCATACAAGTTTTGATCAATATATTTATTAATTGTTTATTTAATAAATAAAAAAAGCAAATTTTTACTAATAATTAAAACTCAAGAAAGAATTTACATAAACTGGACTAAATTTTGTTAGTTTGGCATTATTAACTCAATAAATTAATTCTTAATAGTTTGCCAAGCAAAAATAAGTCATATCTTAAATCTGAGAGTTTAAAGATTGTTGGCCATGGGAAATTAAAAGGAAATATTGAAATAAGTGGTGCGAAGAATTCAGCTTTAGTATTATTGGCTGCATCATTACTCACAAACGAAAAAATTATCCTAGAGAATGTTCCTTGGCTCACAGATATTGAGAAGATGCTAAATATCTTAACGAATTTAGGAGTTAAATTAGTAAATAAAAATAATCAAATAGAGATTGATTCAAGGAATATTTCTATTAAAGAACTACCATTTGAATTAGTTAATGGCTTAAGAGCTAGTTTCTTCTGTATTGGAGCATTATTAGCTAAATTTGGAGAAGTACAAATACCTTTACCAGGTGGCTGCAATATTGGTTTAAGACCGATAGATGAGCACATTAATGGTCTTAAAAAATTAGGTGCTGAAATTATTATTGAGGAAGGAATTGTTAAAGCAAAGCTAAAGGGGGAAAGAAAAAAACTATATGGAACCAATATAAAATTAACGTGCCCAAGTGTAGGAGCTACTGAAACTTTAATAATGGCGGCCTCTTTAGCACAAGGTAGAACTGTTATACAGAATGCCGCCAGAGAACCTGAAGTTCAGGATTTATGCCAAATGCTAAAAAAAATGGGGGCAAAAATTTACGATTCAGGAGAAGAAACAATAATTATTGATGGTGTTAATGAACTTCATGGATGTACTCATAAAGTAATTCCAGACAGAATAGAAGCTGGAACTTTTTTAATAGCAGCTGCGGCAACTTCTTCTTCCATAACAATTTCTCCTGTAATTCCTAATCATCTTGAAGCTGTAATACATAAGCTTAGAGAGACTGGGAGTCTAATTATGATTAGAGATAATTCAATTACAATCCATGGTAAAGCAATAAAAGCAGTAGATATTGAAACTGCTCCTTTCCCAGGTTTCCCTACTGACTTGCAAGCCCCATTCACGGCATTAATGACTATTGCAAATGGAGAATCAAAGATAACTGAAACAATTTTTGAAAACAGAATGAATCACATTCATTTATTAAATAAAATGGGCGCTTGTATTAAATTAGATCAAAACACAGCTCATATAAAAGGGGTTCAGAATCTTAATGGTATGGATTTAATCGGCTCCGATTTGAGATCATCAGCTGCATTAATAATTGCTGCCATTATGGCTAAAAGTACAAGTAGAATTTTTGGATTAGAGCATTTAGATAGAGGTTATGAAAATTTTGAATCAAAACTTTCTAGATTAGGTATTGAAATAAAAAGAGAATTCCAAAAAAAAATACTTATTGAAAAAGAATATAAATTAGATTCACAGGTAATAAAGACTTCAGAATTTAAAGCTGCATAAAAATCTTTTCGGCCTGCAAAAAGCAAAGCAAGTAGTCAATAGAATATTTTTTGTTATACTATAAAAGTTCTTTATTCTTGAAAAGCCTTGGGAGCGTGGTGGAATTGGTAGACGCACCGCACTCAAAATGCGGCACCTTCGGGTATGTCGGTTCAAGTCCGACCGCTCCCACTTTAATGAATACTTATAGTAGGTTCGACATATCCTTCCAAAGAGGAAAAGGGTGTTGGCTTTGGGACAAGACAGGTAAAAAGTATCTAGATGCAGTAGCTGGTATAGCAACATGCAGTCTCGGGCATAGCGATAAAGTATTGAGAAGAAAGTTATCCGATCAATTAAAAAAGATACAACATATTTCAAATCTCTATAAAATTGAAGAGCAAGAACATTTAAGTCAATGGCTTACTAAAAACAGTTGTGCAGAAAGCATTTTTTTCTGCAATAGTGGTGCCGAAGCAAATGAATCAGCAATTAAATTAATTAAAAAATACGGGAATTCAGTAAATCACGGTAAAGAGTCCATTATTCTTGCGGCTGAATCCAGTTTTCATGGTAGAACACTTGCAACTTTAAGTGCAACCGGTCAACCAAAATACCAAAAAGGTTTCGAGCCAATGGTCAAAGGATTCAAATTTTTCAAATATAATGACATCGATTCAGTAAAAGAGATTTTCGAAGAATGTGAGAATAATAGTCAGAAAGTTTCTGGAGTTCTAATTGAACCAATACAAGGCGAAGGAGGAGTGATTCCTGGAAATAAAATATTTTTTCAACAACTAAGAGCAATATGTGACGAATACAATGCTCTTTTGATTTTTGATGAAGTCCAAAGCGGAGTAGGAAGAACTGGGAAAATGTGGGGTTATGAGAATCTTGAAATTGAACCTGATGGATTCACCCTGGCTAAAGGATTAGGAGGGGGGCATCCAATTGGCGCATTATTAGTAAAAGAAAAAGCTAATATTTTTTCTCCTGGAGATCATGCAAGTACTTTTGGAGGTAATCCATTCGCCTGCAAGGCAGCTTTGACAGTCTTGGAAGAAATCTCAAAAAGAAATATTATTAATAATGTTTTATTAAGAGGAGATCAGCTAAGTGCTGGGTTTGAAGAATTGTCAAAAAAATTTCCAAATATTATTAGCGGGAAAAGAGGTTTAGGTTTAATACAAGGTCTTGTTATCAATGAAGAATATGCTGATGCAAAAAAAATTACATTAAAAGCTTTTGAAAAGGGATTACTTGTAGTTCCAGCAGGAGGTAATGTTGTAAGGATTGTTCCGCCATTAGTTATATCCCGCAGAGAAGTAAAAATCCTTATAGATAAGCTAAATTCAATTTTTGAAGAAATATAAATCCTTGAAATATTGAAAAATTCAAATCTAAGTAATTTTGAATTATTAACCCCCAAATATGAAAGGGATAATATTAAATTAGATTTATCTAGAATCAAAGAAGTTCTTAAAAAACTAGACAATCCCTGTCAAAATGTACCTGCCATTCAAATTGTTGGAACCAATGGAAAAGGATCAATCGCGGCATATTTAGAAAGCATACTTTTTGAAGCTAAAAAGAATTTTGGTGTAACTACATCTCCTCATCTTCTTGATATATGTGAGAGGATTAGAGTTAATAAAAGAAATATTAAGAAAACTGATTTTGAAACAATCTATAGATTAATAGAAAAAAATTTTTCAACATATGAATTAACTCCTTTTGAAAAAATTATTTGCTGCGCACTAAATTTTTTTGACAATGAAAAAGTTGAATTGCTCATTCTTGAAGCTGGCTTAGGGGGACGATTAGACGCAACAACAGCCCATAAATTAAGACCAATAATTGCTATTGGGAATATTGGCTTAGACCATAAAAAATTTCTTGGAGATACGATTGAAAAAATTGCCAAGGAAAAATTAGCAGTTATTGAAAAAAACTCAATTGTTGTCTCATGCAAACAAAACTTTCAAGTTGAAAATTTAATAAACAAAAAAGTTGAAGAGGTTGGAGCAGAAATTATCTGGAAAGATTCAATTTCAAACAGCTATGAGCTTGGATTAAAAGGTATTTTCCAAAAGCAAAATGCTTCAGTCGCCGTTGGAGCAATTGAAGCTCTTAATAAGTTGGGATTTAATATTAAAGAAAAATATATATCTGAAGGTCTTAAAAAAACAACTTGGAAAGGAAGGCTAGAAATAATAAATTATTTAAACAAAAAAATTCTTGTAGATTGTGCTCATAATTATCCTGCGGCAAAAGCACTCTCTAATGAGCGAAGCAATTGGGAGAATGAAGAAGAAGGAATTTATTGGATTTTAGGTGTCCAAAAACAAAAAGATATGGACGCAATATTAAAAACACTTCTAAATAAAAATGATCACTTATTACTTGTGCCAGTTCCAAACCAACCTAGTTGGCAGTTAAAAGATCTCTCTCAAATTAAAAAAATTAACTTTCAAAACATAATTGAATTTGAGAAATTTGAATTTGCCATTGAATATTTATTTGCCCTTAAAAAATGGCCATCTAATCATCCTGTTTTAACAGGTTCTATTTTTTTAGTAGCTGAATTTATTAAATTTGCCAATAAACAGAAATGTTAAATATTAAATTGTTCCTTTATTTCCCAACCCTCTAATTTTCCTGGATTTAATAGACCTTTAGGATCAAATTTTAGTTTCGCTTTTACTTGATCAGCGTCCACCACTCCTAGGCCTCCGCCTTCGACAGTTAAAACATGGGGATTAAAAATAAACGCACCAAGTTTCTTACAATCTTCTATTATTTCATTTAATTCTTCTGGCCCATTCCACTTTAATAATGGCAAAGCAGCTAATCGTGGTGATCCTTGCTGAGCAACTGCCTCTAAATGCCAAAGAACTTTTTTACCCCATTTTTTTCTCAAGAAATTAATTAATTTTAGTTCATTATTTAGTGGCAAAAGCATCTGTAAGTATGTCCAATTTTTATCTCTAGACCTCATATGAAGAGTAGTATGATTCCAAACGACTTCAGAAATTCCATTAACGAGTTTTTCTTCTTCCCCAAGGAGTGTAGATTCAACTTTGTTTTTTTTACAAATTAGCTCTATCGTTTTTATTCCTCCAAGAGTAGATTGGATTAATATCTTGTGACTTCTAGATTTACTTTTAACCCATGTTGGCATTTGATCTACAATTTCTTCTTCAAGAATTGCTCCCAGTTTCAGATCAATTGCGGCGCTAGTAAGAGTTTTTAATATTTCTATTGTTTTTTCAAATTTAATACAGTCGATAACTATTGAATACCACTTACGTTTGATATCAGTAGCAAGTAATAAAGAAGTAATTATTCCATTAGTCCCATAAGCATGATTTAAAGGTTCGGATTCTTCAGCATCACATTTTAATAATACAGGTTTTTCATTCATCGTCACTGCCTCTAAACCTATAAGATTCCCAGGATCTCTTAAAAATCCCCACCTAATCGACCCAATACCTCCTGATCCACCTGCAATAAAGCCTCCAATTGTAGCGGTTTTCCAAGTACTAGGAAGCAACCTCAATTCCCTCCCATATTTCTCTAATTGTTTATTCAAATCGCCCATTAGACAGCCAGACTGTACTTTCACAAAACCTGTATCAGGATCAAA
>QCLA01000004.1:0-61497 GCA_003214935.1 Prochlorococcus sp. AG-412-F02
TCATGAGATTAATTCTTCCGCCAGCTTGAATTTCATCAGTAATAGTTGATGGGAACAAGTCGAATTGACTTATTAAGACTTCAGTATTGGTATTTTTTTCAATTTTTTTAATAATGCCTTCATAAGGAAATATTTTTATTAAATCTCCTGTTTTCATTTGGGATACATCAGTCTCAATTGGTAGTGCTCCTGAATCTTGAGCGGTATTAAAGAAAATAGGAGCTATTTTACCTCCAATTATTATTCCTCCAGTTTTTTTATTTGGGACAAAAGGAATATCTTCGCCTATATGCCAAATAAGAGAATTAATGGCAGATTTTCTTGAACTACCAGTACCTACTACATCTCCAACATAAGCAATTTGTATCTCTTGTTTTTTAAGATTATTAAGAATGTCTAATCCATCTTTCTTCTTAAATTCGAGCATAGCCAATGCGTGTATTGGTATATCTGGACGTGTTGTCGCATGAACTGCAGGAGATAAGTCATCTGTATTTGTCTCCCCATCAATTTTAAATACTAGACAGGTAATTTCTTTTTGGAGAACTTTTTTACTTTTGAACCATTCTGCATTTGCCCAACTATTTACTACCTCTTTTGCATAAATATTATTTTGAGATAATTCATAAATATCATTCGCTGAATCGTAAACAAGAATGATATTTTTTAATACTTCTGCTGCTTTTTTAGCTAATAAACTGTTTTCTCCTTTAAGTATTTCAACCAGAGAATTAACATTATATCCTCCTATCATTGTTCCCAGTATTTCAATTGCTTTCTCAGGGTTAATGTCTCTGCAATGTTTTTCGCAATTCGCAATTGCGGTAAGCCAGCTTGCTTTTACATATGCCGCTTCATCAACACCTGGTGGTACTCTATTTATTAACAAATCAAGTAAATATGAGTTTTTGAAATTACTATCTTGTTCCAATAATTCAGTAACGCAATTTGTTTGTTCTGAATTTAGTGGTAAAGGAGGTATCCCTTGAGCAGCTCTTTCAGCTACGTGATCTTCATAATCTTTGAGCAATGTTTCCAAATTCTTCATTAGTAAGGTTTAATGACTAATCTATTGTTATTTTTAATATTGATAAGGAGAGTATTCATAAATGCTTTTTAAAATACTAAAACATCTTTATTAATCAATGACGACATCATCAAATAATCCAGCTTTAGAAAAGACATCAGATTTACATGTTGTTGAAACACGTCCATTAATACCTCCAAGCAGATTACATAATGATATACCTTTAGATCACAACTCTGCTACCACAGTATCTAAAACAAGAAGATCGATACAAAATATTTTGCATAATAATGGACCGAAACTTTTAGTTATCGTTGGTCCATGTTCAATTCATGATCTAGAAGCAGCTAAGGAATATTCAAAATATATTCAAAATTTTCGAGAAATCTATAAAGATAAATTAGAAATAGTCATGAGAGTATATTTTGAAAAACCAAGGACAACTGTTGGCTGGAAAGGACTTATAAATGACCCTCATCTAGATGATTCATACGATATTAATACTGGTTTAAGAAGAGCAAGAAGTTTGCTTTCATATCTAGCAATTCGTGGAATACCTTCTGCTACAGAATTATTAGATCCAATTGTTCCTCAATATATTGCTGATTTGATTAGTTGGACAGCCATCGGTGCAAGGACAACTGAAAGTCAAACTCATAGGGAAATGGCATCAGGGTTATCAATGCCTATTGGATTTAAAAATGGAACCGATGGTTCTTTTAATACTGCAATTAATGCCATGCAGTCAGCTTCAAAATCTCATCATTTCTTAGGTGTCAATGGTAATGGTATGGCTTCAATTGTTAATACCACAGGTAACCCAGATGGTCATATAGTTTTAAGAGGTGGTTCAAAAGGTCCAAATTTTGAAAGTCATCATGTTAAAAGAATTTCCTCTGAATTAACGCAATTTAGTCTTCCTCACAAAGTGATGATTGATTGTAGTCATGGAAATTCAAATAAAGATTTCCGAAAGCAATCTGATGTACTTAGAAATGTTGCTACTCAAATATCTAATGGTGAAAAAAATATTTTAGGGGTTATGCTTGAAAGTCATCTAAAAGAGGGAAATCAAAAACTTTTAAAAAAAGAAGATCTTGAATTTGGCAGAAGCATTACAGATGCATGTATTGATATAGAAACAACAAAAGAATTACTTGCGATTTTATACAATTCTATTGTGTAGCTTATATATTAGTTACGAAAATATTGAAATAAATTGCTGATGCAATTGGAACTAACAAATTATCTATTCCTATTACGCTAAATTGTTCAAGTGTAGTAGCAATAAAAGCAATCATCAAAAGATTTATATTAAAATTATATTTGTGGATATACGCTAATGAACAAACTACTAACAAACTTGTAAAGAACATTGTAGCTGTCCCTAATAAAGATTTTTTTTGCTTAAAAAAAATCCAATTTTTTGATTTTAAGTTTTTTCCTATTAAACCAGCTAATCCATCGCCAAAAGTCATTATAAAAAATCCTGCCATCAATGCGTAAGGATCTTTTTCCCAGAAAAAGAAAATTAAAATAAATAAACTAATACAATAAAATAATGTTCCAAAACTTTTTCTATCAACGTCTTCAATTGATGGAAAGAATTTGTATGAGTAATTTAAGAAAATTAATATGGAAATAATAGCTGTAAATGTGAGAGCTGACTTTTGATCAATTTGTAAATATTGTGCAATAGGTATTAAAGGTCCCATTCCAATATGTATTATTTTCCTGAGAGCTTCTTTGTTATCTTCAGTAAATTTTTTATAAATAATTGATATTAAAAATATTGAAAATATATACAGTAAAATTAGTGTAAATTTTAACAATGTAGTTTAAGCAGCTTTTTGATGAGTAGTCATTACTCTTAGTTTCAATATAGCTTTAGCTTCTAATTGTCTTACTCTTTCTCGAGAAACATTAATTTGCCTGCCTATTTCGGCAAGTGTTAATGGTTCTTCTCCATCCAGGCCAAATCTAAGTCTCATAATTTTTTGTTCTCTTTCATTTAATTGAGAAAGCCAAGTACCTAAATGTTCTTTTTGAATAGTTCTATCCATCCCTTCCATTGGCTCTTCGCAATTTGGATCGGGAATAAGTTCACCAAGTGTGCTTCTGTCTTCTTCTCCTCTTGCATGGGCATCAAGAGAAGCGCAAGGAGCACTTTGAGAAATTAAATCTTCTAAATCTTTTTGTTCTATTCCCATTGCGGTTGCTAATTCTAATCTACTAGGCTGTCTCCCATATTTATGTGATAATTCTCTAGATACTCGTCTCATCTTAGATAGTTTTTCACTGATATGGATTGGTAAACGTATTGTTCTAGCACTATTATCAATTGCTCTTGTCATTCCTTGCCTAATCCACCAATAAGCGTAAGTAGAAAACTTATATCCCATTGCAGGATCAAATTTGTCTACAGCTCTTTCCAATCCAATAGCTCCCTCTTGGACTAGGTCTAATAATTCTAATCCTTGATTTTGATATTTTTTGGCAACAGATACTACCAGTCTTAAGTTGGCTGACATCATCCTATCTCTAGATCTTTTCCCTATCCTGATTTGAGATCGATGTTTTGTCGTCCTCTCAGCCTCTGGAGTATTGAGTAATTTTTTCATGTTCTGAACATGATGAGCTAACTCTATTTCCTCTGCTGGAGTTAGAAGAGGAACTCTGCCGATACTACTCAAGTAATAACCAATAGAATCTGAAGCGACTCTTACAGATCTCTTTTGATTCTGTTTTGCAGATAAGCTGGATTTTGTTTGACGGGTCTTGCCCGCAGTGTTTGGTAATCTAGGTTCTTCAATATTATTATTTGAAGAACTCTTTACAGATTCCAGAGGGATCCCCATCACCCTGGCCTCCTAAATGGATTTTTTAAAAAACTAGCACTGAAATCGAAATAAAAACTACTTTTACGTTGAAACTTTAAAGACAAAAAAATGCTTTTTATTGATAAATTCCTGAAACCTCTTGATATCAAAAGGTTTTATGTAAATATAAAATTTTTAAAAATATTAAGTATTTTTTAAAAATGTTATAAAAATCAATAATTTTGCCATTTTTCTATAAGTTCAATTTGAGAGCGATTTTTGTGTGATCCTAATGATTTTTTTTCGTAAGAACCATCTTGGTGCATTATCCATGCAAAGTAATTATCCTTCATGTAGGTTTGAAGAAGATTGTATATTTTTGACTGCAAGTTTAAATCTTCTATAGGAGTAACGGCTTCTATTCTTCTATCTAAATTTCTTCTCATCCAATCTGCACTGCCAATAAAAACTTCAGGATTATTGTTATTACTAAACCAAAAAATTCGGGAATGTTCAAGGAAATGTCCAATAATGCTTATGACTGTTATATTTTCACTTATATTTTTTCTTTGAGGATATAAACAACAAATGCCTCTAATAATTAGACTAATTTTTACCCCTTTTTGAGAAGCTAAATAAAGTAACTGAATAATTTCAGGGTCTACTAGTGAATTCATTTTTGCAATTATTTCAGCTTGTTTTCCGTCTTCAGCATGTTGAATTTCTCGCTTTATGAGAAATATGAATTTTTCTCTTAATGATGATGGAGATACTAATAATTTTTGATATGATTTTTGTTTTGAAAATCCTGAGAGGTAATTAAACAATTCAATTAAATCTGAAGCGATATCGGGGTCTGTTGAAAGCAACCCCAAATCTGTATAAAATCTTGAAGTATTTGAATTATAATTTCCTGTTCCAATATGAAAATAATTTCTTAAACTGCCTTTTTCTTTTCGAACTATTAAAGCTATTTTTGTATGAGTTTTGAATCCTATAATTCCATATACAACATGTATTCCGGCTTGTTCAAGTTGTTTCGCCCATTGAATATTATTATCTTCATCAAATCTTGCTTTGAGTTCAACAAGAGTCATGACCTCTTTTCCATTTTCGGCAGCTCTCATTAAAGCTGCAATAATAGGCGAATCCTTTGACACTCGATATAAAGTAATTTTTATAGCCATAACAAGTGGATCATCTGCGGCTCTGTTTATGAATTCCTCAACTGAAGTTTTAAATGAGTCATATGGATGATGAAGAAGGATATTTTGTTTCCTAAGTATCTTGAAAATAGAATTGAAGTTTTTATTTGTAGGGGAATCTAAATACTTTAATTGCGAATGAGTCTTTCCTATTATTAGATTTTCTTTTAAATCATCTCTATTAATTTTTGTTAGCTGATTTAAATCGTCAAGGCCTAATAAGCTTTTGCAAAAGTATATATATTCTTCTTGTATTGAGATACTCCCAATGAGCAATTGTAAGATTCTCTCTGGAATGTTCGCTTCGACTTCTAATCTCACTACGTCTCCACCTAATCTTCTCTTCTGTAAACTTTGTTCAACTGCTAGAAGAAGATCATCAGCTTCAAGTTCTTTTAATTCTAGATCCGCATCTCTTGTAACTCTAAAAAAAGAGTAATTTATGCATTCCATTTCGTTAAATAAAGCATTTATATTATTCCCGATTAAATCTTCAACAGTTATGAAAAAATGATGATTTTCATAACTATTTTCAATTATTTCATTAGGAATTTTTATAAATCGATCTATATTTTTTGTTGGTATTTTTATTCTGACAAACTGATTTATAGAATTTTCCCCATCCTTTATTACAGCTGCTAAGTTGAGGCTTAAATTACTTATAAAAGGGAAAGGATGTGCAGGATCAACTACTAGTGGAGTTAATAAAGGAAATATAGATGCAGTAAAGAAGTTATTACACCAATTTTTTTGATTCTCACTTAGTTCCTTATATCTTTTTATAAAAATCCCTTGTTTCTTGAGTTCATTATCTAATTCATTATTAATATAGTTTTCTTGAATAGTAGTTAATTTTTTCACCTCTTTATTTATTTTTTTTAATTGCTCTTTTGGAGTAAGTCCATCAATACTTTCTTTGTTGATCCCTGCTTCAACTTGAGCCTTTAAAGAGGCTACTCTTACCATAAAAAATTCGTCAAGATTATTGCTAAAAATTGAGCAAAATTTTACTTTATCAAGAACTTTGTACTCTTTTCCCATACTAGTAAGGAGTACTCTTTTATTGAATTCAATCCAACTTAATTCCCTATTTATAAAATTATCAGCCTGATTCTTCATAAAAATACTTTTGGTTTGTGACCATAAATAGAATTGTTATTTTTACCCTCTGCAATAAGGTATATCATGAAAATCAAGATAATGGAACCAGCAATAAATGGTGATTTCGGGCCAAAGCTATCATAAACTCTACCAGCCATTGCAATCCCTAAAACCCCACCAAGACTTTGTAGGCCTTGTAAATTACTTAGAATAGATCCTTGATTATTTACATCTAATTTCTTTGATATTAGTGCTCTTAAACTGGGTGTAATTAAACCAGCCCCAATTGCTAAAAATGAAACAGCCGAATAAATATTTATTGTTGTATTTTCTTTAGGTGTAGTAATTAAAAGAAAGCATGCTATCAGAATAAATCCAGCCCCAATTAAAGTTAATCTCATTTCTCCGAATTGTTTTACTAAAGGACCAATAAGCCCACCTTGAACAATTATTGCAATTACTCCAACTACTACCAGAGTTCCACTAGATGCCTTTGTGGTCCAATTGAGAGATTCCTGGAGGAAGAAAATTAGGATATTTGTTAGTCCAGTAAATGCTATAAAATAAATAAAAAATGCTAAAGAGAGTTTTCTAATCTTTTCTTCTTTAAATACTGTAAATAATTGTTTTAAAGGGTTTTTAAGAATTGTTTTTGGTTTATTTAAATTATTATCAGGTTTTGTTTCTGGCAAATAAAATAAAACTAAAAGAAAGTTTATTATTGGAATAATTGATGCTATCAAAACTGGAATAATAAAATTATTATTTGTATTTTTTGCAAAAATTACTACGAAAATATTACCTAAGAAAAAACTTAATCCAAAAGCTACACCAATTAGTCCAAATGTTTTCGCTCTTTTTTCAGGGGTTGAAATATCTGCAAGTATAGTTGTTGCAGTAGCTGCGGTTCCACCACTTAAACCATCAATAAGCCTTGCTATGAATAATAAGAATAAAGGTATAGCTGCTATGGACGCTGACCAGTTGAATAGAACCGTGAAAGATAATATTGATATTCCTATTATTGAGCCAGTAATACAAAAAAGCGTTACTGGTCTTCTGCCATATCTATCACTCATAAGCCCAATAAAAGGAGACGCTGTAAATTGTGCTAATTGGTAAGTACAAGATAGTAAACCGTATGTACTAGCTTTAGAGTCAAAAAGTAAAACGAAAGAGGGTAAAATAGGTAATAGAATACTTTCGCTTAAACGATCATTTAAAAGAGTGACAAAAGCACTTAGTAGAGTAAATTTTTTGTTTGGTTTAAATAAACTTTCTTTCACAATATTTACATTCATTCCGTTTAACTTCTACTACCATACTTGTTAATGGAGATTAATGTGCCCGGTATTGTTTATTTAGTAGGAGCAGGTCCCGGTGATCCTGAGCTTTTAACTCTAAAAGCCTTGCGACTTATAAAAAATTGTGATGCTTTAGTTCATGATGCTCTAATTCCTTCTGAGATAACAAAAGAAGCAGAAAACAATACAGAAATTTTTCATGTTGGTAAAAGAGCTGGTAAGTGCTCCGTTCCTCAAGCTGAAACTAATTCTCTTATTTTAAAATTAGCAAAAGAAGGAAAAAATGTTGTAAGGCTCAAAGGAGGAGATCCTTTTGTATTCGCGAGAGGTGGTGAAGAAGTATCTTTCTTAGAAAAAAATGGAGTTTCAGTTGAAATTGTTCCTGGTATAACTTCTGGTATAGCTGCCCCTTCATATTGTGGAATTCCATTAACACATAGAGATGCTGGAAGTTCAGTAACTTTTGTGACTGGCCATGAGCAAATAGATAAGGAAAAAAAAAGTGTTAATTGGAGAGAATTAGCTAAATCCTCTGATAGCTTAGTAATTTATATGGGTATAAGAAATATTGAATTTATTGTTCAAGAATTAATTTTAGGAGGTATGGATAAAAATACTAAATGTGCCGTAATTCAAGAAGCTACTTTAAAGAATCAAAAATATATAATTGCAGAATTAAAAAATCTTGTTGCTACAATTAAAGATCAAAAATTTTTATCTCCTTCTATAGTTGTAATTGGAAAAATTGTTAATTTTCAGGTAAACAATAATATCACTAAACTATCTGAGGTCTATTTAACGGACATAAATCAAGTTCAATTATATAATAATTTCCAAAAATAAATCGGATCAAAAGTTGATCGAAGTTTTAAATTATTTACCTTATTGATTTGTCTACAAGATAAGCTATTTATTGCAACAATAATGTCATCTTCTTGAAATTCTGGAAAAATTAATTGTTCTTTTGCGATTTTTAATTTTAAAGCCTTTTCAACCATTATTCCTTCTAGACAACCGCTTTCTTTTCTGGGAGTTATCCAATGAGTATTCCTTTTAATTAAAAGATTAAAAGTGCTTCCACAACATAGCTCACCAGAGGTATTTAATAGAATTGAATCATCGAAAGATTTTTGGTTAGCCTCTAATAATACTTGTATTGATTGGTTATATGAAAATGTCTTACATTTACTTATTAAACTAAATTCATTTCTTTTTTCTTGTTGACTAATATAAACACTTATTGGAGCAAAATCAGGTTGTATTTGATAAAACTCTAACCATAAATTATCTAAACTCTTTGTAATTGAAGTGCTATTTATTTTTAATGATCTACCTTTGTTAGTTCCTCTACTATAATTTAATCTTACTGATCCAAATTCATTATCTTTAAGAGATAACTTCGCAATCCCCTCATTAATAATTCTTTTTAGAGTTAGTTTATTTAGTTTGAGATTTATATTTAAAATTTTGCTAGTTTTTTCTAGCCTTTTTATATGTTCATCAAAAAGTATAGGATTATTTTGCTTAATTAATATTGTTTCAAAAATCCCGTCTCCAAATTTTAACCCTCGATCAGTTGCCGAAATAAAAATATTATTAATATCTAACCATTGATTTTTATACCAACCTATACTTCTTTTCATTTTAATGAATCAATTAATGGCAACAACTTCCATTTTAATTCTTCAGTTTCTTCTGCAGGATTTGAATCACTTACTATTCCGCAACCAGCATAGATATTTATTGTTTTATTCTTTATCATAAATGATCTAATTAGTATATTACTGTCTAATTCTCCATTCCAATCAAGCTTAATAAATGACCCACAGTAAGGGCCACGCGCACATTCTTCTAATTCAAAAAGTCTTTGGCATGCTCTTAATTTCGGTGCTCCAGTAATAGATCCACCAGGCCAACAGGCTTTGAGTAAGTCGATCCATGTTTTATCTTTTTTTAATCTTCCCCTTATAACAGATGTAAGGTGATGAACTTTTAAGAAACTTTCAAGTTTTAATATTTCAGGTACGATAATGCTTCCTATTTCGCATACTTTGCTTAAATCATTTCTAAGGAGGTCAACAATCATAATATTTTCAGCTCTATCTTTTTCATTTGTAATTAATTCAATTGCATTAAGAGCGTCTTGATTGCTATCTTCATCTCTAGATCTTGTTCCTTTAATAGGTCTTGACTCTACATAATTTTCACTATCTAGTTTTATAAATCTTTCTGGTGATGTAGATAATACTGCTTCTTTGTTGTTATCAAAATTATTAATTATTATCCCTCCAAAAGGAGCTTTTAATTTACTTCTAATTTTCGAATATATATTCAGCGGACTATAGGTTTCTAGGGTTTTAACTTCACATTTGGTTGTTAGGTTGGCTTGAAATATATCTCCTATTGATATTAATTTTTTTACTTCTAAAATATTTTCCTGAAATTTTTTACTTATTTCCTCTAAGTTGATTTTTGAAAAATCGAACTTCAAATTTATTTTAATGGCAATTTTTTCCTCTTCAACATTTATATTACTGATTATATTTTGATATGTTTTCAGTTCATCTGAATTTGTTCCTTCAATAATTATTTCTTTTTTAACCAGGTTGCATTTAATGATTGGATCATAGGATGCAATCCATAAAGTTGCCATATCAGTTGTTCTCCATGGATTTTTTGGTTCAATATATGCACCAGCTTCATAGCTTAACCATCCCATCCAAAATCCTTCTTGAATATTTTTTAAATTATTAAAGGGATTATTATCTTTGCCTAAGTTGTTTTTATCTCTTGACTGGATTATTTTTTTTGGTTTGACTCCTATTATTGACCATTGACCATTTTCTTTACCATCACTGTCTAACCAAGCTAATCCTTCTTCTCCAAACTTTTTGGCTAGATGGTGCGTAATTAATTCTGGATCTATCCATTTATTTAATATCTTATTTTCTATTTTCATGATTCCCTTTTTTGTATCCATTTTTGATAAGCCTTATCTCGAATTCTGCAACTATCACACTTTCCACATGGTTTCGATTTCCCTGAGTAACAACTCCATGTTTTATCTAAAGGAACATTATTGGAAACAGCTAATTCTATAATTTCTTCTTTATTTAAATCTATTAAAGGTGTCCATAGTTTTATTGGGTTATTTTCCCGTCCTCTTTTGTTAGCAAGATCTGCTAGTTCTTGAAATTTTTTAATGTAGTCAGGTCTGCAATCAGGATAACCTGAATAATCCAGTGCATTGACTCCTAATCCAATATAATCGGCATCTATTGCTTCGGCGTAACTTAATGCTACAGAAATGAAGATAGTATTTCTTCCAGGAACATAGGTATTAGGAATTTTATTAGCTTGAATCCCCTCTATTGGAATATTTTTTTGACTATCAGTTAAAGAAGATCCTCCCCATAAAGATAAGTCAAGCTTCATAATTTTAAATTCTTCGATATCAAAGTGTTTTGCGATTATTGATGCAGAATCTAATTCTTTTTTATGCCGTTGCCCATAGTCAAATGAAAGGCCAAAAATTTTAGCTTTGGATTGTTTTGCGATACCAGTAACGGTAGAAGAATCTAGCCCTCCAGATAATAAAACTACTATTGATTTATTTTTAAAAGTCATATAATTTCATTTAATGTTTAAGTATTTGTGAGTTTGAAGGCTCAATTTCCAATCAGGATTATTTTTTACGAAATCAATAGCAAGAGAAAACCCATCCTCATTGTTCCAGCCTGGCTGTAAATAATAAATTTTATCTTCTTTTGTTAAACCATCTTCGATTGTTGAGGATCGACATTGTTTTAAAATTTCTTTTTTTATTTCGATAGCAAATTCAATATCCTTTTTCTCATTTATGATTATTTTTATTTCATTACAATTTTTTAAATAATAGTTTTTTGGAGGTGAGTGTCTTTTAGGAGACAAAGTAATCCAGTCATAAGTTCCGGATATTGAGTTAACTCCACTTGTTTCAATATGAATTTTCATTGACTTTTGTTTCTCTCCCATAGTCATTTGTTTTATGGCTTTGCAAAAATTATCTAAGTTATGTTGCAAAGGTTCGCCACCAGTAATAACGCAAAAGGATGCTCCTTTTGCACGGGCAATTTTTATGTGTTCTATTATTTTTTTAATCGATATAGAAGGGTATTTTTTCTCATCCCATGAATATTTAGTATCGCACCATGAGCAGCCAACTTTACAACCAGCTAATCTTATAAAAAAAGCACTTTTCCCAGCATGATAGCCTTCACCTTGTAATGAATGAAATTGTTCGACTAAAGGTAAAAAATTTGTCATTTTTTCATTCAAAAAAATAAGGAATATTAATTTGATTGAGTTGATTTTTCTTGAGAAGCTTTTATTAAACCTTTAAATAAAGGATGAGGTTTGCCAGGCCTGGATAAAAACTCGGGATGATATTGACATGCCAAGAAGTAAGGATGATTTTCTAACTCAATTAATTCTACTAATCTGCCATCTGGAGATGTACCACTAATTTTGTATCCAGAATTTAAAAAACTCTGTTTGTAGTAATTATTAAATTCGTATCTATGTCGATGTCTTTCATAAATAACATCTTCATCATACAATTTTTTTCCAGTTGTATTATTTGTGAGCCTACAAGGATAAACTCCAAGTCTCATTGTTCCACCTAAATCAACTACATCTTCTTGTTCTGGTAATAAATGTATCACTGGATCTGGAGTTTTTGGGTCTAGTTCTGAACTAGATGCATCTGGAAGATTGGCTAAATTTCTAGCCCATTCTATAACTGCACATTGCATACCAAGGCACAGGCCTAAAAATGGAATTTTATTTTCTCTTGCGAATTTTATAGCCGAAATTTTGCCATTTACTCCTCTATTTCCAAATCCCCCAGGGACAACAATTGCATCAACTTCATTTAAATAAGTTTCTGCTGAATCTTTTTCTATCATTTCAGCGCTTACCCAATGTAAATCTAAAAAAGCTTTTTGTTCAATGCATGCATGTCTTAAAGCTTCAACAACGGATAAATATGCATCACCAAGTTCAGTATATTTACCTACTAGAGCAACTTTTATTGGAGCTCCCGGATTTCTTAGGTTATGAATTAGTTTTTCCCAATTTTTTAAATCACATTCTTTGTCTTTTAGGTCAAGATACTTCAGGGTTTCTTTGCACAAACCTTCTTCTTTTAGAGAAAGAGGTACAGAATAAATGCTATCTGCATCTAATGCTTCAATTACAGAGTTAATATTTACACCGCAAAATCCACTAAGCTTTTTTTTCAGACTTTCATTTATTGCTTTATCACTTCTGCATACAAGTAAATCCGGTTGAATTCCTATTGATCTCAGTTCTTTAACTGAATGTTGTGTTGGTTTAGTTTTTATTTCGCCAGAGGTTTTGATGTAAGGCAGTAATGTTACGTGAATGTATGCCACATCATTTCTATTAACATCATTCTTAAATTCTCTTATCGCTTCCAAAAAGGGTAATGATTCAATATCACCAACTGTACCGCCAATTTCAGTAATAATAATATCTGCATTACTGTTGGCTGCCACTCTATGAATTCTCTCTCTTATTTCTCCAGTTATGTGAGGTATTACTTGCACAGTACCACCGTTATAACTGCCTCTTCTTTCTTTATTAATTACTGCTTGATAAATAGATCCTGTAGTAACACTATTTAATCGAGTCATGGCAGTATCGGTGAATCTCTCATAGTGCCCTAAATCCAGGTCTGTTTCTGCTCCATCTTCGGTTACAAAAACTTCTCCATGCTGGAAAGGACTCATTGTGCCTGGATCAACATTTAGATAGGGATCTAATTTTAATATTGAAACGCTATATCCTCTAGACTTTAATAATCTCCCTAAGCTTGCAGCAACAATTCCTTTGCCAATACTGGAAACTACACCTCCTGTTACAAAAACAAATTTTGACATTAAATATTTTTAATTAAGCTCAGACTCCTTACATTTTATTTAAACAAAAAACTTTTAGAACATCCACATATATTCTTATTCATCAATTGTCATTTCAATATCTAATTCTTTTAATTGTGATTCGGAGACATTTGAAGGTGCATTTGTGAGAAGACATTTGGCTTGTTGATTTTTTGGAAAAGCAATGGTCTCTCTGATTGTTTCTGCACCTATGATCAGCATAGTAATACGATCTAAGCCAAACGCTATTCCACCATGAGGAGGAGCACCCATTTCTAATGCTTCTATTAAAAATCCAAATTTTTCATCAATTTCTTTATCCGTCAGTCCAACCGTCTTCAGAACTTCTCGTTGCAATTTCGCTTCATGAATGCGTAAAGAGCCACCTCCTAATTCCAAGCCATTAAGAACTAGGTCATAAGCATTGGCTATAGAATTTTCGATTTCTTGTTTTAAGTTTTCAGAATCTTTAGATTGTATGTTTTTAGGAGAACAAAAAGGATGATGTAAGGCTTCAAATCTATTTTCCTCTTCATTTCTTTCAAACATTGGGAAATCAGTTACCCACAAGAAATTCCATTTACTTTTATCTACGAGATTTAAGTCTTTTGCGATGTATTGTCTCACTCTATCTAATGACTGGTTGACAATTTGTTTATCTCCAGCTCCTAAGAGGATTAAGTCTCCATCTTGTGCTTCTGTGATTTTTAAAATATCAGCTATATTCTCTTCATTTAGATTATTTTTAATTGCTCCAATAGTCTCAAGCTCATCTCCTTTTACCCTTATAAAGGCCAAACCACCAGCTCCTGCATCTTGTGCTACTTGGAAAATATCTCCTCCTGGCTTAATTCTAACGTTGCTAATACTTGAATTACCTTCTTTAACTGTTATAGATTTTATGGAACCTCCAGACTTAATTGCTTTGGTGAAAATATTAAACCCAATATCACCTAATACTTCTCCTAAATCTTTTAATAACATTTGATATCTAGTATCTGGTCTATCAGTTCCATAATTATCCATTGCCGCTTGCCATGTCATTCTTGGAAAATCATTGTCAAAATTAATATTTAATACTTCTTTCCATATTTTTTTTATGAGTTTTTCATGAAAAGAAATTATATCTTCTTCACTAATAAAACTCATTTCTATATCTAATTGAGTAAACTCTGGCTGTCTATCTGCTCTAAGGTCTTCATCACGGAAACATTTTGCAATTTGATAGTACTTGTCTAGGCCTCCTACCATTAACAACTGTTTAAAAAGTTGTGGTGATTGAGGTAGCGCAAAAAATTCCCCATTAGATAGACGTGCAGGAACAAGAAAATCGCGCGCGCCTTCAGGTGTTGATTTTGTAAGTAATGGAGTTTCTACTTCTGTAAATCCAAAATTATCAAGATATTCTCGAGCAACTTTTATAATTTTATGTCTCGTTTTTAAATTTTCTAGTAATTTCCCTCTTCTTAAATCTAAATATCTATACTTTAATCTAAGTTCTTCTTTAGTATTTTCATAATCATGTATAGATACAGGAAAAGGTAAGTTTTTATGAATTGGGTTGAGAATTTTTAACTCTTTAACCTTAAGTTCTAACTCTCCAGTACTTAAATTTTTATTTATTGAATCTTTAGGTCTTTCATTAATAATTCCGCTAACCATTATTACAGTCTCATTTCTTAGTGTTTCTGCTTGTTTAAATAGATTCGCTCCATCATCAGGGTTAATTGTTATTTGTAAGAATCCACTATGGTCTCTTAAATCAATAAAAATTACACCGCCATGATCCCTTCTTCGATCTACCCAGCCGCATAGATGAACTAATTTGCCAATGTCAGTATTATTGAGTTCTTCACAAATTTTGTTTCTCATCTAGAAATCATTTATTTATCAATAACTAATAATAATTCTTCAAGGGTAAATTTAGTTAAATATTTTTTTTATAAAAGGCTCTTTTTGTTATGAAACCTTTGAATTTTTTACCTCTTATTAATATTTGAACTTCATTCTTTAAAAAGGCATGCGAAGCATTGATATATGCAAAAGCTATAGCTTTTTGTTTAGTAGGAGACCAACTGCCGCTAGTGATAGTTCCAATATTCTCTTCACCTTTAAATACTTCGCACCCCTTTCTTCCTATAACTTTACCTTCTATAGAGAGACCAACTAATTTTTTTTGAATACCTAATCTTGACTGCTCTTCAAGAAAACTTCTTCCGAAGAATTCATGATTGTTCTCTAAATGTACCAACCATCCTAAACCTGCTTCATACGGAGAAGTTTCTTCATTTATGTCTTGGCCATAAAGATGCATTCCTGCTTCAAGTCTTAGAGTATCTCTAGCTCCTAAACCACAAGGCGAAATATTCTTGGAAATTAAGAAATCCCATAGATTAATTGCTGATTTTTTAGATAAAAGTATTTCTAAACCGTTTTCCCCTGTATATCCTGTTTTGGCAAAGAAGATTTTTTCTTTAGATGAAATATGATCAAACATTGTATATTGACATCCAAAGTTAGGAATATATGAGATCGATGATCCAATCCATTCTTCAAATAAATTAAAAGAATTTTTCCCCTGTAATGCTAAAAGTACCTTATCTTTTTTAAAGTTTGTTATTGAAATTTTATCAGTATTTAAATTATTTTTAATCCATCGAAAATCTACTTCGTATCTACTTGCATTAACTATTAATAGTAGTTCTGAAATATCATCTTCTTGTATGCCAAGGTCATAAATTATTAAGTCATCTATGATTCCTCCTTTTTCATTGAGCATCACTGTATAAAGACCTTGACCTTGAGAAAAGGAGTATAAATTAGAAGGAAAAAATTTTTGAATATAGTCTTTAGGATTAATTCCCTTAATACAAATTACACCCATGTGGGAAATATCAAAAAATCCTGCGGAAGATCTTACTGATTCATGTTCCTTGATTAATCCTGAAAATGATATAGGCATTTCCCAGCCTGCAAAATTAACTAATTTTGCATTTGAATTAACATATTTTGAATACAGTGGACTTTTAAGCAAATCCATGGAATATTTTTTATTAATTTAGTATTTTTATACTTTAGGTTAGAAATTTTTTATTGCATATTTTCTAAGGATAAAATTAAGCTTCTAAGTACTTTGGCGGCAACTATGCTACTTACTCCGCTCTTATCAATTTCCGGAGATAACTCTACAATATCTGAAGCCACAATTCTAAAGTCTTTTAAAGTTTTAAGGATCTCTTCAAAATCATTCCAAAAGAATCCTCCTGGTTCTGGAGTGCCAGTTCCTGCTAATAAACTGGGATCAAACCAATCTAAATCTATTGTTAAATAGATCGGAGAATTAGAGTATGGTAAAAGAGCTTTTTTCAATTCTTGTGTATTTCCGCCTGGCAAAAAGTTTACTAATTGATTGTTGTCATTCATAAATTGAAATTCTTCTTTTGTTCCACTTCTTATTCCTATCTGTAAAACCTTCTTTTCAGGTAAGACCTCTAAGCATCTTTTCATTGTACAAGCATGACTATGTTTATTTCCTATATATGACTCTCTTAAATCTGCATGAGCATCAAGTTGAATTAATATCAAATCTGGATATTTTTTTACTAATGCTTCAATAGCACCTCTAGTAATAGAATGCTCGCCACCAAGCATGATAGGACTAAGGCTTTGACTAATTAAATAATTTGTTGCTGATTTGACTGATTCAATAATGGATTTTGAGTCATTTTTATCAATTAGTATTGAACCAAAATCAACATACTTAACATCCTGTAAGTCTTTATCTAGTGTTGGACAATATGTTTCTAAACAAATACTGCATTGTCTTATCGCTTCTGGGCCAAATCTAGTTCCCGGTTTAAACGAACATGTCCCATCATAATTGACTCCAAATATACCAATTGAGCAATTATCAGGATTTCTTTTTGCTCCCATAAAAATTGCATTTTCATTATCAAATAAACTTTTTATCATTTTAAGAATTTAGTTCTTTTACAATTTTATTTGGCATCATTTTGAATGCTGCATTTTGAAAATTTAAATTCCAAATTTCGCACCCTTTTTCTATTTCCTTTGTTTCTTTGCAATTTGCCTTTGATAAATATAGTTTTTCTTTAGAAGCGAATGTCCAACTCCAAATCCCGCTTGGATATATAGGCACAAAGGAATACATTGTTTCAGAGACATTAAATATCTTTTTTAGAGTTTTCAAAATACTTATATGAATATTTTTGAAGGATTCAGGCGATTCACTTTGTGTAGCTAATATCCCCTTTGGTTTAAGTATTCTTTTACATTCTTTATAAAAAGAATCTGAAAATAATAAATTTGACAATTCTGAGGGATCTGAACAATCTATAAATATGACGTCGTAAAAATGATCTCTGGTATTTTCTACCCATTTAACACCATCATCAATATATATCTTTAATCTTTTGTCATTCCAGGCTTCACCTCCAATTTCCTTTAAAAATTTTTTAGATACTTTGATTACTTCTTCATCAATTTCTACTAAATCAATTCTCGCTATTTGAGTGTATTTAACGCATTCTCTTGCAGTACCACCATCCCCACCACCAATAATTAGTACATTAGATTCTTCGTCAATGCTACTTAAGGCTGGATGAACAAGACATTCATGATAATATTTTTCGTCTTTTAATGATGTCATCCAACAACCATCTAGCATTAAAGCTTTACCATAATAATCATTTTCTATAACAATAATTTCTTGATATTTTGAAGTTTTTCTAATTAATAATTTACCATTTAAGCCAAATCTTGAACCTTTATGATATTCGTCTATCCATGTTATATCGGTCATTTGCTTTTTAAGAATTGTTTTTCATAAGTTTTTTCTTAGCAACTTTCCAAAGCCGCTGAAAATCTTTAGGAGTTTGTTTTTTAATATTATCTCCTGCATGATGTTCAATGATTGAAAATCTTTCTAAAAATTTTTTATTAGTGTTTTGAAGAGCTGAATCAGGATTTATTTTTAAAAAATTTGAAAGATTTATCAGAGTAAAGAAAACATCTCCAAATTCATCTTTAATATTTGATTCCTTTTTGCTTTGAATTGCCTCTTTTAATTCATGGATCTCTTCTTCTAACTTTTCAAAAATCTGATTAGTACTTTCCCATTTAAAACCATATTCTTTAACGACGTTTGTGATTCTATCTGTACCAACTGATGGCGGTAAATTTTTTATTTTTAAATTTAAATTTCTACTAATTGATGTTTCCTTATGAGGAGCTTGTTTTTGTGCATGTTTAATATCTTCCCAAAGCTTTTGTGATTTTTCTAAAGATACTTTTTCTTTTTTCTTAAAAATATATGGATGCCTATCAATAATTTTCTTATTTAGATTTTTTATTACATCATTTAGTTCAAATTCTTTTTCTTCGTAACCGATTTCAGCATGAAGCATTATTTGTAATAAGAGATCTCCTAACTCTTCACAAATGTTGTCTGTATTTTTTTCATATATCGCATCTATCAATTCACTACTTTCTTCATGTAAAAATGGGATCAACGATATATGAGACTGTAGTTTCTGCCATGGGCAACCCCAAGTTTTATCTTTTAATGATTTAACGTTAGATATTAAATTTTTGAAACTCTCTAAAGTCTCTAAATCGGAGTTTTTTTGAAAGTAATATTTATTGTTTGAGGACATAGAATATAGTTTATTAATTCAATTCTGCCTCAATCATGAAATATTTAAATACTTATTATAAAAATTTCGACTTAATCTATTAGAATGGTTTATTATAAGGGCGATTAGCTCAGCGGTAGAGCGCCTGCCTTACAAGCAGGATGTCCCTGGTTCGAACCCTGGATCGCCCATTTATTATTTTTTTAATGACTGAGATCGTCAATCTTTCAATCAGTCAAAGCGCAGCTTCAGAACTTTCTAGGCAAGCTTCTTTTGGAGGTTCTCCAGGAGAAATGTCTATTGATTTGATTGAAGATAAGAATTGTTCCGAAGGATGGATGCATATTAAATTAAGGCCTGGAACATGTAACGGATCCCCTATTTCAAGAACGGAGGGAGTAACTTTATACGCTGATATAAAAAAGTTTAATTTATTGAAAGATTTAAAATTGGATTATTACGGAGATTTAAGCGGCGGTGGATTTCTTATTTCAGCACCAAAAAATGCAAAACGTTGTTCATGCGGTTCTGGATTTAAACTTTTGTAGGGAGATTTTGCTTTTTTTGCAAACTAATATTATTTTCATTAATTGGCTTTCATCAAGATAAAATAAGCAAAAGGTTCTTTGAAATAAAATTTGCAAATGACAGAGTTGAATGATCAATTATCTTTAGAAAATTATTCACCTTCCGAAGTAGAACAAAAGTGGCAAGCCAAATGGGAAAGTTTAAAAGCGTTTAGCCCTAATCCTGAAGATGATGGAGAGCCTTTTTCTATTGTTATTCCGCCCCCAAATGTAACTGGATCTTTGCATATGGGACATGCATTTAATACGGCTTTGATAGATGTTGTTGTCCGTTTTCAGAGACTTCTAGGTAAGAATGTTTTGTGTTTGCCAGGCACAGATCATGCTTCTATAGCTGTTCAAACCATTCTTGAAAAACAATTAAAAAGTGAAGGTAAAAAAAGCGAGGATATTGGAAGAGATGAATTTCTTAAAAGAGCATGGACTTGGAAAGAGCAAAGCGGTGGGAGAATAGTATCTCAATTAAAAAGGATAGGATATTCAGTAGACTGGAGCAGAGAAAGATTTACTCTAGATCAAAAATTAAATGAGGCTGTTGTTGAGGCATTTAATATTCTTTATAAAAAGAATTTAATTTATAGAGGCGAATATTTAGTTAATTGGTGTCCTGCATCTCAATCAGCTGTAAGTGATCTTGAAGTTGAAATGCAAGAAGTAAATGGTTATTTATGGCATTTTAAATACCCATTACTTTCTAAAAGTGGTGAACAGTTATTAGATAAGTTCTTAGAGGTTGCAACAACTAGACCAGAGACTTTGTTGGGTGATACTGCTGTGGCAGTTAATCCGGAAGACGATAGATATAAAAAATATATTGGCGCAAAAGTAAAGGTACCTTTCGTTGATAGAGAGATACCCGTTATTGCCGATTCACATGTTGATAAAGAGTTTGGTACAGGATGTGTCAAGGTTACTCCAGCTCACGATCCAAATGATTTTGCTATAGGAAAAAGGCATAACTTAAAACAGATTAATGTAATGAATAAAGATGGAACTTTAAATATTAATGCAGGTAAATTTCAAAATTTAGATAGATACGCAGCTAGAAAAAAAATAATCAAAGAATTGGAAAACTTAGGGCTTTTAACCAAGATTGAAGAGTATAAACATACTGTTCCTTATTCCGATAGAGGAAAAGTTCCAATTGAACCATTATTGTCAACACAATGGTTTTTAAAAATGGATGATATTTCTCAAGGATGTCTTGAGGAAATTTATTCTAAAAAGCCAGAGTTTATTCCCCAACGCTGGGAAAAAGTTTATAAGGATTGGTTAGAGAATATTAATGATTGGTGTATCAGTAGGCAATTATGGTGGGGCCACCAAATACCTGCATGGTACGTTTTAGATGAATTTCAAGACTCAATAGAACAAAATACTCCATTTGTAGTTGCAAGAAATGAAGAGGATGCGTTAATTCAAGCTAATAAAAAATTTGGTTTAAACATTAAATTGGTACGTGATCAAGATGTATTGGATACTTGGTTTTCAAGCGGTTTATGGCCTTTCTCAACCCTTGGTTGGCCAAATAATAATGATCCTGACTTTAAAAAATGGTATCCAAATAGTGTTCTAGTTACAGGTTTTGATATTATTTTCTTCTGGGTGGCGAGAATGACAATGATGGGTAATACTTTCACGAATAATATTCCTTTTAAGGATGTGTATATTCATGGTTTAGTTCGAGATGAAAATAATAAAAAAATGAGCAAAAGTTCTGGTAATGGTATTGACCCAATACTATTAATTGATAAATATGGTTCTGATGCTTTAAGATTTGCTTTAATTCGAGAAGTTGCTGGCGCTGGACAGGATATAAGGCTTGATTTTGATAGAAAAAATGATACATCTTCAACTGTTGAAGCTTCAAGAAATTTTGCGAATAAATTATGGAATGCAACTAAATTTGTATTACTTAATAAAACTTCTAACGATAATTATTCGTTTAATGAGAGTGATCTAAATTCTTTAGAGTTATGTGATAAGTGGATTTTATCAAAATTGCATCAGGTTAATACCAATGTAGCTAATTTGTTGAAGGAATATAAATTAGGTGAATCTGCAAAATTATTATATGAATTTTCTTGGAATGATTTTTGCGACTGGTATGTAGAATTTGCAAAACAAAGATTTAATAATAAAGAGACTAAAAATAGACAAACATCTGAAAAAGTTTTAATAAAAGTGCTTAATGATATTTTGGTGATGATCCATCCTTTTATGCCACATATTACTGAAGAACTATGGCATGTACTGCATCTAAAACCTCAAGAAACATTATTGTCCCTTCAGAAATGGCCAACCCAAGAAAATAAATTTGTTGATATTAAGCTTGATAAATCCTTTCAGCAACTCTTTGAAATTATTAGATTGATTAGAAACTTGAGAGCTGAATTAGCTCTTAAGCCATCAGAGAAAGTTCCTGTGTATTTGATTTCAGATAATGGCGACTTAATTGATTTTTTAAAAAATTTAGTAGATGATATACAAACTTTAACTAAATCTTCTGAAGTATTGATTTATGAAACTAATGCTGTTGATAAAAAAGAGTTTGCCAAATCTTTTTCTGGGATCATTAGGGATTTAGAGGTTTATTTACCTTTTCAGGATTATGTAAATATAGATGCATTAAAAGAAAGGTTAACCAAGGATTTACAAAAAGTGAATTCCGAATTAGAAAATTTAAATAAGAGATTATCTAATAAAAATTTTATTGATAAGGCTCCAAAAGAGATTGTTGATGAATGTAGATTTAAATTAAAAGAGGGTACGGAACAAATGGAAAGAATTAATAAAAAACTCGAACTACTAAATTGAGTATGAATATATTTCTAGAAAATATTTTTAATTTGTCATTTTTTTTTAATACTGGAATTGGTATCTTTGCGTTCGTTTTCATTTATATTTTGATTGTTTTATTAATACTTCCAGCTTCTTGGCTATCTTTGTTTTCAGGTTTTTTATATGGCTCATATTTAGGGTCAATTATTGTTTTTATTTCGGCCTCGATAGGAGCTTCAGTTGCTTTTTTTATATCAAAAAGTTTTTTTGCAAAAAAACTAAAAAATGTTTTGAGCCGTTATCCAAATTTAAGTGTTATGGAACAAATAGTGAAAAAAGGAGGACTTAAATTAATTTTTTTAGCGAGATTATCGCCGATATTTCCTTTCAGTATGCTTAATTATTTTTATGGCTTGAATAATGTTAAATTCAGAGATTTTGCCCTTGGTCTGTTCGGAATAATTCCTGGCACTTTTCTTTATTGCTCAATAGGTAGTTTGGCCAAAAGTCTTCAGGACTTAAAGTATGCCCAATCAACAAATAATTTATATATGACTATCATTGGCGTTGTTTCAACTTTTTTAGTGGTATATTTCTCAACTAAATATTCTAGAGAATACTTTGACAAATCTGAAGAATTTAATCTTTAATATTCCAATCTCTTATAGATGCAATTAAGACAAACCATATCAGCCTCAATTTGCCTAGTAAGGTTTTGTTAGACTCTAATTCAATATATTTTGCTTGTCCACAAGGTGTTTTGATGTAGTTGAATACTGACTTCTTCATAACTAGTTTTTAGAAATTTTTGATCATTATTTTTATATTTTATAGTCATGGTTTGATTTTTTAATGATTGCAAACCAAATTTTTCATTGACTACTTGTTAAATATTCTTTGATAAATTTATACCTTTTCACCCGCTTGAAATCCTCTAAAGCATTTGAATCTAGGAAACCTTAGACTAAATGTCTCAGCATCTTGAGATCTGGTTTTGGCATCAGCTCTTATTTCTACAAGTTGACCAATAAGATCATCACGTTGTGACCAGTATTCATCACGTTGAATATCACTAAATCCGCTCCCGCAACTAAGTTTGTATGTATATCCATCATCTTGTCCTTCCACAAGTATTGCTCCAAGTCTTCCTTCATTGCGCCCTGTACCTTCCTCAACCGAGACAACTTTTAAGGTAACTTCGATGAAAGGTTTTGCTTTTAACCAGCTGTGTGTTCTTTTGCATTCATACATAGCTTGTGGATCTTTAATCATAACTCCTTCATATCCACCTTCCACTGCCGATTTATTAAGTTCTACAAATCTCCTTTGTCCATCAATAGTATCTAGATCTACATTTTCCCAATCTAGAGTTTGTACATGTTTTAGCAAGATAGAATGTTTTGCAACCCATTCCTTTACTAGCAAACTCCTTTCAGCTTGATTAGTTTCCCATCTCCCTTTTTGGAAATTTGTAAGAGGACATAGGTCAAATAAATGTAAAACTGCATCTTTAGTTTGTTTGCCATCTTTTCTATGTACCTGTTTCATTAAATCTTGAAAATTCGCACTCATTACTTCACCATCCAGGACTAAATCGTAAGGCGTGGGATTTTCTTTTATAACGTTTTCTATTTCTTCGATAATATGACCAAAATTATGAAATTGCTTACCATTGCGCGAAAACATTTCTACTTTATTTTTTCTAATAATTGTTAAAACCCTTACCCCATCAAGTTTGATCTCAATTTGTTTTTCCCCTATCATTTTTTTTTCATGATTTGCACTGTCATGAGCTAAGGGGCAAGAAAAAATGGGTATCGCATATTTAGGAAATTTCTTTGCTACCTTATTAACTGTTTTTTCAGAAACTCCACAACGAAGATCTTTAATTAAAACACGTCTATAAAACCCATTCCATTCTTCTTTCCTCGAAGATGCCATTGCTAAAAGAATGGCATCGCGAGCAGCATGTCCAGTAAGATCTCTTTTAATAAGTTTATTTGCTAATTCTTGAAAATCTTTCCATTTAAAATGTTGATTTTCTTCTTCTTTTTTTTCAGGGACTATTTTCACACCAAACGTTACTAAGGGGTCTAAAGCCATACGAATTCCTTCAAAAAAATCATCAAGACCTTGTTCCATTGCTTCTAAGATGATTTTTTCTTTATCTAATCTACTTGGGTGTAACTCTAATTTTTCTATTATCTCTTCTTTTGAAAATTTTTTAGGAGTCACAAGAAATTACAAATTAGTTTGCTCTGGCTATTCTGTCTATCTTCCAATCTTTATCAGCTTTTGCAAAAGTAAAATCTAAAGGAAGTTCATTTTGTTTGTCTTCTGATTTTAAATTTAAGGTTATAATTATTTGATCTTCTTTTACCCTTGGTCTACCTGATTTTAAATTACTGTATTTATTAAGGTTTAAACTAGCTAAGAATTTAAGAAAATCTTGGCGCTTTACATGAGTTTTATAAGTCTTTGTAGTTAACCCATAAGCGGCATCAATTCTACCAGCTGCTATTTGATCAAAAAATTTTCTTACTAGTGGATTGATTCCTCTAGCACTGATAACTAATTTGACCGCATTAAAAATCCAAAAAGAGACTAATGCTGCGCCGCCAACTAACAAAGCCTTTATTCCAATATCTTTTACTAGTGTTGCGTCCATTTTGATAATAGTTTTTACTACTTTAAGAAAATAAATCGTTTTTGATGACTTTTTTTGTCAAAATAATACTAAATTTAATCCATAATGTCTGTAATTCCTCTGTTACCATTATTTCATAGTTTTAATAAGCAATTTTTTGATAATTCATTAACAGTCAATCAAAAACCTTTAGTAAAAGTTAGATGGAGCGATAATCGATTAAAAACTACTGCTGGTTTTTATAAGAGAAAAAAAATAAATGGTCTTATTGATTCTGAAATTATTTTATCCAAGCCTATATTGAGTAAGTTATCTAATAGAGAAATATATAGTACTTTATGCCATGAAATGATTCATGCCTGGGTAGATAGAATATTAAAAAAAAATGAGATTCATGGTCCCAATTTCTTAAATAAAATGAATCAAATAAATCAAAAAGAAAATAATTTTCAAATTTCTGTTAGACATAATTTTCCAGTTGAAAGGAGAGAGTTGAAATATATAGGAATATGCAAAAAGTGTGGAGAGAAATATCGTTATAGAAAAAGAATTAAAAATATTGCTTGTAAAAAATGTTGTAACTTATTTTTTGATGGCTCATGGAATAAAAATTGTTTGATTTTGTTTGATTTATAATTCAAATAATGTGATTATTTTTTTTTTTAATAATTTTGTATTTTTTTAAGGTAACTTATAATTTAAAAAGACATGATATTTTATGAATTCACGAAGAACAAGAAATTTACGAAATAATTTTGATAGAAATATAGTTGATAGAAAAGTAGATAAAATTTTTGAGACTGGGAGACAGTTTATTGATGGAGTATCTGGTACAAGACCTGGTAAAAGAAGAAACTCAGATATTCAAGAGAAAACAAGTAGAAATTTTAATAAAGTTGGTCGATGGGTATCTGAAAAGGTTGATTTATTTTTTGATGAAGAAAATGATGATTGGTATGATGAAAATTTTTATGAAGAGGGAAGGGAGATTAAAACTTTCCAAAGAGAATCAAGTCCTATTCAAACCTCCCAGCCATATTCAAAAAGACCTTTAGAGGCATTATCTTTGAGACAACCTAAAAGGGGTCAAACAACTGAGCAAAAAAGATTACCTTATGCTCAAGAAAGTAACCTTGAAGATTGGCCAGATGAGTTTGATTTTAAGGTAGATAGATGGCAAAGATCTTCAGACAAAGACAATAATACTGTTAGAGATCAAGATCTAAATCGTGGCGGGGTATCAAAAGCTAGAAATCTGCCTAGATCAAGAAGAAGAAGAAGAGTATAACTTTGTAAATTCGTTAATTCCTGAAGGGCCCAGTAAAGTTTCTAAATATGGGTTAAATACTTCTCTAATAATAGTTAAGGGCTTCTTGTCACGAAAAAATCTATAATTTCTTGACCAGAATGGACCTTTAAAAACAAATTTATCCTCTAACCATTTTGAATTTACAAGTGAAATACTATCAACTTCTCTAAACAATTCTGATCGATCTTGTGTTAAATTCTTCCAAATTGGTTCCTCTTTCGCTTTTAAGTTTTCACTAACTTGCTCTGCATTCCACCAACTTTCAGCCCATGCTAGATTTTTGTTTTGATTATTAATCCAGACTTGTCTTCTTATTAAAGGGCCTTTTAATTGATTTAGTTCTCTAGGACCTTCTTGGTTGGATAAGGGATCTAGTTGCATAGAGATTAATTGAATTTTTGTTTCTTGATTAGTTAAAAGTTGTAGATGCCTTGTTGGACTTCCATCTCCAAGTAACATTAATTTCCATGATCCAGATATTTTTGGTAAGGAATTTTTTTGTAAGAAAGTGGAAGCTTTCTCTTCCCATAAAATTTTTGGAGAGTTAAAGAGTGTATTATTCAGTGCTCTAATAAGTTACTTTTAAGATGATAACTTTTTTTTAGTCAAACTATTTGACTTTTCTTTTTTTATTTCCTTTATTTTTAGCCACACTAGTAATGCAGTTAAATCGGCTTTACTAACTCCAGGGATTTTAGAAGCATCACCAAAATTCGTTGGTTTTATTTTATTTAAATTTTCTCTAGCTTCTAAAGATAAAGTATCTATATTCTCATAATTTATGTCTGTAGATAGAGCTTTGAGACTCTGTCGATTTATCTGATCTATATTGTTTTTTTGTCTTTTTAGATACCCCTCGTATTTGATATCTATTTCAACACCTTCAAATATTGCTACAGGTAAATTGTCTTCTATTAAATCAAATTTAATTAGATCTGAATAATGAAGATTTGGCCTTTTTAAAAGGTCTTTTAATGAAGTAGATCCTTTTATTTTTGATCCACTTTCAGATTCTATTTTTTTTGCAACTTCATCAGTATTTTTTAAACGTGTATTTTCTAATCGTAATTTTTCCTTTTCAAGTAATTGCATTTTTTCTTTGTAAGCAAACCACCTTTGCTCATCGATTAGTCCTATTTCATAACCTAATGGGGTTAACCTTCTATCTGCATTATCTCCTCTTAAGGTCAACCTATATTCACTCCTACTGGTAAGAACCCTGTATGGCTCTTTCAGGTCTTTTGTAATTAAGTCATTAATCATTGTACCAATGTAGCTGCTTTCTCTACTAAAGATTAGTGGGTCTTTCGTTTGCAATTTTCTTGTGGCATTGATACCAGCCACTAATCCTTGGGCAGCAGCTTCTTCATAGCCAGTCGTACCATTAATTTGCCCAGCACTAAATAAATTCTCAATTTCTTTTGTTTCTAGGGATGGATTGAGTTGTGTAGCTGGGATGTATTCATATTCGACAGCATATGCGGGCCTTAACATTTTGCACTTAGTTAATCCAGGTAAGGTTCTTAGAAGTTCTAATTGAATATTTTCTGGTAAACCTGTCGAGAATCCTTGTACGTATATTTCAGGTGTATTGATTCCCTCTGGTTCTAAGAAAATTTGATGTGACTCTTTATCCGCAAATTTTACTATTTTATCTTCAATAGAAGGACAATATCTGGGCCCTTTACTATCTATAAATCCACCGTATATCGGTGTTAAATGCAAATTGTCACGTATTAATTTATGTGTTTTAGGAGTTGTTCTTGTTATGTGACAACTAACTTGAGGCATATGATTTTTAATATTTGGATCAAATGAAAAATATCTATCAGCTGCCGTACTTGGTTGAATATCTAATTCATCAAAGATAATACTTTTTTTGTCTACTCTTGCAGGAGTCCCAGTTTTTAAACGCTCTGTTTTAATGCCAATTTTGTGTAAGCTTTGAGTGAGCCCCTGCGCGGCTTGCTCTCCAGATCTGCCTGCTGACATCGATTTGTTTCCTATCCATATTCTACCGTCTAAGAAAGTCCCAGCTGTAATAATAATTGACTTCGCTGAATAGTAGCTACCAAAAAATGTTTTAACCCCTTTTATTTGTTTTTTAATCGTTTTTCTTGAGTTAAGAGAAATGGTCTCAGTCATCTCAATATCTAGCTCAGTTATCATTGCTTCTTTCAAAGAGAGATTATCTGTATTTTGCAGAATTTCAATCATTCTTTTGGAATATTCTCTTTTATCGGTTTGAGCTCTTAACGCCCAGACAGCTGGTCCTCTACTAGCATTTAAGATCCTTTTTTGTATTGCTGTTTCATCTGCTAATTTTCCAATTATTCCACCTAAAGCATCAACTTCATGCACTAATTGACTTTTCGCTGGTCCCCCAACCGCAGGGTTACAAGGTTGCCAGGCAATTCTATCTAAATTAATTGTAAATAAAGCCGTTGAAAATCCTAATTTCGAGGTAGTTATTGCAGCTTCGCATCCAGCATGACCTCCTCCAATTACAATAATGTCATAAGATTCATTTGTTGATTTATGATCTTGCATTTTATGATTAATTTAATTTGCCAGATTCCTAAATCTTGTGAATTGGGGTTCAAATAATAATTTTACAGTGCCTATTGGTCCATTTCTATGTTTGGTGACAATAATTTCAGCAATGCCTCTATCTTCAGTTTCTGGATTGTAATACTCATCTCTATAAATCATCAATACTAAATCTGCATCTTGTTCGATAGAACCAGATTCTCTAAGGTCACTCAACATTGGTCTTTTACTTGTTCTTGATTCAACTCCTCTGCTTAACTGAGATAAAGCAATTACTGGTACATTTAATTCTCTTGCCATTCCTTTGAGACCTCTTGTAATTCTTGAAAGTTCTTGAACTCTATTATCTGATGTTCCTTCCATTAATTGTAAATAGTCAATGACTATTAATCCTAGTTTTTTCTTTTGTTCGGCCATCAATCTTCTGCAAAGAGATCTCATTTCAAGGACGCTTAAATTAGGTTTGTCATCTATGAATACAGGTATTTGGCTTAAAGTATTAATTCCCTCTCCAAGTGCAGGCCATTGTTCCGGACTAAGCCTTCCTGTTTTTAATCTGCCGCTTTCTATACCTATTTCCAAAGATAATAACCTATAGGTGAGTTGCTCTTTACTCATTTCAAGGCTAAAGACACAAACAGGTAAATCTTGAGATTGGGCAACATTTCTAGCAATGTTTAGTACCATAGAGGTTTTCCCCATTGATGGTCTTCCAGCAACAATTATTAAATCACTTCTTTGGAATCCCTGTGTCATTTCATCGAGATCATAAAAAAGGGTTTTAACTCCAAGCTCCTCCTTCCCTAATGAGCGAGCCTCAATTTCGTTAAAAGTAGTCGTAAGAATTTCTGCGGCCTGAGTTAGTCCTTTCGTTGGTTTTTCTTGACTGATCTCAAAAATTTTTTGTTCGGCCTTATCTAATACTTCATTAGTATCTTGAGTTTGATCAAAGCCTAGTTGCACAACTTCGTTGCCAGAACGAATTAGTTGTCTTCTAATGAATTTATCACTAATTAGATTTGCAACTTGTTCTATGGAAGCTGTTGATGAAACATTCTCTACTAATTCAACTAATTTATTGTTACCTCCAATTTTTTCTAGTGATCCATTATCTGCAAGCCATGCACTCATTGAAGTAAGATCTGTTGGTTTGCCCTGAGTATGCAACATTAATGCTGTTCTATAAATCTCTTGATGCGCATTTATATAAAAAGCTTCCGGTTTGATCAGGTCTGCAATTCTTCCTATTGCATCTGGGTCTAGTAGTATTCCTCCTAAAACTGCTTCTTCAGCTTGAATGTTTTGAGGTGGAACCAACCCTGCATTTTCACTATTAAAATCTCTTTTAAAGTTTTTATTTGATCCATTATTAGAAAAAGGGACAGAAACCATATCTTTAAAATGCTTAGATATATACTTTGGCTACTTTTCAAAATTATGCAACAAAGTTATTAACTTATTACTTCAATTTTGACTTCTGCATTGACTTCTGGATGTAGTTTTATTTTCACAACATAGGAACCTAAATTATGAATATCGGGAACTGTTATGGTTCTTCTGTCAATTTGTTTTTTAGTTGTTTCTTCTATTGCTTCAGCAACATCTCCGTTAGTGACTGTTCCAAAAAGTACTCCATCTTCACCAACTTGTTTTTTAATTGTAAATCTACCTATTGTTTTTAAAGCAGTTTCAAAATCAACAGCTTCTTGTTTTAAATTGTCAGCAGCAATTTTTTCTTTGGCTTTTTTTCTTTCTATTTGTTTGAGTACTGCTGGTGTGACATTAACCGCCTTACCAAAAGGTAATAGAAAGTTTCTTGCATAACCAGGCGCAACCTCAACAATGTCGCCATCTTTACCTAGAGAAGAGATAGATTCTGTTAATGCGACTTGTACTCTTTTAGCCATGAAAATATTTATTAATGTATTTAATAATAAGACCTAGAGGGTAATTTTACGTTTTTTGCAAGTCCTAATTTAGCAAGAATCTTAATATGTTCCCAAGTTATATCGATTTGTCCTCTAAATAAACCTTGTCTTGCTGAATTTGGAAAAGCATGATGATTATTATGCCAACCTTCTCCAAATGTTAGTGCAGCAACCCAAGCATTGTTTTTGGAGGAATCACCACTGTCAAAAGGAGCTTTCCCCCAACAATGAGTAGCAGAGTTTACTAACCAAGTTATATGATATACAACAACAAGTCTCAAAGGTATCCCCCATAGGACTAAAGACCAACCCCCAACTCCTAGTTTTTCTCCAATTGCATAGAGAGAGAGACCAATAGGAATTTGTAGAAATAAGAAATATTTGTTGAGAAATCTATAATATGGATCTTTAATTAAATCTGCACTTAGTTTGGGAACAGCTTGAAGAGCCTCAACATCTTTAAACATCCAACCCATGTGACTCCACCAAAACCCTTTTTTGCTGTTGTGATGGTCGACTTCTGTATCTGAGAAAGAGTGATGATGCCTATGTAAACCCACCCAATCTATTGGTCCATGCTGGCAGCTAATAGCTCCACAAGTGGCAAAAAATCGCTCTAACCATCTTGGTAAAATGAAAGACCTATGTGAAAGTAATCTGTGATATCCAAGAGTTACTCCTAAACAAGCAGTAACCCAGTAAAAGAATAATAATGAAATTACTGCTGGGATACTCCAGAATTTTGGTTGTAAAGCTATCAGTGAAAGTATATGAATTGTGATCATAAAAACAATGGTTCCCCATGTTTTATGTAATCTTGGAGGGTATTTTTTTGAATGACTAGAGGGCTCCATCAATTTTGCTGAAAGCTCTAAAACTCTTTCTGCTGGTACAGGTTTTTTTAATTTTGCTGTTTCTTGGAAGATAACTGAATTCATAATTATAGAAGTAATATTCTCAAAAATATCGATATGCAATGATATCATACTATATTATTGATAATATTAATTATTAGTGAGTACTGGATATCGCGATAAACTTTTAAGAGGTCGAAGGGCAATGGCTCATTTGATCCATCTTTGGCATGAAAGAAATGGCTGGTCTCATAGAGTTCTACCTCTGTTGTCAGAGACTCTTGACTTAGGCAGGGTTCATAATTCTCAAATCTCAAATCTTAGGAATGGAAAGCTATCGTCACCTGGCCCTGAGGTTTTTCTTGCATTGGCTCAAGTTAATACGATTCTTGATCAAGGTATTGAAACAATCAGGGATCGTTTAGAAAGTGATTATCCAGAATTATGGAAGTCTTTGCAAGATTCTGCAGAGCCTTTAAGAAGTGATTCTGGTTATCCGCTAACGGCAGGGGAGTTATTTGAAATTTTCTCAGGGTTAAAATCTCTTCCTTCTTCTTTTGATTGGTACATAGAAGATGAAGAAGCTTGTGATTTAAGTGATGCTCTTTCTCATCATTTTTGCCAGAGTAAGCCTTGGAGATCATGCAAGGCTTCAGTAATGGATGCTTATTCAGTAACGAACTCTATTCGAAGAGATCGTTTTGCTGAGGTTATAGCAGGAATAAGAGACTATACAGCAGAAGAATTAGACGGAGAGCTTCTTGATTTATATGAGACTTCTAAAAAACTTTCTTACTGTACTGTAGGTGGGCCTAATGAATTCCTCAAAGAACTAAGGAATTTAGTTTCTGAAAAAAAATAAGATTTTATAGTAATGAAACAAAAAAATCATAATTTCAGATTGGCTGAAGATACGGTTTTTTCTGTTGAGGACAATCTAAGTAATGTTTTTCAAGAAAGGTCGAATCAGGTGTTTTATAGATTAGATAATATTTTGAAGATATTTAAGGAAGAAAAAGTTTCTACTAGTCACTTCAATCAATCTTCTGGTATTGGATATGATGATATTTCTAGAGAAAAAATTGATGAGGTATTTGCAAAATTATTTCTTGCTCAAAAAGCAGCTGTAAGATTGCAATTTGTAAGTGGCACGCATGCAATAAGTTCTGTTTTATTCGGTATTTTAAGACCTGGGGATTTAATGTTATCTATTACAGGTCAACCTTATGACACCTTAGAAGAAGTTATAGGAATAAGGGGGAAAGGGAAAGGCTCATTAATAGATTTTGGAATTAAATATAGACAAATAAATATTTGCGAAATAATTGATTCTTTTGAGGAAAAACTTGTCGATTTTTTTAAAAATAATTCATGTAAATTAGTCTTTATACAAAAAAGTTGTGGTTATAGTTGGAGGAAATCTCTCACTAATCATCAGATAGAGAATATCTGTAGTCTTATTCATTCTATAAATCCTAACTGTATATGTTTTGTTGATAACTGTTATGGAGAGCTTGTTGAAGATAGTGAACCAATCAATAAAGGGGCAAATATCATTGCTGGTTCATTAATTAAAAATCTAGGAGGGACAATAGTACCTACAGGTGGTTACGTTGCAGGAGATTCAGATTTAGTTGAAATGGCATGCTCTAGACTAACTTCACCAGGAATTGGTTCTTCTGCAGGAATTAATTTTGGATTAGGAAGATTAATTTTGCAGGGTTTATTTTTAGCGCCACAAATGGTTCAAGAATCATTAAAGGGTGCGGATATGGTTGCTGCAGTTTTTCAAAAGTTGGGTTTTAAGGTTTTGCCAGAACCAGGAACGTATAGATCGGACATAATACAGTCAGTTAGATTAAATGATCCATATCTTGTTCAAAAAGTATGTCAGTCTTTTCAAAATTCCTCTCCTGTGGATTCTTTTTTAAACATTTTCCCATCACCAATGAATGGATATGATTCACAATTATTGATGTCTGGAGGTACATTTATTGAAGGTAGTACAAGCGAATTTTCTGCTGATGCGCCTTTAAGAGAGCCATATAATATTTTTGTTCAAGGTGGTGTACATATTGCTCACATCAAAATTGCATTAATTCAATTATTATATGAATTATTAGAGGAGAATTTAATTACAAAAGAGTCTCTAATGTCTTCTTAAATTTAATCATGTCCTACAAGTTTCCAGATAACCTGCACTATGCAGATACCCATGAATATGTTCTTGAGGAAAAAGGATTATTAAAGATTGGTGTTAGTGAATTTGCTATAGATCAATTAGGAGATATTGTTTTTGTTGAATTAGCTGATTCAGGAGCTACTTTGCAAAAAGGTGAGACTTTTGGAACAATAGAATCTGTGAAAGCTGTAGAAGAAGTTTACCTTCCTTTTTCAGGAAAAATTATATCTATCAATGAGAATGTTGTTGATAATCCTGAAGTATTGCAGAATGATCCAATTGGCGAGGGTTGGTTAGTGATTTTAGAACCATTATCAACAGTTTCACTCAATGATTTGATGACTTCCGAACAATATAAATCAAAGGTTGTTCCAAAATAAAGCAAATTTTTCAAAAAGAGCTATTTTAAAGAAAATTATTTTGATATGAAATCTAAAGTTTTAGATTCTTTTATAGATAGACATCTTGGCTTGAAAGATATTGATGAGCAAAATATGCTAAGAAAACTTGGCTTTAATAATATTGATGAATTTATAGATAAAGTTATTCCTGAAGAAATTCAATTAAAAGATAAATCTTCTCAATTATTTCCCCAAGGTTGCTCTGAAGCTGAAGCTTTGAATGAATTGGAAAAAATTGCCAATAAAAATATAAAGATGAGGTCCTTAATTGGACTTGGATATTACGACAATTACATGCCTAAATTAATACAAAGGCATGTTCTGGAAAATCCAAGATGGTATACATCTTATACTCCTTATCAAGCAGAAATATCACAAGGAAGATTAGAAGCCTTATTTAATTTTCAAACCATAATTTGTGAGTTAACCGGTTTCTCTATTGCTAATGCATCTCTTTTAGATGAGGGGACAGCTGCCTCAGAAGCTATGGCAATGAGTTTTGCTGCAAGAAAAAATAAATCTGCAAATGTTTTCTTAGTAGAGGCAAATGTTTTTGATCATAGTTTTAATGTTCTGTTAACTAGGGCAAAACCTTTGGGGATTACCTTAAAGCGTTTTAATCAAAAAGATTTGCAGAATTATAATGATGTATTTGGAATCTTGATACAATTGCCTGGTAAAAATGGCGAATTATTTGATCCAGAATTTTTAATATCCCAAGCACATAGATCAGAAATCATTGTAACGGCAATAATTGATCCCCTTGCACAAGTTTTAATAAAACCAATTGCTCAATTCGGTGTAGATGTTGCAGTCGGGAGTATGCAAAGATTTGGAGTTCCCATGGGTTTTGGAGGTCCTCATGCAGCATTTTTTGCGTGCAGTGAAACATATAAAAGACTCATTCCCGGAAGAATTGTTGGACAAACACTATCTAAAAATGGAGAAAAATCTCTGAGATTGGCCTTGCAAACCAGAGAACAACATATTAGAAGAGAGAAGGCTACTAGTAATATTTGTACAGCTCAATCTTTGCTAGCAATAATTTCTTCTTTTTATGCTATTTATCATGGATCATCAGGGTTGACAAAAATTGCAAAGAGATTAGTAAAGTTAAGAATCAACCTAGAAGCATGTTTGTCTGAATTAGGTTTCGAAATACCTGATGGCAGTAGGTTTGATAGTTTTGATGTTTATTCTGAAGAATCTGAAAAGATTCATAATGAAGCTTTAAAACATGGTTATAACCTAAGAATTTTGCCTATAGGGTCAACAATTGAAGATTCAACTGGTTTTGGCATCTCTCTTGATGAGCTTAGTGATGAAGAAGAAATTAATGAAATCGTAGCTTTCATAGCAAATGCTATTGGTAAAACAGAAGATTTAAAGCAACTTTCATTTGATAAGTGTTTTGGTATAGAGAGCATACCTTTGAGAAATGATGAATGGATGAAGCAAGATATATTTATAAACTATCAAAGTGAAACTGAGTTAATGAGATACATATTTAGACTTGCTGAAAAAGATTTTTCTTTAGTGGATGGAATGATGCCATTAGGAAGCTGTACTATGAAATTAAATTCTGCTGCAGAATTAAGTCCTGTTTCTTGGACAAATTTGTCCTCAATTCATCCTTTTTCGCCTGAAAATCAAACTAAAGGCTATTCAAAAATAATATCTGATCTTGAGAAATGGATAAGCGAAATTGTAGGTTTGAAATCAGTTTCTTTTCAGCCTAATGCTGGTTCTCAAGGAGAGTTTGCAGGTTTATTAGCAATAAAATCTTATTTCGAATCAAAAGGTGATTTTTCTAGAAAAAAATGTTTAATTCCTAAAAGTGCGCATGGAACAAATCCAGCTAGTGCAGTTATGGCTGGCTTTAATGTAGTAACTATTGAATGTGATGCTGAAGGTAATATTGATTTTCAAGATTTATTGATAAAGGTTCAGAAATTTAATAAACAAGTTGGTGCTCTTATGTTGACTTATCCTTCTACTCATGGAGTTTTTGAATTACAAATCAAACAAATATCTGATTTAATTCATTCTGTTGGTGGATTTGTTTATTTAGATGGAGCTAATCTTAATGCTCAGGTTGGATTATGTAAAGCTGGTCATTATGGTGTAGATGTTTGTCATTTGAATTTGCACAAGACATTTTGTATTCCACATGGTGGAGGAGGTCCCGGAGTAGGCCCAGTTGCTGCATCAGAGACTTTAAGTTCATTCCTCCCTACTCATTCATTAAAAGCAAATGATGGTTCTCATCAAGAATATTCTGTTTCTTCCGCTCAGTTTGGAAGTGCCAGTATTCTTCCAATTAGTTGGATGTATATCAAAATGGTTGGTCTAAGTGGTTTAAGGAAAGCAACTGCACATGCAATTTTGTCTGCTAATTATATTGCTTATTCCTTAAAGCATAAATTTAAGATCCTCTACAAAGGAAAAAATAATTTTGTTGCGCATGAATGTATTCTTGATTTCCGGGATTTAAAATCCAAAACTGGTTTGAGTGTCAATGATTTAGCGAAACGATTAATAGACTATAGCTTTCATGCCCCAACAATAAGTTGGCCTGTTCCAGAAACTGTAATGATAGAGCCCACTGAAAGTGAGAACTTAAAAGAATTAGATAGGTTTTGCGAAGCTATGCTTCTAATAGGGGAAGAAATTAATGAAATAGAAAATAATCCTGATCTAAGAAATAATAATGTAATCAGCAATGCCCCTCATACAATTAATGAGTTAATTTCTGATAATTGGAATTACCCATATTCAAAAGAAAAAGCTTCTTTCCCTTACATAACCAAATCTAGTATAAAATTTTGGTCTTCAGTTTCTCGAATTAATAATGCCTATGGTGATAGGAATTTAATTTGTTCTTGTAATGTAAATGATAATGATCTAATCGAAGAGAAGAAATGTGCTTAAAAGACTAGCACCTTTATATTTTCTGAGTTAATATCAATTTGAATCAAAATTTAATATTTTTTAAAGAAATTTTTTAAATTTTTTTATTAGCATATTCAAGCATCAAATTTTTTGGGGTATTTGAAGCTATGGGCAAAGAATCTAAGTCTGGTAATGTTAAAAACTTACCAATTAACAATTTGGACTTACCAAATTTTGTAACTAATTTCTCAGAGAATAATTCAAAAGTATTCTATCAAGAAGGAACAAATGTTATAAGAGTACCTTTTGGTAAAAGATTTTCAAAAAAACAGAGACCTGAAAAGAATCAAAGAATTGCTACGTTAATATTGCCTATAAGTTCTTACAATAGACCTACACCACCCCATGTCGCTTGAATTAATTTAGCTTGATTGTATACCTTTTAGTGTTTTTGAATAATAATTTTGTAATTGCAAAGTTGCTTGATTCCAATCCCATTTTTCAGCTTCATTTCTTGCTTCTTTTCTCATAATTTCTCTTTTATCTTCTTTTTCTAGAATTTTTTGTGTCGCTTCAATTAAACTTTGTTCCCCGTTATCTATTTCATCAGGATCATATAAACAACCATTAACACCATCGCTAATAATATCGGGTATGCCTCCTTTATTTGCTCCGATCACGGGACATCCCGCCGCCATTGCTTCTAATAGAACTAATCCAAGTGTTTCTGTGCTTGAAGGAAATAAAAATATGTCTCCAGAGGCATAAGCGCTTGCAAGTTCATCGCCAGACAAATATCCTATGAAATTTGTCTTGGTATTTTCGAAGATTTTTTCAAGCTGGTTTCTATATGGTCCGTCACCTACAAGTGCCAGACATGCATTAGGAATACTTTCTAAAACTGGTTTTATTCTTTCAATTTGCTTTTCTGCTGATAACCTTCCTACATAAATCAATAGATAATTAGCATCCTTATATTTACCAAATAATTTTTCTCTCATTTTCTCACTTCTTAAATCTGGCCGGAAACTGACAGTATCTACTCCTCTTTGCCATAGAGCAGTCCTTTGAATACCTTTATCTTTTAACTCATTTACCATCGCTGTGGAAGTACATAAATTTAATAAGGCTTGATTGTGAGCTGCTTTTAGTAATTCCCATAAAAGTGGCTCCAACATACCCATACCGTAGTGTTCAAGATATTTAGGAAGGTGAGTGTGGTAGCTTGCAATTAAAGGAATATTATTTGTTTTCGCCAACCATATACCACCTAAACCAAGTACAGCTGGATTAACTACATGTATTAAATCAGGTTTGAATGATTCTAGCTTATCTGAAACTGCAGGACCTGGCAGACCAAGTTTCAACTCTGGGTATAAGGGTAATGGCATTGCAGCCACTCCAACTACAGTTGCTCCCATATATGACTCTGGACATCCCTCAGGACAAAAAACTATAACTTCATCACCATTTTTTATTAAAAATTCAATAGTTTTAGTCAGTCTTGTTACTATGCCGTCAACTTTAGGTAAAAAAGTTTCAGTAAACAATGCAATTTTCACTTTCTTCAGGTAAGTATTTTAAAAATTTTAATTAGTCTTTATTGCTTCAGCTTGTTTTTTGGTCCAGGATGAAACACAAGGTATGCGTTTTAAATCACATCTCTTAGAGTATTTTTTAGCAACTTCTACAACTTCTTCTAATAATCCATTATCAAGAGTTGTTGGGTTTAAACCTAATTCTAAAAAGCATTTATTATCTACTATTAAATCATTTTCGACTGCTTCGTTCCTTGGATTTGGTAAATAGTTAATTTCTGCCCCTGTTAGAGATGCAACTTTTTTTGCCAGTTCTCCAACTTGATGACTTTCAGTCATTTGATTAAAGATTTTTACTCTTTCTCCAGATTTTGGAGGATTTTCAAGAGCAATTTGTACACATTTTACCGAATCTTTTATATGTATAAATGCTCTTGTTTGCCCTCCTGTTCCATGAACGCTTAATGGATATCCAATGGCAGCTTGCATTAGAAATCTGTTTAGAACAGTTCCATAATCTCCGTCATAGTCAAATCTGTTTGTCAATCTAGGATCTTTCAAAGTTGCTTCTGTATTTGTCCCCCAAACAATACCTTGATGCAGATCAGTGATTCTTACAAGATCATTTTTGTTGTAGTAAAGAAATAATAATTGATCTAACGTTTTAGTCATATGGTAGACACTGCCTGGACTTGCAGGGTGCAATATTTCTTCTTCAAAGCGGCTTCCATCTGGTTGAGGTACTTCAACTTTTAAATAACCTTCTGGGATTGTTGCACCTCTATGTGATCCATATCCATATACACCCATTGTTCCTAAATGTACAACATGAATATCTAAATTACTTTCTACTATTGCAGCAAGCAAATTATGAGTGCCATTAACATTATTATCTACTGTATATCTTTTGGTGAAACTTGATTTCATCGAGTAGGGAGCTGCTCTTTGTTCAGCAAAATGGATGATTGAATCTGGTTTTTCCTCAATAAGCAAATTTAGTAATTTCTGATATTGTTTAGAGATATCCATATTAAGAAATCTCATAGGTTTTCCTCCAATCTCTTCCCATGCAGAAAGTCTTTCTGATATCGAAGAAATTGGGGTTAAAGATTCTACTTCAAGATCAATATCGATTTTTCTACGACTTAAGTTGTCGACAATAATTACATCATGATTTTGCTCTGCTAAATTCACCGCACAAGGCCAACCGCAAAAACCATCTCCGCCAAGAACAATAACTTTCACTCAAAACTCCAGAAGTAATAGGGTCATAATATATTTATTAAATTACTACAGCATGCTTCCAAATTGCGAAAAAATATTGTAAAAAGTTTCAAATCTTTTTTCTTAATGAAAAAGATTTCTTTATAAAATATTGATTTTTTTGGTCATGTATCTCCAATAGATAATGGCGAACTAAATTGAAATATTTTTTTCCGGGGAACTTGCTACTGCTAAAATTTGTTTTTCAATCCTCCCAGCTAGAAAAGCATACCTTCCTGCTTTTACTCCATAATTTATTGCTTTGGCCATTAGAGGTGGATCCTCTGCTAGCGCAATGGCACTATTGATTAAAACTCCATCAGCCCCAAGTTCCATAGCTTGAGAAGCTTCACTAGGTACTCCAATACCGGCATCAATTATCACTGGTACTTTGGCATTTTCAATTATTATGGATATATTTGATAAATTTAAAAGACCTTGTCCCGAACCAATTGGGGAGCCTAATGGCATTACAGTTGCACAACCTATCTCTTCTAGTTTTTTTGCGAGAATAGGGTCAGCATTGATATATGGCAGTACGACAAAACCTTTTTTTATTAAAATTTCTGCTGCTTTAAGAGTCTCTATTGGATCTGGTAACAAATATTTTTTATCCGGTATCACTTCTAATTTGACAAAATTATTTTCCTCTTGACCAGATAATTTTGCGAGTTCTCTTCCTAAAAAAGCTATTCTTATTGCTTCATCTGAATTGGTACAGCCAGCTGTATTAGGAAGCATCCAGAATTTTTTCCAGTCAATTTTTTCTAATAAATTTTCGCCAGTTTGATTATTTTTAACTCTTCTTACTGCAACAGTTATAATTTCCGATTCTGAATTTGATAAACTTTTGACCATATCTTCTGTAGACCTGTATTTACCAGTACCTACCATTAATCTATTTGAGAAATTTTTCCCTCCAATTTGTAATCTTGAATAATCTTTCATTCTTAGAATCCCTTATCTTTTAAACCTTTATAAGGGGTATAATCATTTCTTTTTTCTAATTCCTTAGTTTTTTTAAGTGCTGTTTTGTTGGAAGGGTCTATGCGTAAAACTTTTTTATACGTTTCATATGCTATGTCGTATTCGAGTAACTTTTGGTGTGCTGATGCAAGATTATTTAAGGCTACTGGATATTCTGGTAGAGATTTTATAGCTAAGTTATAGTGCTTTATAGCTGTTTTAAATTCATTTTTAGCAGCATACGAGAAACCTAAAGCATTCTCGATGATAGCTTTGGCTTCTGCAGGTTCATTTTCATAAAATTCGACAGCTTTTGAAAAAGTTTTAGTTGCTTCATCATATAATCTTTTTTTAATTTGAACCGATCCAAATTCATATAATTCCGAAGCCTGCGTTAGAGAATCTAAACCTTTCTGCTCAAATTTTACTAAATTTAATTCTTCTTTTCTTATTCTCAGAAATTGTCTAAAGACAAAAATAGAAATTATTATTAATACTACAAATAGAATGATCAAATAGGATTGAAAGGAAGATATCTCCATTAATTTATTAAATTATTGTTTAAATTATATTGCTATTTTCTATTTGCTAACGGCAGATACTATTTTTTCGAAACATAGTGGATCACTTAAAGCTAATTGTGCAAGCATTTTTCTATTTATAATTATGTCTGATGATTTCATGCCATTAATTAATTTGCTGTAGTTTGTTCCATTAATTCTGGCAGAAGCATTTATTCTAGAAATCCAAAGTCTTCTAAAATCTCTTTTTCGTCTTCTCCGATCTCTATAAGCATTACAAAGAGCTTTCATGACTCTTTGGTTTGCTGTTCTGAAAAGATTTTTGTTGCCTCCTCTAAAACCTTTTGCAAGACTTAAGATTTTGTTTCTTCTTTTTCTGGCTATGTTGCCTCTTTTTACGCGTGCCATAGATATATATTAGAAATAGTTTTTAAGATTTATGCGTATGGAATCATTAATCTTACATTATCAGCATCTCTTTCATCAACAACAGCTTTAGTTGATAGATGCCTTTTTAATTTTGAGCTTTTATGATCAAGCAAATGATTATGGAAAGCTCTTCTTCTCAAAAATTTACCCGTAGCAGTTGCTTTAAATCTTTTTGCAGCAGATTTACGAGTTTTAAGTTTAGACATTTAAGTCAGATATGTTTAATTAGAATAATCTAAACCTTTATATGCATTGGCGCAAATTAAAGTTTTAATTTGATAAGGAAAGCTATTACTTATGCTCAGTAGATTTAAATTTATATATATATTGTCAGGGTTTATTTTATTATCAGCAATCAACCCAATATTTGTATCTAATACTAATGCTGAAGAATCTTTGAAAATTGATCTTAATAGGGAATTAAAACAAGGAACTTTTTTGATTGGCCTAAAACAATATTTAGGAGGCACAAATGATAGTTTTTCTCAGAATAATAATATTACGTTTAAGGCTGATAAAGGTTTTCTCAATTTGCATTCATTTAATGGAATCAAACATAAATCAAAAAAAATAAATATTATTTGGAAAGATATTCCGCTTAAAACTCCATATACTCTTGAAAGATTAGTCTTTGGTCCTTATGCAAGTTATGAATCTGCACAAAAACAAGCGAAGAATTTAATAAAAGAAGGATTTGAAGCTTCTGTTGCATACCCTAAGAATTGGGAAGTCTGGATTCCATTTCAAAATAATGGCCCTAAGGATCAATCAAAATATAAACTTTCTAAAATCATTAATAAATCACAAATTACACCTTTTCTAAAGAGCGAATATACGTTCCAAAAACTTGAAGGACCAATATATATTTCTTCTAAGGAAGATATACAAATCAATAATATTAATTTTGGTAAAAGATTTTATTTAGCTAAAGATGCATATGGCACTTGGACATTGATTCAACAAATTAAGTTTGATGATTACTTGCAAGGTGTTGTGCCATATGAAATAGGACCAAATTCTCCTTTTGAAGCACTAAAAGCACAAGCAGTTATAGCTAGAACTTGGGCAATTTATAATGCTGGAAGATTTAGTATGGATAAATATCATTTATGTATAACTACTCAATGCCAAGTTTATAAACCAACAAAGATTGAAAATAAAAAAGTAAAAAAAGCAATAAAAGAAACTTCAAATTTAATAATCACATATAACAATCAACCAATTAATTCTTTTTATCATGGATCCAATGGTGGTTTATCAGCTACTGCAAGTGATTCTTGGAGAATTGAAGATTTTTACTATTTGAAAACAAAAATTGATGGTTCAAAATTATTAAAGAAATCTTTTAATATTCCATTTCAGAAAGATTCAGATTTGAACAAGTTTTTAGATTTTGAGAAACAAGACTTTTATGGAAGTAATCACTCTCTTTTTCGTTGGGATAAAAAAATTTCGAGTTTAAAAATTGCAGATTATTTAATCAAAAAAAACCTTATCAATAAAAATGGAATCATATTGGATTTAAATGTCATTGAAAGAGGGTCGAGTGGCAGAGTCACAAAATTAGAAATTAAGGTGCAAAATTCAAATGATAATATTGTTCTTGTCAAAGATGAGATTCGACGCATATTTAATTTTTTACCTAGTAATTTATTTACTATTGATAAATTAAATGATAATTTATGGATTTTTAGAGGAGGAGGCTTCGGTCATGGTGTAGGTTTGTCTCAAGCAGGAGCAATTGAAATGGCTGAACTAGGATTCAATTATCAAAAAATATTGAATCATTACTATCCAGGAACAAAAATTAAAAAAATTGAGATATTGTCACGATGAGAAAAAAATACTTTGAAATTTAGTTTAATGAATAATAGTTTTTATAAAAATCGCAGATTAAAGGCACTCATATTTTTTGTTGTTTGTTCTTTGTTAACTATTATTCCACATTATTTTAATATTAAACATTTTTCTTCCCTCATATTTGCTGGTTGTTTAGTGATTTCATTTTATGGTTTATTACTGATTTCGAAAAATATTAATAGGAGTATTCTTTCAAATACTTTTAAGAAGAACCTTTCTGCAATAAATTTACCTGTGCTTGATATTTTAGTCGCAGCAAGAGATGAAGAAAATGTAATTGAAAGATTAGTTGAAAGATTATTCAATTTAGATTATCCAAAGAATAAATTAAATATTTATATAATCGATGATGGCAGTTCTGATAAGACTCCTTTAATTTTAGAGCGTTTATCTAAAGAATTCGAAAACTTAAAAATCATAAGTCGTTCACCAAATGCTGGTGGAGGGAAGTCAGGGGCATTAAATTATGCATTGAAGTTTACACACGGAGAATGGTTGTTAGTTTTAGATGCTGATGCACAATTAAAAAAAGATACATTACTAAGATTATTTAGTTTTGTAGAAGAGGGTTCTTGGTCTGCAGTTCAATTAAGAAAATCAGTTACAAATGTAAATAAGAATTTTTTAACTTCCTGTCAATCAATGGAGATGGCGATGGATGCTATCTTTCAATATGGAAGGTTATCTGTGGCTGGAGTATCTGAATTAAGAGGAAATGGCGAATTAATTAAAAAAGATATCTTATTGAAATGTGGTTCATTCAACGAGGATACTGTAACTGATGACTTGGATTTAAGTTTAAGGTTATTACTTTCAAAATCCAGAATTGGAATTTTATGGGATCCTCCTGTAATGGAGGAAGCAGTTGAAAATTTAAATGCATTATTTGCACAAAGGCAAAGGTGGGCTGAAGGAGGTTTGCAAAGATTTTTTGATTATGGTGATCAGTTATTGACTAAAAAAATTGATAATTTACAGAAATTTGATTTGACTTATTTTTTCATCTTGCAATATGGATTACCTATAATTTCTATGCTTGATTTAATTTGGAGTATTGCTTTAGTTGAATCACCAATTTATTGGCCAGTTTCTCTAACTGCATTTACTTTGTCAGGAATTGCTTTTTGGTATGGCAATTCTTGTGAAAGCGAGGGTCCGGTTTCGCAAAATAGAAACTTGTTTATGATATTATTATCAGTTTTTTATTTATCACATTGGTTTTTAGTCATACCTTGGGTAGCAATAAAAATGTCTATTTTTCCTAAAAAGATTCTTTGGAAAAAAACACTTCATACTGGAGTATAAATTATTCATCTAAATCAATAATTTCTCCGTTAAAAAAATTTGCTAGGTCTTTAGAACTATTATCATAATCTTTTTTAGGGGAAAGATTTTCTGTTAGATTAGATTTTATATTCTCTATTTTCTTATTTGGTTGGGATTTATTTATTTTTTCTTGTGACTTGTTTGAGTTGATGGTGTTTAATTCTTTTCTAGAAAAATTAACCTTTATTTGTTCTCCAAATATCTTTTTTACTGCATTTTCAATGACAATTTTTCTGCTTTTGATCATATTTTCCCAGTTGGGCGATAATGCGATTTCAATTTCACCTGAATCAATATGGACAAGTTCTGCTTGTTGAGAGAGTAACATTTTTGTTGATGGCAATTCTAATTTTGACAGTATTAGTTCCCATTTTTCTTTTAAGTCGTTAGATTGATTACCTTTTTGGATTTCATTAGAAATATTTTTTTGATTAATTAATGCTTGATTATCTATATTGTTTGATTTACTTTGATTTTGGATTTCATTAGAAATATTTTTTTGATTAATTAATGCTTGATTATCTATATTGTTTGATTTACTGTGATTATTAAAATTTTGCTTAATTGAATTACTAGTTTTACTTTCTACTTTTTGCTCCGTAAGCAGGCTTGTTAAGTGAACTTCTAGCCAAAGTCTTGGATTGTCGCTTGTTTTAATCTGATATTCAACGTTTTTCAGCTTATTATGCCATTCAATTATTTTTGTTTTTTCTAAACTCTTTGCAAATTGATTTAATTCACTTTGAAATTCAATAGATGTATAATAGAGATCTGAATATGTATTATTTATTGAATTTAATAATAAATCTCTTGTGATATTTAATAGTCCAATAATTATTTGATTAGGTTCGTTTCCTGCGTCATATAATTTGTTGCAACTTATTAATAATGATTCTGGATTATTATCAATTAACGAATTTACTAAGTTGATTAAATCAATTTCTGATATCTCTCCAAGTAAGTTTTGAACATTTTTCGTATTTATTCCTTCTGGAAGAAGACTTAGTTGGTCAAGAAGACTTTGTGCATCTCTCATTCCACCTTGAGATCTTTTTGAAATGAGTTTTAATGCCTGATTTTCAAACTTTATTGATTCTTTATTAGCTATTTGACAAAGATGTTCAAAAATTTCATCAGAGCTGATTCTTCTAAAATCAAACTTCTGACATCTACTTTGTATTGTCGTTAAAACTCTCTCAGGATTAGTAGTTGCAAGAATGAAAATAACTCTTGCAGGAGGTTCCTCTATGGTTTTAAGTAAAGCATTTGAAGCTGCTGTAGAAAGCATATGACATTCATCAATAACATAAACTTTCCATCTTGCTTGAGAGGGTGAAAATTTTGCTCTTTCAATTATTTCTCTGATATTTTCAACCCCAGTATTAGATGCCGCATCGATCTCGATAATGTCTAGTGCATTCCCATCCGTAATCTGTCTACATAATTCGCATGTGCCACAAGGATTTACTGTTGGCTGGTCAAATGATAGGCAATTTAGAGACTTTGCGAGTATCCTTGCACTTGATGTTTTACCTGTACCCCTAGGACCATTAAAAAGATAAGCAGGTGCGATTTTTTGTGATAATAACGCTTGCTTTAATGTTGTGGATATAAATTCTTGTCCCACTAATTCATCAAGGTTATTTGGCCTATATTTTTGATGAAAAGGTATATGAGTATTCTGCATTTATTATTCTTAGTTAAAAATAACTAAGGCTGATTTTGTGGAAATCTATTCTTAATCATTATGCAGATTCTTTAATAATCCTTTTTGACCCGGAAGGAAGTTTAACAATTTTGGATGAAAATAGATTATCTACCATTTTTTTTGTGATTGTGTACTCTTTTACCTCTTCTTGAGAAGGAAGAGAATACATGATATCGAGCATTAATTCTTCAATGATTGACCTTAAAGCTCTTGCTCCTGTTTTTCTATTGTAAGCTTCTTTAGCTATTGCTGCGACAGAATCAGCATCAAACTTTAATTCAACATTATCCATACTAAGTAATGTTTTGAATTGTTTTACTAATGCATCTCTTGGCTCTGTAAGAATAGATTCTAAAGTTTCTTTAGTAAGACGATCCAATACTGCGCAGACGGGAATTCTTCCTATGAATTCTGGAATTAATCCATATTTTACCAAGTCATCTAGTTCTAAATTTTTCAGAGCAACATTAGAGTCAAGTATCTTTTTTGAATTAACTTTGATTGAATCTGTATTAGTAGTAAAACCTATAGAATTCTTGCCCAGACGTTTTTCAACAATATCCTCTAGACCTATGAATGCACCTCCACAAATAAACAATATTTGACTGGTATCGATTTGAATGCAGTCATGATAAGGATGTTTTCTACCCCCTTGAGGCGGAACATTAGCAATTGTACCCTCAAGCATTTTTAATAATGCCTGTTGAACTCCTTCTCCTGAGACATCCCTAGTAATTGATGGATTTTCACTTTTTCTGGCTATTTTATCTATCTCATCAATATATATAATGCCTTTTTGTGCTAGCTCTACATTCATTTCTGACTTTTGTAGAAGCCTTAAAAGTATATTTTCAACATCCTCTCCAACATAACCTGCTTCAGTTAACGTAGTTGCATCAGCAACTGCAAAAGGAACATCTAGGAATTCAGCTAATGTTTGAGCTAGTAATGTTTTTCCGCTTCCAGTTGGGCCAATTAGTAATATATTTGATTTCTGTAATTTAGTTCCATGCGAATCATTAGAATTGCTATTTTGATTATCCTCTTTAATTCTCCAAGCTAATCTTTTGTAGTGATTGTATACAGCTACTGATAGTATTTTCTTTGCAGCTTCTTGTCCAACTACTTGATTATCAAGAAAACTTTTAATTTCTAATGGCTTAGGGATTGAGTTTAACTCTAAAGGAATAGATTTATGAGATTTTTCACTTGGTAATTTTTTCTTTACTTGTTGGGAGTTAGGATATTTTGCTTGATTATCAAGTAATTCTTCATCAAGAATTTCATTGCAAAGATCTATACACTCATCGCAAATGTAAACACCAGGGCCAGCTATGAGTTTTCTAACCTGATCTTGTGATTTGCCACAAAATGAACATTTTAGATGGGCGTCAAATTTAGCCATCGATTATTAAAAACTGAAAAAATAAAATAAAGTAAGATTTCTCTTATTATCTAGGATTGCTTATAAAATTAGATTCGTCATCATATTCTTAAAATATTACTTTTACTTGTCATTTTTTAATGACTTTATCAATTAATCCATATTCAACTGCTTCGGAAGGAGATAAGAAATAGTCTCTTTCAGTGTCTTCGTTTATTTTGTCTAAAGGTTGACCTGTGTGTTCAGCTAATAAAGAATTTAATGTTTTTTTGAGAAAAAGTATTTCTTTAGCTTGTATTGCAATTTCTACTGCTTGTCCCTGAGCACCTCCTAAAGGCTGGTGAATCATTATCCGTGAATTAGGTAAAGCCAACCGCTTACCTTTTGTGCCTCCAGAAAGAAGAAATGCTCCCATACTTGCAGCAACTCCAAAACAGATGGTTACAACGTCTGGAGAGATCTGTTGAATAGTATCGTATATTGCCATTCCTGCAGTGACAGAGCCTCCTGGTGAATTTATGTAAATTTGTATGTCTTTCTCAGGGTCTTCTGCTTCTAGAAATAATAATTGGGCAACTAGTGAATCTGATACTTGATCATTAATTCCTGTACCTAAAAATATTATCCTTTCTCTTAATAATCTTGAATAAATATCAAAAGCCCTCTCTCCTCTTCCTGACTGTTCAATAACTGTTGGAACGGCTGCATTTATCTCATTAAAACTTTGAAGAGAATTAATTGAGCTTTGAATTAAATGTTTTTTTTCAGAATTCACTAAAAATACTTGCTTCTTTTTTCTAATTTAAGAGTTTTTTTGTTGATTAGTTAGATTTTTCATAAATTATTTTTTTTCTTTTTTATTTTGTGGCTTTTTGCTTGTATTCTCAGCAATATTAGTTTTGCCAACTTTTTTACTAGCTTGAGGAGTTTTCTTGGTTTTAGTAGTTTTATCTGTTTTAGTGGATTTAGTAGTTTTTTCTTTTACTTCTGAGTTCTCTTCAAGCCAATTTATTAATTTTTCCTTGAGTAAATCGTTTCTAACTATATCTGTTAATTTTTGAATATCTATTTCTTTGGATGATTTAGCAATTGCATCTCCATATTCTTTCATTTTTGTATCAATTTCTTCTTGTTCGACAGTGATATTTTCTTTTTCTGATAGAGCTTTTAAAGCTAAATTTCTTTGAACATTTTTTTCAGCTTGAGGACGCGTTGATTCTGCTAATGATTTAACTAATTCTGGAGTAAAAGTTGATTTCACATCTAGACCTTGCTGAGCAAATCGTTGTGCTGTTTGTTCAATATTGTTTCTAACTTCAAGATCAATCATTGATTTTGGTATTTCAGCATCTAATTCTTTTGATAATGCATCCATTAAAGCTTCAATTTTGATATCTTTTTGAGTTTTTTCAAAATTATCTTTTAATTGATTTTCAATATCAACTTTTAATTCCTTTAAGGATTCTTTATTGCCAGATTGTTTTGCGAAATCATCATTAAGCTTAGGCAATTCTTTTTCTTTAAGGTCTTTGAGATGTACTTCAAAGATTGCATCTTTCCCTTTTGACTCTTCATGAGAATAATCTTCAGGGAATGTAAGGTTCAGAGTCTTAGTATCTTCAATTTTCATACCAACAATACCTTCAACGAAGCCGGGAATCATTTTGTTTTTTTCTAATTCAAGGTCCATGGATTCACTACTTCCTCCATCAATTTCTTTGTGAGAATCTTTATATTTTCCTTTAAAACTAATTACAGCAATATCTCCCAATTTGGCAGGTCTATTATTAACAGGAACAATAGTTGCGAATTGATTTCTTGATTTTTCTAGGGCTTCATCTATTGACTTAGGGTCAAATTTATTTTTTGAGATTTCAACTTTAAGGCCTTTAGATTTCTTTAATTTTAACTCCGGAGCTACATCAGTATGGAGGGTAACTTTAAGAGATTTTTCAGGACTAAACTTTTTAAGTAATGATTCAAATCCATCCACTAATTCTGGTTCACTAAGGGGTTCTATTGATTTTATCTTTAATGCCTCGTTCCATGATTTATCAATTATCTTTTCGAGTGCAGAAGCATGTAATTGAGAAATTCCTATTCTTTGGATTAATACTTGCTTGGGGATTTTCCCAAGCCTAAATCCTGGGATCTTAGCCGAACGACTAATTGAGTTGATTGTTTCATTTATGCATGATTTGCATGTCTCAGATGGGATCTCGAGTTCGAGTGCAATTCTACTTTGGGGAAGAGAGGTTGTTTTGACTATTAATGCTTCTTTCTTCATGTTTGTTTTTTAATTATTACAATAAGCCGAAACTTAATTATTTCACATTAAGTGATTTACTTGAAAGTAAATATCTTTGATACAGTAAGAAAAACAATCAATAACATAATTTTTCTAATTTAAGAGTGAGACAAACTCCGTTTTTGCCTAAAAGGCCCTTAAAAGTAGCTGTTTTAGGTTCTTCAGGTGCTGTTGGATCTGAATTACTAAAAATTCTCGAAGAACGAGATTTTCCTATCTCAGAATTACGTTTACTTTCATCCGAGCGTTCAGAAGGAAAAAAAGTTAAATGGAAAGGAGAAGAATTACTGACTAAAAATACTACGGATAAGGAATTTTTCAATGTTGATTTGGTTTTAGCTTCCGCGGGCGGAAGTATCTCAAGAAAATGGCTATCTACAATTAAGGATCAAAATGCCGTTTTAATTGATAATTCAAGTGCATTTAGATTGGACAATGATGTACCACTTGTTGTACCTGAAGTTAATTCAGGTGATGCTTTAAACCATAATGGCGTAATAGCAAATCCAAACTGCACAACCATATTGCTGACTTTAGTTTTATCTCCTTTAAATAATATTTCTACTATTAAAAGAGTAATTATTTCTACTTATCAATCTGTTAGTGGAGCAGGACAATCAGCCATGGAAGAATTAAAGCTTCTAACTGAACGATATTTAAAAGGGGATCCACAAAACAGTCAAGTATTGCCTTATTCATTGGCCTTTAACTTGTTTTTACATAATTCACCTATGCTTTCAAATAATTATTGTGAAGAGGAGATGAAAATGGTAAATGAGACTAGAAAAATATTAAATATGCCTGATTTAAAGGTTTCCTCTACATGCGTTAGAGTTCCAGTTCTTAGAGCACATTCTGAATCTATTAATATTGAATTTGAAGGTATAGTTCAACCTAAAGATGCTCTAGAAAAATTATCTCAATCTGCTGGCATTGAAATAATAGAAGACTATGAAAACAATAGATTTCCTATGCCAAATGATGTTATGGGACGCGACAATGTGGCAGTTGGTAGGTTAAGAGCTGATATTAGTCATCCTAATGGATTAGAATTATGGTTATGTGGTGATCAAATAAGAAAAGGTGCAGCACTTAATGCTGTTCAAATAGCTGAATTATTAATCCCAAACAAATGATTGCAAACACAGCTAAGTTTTTGAATCCATGCTTTGGACGCATTTTGACCGCAATGGTCACTCCATTTAAAGAAAATGGAGACGTTGATTATGACCTAGCAATAAAACTCTCCAATTATCTTTTTAAACATGGTTCGGATGGCATTGTATTGTGCGGAACTACTGGAGAATCCCCAACTCTTTCATGGGCTGAACAACATGATTTGTTTGTTGCTGTTAAAGGCTCCTTGAATTCAAGATGTAAGGTAATTGTTGGTACTGGAAGTAATTGTACAAGTGAGGCTATTGAAGCTACAAAAAAAGCATACGAATTCGGGGCAGATGGTGCTTTAGTTGTTGTTCCTTATTACAATAAACCTCCGCAAGAGGGTCTTTATATACACTTTAGTTCTATTGCTAATGCAGCTAAGGATTTACCTTTAATGCTATACAACATACCTAGTAGGACTGGGTGCAATCTCTTGCCAAATACTGTAAATAAACTTATGAATTTCTCAAATATTCTCAGTATTAAAGCAGCAAGCGGTAGAATAGAAGAAGTAACGGAGTTAAGGTCTATTTGTGGATCTAAACTCTCTGTATATAGTGGCGATGATTCATTGTTGCTTCCTATGTTATCACTAGGGGCTGTTGGTGTAGTGAGTGTGGCTAGTCATTTAGTTGGCTTGCAATTGAAAGACATGATTGAATCATTTCTTAAAGGAGAAGTTTCTAATGCTTTGGAAATACATGAAAAACTTCAACCTTTATTCAAGGCACTTTTTATGACAACTAATCCAATTCCAATCAAGGCAGCTTTAGAGCTATCTGGATGGAATGTAGGTAATCCAAGAAGTCCATTATCACCATTAACTATGGATATGAAAGAACAACTCAAACTTATTCTTAAATCCTTACATTAAGGATTTTCTTTGTCTTGATAATTAAATAAAATTTATTTGATTACAAGTAGGTTTTTATAAATTTCAAAATTATGCAATCACGAACTAATTCAACAATTAATAGATCTCAAAGTAATTCCTCAGGATCTCAAAGTAATTCTCCATCCTTAAGGGTGATACCTCTAGGAGGCTTGCATGAAATAGGAAAAAATACTTGTGTGTTTGAATATGGCGATGAACTAATGCTGGTTGATGCAGGACTCGCTTTCCCTTCCGATGGAATGCATGGTGTAAACGTTGTCATGCCGGATACGACTTTTTTAAAAGAAAATCAAAGAAGAATTAAAGGCATGATAGTAACTCATGGCCATGAAGATCATATTGGTGGTATTTCTCATCATCTGAAGCATTTTAATATTCCGATTATTTATGGTCCAAGACTAGCAATGTCAATGTTAAGAGGAAAAATGGAGGAAGCAGGTGTATCTGATAGAACGACAATACAGACAGTAAATCCAAGAGATGTTGTAAAAGTTGGGCAACATTTTTCTGTTGAATTTATTCGCAATACTCATTCAATTTGCGACAGTTTTTCTTTAGCAGTTACAACACCTGTCGGAACAATTATATTTACTGGTGATTTTAAGTTTGATCATATGCCAGTAGATGGAGAACAATTTGATATCGAAAGAATGGTGCATTATGGCGAAAAGGGTGTTTTATGCATGTTTAGTGATTCTACTAATGCGGAAGTTCCAGGCTTCTGCCCCTCTGAAAAGACTATTTATCCTTCTTTAGAAAAACATATTGCTGAGGCAAAAGAACGAGTGATCCTTACCACCTTTGCTAGTTCCGTGCATAGAGTCACAATGATCTTAGAGTTGGCGATGAAACACGGAAGAAAGGTTGGTTTGTTAGGGAGGTCTATGATAAATGTTATTGCTAAAGCTAGAGATATTGGTTATATGAAATGCCCAGATGATTTGTTTGTTCCTATTAAACAAATTAGAGATTTACCTGATAGAGAAACTTTATTATTGATGACTGGTAGTCAAGGGGAACCTTTAGCTGCTTTAAGTAGAATTTCTCGTAGTGAGCATCAACATGTTCGTCTTAAAACTACTGATACTGTTATATTCTCTGCTAGCCCAATTCCAGGGAATACAATTGGTGTCGTTAATACAATAGATAGATTGATGAAATTGGGAGCTAAGGTTGTTTACGGAAAAGGTGAGAATATTCATGTTTCTGGTCATGGTTTCCAAGAAGATCAAAAATTAATGTTGGCATTAGCTAAACCTAAGTTTTTTGTTCCTGTTCACGGAGAACATAGAATGCTTGTTTGTCATAGTAGAAGTGCTCAGACAATGGGAGTTCCAAAAGACAATATCTTAATTATTGAGAATGGAGATGTTGTTGAATTAACTCCTGACTCTATTAAAAAAGGAGATCCTGTGAAAGCTGGAGTAGAATTACTGGATAATTCTCGAAATGGAATTGTTGATGCCAGAGTATTAAAGGAAAGGCAGCAATTAGCCGGTGATGGTGTTGTAACTGTTCTCTCACCTATTAGTACAGACGGGAAAATGGTTGCTCCGCCAAGAGTTAATTTGAGAGGAGTTATTACTACTGCAGAACCAAGAAAAATGTCTATGTGGACTGAAAGGGAAATTAGCTGGGTTTTAGAAAATCGATGGAAACAATTATCTAGGCAAACTGGACCAAATAATTTTGAAGTTGATTGGATTGGTGTTCAGAGAGAAATTGAAAGCGGTTTAACTAGAAGAATGAGAAGAGAATTGCAAGTAGAACCATTGATTCTCTGTTTAGTACAACCTGCTCCTAGTGGGACTCGTGCTTATATTCCAAAGATGACTGACGATAATAATTCTCCGAATAGGAATAGAAATAATCAAAATAACCCTCAAAAATCAAATAATAATAATTTAAGTCATTCAAATACTTCCAAAAATCTTACTAGCCAAAAGAATCCAAAGGTTTCACAAGATTTATCAGTTAATCCAGAAAAGGATGACTCATTTGAAGGAAGGACTAGACGAAGAAGGTCAGCTTTAACATCTTAAAATTTTTCACAATTTATATAATTTTTATTCCAATTGATTTTAAAATGTGCTGGTAGATCTATTTGCCCTTTATTTTTCTCTAAAATTGAATTCGCTATATATGATAAATTTTTGGAACTAATTTGTTTTGTGCAAATTTCCTTTAAAAATCTATTTAAGATAGTACATCTTGCTTCAAGACACATTTTGTTCAAAAGATCTCTTTTAATACCTTTTTTGTCTTTACAGTAAAGATATGCCAGTTCAGTAAGATCATTACGTTCATCATTATAGTTGTTCATTTTTTGGCTAAAATTATTTATCCTTTCAGAACAACCTTGATAGATACTCTCTAAAGTAGGAATAATTTTTTGTCTCACTAAATTTCTTTTAATTTTAAGATCAGAATTAGTTGGATCCTCCCAAACTGGGATGTTCATACTTTCACAAAATTGCTTTGTGTCTTCTCTACTAAAAATTAATATTGGCCTGATTAAAAAAATTTGATTTTCCAGTAATCTTTTGCTCGCTATATTACTCAGACCTGAATAATTGCTCCCTCTAGCTAAATTGAGGATAAATGTTTCTGCACTATCAGTATTTGTATGGCCAGTTAATACGTAAAATTTATTTTGTTGTTTTTCGATTAATAAATTTTTTGCTCTGTAACTTAATTTTTTATATCTCCAATCTCTTGCTTTTTCTTCTGAAGAAATGTTGTCTTTATTAGCTTGATCAGAATAAAATGAAATGTTTTTCTTCTCGCAATAACTTTTTAATTCAAGCGCATATATTGAAGATTTCTCATGCCATTGATGATCGCCATGCCAAACACTTATGGACCAATTATATTGTATTTTTAAATCATTGATTAAGTTTAACAGGGCCATTGAGTCTTGCCCTCCGGAAACTGATATTAAAATATTTGCTCCTTTGGGAATTAATTTTTTATTACTCAGAATCTCCTTATGTAGGAGGTGATGCCATGATGTCCAATTTTTTTGAGTTGAATTACTATCAGACATTTGTGTTGCTCAGATAATATTTTTTAAAAAATGCACTGTTTTACTAAAACAATGTCACAATCGGGTAATAAATTCATTAAGTCAATGAGTCTGATTAATCTTTTGCCACAAACAATTAAAGACGAGTTGAGCAGTAAGTCTTTGCTCAAAGTTATTTCAGGATTAAATAATTTCGAAGTTCAATCTGTCAAATTAATTTCTGAGGCTGCTTCTTTAGGTGGGGCTGACCTTATTGATATAGCTTGTAAACCTGAACTGGTTGAACAGGCAATTGAGATGTCATTATTACCTGTATGCGTTAGTTCTGTGGAACCTAAACTTTTTATAGATTCTGTTAAGGCAGGAGCCTCTCTAATTGAAATAGGCAATTATGATACTTTTTATGCGCAAGGGATTAATTTCTCAGATAAGAAAGTTTTAAATCTCACTAAAGAAACAAGGGATCTATTACCTGACATACCCCTCTCAGTAACGGTTCCTCATACTATGTCAATCGATAAACAAGTTGATCTTGCAATTAAGTTGGTAGAAGAGGGTGTTGATATTATCCAAACGGAAGGTGGTACAAGTTCTAATCCGTATTCGCCTGGAATTCAAGGCTTTTTTGAAAAATCAGTACCAACTCTTGCAGCTACTTATGCCATATATCAAGAATTTGAAAAACAATCTCTCAACATACCAATTATGAGTGCATCAGGATTAAGCCAGGTTACTTGCCCAATGGCAATCTCTTGTGGTGCTTCTGCTGTTGGTGTTGGATCTGTTGTTAATAAATTAGATAATTTAGTATCAATGATAGCTGTTGTAAGGGGCTTAAAGGAATCATTGAAAAAAACAATAATTTCAGAAAAAATTTCTTAAGATATATAAATCTTGAGTTATTAAATGAATAACTATCAGCTTCAAGCTCCATATGAGCCGAATGGAGATCAACCTGAAGCCATTGAAAAATTAGTTAGTGGAGTTAATAGCGGGAAAGAGTTTCAGACTCTTCTTGGTGCTACAGGGACTGGTAAAACATTTACTATTGCTAATGTAATACATCAAACGGGCAGACCCGCACTTGTATTGGCGCACAATAAAACTTTGGCAGCACAATTATGTAATGAATTAAGGGAGTTCTTCCCAAAAAATGCTGTTGAATATTTTATTTCTTATTATGATTATTACCAACCTGAAGCTTATGTACCAGTCAGCGACACTTATATTGCAAAGACTGCTTCAATTAATGAAGAGATAGATATGCTTAGGCATTCTGCAACTCGCTCTTTATTCGAGAGGAAAGATGTTATAGTTGTTGCTTCTATAAGTTGTATTTATGGTCTTGGTATACCCAGTGAATATTTAAAAGCTGCGGTTAAATTTGAAGTTGGAAAGTCTATAAATTTACGTTCTTCTTTAAGATCACTTGTTGAAAATCAATATACAAGAAATGATATAGAAATTAGTAGAGGTAGATTTAGGATTAAAGGAGATGTTTTAGAAATAGGCCCAGCTTATGAGGATAGATTAATACGAATTGAATTATTTGGCGATGATGTTGAGGCGATTCGATACGTCGATCCATTGACTGGTGAGATTCTTGAAAGTCTTGAACAAATTAGCGTTTATCCAGCAAAGCATTTTGTCACTCCAAAAGAAAGACTTGCAAGTGCAATTAGTGCAATTAGAAGTGAATTAAAAACTCAAATGGATAAATTTACTTATGAAGGGAAATTATTAGAGGCCCAACGTTTAGAACAACGAACTAAATATGATTTAGAAATGCTAAAAGAGGTTGGTTATTGTAATGGAGTTGAAAATTATGCTCGTCATTTATCAGGAAGAGCAGAAGGAACTCCTCCAGAATGTCTAATAGATTATTTCCCAAAAGATTGGTTGCTAGTAGTGGATGAGAGTCATGTAACATGTCCACAATTACACGCTATGTATAACGGTGATCAATCTAGAAAAAAAGTATTAATAGAACACGGCTTTAGATTGCCAAGTGCTGCAGATAATAGACCTTTAAAATGCGAAGAGTTTTGGGAAAAATCTAAACAGACGGTATTTATTAGTGCAACACCTGGGCAATGGGAATTAGATCAATGTGAAGGTGATTTTGTTGAGCAAGTGATAAGACCAACTGGTGTTCTTGATCCTATTATTGATGTCAGACCTAGTTCTGGACAAATAGAGGATCTTTTAGGAGAAATACGAATTAGAGCGAAAAAAAATCAACGAGTTCTAGTAACGACGCTTACTAAGAGAATGGCTGAAGATCTAACAGACTTTTTATCAGAAAATAAAGTAAGAGTTAGATATTTGCATTCTGAAATTCATTCAATAGAAAGAATTGAGATTATCCAAGATCTTAGAATCGGTGAATATGATGTCTTGGTAGGAGTGAATTTGTTAAGAGAAGGTCTTGATCTGCCTGAAGTTTCATTAGTAGCGATTTTAGATGCTGATAAAGAAGGGTTTTTGAGGGCAGAACGATCACTAATACAAACAATTGGAAGAGCTGCAAGACATGTTGAAGGTGTTGCCTTACTTTATGCAGATAACTTTACAGACTCTATGAAAAGAGCCATATCTGAGACTGAAAGAAGGCGAACTATCCAAGAAAAATATAATCAGATTAATGGTATTACTCCAAAACCTGCAGGTAAAAAAATAGAAAATTCAATATTATCTTTTTTAGAACTTTCTAGAAAATTAGATGGAGGTGGGTTATCTAAAGATTTAATAAATATAGTGAATGAAAAAACAGACTCAATACTACATTCTAAGGATAACCAATGCTTACTTGAAGAAATGCCAGAATTAATAGATAAGTTAGAAGTAAAAATGAAAGATGCTGCCAAAGAATTGAATTTTGAAGAGGCGGCAAATTTTCGAGATAGAATCAAAAAGTTAAGGCAAAAATTAACAAGAAATAGTTAATAATTACATTTATTTCTCTAATTCAAAATGATTATGAATGGCATTTACTGCTTCGTCGCAATCTTTTTCTAAAACGATACAAGATGTTCTGATCTCACTAGTAGCAATCATTTCAATATTTATATTTTTTTTGGCAAGTGCTCTAAATATTTTCCCAGCTGTTCCAACCTTAAAAGCCATTCCAGTGCCTACTGCGCTAACTTTTGCTATTGCAGGGCCATCTTCTATAAATGATCCGGTTAGTTTTTTTGTTAAGGAATCAAAAATTGCGTCAGCCTTTTGTCTGTCCTGCTTGTTCATTGTAAAACTGATATCTTTAGTCTTTCGAGAAGTAATTCTTTCTGATTGAACAATTGTGTCAAAAATTAAATTATTTTCTGCTAGAGCTAAACATATGGAAGCAGCCACTCCTGGTTTGTCAGGTAAGTTTCTAAAACTAACTTGCACTTGGTTTTTATCTAAAGCAATTCCTCTGACTTCAGGCTGATCTTGTCTTTTATATAATGGATTAACAAATATTTGTGTATCTGATAGTTTAAATTTCTCTCCAACAAATCTAATGGCTTTTGGAATATTATTGATTTCAATCACGCAGCTCACTTTGATTTCGCTAGTAGCTATTAATCTTACATTGATATTTGCTTGGGATAAAGTATCAAATAAATCAGCTGAGACACTAGGCCTACCCATTATCCCTGCACCCTGAATACTTAATTTAGTCATTTTTGTTTTGTAATTATATTCACCACCTAATTGACTAGTTATCAGTTCACATTGCTCAATTGTTTTTTTTAGATCAGATTCATTAACAGTAAATGTTATATCGTTATTATTGCCATCATGAGTAGCTTGAATAATTAAATCAACATTGATTTTTACCTCTGATAGCGTTTCAAATATTTGCGCAGCAATGCCAGGTCTATCAGGTAGCCTTGAAATACTGAAGACTGCTTGGTTTTCTAACACTTCCAGACTATTAACAGTTTTGGTTAATTCTAAGCTTCCTCTTTTTAGTGGTAAGGGTTTAATTTGACTATGTAAAAGAGTGCCACTTGATTCGATTTGACTTGATTTTACATATAATTTAATTCCATAATTGCGAGCTATTTCAACGGCTCTAGGATGAAGAACTGAAGCCCCAACGCTAGCAAGTTCTAACATTTCTTCGCAACTAATTTCATTTAAGAGTTTTGCATTAGGTACTATTCTTGGGTCAGTGGTTAGCACTCCTGGAACGTCAGTATAAATTTCGCAAGTTTCAGCACCCATAGCTGTTGATAAAGCAACTGCAGAAGTATCTGAACCACCTCTTCCTAAAGTTGTAATTTCCATTGATCCAGTATGGCTAAGAGTTGTACCTTGAAAACCAGCAACTATTACTACGTATCCTTGATCTATATAGTTTTTGATTCGTTCTGTTTTGATATCAAGAATTCTTGCTTTTCCATGAATCGATTCTGTAGTGATTCCTACCTGGCTTCCAGTCATAGAGATGGCAGGTATCCCAAATTCATTTAATGACATTGAAAGAAGAGCAATTGTTACTTGCTCTCCAGTTGAGAGAAGCATGTCTAATTCTCTGCTATTTGGATTTTTGCTTATTGATTCTGCTAAGTGATTTAATTCGTTTGTAGTATTCCCCATTGCTGAAACCACAACAACAATGTCATTACCAGCTTCTTTACTTTGACAAATACTACGTGCAATACCCTGGATTTTTTTAACATCTCCTACTGAGGTTCCGCCAAATTTCTTTATTAGTAAAGCCATATTTAAATCATAATATAAATACTTAAACTTAAAATTTGGTTAACTTAAGTTCATTAGATTTTCAATAAAAACATTAATAGGATTATTGCCTTTTTTGAGCAATGATTCAATATTTAATAAATTACTCATTAAATTTATCAAATACTCTTGTGAAGTATTCTTTATCTTTTTTCTTATAAAAAAGATTCTTTTTGGATTAGTAATATTTGCAAGATTACATATTTTATCTACGTCCTCTTCTCTAGAATTGTTTGATAACTTAATTATGGTATGCATTCTGATTTGACTTATTAAACCTGCATTGAGTCTCAAAGCAGGTTCGCCTTTGCATAATAAATAATTTATTTCAATAAGACTTTCTTTAATATTTTTTTCTAAAAGAAGATCAATTATTTTAAAGATGTTTGATTGATGATCATTAAATATTTTTTTTACATCATTACTTTTTAAACAAAGTTTTGCATTTTCATCATTTGCTAATGCAGTAAGATATATCTTTGCTTTAGCTAATTCGTTAATTAATTTGACACTATCATTTCCTACTGAATCAATTATGAACTCAGCTGTATTTTTATCAAGGGAGATATCCATTCCCTTTGCTGCATCTTCTAGATACCTTCTTTGACCTTCATAATCCCAAATATCTGGTAACGAAAATGATTTTTCAAGAGCTATATTTTCTTTTATAAGTTTTTTAATAAATTTAGTACTCTTGAGTCTGGAGTCTGGCTTCTTAATATTTTGCAAAATGAAATAGGTATTGCTTGGGATATTCCTATAAATTTTTTCAAATTTGATTCTTAAGTCTTCATTTTTAATAGTAAAAATGGGATTGTTTTTTAAAATAACTACTCTTGCCCCATCCCCTAACGGAGGTGTTAGTATTTCTTCCATGGCCTTGTTTATTTGCTGTTCATCATCTCCATTTAGATTGGAAACATTTATTTCTTTCCAGACTCTTGATACTTTCTGATCAATTATTTGATGAATATATTTATTATGCGCACTTATATCATTGCCCCATATTATTTGTATTGGCATTTTTGCTTAAAAAAGAAGCTTATTCTCATTATGCTTACTTTTAACTCAAATTAAAATTTAATGATAAAAGATCATCCTATTTTCATAGAAAGTATTAATTTTATACGAACTAATCTAGAAGCAAATGATTTTAATTATTTGGAAAATAAAGTTTTAGAAAGATTAGTTCA
>QCLA01000005.1:0-59563 GCA_003214935.1 Prochlorococcus sp. AG-412-F02
TTCAAGTGTTCGAGAGATTGTAAACCTTTTAGAGAATAAAGAAATTTATAATCAAAACGAAAAGATAGTAAAAGCTAAAGTTCAAGAAATTGTAAGCAGGGATGTTAGTTCATCTTCGAATGAACATCTTTTGAGATCCAGCACTGAAAGTCTTACTGAAAATTCTGTTGATGGCATATTTGGACCAATGTTTTGGATATTTTTTGGATTCGTTTTAATTAAGTTTTCAATTTTTTTACCAGGTCCATTGTCGCTTGGGTTTTCTTATAAAGCTATCAGTACCCTGGATTCAATGATAGGTTATAAATATGATTCCTAAAACTTCAAAAACATTGATTAGAGAAACATTATATTTGATTTTTTTTTTAAATTTTACAATTATGATTCCAATATTGGAGTAATTTCATTGAATCTTCTAATCCCTATATTCAAAAACATCAAAAACAGTGAATTATATAAAGAAGGGTAAACCTCTACCTTTAGGGAGTTCAATCACGTCAAAAGGTGTAAATTTCTCCTTAATAGCAACAAATGCGAAATATATAGAAATTTTATTGTTCGAAAAAGAAGACGCAGTTCTACCAACAAAAGTATTTAAATTAGATGATAGTCATAATACTGGTAATTACTGGCATGCTGAAATAAGCAATATAAAAGAAGGTTCTATATATGCCTTTAGAATAAAACAGAAAAACAATGGTACAAATAATTATGAAAAGAAAGTCTTAATTGATCCTTGCTCAAGGGGTATTACTGGATGGAGTACATACAAAAGAGAAAATGCACTCAGAGAACATGACAATAGCGATTCTTGTCTTAAAAGTGTTGTTTGTAATAGAAAATTGTTTAATTTTCAAGATTACCCTAGGCCAAATCATTCTTGGGAAGAAACAATTATTTATGAACTTCATATCAAAGCTTTCACTACATCCTCAAATGAGAAGGAAAGTTGTTTTAAGAAATTCCTAAAAAAAATTCCATATCTAAAAGAACTTGGCATTACAACTATAGAACTACTTCCAATATTTTGCTTTGATCCCACTGATGCGCCTAATGGGTTAGATAACTTCTGGGGTTATAGTCCTATTAATTGGTTTACTCCACACTTTGAATACACGTCAAATATATCTGCGGAAGACAATCGAGCAGAATTTAGAAAATTAGTAGAAGAATGCCATAAAGCAGATATTGAAGTTATTTTAGATGTTGTATATAACCATACTTCTGAGGGAGATTCTGAAGGGCCAATAATTTCCTGGAAAGGAGTGGATGAACATCTTTACTATTTCATCGGCAAAGATAAAAATTATCAGGATGTTTCTGGATGTGGGAATACCATTGCAGCGAATAGAGGTTTAGTCAGAAAATTAATAATTGAATCATTAAAGTGTTGGGCAAATGAATTTGGTATTGATGGTTTTAGATTTGATTTAGGTATTGCCTTAACTAGAGGGGAAAATCTTATACCTCTTGAAAACCCACCATTTTTCGAAGATATTGAATGCGAACCTGATCTTGCAGGCATAAAATTGATTAGTGAACCATGGGATTGTGGTGGTTTATATAAATTAAATGATTTTCCTTCTAAGAAAACTCTTACATGGAATGGTCATTTCAGAGATGACTTAAGAAGATTTTGGAAAGGAGATAAAGATACTGCATGGAAGATGAGTGACAAAATCAAAGGTAGTCCATCTCTTTACAAAGGGAATAATACCTTACCAAAATCTATAAACTTTATAACTTCTCACGATGGATTTACCCTTAAGGATTTATTGACATTCAACAGAAAACATAATTTTGCAAATAAAGAAAACAACAGAGATGGAGATAGCCATAACAATTCATGGAATCATGGCGTAGAAGGACCAACAACAGACTTATCAATTAGAGATCTAAGAAAAAGACAGCAAAAAAATCTTCTTCTGAGTTTACTTATCTCAAAAGGAGTTCCTATGTTATTGATGGGAGATGAAGTCGGGAGATCTCAAGGAGGGAACAATAATTCTTGGTGCCAAAATAATCAATTGGGATGGATGAATTGGGATAATAGTCAACAGGATTTAGAGTTGTTAAATTATCTGAAATTTTTAATAAAACTAAGAAAAAAACTTATAAAACTTCTAAACCCTGAGTTCTTGATCAGTCAACAAAACTTAGAAAATATTCCAAAATATTATTGGCATGGTGCAAAGTTAAACAATCCTGATTGGAGTAGCTGGTCTCATACAGTTGCCTTTAGCATAAACAAAGGGGAAGAAAATCCTCTTATATGGGCAGGTTTAAATGCTTATTCAAAAAATATCGATTTTTGCCTACCTAGATCTAAAAGTAATTGGCTAAAAGTAGTTGATACAAATGTTAATCAGATTATAGAGCCTTTCCCTATAATCAATAAATCAATCAATATTAAGAGTCGAAGCTCTGTATTAATTATTTCAGAAGAAGTCTTTGGAACAAAAAATAATATATTCTAAAAGCGGGCGGCGGGAATCGAACCCGCATCTTCAGCTTGGAAGGCTGAGGTTTTACCACTAAACCACGCCCGCAATAAGTAATAGAATTACCATTGCAATAATACATTATCAAACAAACAACAAAGTAAAAAGATTGGAAAATTCACACTCAGAAAATATAACTAGATCAACTTCAAGATTAATGATCTCTTACGGTTTAGGAGATGCAGGTACTGGATTAGTAGCAACTCAATTTGGTTTTTTTCTATTTAAGTTCTTTATTTCAGCAGGTTTACCCATAATAATTGCAGGCTCAATATTAATGTTAATAAAAATATGGGATGCGATAAATGATCCATTAATAGGATGGTTAAGTGATCGAACTCAATCAAGGTGGGGGCCGAGAATCCCTTGGATGGTTACGGCATCTGTACCTCTTGGTTTTTCTTTAGCGGCAATATGGTGGACGCCAACAGGTTCAGTAATACAAAAGACTATTTACTATGCAATAATTTCCATCATAGTAATGACCGCTTATACAAGTATTAATCTTCCTTTTTCAGCTCTATCGACTGAAATTTCTGAAAAAACTTCAGTTAGAACAAGATTAAATGCTTCAAGATTTACTGGTTCAATAATAGCAGGATTAACAGGTTTAATAATTGCTGGAGTTGTTTTAGGTTCTGAAGGATCAGCAAATAATGAGTATTTTTTAATGGGCAAAATTAGTGGATTTATTGCCGTAATAACTACTTTATTATCATGTTGGGGGCTAGCTCCATATGCTAAAAAAGCCAGAAGGCCATCTGGGAAAGTAGAAGCTATAACACTTCAATTCAAAAGAATATTCAGAAATAAGAAATTTCTTAAAGTTATTTCACTTTATATTTTACTATGGTGTGCCTTGCAATTAATGCAAACTGTAGCTCTCATTTATGTAGAGGATGTCCTTAATGTACCAAAAGATATTGCGACATGGATTCCAATCCCTTTCCAAATTAGCGCTCTTATAGGGTTACAAATATGGACGAGAGTATCAAATAAATTAAATAGAATCTCAGCTTTAAACTATGGAGCGATTATGTGGATAATTTCATGCACAGCAGCTTTATTTTTACCTCCTTTAGCTATAGGCTCAGGAGTTGGGAATACCATATTTCTAAATACTAGTAACCTCATTTTATTCATATTCTTAATTTTCATAATTTGTCTTATTGGTATTGGTGCTTCAACGGCTTTTCTTATCCCTTGGTCACTTCTTCCTGATGCAATAGATGAAGATCCAGAGAAACCAGCAGGAATTTACACTGCATGGATGGTACTTATTCAGAAAATTGGCATCGCACTGAGTGTTCAAATATTGGGTTTCTTGTTATATATTTCTGGCTATCAATCATGCTTTGTTGACCAAAACAATCTTAATATTATTGAACAATGCTCCTCAGCTCAATTAACCATTAGGTTATGTATAGGTTTTATTCCTTCTGTATTGGTAGTAATTGGTATTTTAATAATGAGAAAATGGGATCAAAAATTAATCACAAACTAATATAGAAATATGTACTATCCACAGTTTTTTAAAAGACTTCTAAGCAGCCTAATCATTGGTGGGCAAGCAATCAATTTTATCTTTAAAGGTAAAATTTCTAAAAATGATCTATTTGACCAACTTATGGAGGCAGGTCCTGGAAGTTTATTGATTGTATTGATAACAGGAATTGCTGCTGGCACAGTTTTTAATATTCAAGTGGCATCACAACTTACCAGCATGGGGCTTTCAAGTGAAATAGGCGGGTTACTAGCAGTAGGAATGGCAAGAGAAATGGCTCCTCTTCTCACTGCTACTTTAATGACGGGGAAAGTTGCCACCGCTTATGCGGCTCAACTCGGCACTATGAAAGTCACAGAGCAAATTGAGGCTATAACTATGTTAAGAACTGAACCTATCCAATATTTAGTAGTTCCAAGGATACTATCAATGGTCATAATGTCTCCCATACAGTGCCTTTTATTTTTATCTGTAGCTTTATGGAGTGGACAAATTTGGAGCACAATTTTTTACAACGTTCCTCCAATAATTTTTTGGACATCTGTAAGATCAGGTAATATCAGCTTAACAAGTACAGACTTAACTTCTATGTTAATTAAAGCTTTAGTATTCGGATTGCTTATTTCAATTATTGCTTGTGGATATGGACTATCTACAAAAGGGGGGCCAAAAGAAGTGGGAACAAGTACTACAGGTGCGGTTGTAATGACTCTTGTTACTGTATCTTTAATGGATGTAGTTCTAACACAAATCTTATTTGGATAAATCTATTATGAACACTAAATCAACAAAACAAGAACCAATAACAATATCGCCTGCATTTCAATTGCCAATAATTCTAATAATTTTAAGTTTTATGCTTTTATTTCTTAATATTGGATATTGGCCAACAATAGTTTCTGGCTCATTTAGCTTTTTTTTATTGCTACAAACATTTACCTTAAGAATAAAAATAACAAATGAGGCCTTTGTCGTTTTACAACTAGGTAAAGAGATAAGGACTTTCCCTTTTAAAAACTGGATTTCGTGGAAATTATTTTTTCCTATAATCCCTGTTATTTTTTATTTTAGAGAAAAGTCTAGTCCTCATTTATTACCTATACTATTTAATCCAGAGCAATTAAAAAATGAGCTTTTAAAAAAAGTTGAATTGCTAGAGATTAAAAGTTCCTAATATTCAATGTTTGCTTAACTACTTCAATTAATTAAATGGCCAATACAAAAATTACAAATAATAATTCTGAAAAGGAACCAATATCAGATAAATTAATCAAAGAAGGGAAAACTACAGAAATTCCAAATAATAATCCTGAAAAGGAACCAATATCAGATAAATTAATCAAAGAAGGGAAAACTACAGAAATTCCAAATAATAATCCTGAAAAGGAACCAATATCAGATAAATTAATCAAAGAAGGGAAAACTACAGAAATTCCAAATAATAATCCTGAAAAGGAACCAATATCAGATAAATTAATCAAAGAAGGGAAAACTACAGAAATTCCAAATAATAATCCTGAAAAGGAACCAATATCAGATAAATTAATCAAAGAAGGGAAAACTACAGAAATTATTAGAAAAAACACCACGCAAAATAAAAAAGTTTTTTCAACAAACAAACAAAAAGATATCTCAGTCGATGAAATTTCTAATAAGATTTTCAATGATCTTATTATAAAAAAAGACTACTTAGTTAAAGAAATAAAAGACTTAGAAGCAAAAAAAATTGAACTTAATAAAGATATTGAATCTAACTTCAAAGGACAGTCAGATAATATCGCTAAAAGAGTTAAAGGCTTTCAAGAGTATTTAACTGGTGCTTTGCAAAATCTTTCACAAAATGTAGAAAAACTTGAATTAATCTCTCAACCAATAATTGTAAAGCCGTCTCCACTTGATAAAAAAAAGCAAGCTCCGAGTAAAAATGAAGTCGTAAATATTCCTGCACTCTCTGAAACATTTAAACCAGATGAACGAATTATAAGAGACTGTTTCTCAACCTTTACAGAACAACCTGATTTTTATGCCGAGCCTTGGAAATTAAGACGCAGTCTTGATTCGTCAGATATTGAAATTATGGCTGATTGGTTCTTTAATATGGGCGGCAGAGGTTCTATAGAAAGTAAAGGTTCAAGGCAGAAAAATGCTTTATTATCTGCAGGTTTAATATCTATTCTTGGGGAATTATATGGAGACCAGTTTCAGACGCTTATATTAGCTTCCGAGCCTGAGAGATTAGGAGAATGGAGAAGAATTCTACAAGACTCGCTTGGTCTCACAAGAGATGACTTTGGGCCTAATAGTGGAATTGTTCTCTTTGAAAGGCCAGAAGGTGTTATTGAAAGAGCTGATAGATTAGAGGCTAATGATGAATTACCCTTTATTATTATTGACGCATCGGAAACATCAGTTGAAATTCCAATCCTCCAATTCCCATTATGGCTTGCCTTCGCCGGCTCAGATGCTGAAATTTACGATGATCTTGAGTTAAACTAATCAAATGAATATTTCAATAATTTTAATAAGTTATCTATTAGGATCTATCCCTACAGGGTTTTTAATTGGGAAATACCTAAAAAATATAGATTTAAGGCTTATAGGTTCGGGATCAACAGGTGCAACAAATGTTTTAAGAAACGTGGGCAAATGGCCTGCGCTTTTTGTTTTTATTATTGACTTAGCCAAAGGTCTAATTTCAGTAAAAATAGCTCAATATTATGCAGATCAAGGCTTAATTGAAGTATTAGCGGGCATATCCGCTATCTCAGGTCATATATGGCCCATATGGCTTAAAGGGAAAGGTGGCAAGGCAGTAGCTACTGGTTTAGGTATGTTTTTAGCTCTTTCTTGGAAAGTTGGATTAGCTTCTCTAGGAATCTTTTTAATCGTTTTAGCAAAATCTAAATTTGTATCTTTATCCAGTATTTCCGCTGCACTCTTATTACCCATTTTTATGTTTTTCAATATAGGTAATTTTATTCATCCTTATTTTATTATTAGCTTGATAGTGTCATTGTTAGTTATTTGGAAACATAGAACAAACATACATAGATTGATTAAAGGAGAAGAATCAAAAATCAATCAAAATAAATAGATTTACATATATCCAGGAAAGTCTTATTAGGATCTATAGCTTGTGAGATTGATCGCCCAATAACCAACTTGGAAGCACCATTATTTATGGCTTGATTAGGAGTCATAATTCTATTTTGATCATCTTTATTTTCAATCTTTGTTCTAATACCAGGTGTAATTAGTTCGAAATTATTTTTGTAAATGGACCTCAACATTTTTGCTTCCCAAGGAGAACAAACACATCCATCTAAACCAGCATCATGAGACAACTTTGCAAGTCTCAATACGTTTTCCTCAATTGAATTTTTCCTATCAAGATCAGTTTGAAAATCTTCAAGAGAAAAACTAGTTAATACTGATATGCCAACAATAAAAGGAGGTTTTTTTTTAAATGCTTTTGCTCCTTCTAAAGATGCCTTTTTTGACTGCTTAAGAGCTTTAAAACCTGCTGAAGCATGAACAGAAATTATATCAACCCCTAATTTTGAAGCTTGGTAACATGCTGCGCTCATAGTATTTGGAATATCATGAAACTTTAAGTCTAAAAATATATTTTTATTTAACCCTTTCAATACCTCAATAACTCCTGGTCCTTCTCTAATAAAAAGCTCTAAACCAACTTTGACCCACTTAATTTTGGGGCACTTTTCTAGAAGCGATTTTGCTTGATTTATATCTAAACCATCAATTGCCAGTATGATTTTATCTTCTGAATTAGATCTTTTCATTGGTTTTAGTTCTCAAATCTTTTTATTGTTTTTTTACCAATTTGTAAAATCTTACCTACTAAATCCTCTTTAGTATCAAATTTCATATCTGGATTTACTATTTTCGCACTATCAATTTTTACTCCTCCTCCTTTAATGGATCTCTTAGATTCACTACTAGATTTAAATAATTTTAAAGCACTTAGCAAATAAAAAAATTTAACTGGAAAAACTATTTCTTTTAATGAAATCTCTGGAATTTCTCCAACTTCTTCTTTTTGTCCAAGGAATAATTTTTCACAGTTTGATTGTGCTTTCAATGCTTCTTCAGAACCGTGGAATAAAGTAGTAACTTCTAACGCCATTCTTCTTTGTAACTCACGAGGATTTTCTTCCTTAAGAACACTTAAATCTAATTCTGTAAGCAACTCAAAATAAGAGGGGATAACAGTGTCAGGAACTTTTTCTAATTTTGAATACATTGAAAGAGAATCTTCGGTCAAACCTACAGTATTAAATTCAGATTTACTCATCTTCTTAATTCCATCTAAACCTGTCAAAATTGGAAGCAATATTCCATATTGAGGGTCTTGTTTAAAATGCCTTTGAAGATCTCTACCAATTGCAATATTAAATTTCTGATCTGTACCTCCAAGCTCAATATCTGATTGAACAGCTACTGAATCATAACCTTGCAATAGTGGATATAAAAATTCATGCAAAGAAATTGGGATTTGAGCATTATATCTTTTATTGAATTCCTCCTTAGCTAGCATTTGACTAACTGTTGCACTCCCCATTAATTCAATTATCGAATTAAGATTTAATCCTTTTAACCATTCACTGTTATATCTAATTTCTATTCTATCTTTTGAATCAAAATCTAAAATAGATTCATTAGGTGGCTTACCCATTCCTAATTGGGTTAGGTATGTTTTTGCATTGTCATTAACTTGCTTTTCCGATAACTGCACTCTTGTTTTATTTTTCCCAGTTGGATCTCCTATTTGAGCAGTAAAATCACCAATAATTAAAACCGCAATATGTCCATTATCTTGAAAAGCCCTTAGTTTTTTAAATAATATACTGTGCCCTAAGTGAATATCGGTTCCAGTTGGATCGATTCCAAGTTTAACCCTTAACTTTCTATTGTTCTTTTCCGCATCATCAATTCTTTCGGCAAAAGTTTGATCTGTGCTCTTCATTGGAAAGTATTCTTCAATTCCTCTTGAGAGCCATTTTGGCAAAATTAATTTTTCGTACATTAATTTTTACTGTTAAATTTAAGAAGTTTTATCAAGTTCATCCTTCATTCTTATCAAGGTTTTATTCATCTGATCGAACATTTGGTCAGGAGTAATCCCAAATTGGCTTAACTGTGTCTTTAATTGCTCTACTGTCATTTTTGCTTGAAAATCTTCAGACAATTCAAATCTCTTCATAAAAACTTTATAACGATCCATAAGAGATTCCATTTTTTTTATAAACATTATTTTACCTTCTCTATCAAATTTTCCATAATCAGAGCCAAGCTTCATAAGTTCTTGATAATCTGTAAAAAGCTTTTTAGCTTCTTCTTGTACAATGTCAGATTCAAAAAAACCCATTTTTTATTTTTTATCTTCGCAAATTTAGTTCTACTCCAAGATAACAAGAATCTTTTAAATTAATTAGAACATTAATAAAATTTTAGTTTATAAATAATTATCTGATTTATATTCATTCAGAATTAAATTTAGTAGAAATGATTTTTAATTTTGGAAAATTTCAACATAAATAATATTTCAAACCAAAATAGACAATTTGAATTATTTGGTTCAAATACAAATACATCAATTAATTTTCAACAAACAAATAATTTAAAAATCAAGGGTGAAACATTAATTGAATGGCGAAATAAAATACACAACCACCAAATCAAAATTTCAGGAGATAGTCACAATCAACCTTTTCAACAAACAATTCTTCCTGTAAAAAGTTTCAATGAAAAAAAAATTGACCCTTTTTCCTTACAGCCTCTATCACTAAACTTTTGGAGATCTAATCAACATATACATAATGGTCCAGCAATGTATTTTGTAATCGACACTATGATAAGTTCTAAAATCATCCTTTATATAGGAGAAACAAATTCCGCAAATAAAAGATGGAAGGGAGAGCATGACTGTAAAAATTACCTAACGAACTATAAAGGAGCACTAGCGCAAAGTAATCTCTCAAGTCATCAAGATATACGTTTCTTCTTAGATGTGCCTAAAGAAGTAAAATTAAGACGTAAACTAGAACAGCAACTGATATATTTATGGTTACCACCATTTAATAAAGAAACGAGAGATAGGTGGTCAACTACTTTCACAAACAACTAAAAGTTAATTAAATCTATTTTAAAAATGCAATTCTCCACTTTCCAAAAAGATCTAGATGACTGGCAAGGTTCTTCATTAATATTTGGAGTTGTAAAAGAGGAAATCGAAAGCCAATTAGAAAAAATAAAATTTGTTGTTGACCCAAAATTATTACTAAAAAAAATTACGGCAAAAAAATTTAAAGCAGAAAAAGGGGAAATTTTAAATTTTGAATTTTTAGATCAAAAATTAGAAACTTTAATAATAATTGGTCTTGGAAAATCAAAAGATCTTAATAAAAGTGATATCGAAAACTCTTTAGGAGATCCAATTAGAAAGATTGCTGATAAAAATGAGAAAACTAGCATCTTGCTGCCTTGGAAATTAATTAATTCACAAGTAGAAATACATCACGTAGCACAGTCAGCAAGATTATCAGCTTATAAGGACAATAGATTCAATAAGAAAAAAGATGAAAAGAAGGTTCTTAACGAAATAGAATTTTTGAATTTAAATAACTATGAGAAGATTTGCTTCGAAGAAACAGAAAAAATATGTGAAGGTGTAGAACTAGCTAGAAGACTTGTAGCTGCACCTCCAAATAGCCTTACGCCCCAAGAGATGTCTATAACAGCCTCTCAAATAGCAAAAGATCATGATTTAGAAATAAAAATTTTAGATGCGAAAGAATGTGAATATTTAGGAATGGGTGCATATCTAGCTGTAGCAAAAGGTTCTGATCTAGAGCCTAAATTTATACACCTTACTTTAAAGGCAGATGGGCCAATTAAAGAAAAGATTGCACTTGTTGGTAAGGGTTTAACCTTTGATTCAGGAGGATACAACCTTAAAGTAGGAGCATCTCAAATTGAAATGATGAAATATGATATGGGCGGGAGCGCTGCAGTATTAGGAGCGGCAAAAGCACTTGGAGCTATCAAACCAAAGGGACTAGAAATTCATTTTATTGTGGCAGCCTGCGAAAACATGATAAATGGATCTGCAGTTCATCCAGGAGATGTAGTTAAAGCATCAAACGGAAAGACAATTGAAATAAACAACACTGATGCAGAGGGTCGGCTTACATTGGCTGATGCGCTAACTTACGCATCAAATTTAAAACCGGATTCAATAATTGATCTTGCCACGTTAACAGGTGCAATTGTTATTGCTTTAGGGAATGATGTAGCTGGTTTTTGGAGCAACAATAACGATCTTTCAAAAGAATTAAAAAACGCATCAGCCGAAGTAGGAGAAGAATTATGGCAAATGCCTTTAAAGAAATCCTATAAAGAAGGTTTAAAGTCCCATATAGCTGATATGAAAAATACAGGCCCAAGAGCAGGTGGTTCTATAACTGCAGCCTTGTTTTTAGAGGAATTTTTTGATAAAGAGATCAAATGGGCTCATATAGATATAGCCGGTACTTGTTGGACTGATAAAAATAAAGGTATTAATCCATCAGGCGCTACAGGTTTTGGAGTTCAAACTCTAATACAATGGATTACAAACAAATTAGATTAAAAAAAGAGTATTATTCAGACCAAAGATCTAAGGATCTAGCTTTATCGCCCCATAAATTATCCAATCTCTGATCTCTACCACAAGAAAATCTATAGAACTTATATTTTAATTCATTTCTATCAGCAAAATTCTGATGATAATCCTCAGCCAACCAGAATTGATTCTTTGATTTAAGTTCAACAGAAATTTTTTCTAGCGGTACGCCTAATTCCTTAGAGGCATTAACTAAGGCACTTTTTGCTTCATTCTCCTCTTTTGAATCATTAAAAAAAATTACGGGTCTGTAAGAATCTCCCCTATCGCAGAATTGGCCTTCACCATCAAGAGGGTCAACATTTCTCAAGTAGAGTGTTAGTATTTCAGGTAAACTTACTGATTTGGAATCATAATCAACCAAAACGACTTCTTGATGGCCAGAATGATTGTCGTAACTAGGGTTTTGTAAATCTCCACCCGAGTATCCACTTTTCACTGAATTAATCCCATCTAAAGACTCTAGATCATGTTCTAAACACCAAAAACATCCGCCTGCAAGAATGAGTTCTTCCGCAAGAGTGTTTACAGGGTTAATTAAGATTGAGAAAATAACAATTAAAGAAAAAAGATATTTCATTATTTAATTATAAATTTCAAATTATGGAATTAATAATTTCTTTAGCAGCTCTCTCGACTACACCTTCTTCACCTAATTCTTTTTTTAATAAAGCATAACCTTTTTTTATTTTTATTTTTGACGCTTTACCTTCAAGAATTCTGCAAGCTTTAGAAAAGATTTTCTTTTCTACAAAGTTTTGCTGTACGAATTCAGGAATTATAAATTGCTTAACTAGTAAATTTACTGGAGAAATAAATCTTACTTTAAATTTAAGAATTCTTCTGGCTATAAAAGCAGTTACTCTACTTACTTTATATCCAACAATCTGAGGTATTCCATATAAAGCTAATTCCATATTAACAGTTCCTGATTTACATAAAGCTATCGAAGTTAATGAATAAATATAAGGCTTTAATTCTGAATTATTTGATTTAGAAATAACTTTTCCATTAACTTTATGTCTTTTCAATGCCTTTCTAAATTTCTCATCAAAAGCTTTCCTACAAGATGGTATATAAACAACGAGATTGGGATATTTTTGTTGTAATTTTTTAGCGGCCTTCAAGAAAGTAGGTAATATATATCGTAATTCCTGAGGTCTTGAGGCAGGCATTATAAGTAAAATGTTCTGATTTGCACGAAGTTTTAAAATTGACCTTGCATCTCTCTTAGAAGGAACTTTTTTTGTCAAATCTAACATGGGATGTCCAATCCATAAAACATTTCCACCTCTTCTTTTAAAAAAGGTTGCCTCTTGCTTGAAAATTGCAAAAATTTTATCAGAAAACCTTACTAAATCTGTCGAAGTATTGTTTCCGACTCGCCATGCCCACTCTTGAGGAGCGATGTAGTAGTAAATTGGGATTTTAGGATTTCTTCTTTTTAACTTTCTCCCAATTTTTATATTAGGACCCATATAGTCTATTAGGATAAGACAATTAGGTCGGTTTCTCTCTAGGGATTTTAAAAAGTATTTTTGGATTTTTATCATAGGAAAAATATGAGGCAAGACTTCCCAAAGACCTATTGCACTAATAGAAGTAGTATCTTTTAAAATTTTTACTCCCGCTTTATGCATTCTTTCCCCTCCTAGACCTGTGATTTCCAAATCTATTGAATGTTTTTTTGCTTCAGCAAATAATGCTTTGGATAATAAACCACCATGTAAATCTCCAGAAACTTCTCCAGTACTGATGTATATCTTTTTATTCATAAATTTGTAGTAGGCATTGGTCCTCTTCTTCCCTTAGATATAGAATGTTTTACGAAATTGCAAAGTTTTGAAGAAGAAAGATCTAATCTATCTTGCATTGCTATTGCCAATGAATTAGAAATTACATCATTAGATTTAAAAAGTAGGTTCCAAGTCTTTTGCAATAACTTTAAGTCAAAGTCTGTATTGTTTAGCAAACCGCTCCTTTTTATTCCTACTCTATTCAATCCTCTTAATTTACCTGGATGACCTTCTGCCAAGCAAAAAGGAGGTACATCCCTATCTACTCTTGTCATTCCTCCAACCATTGCTAAAAATCCTATATGCACAAATTGATGAATACCTAAGCAACCACCAATAATAGCTTTATCTTCTACTATTACATGACCAGCAATTTGGACACTATTTGATAAAACTATTCCATTCCCAAGTTCACAATTATGTCCTATATGTGTATAAGCCATTAATAAATTATTGTTGCCAATAATTGTTTTTTCTCCTTCGTTAGTTGCTTTATTAATAGTTACACACTCTCTAAAAGTATTGTTATCGCCAATAATTACTTCAGTAGGTGCTCCTTGATATTTTAAATCTTGGGGCTCAAGTCCAATAAATACATTTGGGAAAATTCTATTATTTTTACCTATTTTAGTTTTCCCTTCTATTACAACATTCGGTCCTACTGATGTACCTTCCCCAAGAATTACATTTGGCCCAACAATAGCTCCTTGAGCAATGGTGACTCCATCATGTAATTCTGCACTTGAATCTACAAAAGCGTTTGGGTGTACTTTTACACCATTAAATCTTGATTTTAAGTCAGTATTTTTATTCTGCATATTACTAATCAACTAATGAAAACATTAATTCGCCTGCACAAACCAACTTCCCATCTACATGGGCTTCACCTTTTACCTTGCCAAACCTTCGTCTTTTAATACTTAACAATTCACATGTAATTACCAGTTGATCACCAGGAATTACGGGCTTTCTAAATTTGACCTTATCAATGCCTGCAAAAACAAAAAGTCCTTTAGGAAGATCTGGCATTTGCGTTACTATTATCCCGCCTACTTGTGCCATTGACTCTACGATAAGTACTCCTGGCATTAAAGGTCTATCTGGGAAATGTCCTTGAAATTGGGGCTCATTTATAGTTACATTTTTAATTGCGACAGCTTTTTGTCCTGGTACATGCTCTATTACTCTGTCTACGAGAGCGAAAGGATATCTATGAGGTAATAAACCTAGTATGTCCTCTGAAAAGAGTTGATCATTTTCACTGGATAATGTCTTGTCCACAACTTATTAAAGATAAAATTAATTGTTTAGTGCTGAGGCTAATAAAGAGTTTAAAGCATGTGATCCTTTATAAACTAAAATTTGAGCCTTAGGTAACCCTACCAAAGCCAAGTCCCCAATAAGATCTAAAATTTTATGTCTTATTGGTTCATTATCAAATCTTAATGGTGGATTAACCCATGTATCTCCATCACAAACAAGCGCATTATCCAAACTACCCCCTTTAATTAATCCTAGTTCACTTAATTCTTGAAATTGATCCTTAAAACCAAATGTTCTTGCAGGAGCAATCTTTTCAACAAAGCATTTTGGATTTAAATCGATAACAAAAGTTTGATTACCAATTGCTTTATATGAAAAACTTATAGTAGATATAATTGTAGTTTTCTCAGAAGGAGTTAAAGCTATAACTGAGCCTCCTTTATTTAATATAATTGGTGTTTTAATCTCTGGAATAAAATTTTCTGGTATAGGTACTTTTTTAATACCAACTTCTTCAAATGCTTTTACCCACTGAATAGCTGATCCATCAAGGAGTGGTATTTCTCTTCCATCAACTTCAATATGTATATAATTTAATCCACAGCCTGCCAATGCGGATAATAGATGCTCAATAGTATATAAGTTTCTTCCACCTACTTTTACTGCAGTACAAAGGATTGTACTTCCAATTAAATCCTGAGTTAGCTTAAATATCTTGCCAGGCTTATCTGAAAAAGATATGTAATATCCTTCCTTTTCATAAGGAGATATTTTAACTTTTGTTTTTTCACCACTATGCAGACCTATACCTTCTCTGGAGATAAAACCAGCAATGGTATAACAAGAATCATAATTAGTAGGCCAAGAAAACATTTAAAATTTCCATCCTACTCCTAGTGTATATCTCATTTCACCACTTAAGTCTTTGCTAGCTATATCTAACCTTAATGGTCCAATTGGAGTCTTTATTCCAACTCCTCCTCCCAAAGAAAAACCTGAACCTGCTTTCTTTAATAATTTACCAGGTTTTCCAGGGACATCACTCTGAGAACCCAAATCAGTACCTACATCTGCGAATAAAGAGCCTGATATCATTCTCCAAAGGGGGAATCTATATTCTGCAGTTGCCTCAACAAAACTTTTACTTACAGAAAGATCACAAGCCCCCCAACCCCTTACAGATGATGATCCTCCCATACAAAATGATTCATAAGGAGGTAATTCACCAAGAATAGTTCCAGCTTTAAATTGAAATCCCAAAGTCTGAGCACATTCTTCATCAGTTGCACCTTTAGACCTGCATTCTTTTGTTAGATTAATCAATTTTGTAGGAATAAAAAATGAATATGTAGCTCTCATTCTGTTAAAAGTTGGAGAACTATTTCCCATTGAAATAAATTGTTCACTTCCGAGGGTGAATTTATTCCCAGAAGTTGGGCTTATAGGATTATTCAAATTATTTCTAGATGTACTTAAAATAAAACTAACTAAAGTATTTTCTGCAGGGCATGATCCATCTTTAGGTGAATACCCAATACAAATAATTTCATTTATATTACCCGTTGTTGGGGTTGTATCTCCATAAGGTTTTTTATTATCACTACTATCAATCATTGTCACTTTTTGAAAGTTCATTCCCCCGAGCACTTTCCATTTTGCAACTTTAAAAGGATCCCCACCATTAAGAGGTCTTGAGAATGCAAATCCCCCGCCAGTTTTTTGGAGAACTATTGAGGAAAATGTATCTGAAGTAGAAGTAGTTGTATCATCAACCGCATATATTCTTCCATTAGTTTCACTCTTAAATTCTTGAGGATAATCTCTGCTTAAAAAAATATTGGTTCTAAACGAGGTCCTATACTTGTCCCCTTTAATCCATGGATCAGCTAAGGCGAAATTATAAGTTGTTGAATAATCTCCAAAATTAAGGTTGAGATTAGTTGACCATGCTCTACCTAAAGCATTAGTCTCTTGTAAACCAATTGATGCAAAGATTCCTGAACTATTACTATAGCCAATACCTCCTGTTAGTGATCCTGTACGTTGTTCACTCAAATCCAAGATAATTATTACTTGGCCAGTCTTTAAATTATCGGGGCCAAGCGATACTTTGACATCATCAAACAAAGACGTAGCATAAAGCCTTTTTATATCCTCCTCTAATGTTTTTCTATTAAAGATTGAGCCTGGGGTTGTCTTTAATTCTCTCTTTATTACCCAATCTTTGGTTTTTCCTTTTCTGGGTTTCCCATCAATCAATACTTCTCCATCTGATCCTAAAAAACGTAACTTAATATCAGAAACTATTCCTTCCGATACATTTAGAGTTACAATTCCATCCTCAGAAATTCTTTCAGGACCATTAATTCTTGATAAAGAATAACCGTTATCTTCGTACCAACTCTTTATTACGTTTATCTTATTTTGAAGTTCATTCAAATTAAGAGTGGTTCCATAAAAATTATTAAAAATTTCTTCTACATATTTTTTAGGGATTACAGATTTTCCTGGATTCAGTAAAACTTCCTTTAAAATCGGATTAGGTACCACTTTTACTATTAGCCTCACTCCTAATGGTCCATCTTTAGACTTTATTTGAACGCCTGAAAACCATCCACTAGCATAAATTGAATTTAGATCATTCTTCAGAATTTGATTATTAATAATACTTCCAGGTTTAATAGTCATAGAATCATATGCAGCCAACTCTAATTTTTTACCCTCAGGATGGTTTTCCCACCCTTCAATAATTATTTCTGAAATAAGAACACTTTCTTTATTAAGCTTTTCACCATTATCTGCAATCAAAACATTATTCTTTTGTTGAAGATCAAATGCTAAAAATAAATCATTTTCATCTTTATCAATAATTTGAGTTTTTATTGTTTCCCCTGCTTTATCAGACAAATACTTAGCAGCAAGTTCTGAATTATTTGATATCAATATTAAATGAAAACAAGCGATGCTTGTAATAACCTTTCTATATTTCAGAAGATCTTTTTGCATAGAATTTTAATTGAAGATAAAACTAAAGAATTTTTGCATTAAATTGAGTTAAATGAAATTATCGATTCTTCTATTAATTTCACTATAAGCTTCAATTAAACCACCTAAATCATTTCTAAACCTATCTTTATCTAGGCTAACCATTATATCATTTTTCGGATTAAGATCCCATAATCTACAATTATCTGGGCTTATTTCATCACATAAAATGATTTCGTTTTTTGAATTGTAACCAAATTCAAGTTTGAAATCTACAAGATCCAAATCTATCTTATTAAAGAAATTTTTTAGAATTGTATTTATTTTTAAAGTCAAATCAATTATAAAATCTAAATCTTTACTATCTATTATATCAAGTAATTTTATTCTATCTCTTGTTAAAAGTGGATCATTAAGCACATCATTTTTAAGATAAAGATCAATTAAAGGCTTTGCTAATACAGTTCCTGGTTTTATTGTTGTCTGTTTACATAAAGATCCAAAAGCAGTGTTTCTTAAAACCACCTCTAAAGGAATAACTTTTATTTTCTGCGCAATCATTGAATTCTCATTTATAATTTCAAGATAATGAGTCGGGATATTCTTTTTTATAAGAAGATCAAAAATTTTTGAACTTATGAGGCAATTAAGTTTACCTTTGCCTTTGAATGTAGCTTTTTTACGTGCATTAAAAGCTGTAGCGTCATCTTTAAATTCAATTATTACTTTATCTGATTCATGATGAGCAAATACTTTTTTGGCCTTCCCTTCATAAATCATTTCCAATCTATTATTCATCAATAAGAACCTCTTTGATTACTAAATTTAAAATTTTTAATTAACATATTTACTAGAGATCTAATTATTTAGAGAAATTAGATTGTTTCCATTTTAACCGATTATTCATCGAAACCTTAGGACCTACAGAAAACAGATTTATGAGTATTAATTCAAAGCATGCCAAAAGTTTTAGTAAATTAGAAAATGTTTTAATAATTGGTAATGGCGGAAGAGAGAATTCTTTAGCTTGGGCTATTCAAAAAAATGATCTAATCAAAAAAATTTTTCTAATCCCGGGTAACGCTGGATCACAAAAAATAAACAAATGTGAAAGAATCCTTTTAGATATAAATAATAATGAAGAATTAATCAAAAAGCTAACTTTTTTAGATATTGATTTAGTCGTCATAGGGCCAGAGATCCCATTAGCAAAAGGTTTAGGTGATACTCTCAGAAAGAATGGCTTCAAGGTGTTTGGACCAGGTAAAGATGGAGCAAAGTTGGAATATAGCAAGTCTTGGGCAAAGGAATTCATGCAAAGAGCTGAAATTCCTACGGCTAAATTCTGGAAAATAAATTCACTAAAAGAAGCGAAGGAGGTTATTAATAAATCTAAAAGCCCATTAGTTGTCAAAGCTGATGGATTAGCTTCAGGTAAAGGTGTTTTTATTCCTGAGACAAAAGATGAATGTCTCGAAGCAATAGAAGCAATATTTAATGGGAAGTTTGGCAATGCTGGGAGAGTGATAGTTCTCGAAGAAAGAATTGCAGGTCCTGAAGTATCAGTGTTTGCTCTTTGTGATGGAGAAAAATATATTTTACTTCCATCAGCACAAGATCATAAACGTCTTAATGATAATGACCAAGGTCCTAATACAGGTGGAATGGGAGCTTACGCTCCTACTCCACTCCTAAACAAAGATTACCTTGAAAGAATTATCAAACAAATCATTAACCCGACAATCAAGGAATTAAAAAGAAACAATATTGAATATCGAGGCGTTCTTTATTTTGGACTAATGCTCACTAAATCTGGTCCAAAGGTTATAGAGTATAACTGTAGATTTGGCGATCCAGAATGCCAAACAATTATGCCTTTAATGGATAAAGATTTTGTAATTCTTCTACAAAAATGCGCTATGGGAAAATTAATTGGTAATGAAGCAATTAATGCTTCTAAAAAAGTGAGTGGCTGTGTAATAGCTACTTCAAAAGGTTATCCTCTCGAATATAAGACAGGCTACCCTATTAATATAGGAAAAATTGATTCTGAAAATTGTCAAATTTTTGATTCAGGAACTCGTTTAAGCGAAACTGGTGATGTTCTAACCGATGGAGGAAGGGTTTTAAGTCTTGTTTGTCAAGATAAGGATTTTGATAAAGTTTTTGAGAAGGCTTACAGAAATATAAAAGAAATAAATTTTGAAGGTATTTATTTCAGAAATGATATAGGTCATCAGGTGAGAACAAAATTATCAAAGAGTAATTAGTCTCATGCTTGATGATAATAATAATATTGACAATTCAGATTTTAGTCCTACTGAAAATAATATGAAAACTAATTATTTAATTAATAAATTATTAATTTGGTGGAGCGGTTTTAGCTTAAGAACAAAATTGTTAGCGATAGCTACTCTTGTAGTAAGCCTTCTAATGACAGGGATAACATTTTTTGCTCTTAATAGCATTCAAAGAGATGCAGGTATGAATGACACTAGATATGCAAGAGATCTAGGGCTATTACTATCAGGGAATGTTACGGAATTAGTTGCTAATAATCAAAAAAACGAAATCTCTAATGTTGCTGAGAAGTTTTGGAGATCCAGTAGAAATTTACGTTATATATTTTTTACTGATGCTGATGATATTGTCCAACTTGGCATACCAATAAGCGCTACGCCAACAACTTCTGATAGTCAGTTCCAATTAACAAGAAAATTAAGACTACCCTCGGAGCTAAAAAAAAGGCCACAATTCCCTCTAGTCAGGCAGCATGCAACGCCACAAGGTCAAGTAACAGATGTATTTGTTCCTATGCTATGGAAAGGCAGATATCTAGGAACTTTAGCTTTAGGAGTTACTCCTAATAAAAAAGCTTTAGCAAGTTCAGCACTAACTAGAGAATTAACAATAGCAGTATTCATTTCTATTTGGGTTTTGGTAATACTTGGAGCAGTATTTAATGCACTTACAATTACTAGACCTGTTAGAGAATTAGTCAAAGGTGTTAGGGAAATTTCTAAAGGTAACTTTAAATCGAGGATTTCTCTACCTATGACTGGAGATCTAGGGGAACTTTTAAATGGATTTAACCGAATGGCCTCTCAATTAGAAAATTATGATGAGGCAAATATTGAAGAACTAAAAGCAGCTCAAATAAAGCAACAGTCTCTAATAGCAACTATGGCTGATGGAGCAATATTATTAGATTCTCAGGGAAAGATTGTTCTTACAAACCCAACAGCAAAAAGATTATTTCGCTGGGAAGGAAGATTCTTAGAAGGAAAATATATTTTAAATGAGATCCCTGAGATCTTATCTAATGACCTACATCCAAATATAGAATCTATTCTCAACAGAGAAAAGGAGAATGATGACTTAAGAATTAGCTTAGGAGAACCAGCTAGAACTTTAAGAATTGTTTTACAATCAGTTTTAGATACAAATAAAGTTGAATTAAAAGGGATTGCAGTAACAATTCAAGATTTAACGAGAGAAGTAGAACTTAATGCAGCACAAAATAGATTTATAAGTAACGTTTCGCATGAGTTAAGAACACCATTATTTAATATAAAAAGTTATGTAGAGACTTTATATGATTTAAAAGATCAACTCTCCCACGAAGAGCAACTTGAATTCTTGGGTATTGCAAATTCAGAGACCGATAGACTTACAAGACTAGTAAATGATGTACTCGATTTATCAAGATTAGAGTCAGGAAAGATAATTCAATTAGAGTCAATGGATATCAAACCTGCAATAGAACAAACTCTTAGAAATTATAGGCTTAATGCAATTGAGAAAAATGTTTCATTAGCTCATGATATAGAAGAAAACATTCCATCAATTCTTGGAAATTTTGACTTACTTCTTCAAGTTTTTGATAATTTACTTGGTAATGGTTTGAAATTTAGTCCCAAAAAAAGCACTCTCATGATAAGAGCTTATACTTGGCCAGATTACTGCCCTGTGACACCACTAAGCGATAATACAGACGATGTACCCCAATGTGAGTTAATTACACCATTACCAAAAGTAAGAATTGAAATTGCTGATACAGGTTCAGGAATTTCTCAATCTGAACAAGATAAGATATTTGATCGATTTTACAGAGTAGAAAACGCAGTTCATACTGAACAAGGAACAGGTTTAGGTTTATCTATTGTTAAAGGAATAATTGAGAAACATGGTGGAGAGATTCGTATGGCTAGTGAATTAGGCATAGGAACAACCTTCTGGTTCGATTTACCACTTGAACAATCGGACAAAGATGAATTAATGACTAAAACTATCAACAATAATTCTGAAATCTTTTAAAATTATCAAATTTTACTTATCTAATTATTATCAACTCCTTTAAAAACATTTGGAATATTTTGATCAGGTTCAACTCGATGAGGCGCCCCACTGAATATTTGTTCAAAATTAGAAAAGGAATCCTTGATCTCAGGGCCTAGATTTGTAATTATAAATTCTCTAATCCTTTTGTCATGCCATGAGCCTCTCATTTTAAAGACATTTAAAGCTCTGGCCATCTCCCCTTTAATTTCTACATATTGAAGCAACAATATAGTATCCGTAATTGTTGAGATATGAGAATCAGTAATAGAGTGACTTCCCATAAATTCTTCTGCAGTATTTGTAAAGAAGCCAGCTATTTCCTCTTGTTTTGAATATCCAGTCACACCAATTACAAACTGCCTAAATGCATTTAAACTAACACCTCTAGCCAATGCTGAAAGAGAATCAATCGCCATTCTCTTTGGTTTAAATTGATTGATTTCGGTTTTTATGATTTGCAAATGGTCTTCTAAACCAGTTGATTCAGGGTATGCGCAAATAATTTTTAATAACCCATCACTTTCCATCTTTTCAAAATCTATTCCCCAACTTGTTGCATTCCTCAGTAATTGAGCTCTAGATTCTTCATATGCGAACAATATTGCTCTTTCATTATTGTTATAAGCATCTTCTATGAATTTCGATACAAGCATTGTCTTCCCAGTCCCAGTAGCTCCTGTCGCTAAGATAATAGAATCTTGAAAATAACCTCCTCCGCACATATCATCAAGATCTTTAACTCCAGAGCTTATTCTAATATTTGAAGATCTCTGGGTTAATCGCATCGCTCCAAGAGCAAAAACACTAATACCATCTTTGCCCATTGTGAATGGAAATTCCCCCTTCATATGTACAGTACCTCTTAACTTCAAAACTTCTAATGTTCTTCTTCTCTTTTCTGACTCGAGAACATTTCTTAATAAGACAACATTATCAGATACGAATTCCTCCACTCCATATCTCGCAATAGGTCCATAATCATCTACCCTTTCTGTTGTCATAACAGTAGTGACTCCTATTTCCTTTAATCTCGCTATAAGTCTAAAAATTTCTCTTCTAACAACATAAATCGCATCATATTGCTGAAATACCGCCGTTATTGAATCTATAGCAACCCTTTTAGCTTTGTATTTCCTGATAGCATAACTAATCCTCTCAATCAAAGCAGACAAGTCAAAGTTACCTGCAACATTTTGACCATCGGGATCAGGAGAAGCATCCAAAATAAAAAGCTTATTTTGATCGATTAATTCTTGTAAATCCCAGCCGAAACTAGCAGCATTTCTTATGATATCTAATGGCGATTCTTCAAATGTAATAAAAATCCCAGGTTCATCAAAATTACAAATTCCATGGTGTAAATATTGAAGGGAAAAGACAGTCTTACCAGTACCAGATGTACCACTAACAAGAGTACTGCGAGATACAGGTAACCCTCCTCTACAAACATCATCAAAGCCTTCTATACCTGTAGGCAATTTTTGTACCTGCATTTTATTTGATTTGCTAAAATTTTTATCTTTCATGGTTTTTTATTACGAAAAAAATTATTAATAAAATTTAAATTACATTTACATTCTCAAGTATAAAACTTTTTAATTATTTTTTCTCTAATCTATATTCACTTTCATTTAATTCATCAAAAAGCAAATCTAAACCAATTAAAACTTTCTCTCTATCCGATAAATCACCGATAATTTTTCTTACAGGTGGTGGTAATATTTTTGCGAGGGTTGGGGTCGCTAAAATCTTATCCTCCTCTGCAAGTTGTGGTTGTTTAAGCACGTCAATAACTTTTAAGGCATAAACTCCTTTCAATTCATTTTCTAAAATTCCTTTAAGAGTATTTAATGCTCTCACTGAATTAGGAGTATTGCCTGCGACATAGAGTTTTAAAATATAAGTCTTTCTTAATGACATTTTTCTAATTCCTGAAATTGATATAAAAAATTTAAAATATACCTTGACTTATTACACTACAAAATAAGAAAATAAACAAACGTTTATGATTGCTTCTTAGGTTAAATCAAAATTATTTTTGAACCTAATAGCGTCTTCTAGATATGACCACTTCTAAAAAATCCTCGAACAAATCCTCAACAAATAATGATTTTTATGCCATAGCAGAAACTTCTGGCCAACAGTTTTGGTTTGAAGTTGACAAATATTATGATATTGATAGATTAAATGCCAAAGAAAAAGACAAAATCACACTTGAAAAAGTTTTACTAATAAAGAACAAAGACTCTATTTCTTTAGGGAAACCATATATTAAAGATGCAAAAATTGAATTAGAGGTAGTCTCACATTTAAGAGATAAAAAAATCATTGTCTATAAGATGCGTCCTAAGAAAAAGACAAGAAGGAAAATAGGCCATAGACAAGAACTTACAAGAGTTATGGTAAAATCAATTTCTATAGTCAAAAGTTCTACTAAAGTTTCTTCAAAAAAAGAAGCTGTCAAAAAGGACGCTAAACCAAAAACTACAAAAAAAGTAGCTGTCAAAAAAGACACTAAACCAAAAACTACAAAAAAGGTCGCTGTCAAAAAGGACGCTAAACCAAAAACTACAAATTAAGAAAAATCACTAATGGCACATAAAAAAGGTACAGGTTCCACTAGAAATGGAAGAGATTCAAACTCCAAAAGACTTGGTGTAAAAGCCTATGGAGGAGAAAAAGTAACAGCTGGATCAATTTTAATCCGTCAAAGAGGTACTTCTTTCTTACCTGGGATCAACGTAGGGAAAGGTAAGGATGATACCCTTTTCGCATTGAAAGAGGGTACTGTGAGTTTTGAAAGCATCAAAAGAAATTTAAGAAATAGAAAAAGAGTTAATATAATTCTTTAAGATTTCTTATAAGCTCTTGTAGTTATAACAATAGGATGAAAGACTTCTGTAAAATTTAATTGAAGTTTCTTAAAAAACCCTTCGATAATTTCATTATCGTCAATATGGAATGGATATTCATTGTTTTCTCCTTTATAGAAATACCAATTAAATAATGCAATAGACTTAGAATCCATAATTTTATGAAAAATATCAAGTTGAGAAATCGGATCAGGAAGATGTTCCAGTACATCTAGACAAACTATTGAATCGAATTTAGATATTTCTGTTTCTTGAATTGTCTTGCAAAAGGTGAGTTTGTTTTCCACTCCTAATTTCTTAGCCCTATATTCTACAAAGATTCTATTTGTTTGATTAATATCTACGAAAAAAACATGCTCTACCTTTGAAGACATGGCATTGGCTAAGGCATGCGTACCTATTCCGCCACCAAAATCTAAAACTAAATCTCTTGAAAATCTCTGTTGAAGCTTTAATGTATCAGCAATATAATCTTTACTCGAAATATGCCAAGCAGCCAAATCAGCCAGATGCCTATCTCCTACCATATCTTCATAAAAATCTGATACTTCACCCAAAGCATCTCCAGGATGCAAACTTGCCAAGTTCATCTTGGCGTTTCTCAGGAAATCCTCTAAATCAGATTCTTCGAGAGACAAGAATTCTATTAAATGAGATTTCAAATTAAAAGCATCATTAAGAAATTCTTTTAATATGAAATCATCGTTTTTCAATTTCTTAATTTTTAATTTCCAATATAAAAATAATAAGATAGTAAGAAATTAACATCAAAGTATTCTTAATATTAAACATGGAAAGTAAGGATGGATTCTTAGTAATTAATAAAGAGAGAGGATGTACCTCTCATGATTGTGTTAAACAAATAAGGAAATTAATCAACAAAAAGAAAGTAGGTCACACCGGCACTCTTGATCCCGAGGTAACAGGTACATTACCAATTGCGATAGGAAGTGCGACAAGGTTTATTCAATATTTACCACAATGGAAAACGTATATCGGACAAATAAAATTAGGATTAAGAACAAATACTGATGATATTCAAGGTAGCATAATTAATCAGAGAGATTGGCCAAAAATTAGTAGTGAAAGTTTAGATCAATATTTAAATAATTTTCGAGGAATAATCAAACAAATTCCTCCAAAGGTTTCTAGCGTTCATATTAATGGTGAAAGGGCCTATAAAAAGGCTTTGCAGAATAAAGATTTTGACTTATTCCCTAGAGAAGTAACAATAGAAGAACTCTTGCTAATGAAATGGAATCAAACAAATGGAATAATAGAAATAAAAATTAAATGTTCAGCAGGAACATATATAAGATCGATCGCTAGAGATTTGGGTACAATTTTAAATTCCGAGGGTTGTCTTTTGAAACTAAAAAGAATTTCTGCGTGTGGATTCCATGAGCACAATTCTATAAAAATATCTGATATAAAGAAACACCAAAACAACACCAGCAATTTAATTATTCCAACAATTGCTGCACTTGATCATATCTCAACATTAGTTTTAATTAATGAAGAAGAAATCAATTTTTGGCAAACAGGAAGAGCGATCAAGTTTGATTCGAATAACTTCAATAAAACCTGCTCTTTTGATTACAAAAAACCTATAAAAATTATAGATCTTAAAAAGAATCTTCTTGGTATAGGATTTATTAATGAAGAGCAAACTAATTTAAATCCTAAATTAGTTCTTAACGCAAAATAATTTTTTATAAGAAATCTTTTTTAAAAGGTTTCACATCTACTCCCTTATAGAAATGTTTCAAAATTTGCTCTGCTTTCAGTCCTTTAGAAGCCATATATTTTGCACCCCATTGACTCATACCTACTCCATGACCAGATCCCTGACCTATAACTAGTAGACTCTTTTCAATTGGAAAAATCTCATTTTTTTTGTCTTGAATAAATTTAAACCTCACAAAAGTACTCTTAAGATTCATTCTTCTTCTTAAATCTACCCCAGACATTTTTTCAGAACCATGTTCGCCATAAAGTATCACATTTTTTACTCTACCTGTATCAGTTATATTTGAAATCTCTATATTTTTTATTCCTCCAATCTTAGGGAACAAATTTTGTAACTCTTCATTGGAAAATCTTTTCTGCCATCGCAGTTTTGGATTTTGTTTATCAAAGTCTTTTACACTAGATAAATATTGATATTTATTCTTCCATACGTCTTGGCTATTTTCTGTCATACCTCCTGAACTACTATGAAATAAGGCATTAATCAATTTATTCTTATATGTCAAGACTAAAGATCTTGTACTTCTTACTGCTCTTATAGTTTTAGAAGTTCTTGATTCCAAACCATTGTAAACTTGACTTTTCTCAGTCGAATCAATGTCATAAAAAATATTTCCTTTTTGCTTTAAAGCATAGGTCCGTGAAGCAATAGCCTGTGCTTTCAATGCTTCCATAGGCCACTTAGTTGGCATCTCTGAACCAACCACACTACTAAGGTATCTTTCAACACCAAGAACGTTAACTATTAATATTTCAGCATCTAGTATGTGCAGATTAATTGTACCTGAATATCTTTTCTGACCGACCCAAATACCTCTCCCATCAGAAGATTTAACTTGAAATTTTTGTTTATTTTTTAAATCGTATAATTTTTGTTTGTTCTGATCAAAGAATAAAATTTTTCTATTTTCTTGATTTTTTAAAGTTAAGCCTCTTATTTTCTTATTGGAAAAAATTCCCCCCTTAATAAATAAAGGTATAAATCTATCCGATCTAATCCTTACGTTATTATTTTTTGCTATTAAGACCCTTATTATTGGCTCTTTGGAGGCATAAACAGAATGACTGTTAAAAACACATAAAAATACAATACCTGCTATATAAAATTTAAAAAGGATTTTCACAGATTTAAATATCACTTTGTTTAAAAAACAAGTTTTAAATTTGCCTTAGTTTGACTAAAAGTCTAGATTTAATCTAGGTATCAAAACAAAAATATCATAATAAGTGAATATCACCTTCTTAGGAACAAGTTCTGGAGTGCCTACCTTAACAAGAAATGTCTCTTCATTAGCTCTTAAATTATCTCAATCTTCTGAAGTATGGCTATTTGACTGTGGAGAGGGAACCCAGCATCAAATAATGAAAAGTAATATTAAATCCTCACAAATAAAGAAGATATTTATTACACATATGCATGGTGATCATATTTACGGTTTACCTGGTCTCTTGGCAACCCTCGGACTATCAGGAAACAGCAACGGAATTGAAATTTACGGACCTAAAGATCTCAGAGGATTTATAACTTCTGCTCTTAATAGCAGTTATTGCAAGTTGTCTTTTCCATTGCACTTTGTAGAAGTTGAAGATTATGCCTCACAAAATAAAGTTTTATTTGAAAACGATAAATTAAAAGTTAATTGCGCATCTCTTAAACATAGATTACCTGCGTATGGTTATCGAGTAAACGAGAACGATAAACCAGGCATATTTGATATCAAAAAAGCAGAGTTAATGAAGATACCTCCTGGGCCAATCTATTCAGAACTTCAAAAAGGTAAAACAGTTAGGCTAGAAAATGGGAGATTTTTGAATGGGAAAGAATTTTGTGGTCCGCCTAGAAAGGGTGAAAGTTTTGTTTATTGCACAGATACAGTCTTTAGCGAATCAGCGGTATCTTTATCAAAAAACGCTGATTTACTAGTCCATGAATCTACATTTTCTAAAGAAGACGAAAAAATGGCCTATGAAAAATTACATTCCACAACAATCATGGCAGCACAAACAGCATTATTATCTAATGCAAAAAAATTGATCATTACACATTTAAGTCCAAGATATACTAAACGAAGTTCAGTCACACCAAGTGATTTGCTTAAAGAGGCTCAGAAAATTTTTCCCAATACTTACCTGGCTAAGGACTTTTTAACTTCAGAAATTAAATAAACTGCAACAGTTCGTGAGAAGTAGGTTTGTAAATGACCAACCCATGAAATAATAGTCATAGGTTTTTCTATTTGATGTCGATCGAAATGGTTACTTTTTTTTCGTTCCTAAACAAGTCTCTAAAAAGACTTCTGATTTTACTTCCATTGATTGTTGGTTTAATCTTAAATCCAATTTCTGCAAATGCACTATATCCTAGTGATCCTTCGTCAGTAGATGTTTTGAAAGGTAATCTTCATGGGCAGGATCTTCAGAATACTGAATATGTAAAATATGACTTATCTGGACAAGACTTAGGTGAGACTAATCTTAAAGGTGCCTATATGAGTGTTACAACTGCAGCAAATGCTAGTTTCAAAGGTGCCAATATGGACAGCCTAATTGCATATGCAACTCGTTTTGATAACGCTGACCTTTCAGATGCAATCCTTACTAATGCCGATCTATTGAAAAGTTATTTTGATGGAGCCAACATAGATGGGACAGATTTTACTGATTCAAATCTTGATCTAGCGCAGAGAAAATCATTATGTTCAAGAGCAACAGGTACTAATCCAAAAACAGGGGTAAATACACTAGATAGTCTTGAATGCACTGGTTTAAGAGGTTATATACCTGCAACACCAAAAGCTTAATTTAAAAATTAATTTAATTAATTAGGGTAAATATTACCAGGTTCTTTTGAGCCTGGTTTTTTGCTGTACCACCATTCTTGTATCTCAGAAGAAAATTTGATTGAGAAGAGGGTAATAACTGTTTCAACAGATTTTGAACCAGGCTCCAAAATCTGCACTGAGTATGAGGGACATTTTCTTGAAGCCATATCTGCTACAAATCTAGAACCTATTCTTCTCCAACTTGGCTCTTTGCTGCGCCAGGCTAACCTCGAGCAGGGCCAAGGTAACTCTTCTCTATCATAAAGCCTACAACATGGTCCAATAACTTTATAACTATACTGGCCCCCATAACTTGATTGAATCGTTCCTGTTTTAAATAATTCAAATTTATTCATTTTGCTCAAAAAAAAGCCACCTCATTAGAGGGTGGCAGAGAAAATTTAATTTATCAACTTAATAAAATAAATTTTTTATAATTAATACAATTCTTCCTCAGCATGAGTTGTAATTGTTACATCTGATGTTGGATAAGCCACACATGTAAGAACAAAACCAGCTTCTAGTTGATCATCATCCAAGAAGCTTTGGTCTGACTGATCTACGCTTCCTGATGTAACCTTCCCAGCACATGTTGAACAAGCTCCAGCTCTGCAAGAATAGGGAAGATCAATACCCTGTTCTTCTGCAGCATCTAGAATATATTGATCATCAGGTACTTCAATGGTTGAGTTGAGTCCTTCACCTTCGCTGATGAGTGTAACTTTGTAAGAAGCCATTTAAATAAAAAAAATTGTTGGTTGTTAATACCTATAAATACATTTTTAACATTGATTAGGCCGATATGTGAGATTTTGAAGTAAAAAATGACACAATAAAATGTATTAAAGGGGATTCATAAGAAAAACTTATAGATAAATCAGGTTTCTAGTTTTTTTGCCATAATACTCACCCAATCATTTTGCGAGGTTACATCAATTAATGTAAATCTATTGAGACTCAATATTTTTACAATTTCATCTTTTTGTGAATTTAAAATGCCGCTCAGAATAACTCTCCCATTATTTTTTAAACACATACTCATATCAGGGATTATGTCTTTTATTACTTCTGCAAGGATATTGCATAAAATAACATCAAATCCATTAAGTAAATATTCACTATTCACTTCATTAAATGATCCTAAATATGTATTAATGTTGTCTAAATTGCCAAAATTTAGTTGAAAATTAGATCTAGTAGAATTTATTGCAAGATAATCGTTATCAATAGCACAAATTTCTTTAGCTCCAAGAGATCTCGCAGTAACACTCAAAATCCCACTTCCACTTCCAATATCTAATACCTTTTGACCAGATAAAGAAATCTGTTCCATTTTTTCTAGACAAAGATATGTAGAGGGATGGCTTCCAGTACCAAAGGCTGCTCCAGGATCTATTTTTATAATTTTCTTATTTTTAAATTTTTCATCCAAATTTATCCAGCAAGGCAATATAAGTAAATTCTTCCCTACTACTTCTGGCCCCCAATATTTCTTCCAACTTGTTAACCAGTTTTCTTCTTCAATAACACTCCAGTCAAAAAAACTTTTAGCAACGTCATTTATATTTAAAAGCTCGCTAATTATAAATTCAAGATCATTTCTTGCAATCTCATCCCAGTCTGCAATCGGAAGCCAAATATTTACTTTTTTTTTATATGCAGTTTTCAATAAATATTCAAATGCATAACTAAAAATACCTATATTATTGAATTTCCAAATGAGGATTTCTTCTAAATTACTGTCAATTTCAAAGGTTAGTTTATACCAATCTTTTTTTGCCATTAATTGATTAAAAATTATTTATAAAGTCACGGGATTAGCACTAGTAATTCCCTCAACTTCAATAATAGACTCAAGCAAATCATTAGGTATTGGATCATCAATACTAAGCACCATAACCGCTTCTCCTCTAACAATTTTTCGCCCAACTTGCATGGAAGCAATATTTACATTATAGCTACCCAATAAAGATCCCAACTTGCCTATAATTCCTGGCATATCTCTATGCCTAGTAACTAACATATATCTACTCGGCGAGACATTAACTGGATATTGATCAATACTAATAATCCTTAATTCCCCATCCGCAAAAATACTTCCTGCGACACTATGTTCACCATTATCTCCATAAGAAGTTAACTGAAGGGATCCGCTGGCGAATTCTGGTCTTACCTCATCTTTACTCTCCACAACCAAAATACCTCTTGAATCTGCCTCTAAAGAAGCATTCACATAATTTATCCTATCTCCCAGGGCCTTACTTAGTAGACCTTTGAGACTAGCTATTATTAATGGTTGTGAGGGATGTTGAACAAATTCACCTTGAAGCTTTACCTCTAATTTTTGAATCTGCCCTCCAGAAAGCTGGCTTATAAGAAGACCCATTGTTTCGGCTAACTGTAAATGAGGTTTTAGGCTATCCATAATATCAGGATTCAAACCTGGGATATTCACCGCAGTTCTAGCAGATAGGCCAAGTAAAACATCTCTTATTTGTTCAGCGACATCAACCGCTACATTTTCTTGAGCTTCTCTTGTAGAGGCTCCCAAGTGAGGTGTAAGAATAAGATTTTTATCTACTTTAAGTAATGGAGAATTAGAACATAGTGGTTCTTCTGAGAAAACATCTATTGCTGCACCTCCTATCAATGATTTATTCAACGCTTCTGCTAAAGCTTCTTCATCAATTATTCCTCCTCGAGCACAATTAATAAGTTTTGCACTTTTTTTCATACTTTTTAATAGCTTCATATCAACTAAATTTTCTGTCTCAGATGTGCGAGGTAAATGTAAGGTTACATAGTCAGATTCTTGGAACAAAAGATCTAATTCAGAAAGTGTTACTTGTATTTGTTGTGCTCTTTCAGTTGAGACAAATGGATCGTATCCATAAACATCCATTCCAAGTGCATTTGCGACTTTAGCTACATGTGTTCCTATTTTCCCTAAACCTACAACACCTAATTTTTTCTTAAAAAGCTCATTACCAACAAATTTCTTTCTTTCCCATTTACCCAAAAAAGTACTGCTGTTAGCAATTGGGATATGTCTAGATAATGCCAACATCATAGCTATAGTATGTTCAGCAGCAGCTATAGTATTACCTCCAGGAGAATTTACTACAAGTACCCCTTTTTGAGTTGCTGCTTTAACATCTACATTATCCACTCCAACACCAGCTCTACCAATTATTCTAAGTTTCTTTGAAGAGTTAATAACTGCCTCTGTAACTTGAGTACCAGAGCGTATCATTAAAGCATCGTATTCATTAATAATTGATGCTAATTCCGAGTTTGAGATTCCTATTCTCTGATCAACTTGTGCTACTTGTGAAAGAATATCAATTCCTTTTTGATCTATTGGATCTGTAATTAGAACTTTTGTCATTTAAGAGTTATTCTTTAATCTTTTACTTTAACTTAATCTATAGTATATGTATCTTATTTTATTAATTTGAATAACACACAAACATTTGAGGAATGAAATTTGACTAAAAGTATTCTGATATTTGAAAACCTTGATAAATGTATTGACTTATTTAATGTTTTCAAAGAAAAGTCAGTGTTGCTCTCTGAGGCAATATTGGTTTCACCAGTTGAAGAAAAAATCACTCCTGATCAACACGAATTACTAAATTCAACCTCAAATAACTACTTTAGATCAGACAAAATCGAAAATATAAGGATACTCAATCCAAAGCTTGATAGAAAAATAAGGCAAGCATACATGGCTAGATGGCTAATGCCTTTTGGTTTTATAGCAGGCATAGCCTTTTCTAAAATGACTAATTTATCTACTTTCAGCTTCATTGGATTAAATAATATAGGAGAATCTTTAATAGGAGGTCTTTTAGGAATGGGTTCAGGATATTTAGGGAGTATTTTTTCTGCTGCAAGTATCAACCTTAATAGAAATAAAGAATTAAGATCAGTTTTTAATTTTAACAAAGAAGGAAAATGGCTTGTTCTTCTTGAGAATCAAATTGGATGTGAATTACCTTGGACTTTAATAAAACAATCAGGACCGCAAGATATTATTTTTTTAGAAAACTAAATGGTTGAGCTAAAAAAATTATTAAATAATTCAAATAACGAAAAAGAACTAAGGGAATTAATATATATTTCTAATTTAGCTTTGAAACATTGGGAAACTTATTGGACTGGATTTAATTCCACATATGTATGCGAAGAGATTCTAAAAGAATTTCAAAATTTAAATGATTTCAGATTCTTTATATATGGAGGATATAAATCTGCACAAAGATCTAAAATTGCATGCTATAGAGAAGACAATCGTCCGGAAGAAGAAGAGCTAATAAAAAGTTATCCCGCAAAAGGAATTAAAATTAGTGGTAACTTTTTATTCGATAATGCTTCACAAGATGACTTTAGATCTATGCTCATTCAAAATGGAGTAATTGAAGAAAAGATTGGAGATATCTGGACTATTGGTGATAGAGGCGCTCAAGGGATTATTGATAATTTAGATATTGAAAATCTAAATGAAAAGTTTTTTTATTTAAGAGAAGTAAAAGTAAAAATAAATATAGTTAGCTTAAATGAATTACAAATACCTGTTGGCAGATCAAAAAAAATCATTAATACTGTAGAGGCTTCAAAAAGATTAGATGCTATAGCTTCTGCAGGATTTAGAATTTCCAGAAAAAAAATACTAGAAAGGTTAGAAACTGGGGCTCTTAGATTAAATGGTACTAAAGTAAATAAACCAACAATTACTTTAAAAATAGGTGATAAACTTCAACTAGAAAACAAAGGCTTTGTCGAAATTCTAGATTTAGAAATCACCAAAAGAGAAAGATGGAAAGTTAAATTACTTAGAAAATGAAACTTAACCTGCTATTTTCATATAAGGAGTTATAAATAAAACTCTTTAAAAGGGCGATTAGCTCAGTGGTAGAGCACTACCTCGACACGGTAGTGGTCACTGGTTCGAATCCAGTATCGCCCATTAAAATTTAGATAACTAAATCAATAACCACATAAAATAATTTCATTTTTTAGATTAGTTAGAAATGAAACTTAACCAATTAATTAACCTCCATAAGGGCATGACCGCTTTTATCGTTTTAGGGCTCATGTTTTTTTATAATAATTTTACGATCGCTCCTTTAGTTTACTTAGCTTTGCATGGTACTTATGGATTACTTTGGTTACTAAAAGAGAAAATATTTCCTGATCCTTATTTTAAAGAAAACATCAATTTTTTAACTTCAGTTACTGGATTTATTTTCCTTGGAAGTTACTGGATAGCTCCATATATACTAATCTCATCTCAGAAATCTGTTCCAGATTTCATAATAGCTGCATCTATATCCATAAATATAATTGGTGTTTTTTTACACTTTGCCAGTGATACACAAAAATATTTTTCTCTGAAATTGAAAAAAGATTTAATTAAAGAAGGATTTTTCAAAAATGTAAGGAACACAAATTATCTCGGAGAAATCCTAATTTATCTATCATTCGCCATCCTTTCTATGAGTTTCATACCATTTGCAATTCTTGCAATATTTTTCTTTGTAGTGTTTCTACCAAGAATGATAAAAAAAGACAATTCACTCACAAAATACGCAGCATTTAAAGATTACAAGAAAAAAACTGGTCTTATTTTACCTAAATTTAATGTTTGAAAATAACTTACCAAGGTGGAGGCAAGATTTAAACTCTTCCAGAATAAAAGAAGGTGAATCTCCTTCTAATAGATGGGTTCAGCTTGCTACAGTTAACGATAAAAATCAGCCTAGATTAAGAACAGTTGTGTTCAGAGGATGGCACAAAGATACTTCAATGATTATTTTTACAGATAGAAGAAGCGAAAAAATTCAGCATTTAAAATCTAATCCTAATGCAGAAATTTTATGGTTTTTTTTTAAAAGCAAAACACAATATAGATTCAAAGGAGAAATAAATGAATTAATTGATAACGAAAATCATTGGAATACATTATCTGAAAAGTCAAAATCTTCATGGTTCTGGGTATCTCCTGGCGGGGAAATCAACAAAAAATTGCAATCTACTGATGAAATACCACCCAATCTACCTAAGCCTAAAAATTTTGTAGTTCTAGCATTTGAAATCAACTCAGTAGATCTTCTTAAATTAGAACAACCTATTCACAGAAGATATTTATGGAAAAAAAGTAATACATGGAAAAAAATAGAAATTAATCCATAAAATATTTCTAAATTGTTTAATTAGATTGAAAAATACATAACGATCGTTCAGTTTTAAATAAAGAAACATGATTCTTATGGATTTCTCTGAAATTCCTGAAAAACCTTTTATTTTTTTATCTTGGGTAACGGCTTTAGGACTTTTAATAAGCCTTACAGAAGCGACAATAAGAATTAAAATTGAAAAGAAAAACACAAATCTTAGAAGGAAAAAGCTTATTAAAAAGCTTTATCCTAAAAAACTAGCCTGATATGTCTGAAAGTATATTCTCTTGAAGAAATTTAAATAAGCTACCTTTGGTATATTGTTGCTTACCTTGATTTAACTCAGATGAAACTTTTGATTTAGATAAAGTTTCAATTGCTTCTGATTCTTCTGATTTAAGAATTCTGATAATAACTTCATCTATTGAAAAATTGCCAGGACCTGTTAAAACTATTGAACTTGCTGATGCAAAATATAGAATTAAAAGCTCTAAAAGAAAAATATTGAATCCTGAAGTAACTAGAGCATGATATATCGCCACTGAAATTGTCCCTACTATAGCTAAAGCACCAAATCTTGTTGCCAAACCAATTATTAATAGCCAACTTCCTCCAATTTCAGAAAAAGCTGCAATATAGGAGAAAAAGATTGGGAAGGGTAAATGTAAAGGTCTTACAAAAGCATCTGCAAAATTTTCGATATTTGCTAATTTTTCGTAGCCATGATGAATAAGAACTGTACCAGTAAAAACTCTAAGAATTAACAAAGCAGTATCTCTACTAAACGATTTTGTAAGAATTGTTGAAAGCACTATAAAAAAATCTATTTAAGTAAAAATAACTAGCCTCAGTTTCCATCGTGGATTAATCGATAAAACTAATACTTATTTAAGTATTTATACTTATCGACCCAAGAATTACTTTTTGCTGGTTCAAGATTTAACTAAGATAAAAAATTAGCTCACGATAATGCCTTCAAGTATTTACAGTGAATTAGTAATTACGTTTTGATTACATTTCAAAGCAATTTGCAGGATCACTAAATGACTGCCACAATTTCTAGACTTAAAACGTCTAATTGGACAACATCTGATATACCTAATCTAAGTAGCAAAACAGCACTTATAACTGGAGCAAATAGTGGTCTCGGATACTACACAGCAAAAGCTTTTGCCGAGAAAAATGCTCATGTTATCGTTGCATGTAGAACGCTTGAAAAGTCTAATCAAACTATAAAAAAACTTAGATCTTTTAATCCTGATGGAATATTTACTCCACTAGAATTAGATTTGTCAGATTTAAATAATGTTGTTGCAGTTCAGCCTAAAATCTTTGATAATTTTGAAAATCTCGATTTGTTAATCAATAATGCAGGCATAATGCACCCTCCAAGAACACTAAGTGCTCAAGGATATGAAATACAGTTTGCAGTCAATCATCTAGCTCATATGCTTTTGACATTGAAGCTACTTCCTTTAATTGAAAGAAAAGAAAAATCCAGAATTGTAACAGTTACTTCTGGTGCACAATTTTTTGGCAAAGTTGGATGGGGGAATCTCAAGGCAGAAAGCTATTACAACAAATGGGAGTCTTACTCCAATAGCAAATTAGCAAATGTAATGTTTGCAATGGAACTAAATGAAAAATTAAAAGAGAAAAATCTATTGTCTTTAGCTGCTCACCCAGGAATCGCAAAAACAAATCTTTTTTCTTCTCAAAAACCAAAACCCAGCCCAATAGAAACTTTCTCCATGAGATTGTTTAGCCCTATCTTTCAATCTGCTGAGATGGGGGCTTTACCACAACTTTTTGCGGCTACTTCACCAGAGGCAAGAGGTGGGGATCATTATGGCCCTAAATTTAATTTCAGAGGTCATCCAAAACTATCTCCTACTTCTCCTTTCGCTATGAATAAAAAAGAAAGAAAAAATTTATGGGAGAAGAGTCTTGAAATAATTAGTAATTTCTTATAAATTTTTTCATTTTTACTAACTTAAGAAAGTACTTCAAAATATAAAACTTGCTCTCTGCGAGTTTCATAAATTCTGTTAAAGCGACATAATTTTTTCATCAAACTTTTTGATAATTGAAAAAAAACCATCAAGATTTCATTGAAAATCGCTCTAAAATTTTGATGGAGTTAAGACCTTTTCTAATAAATCACCTGGAGCATTTATCTCTCATTTTTTATAAAACCAAGAGAATCAATATTTAGTATTTTCTTTCCTTTAATGTCTTTGATTAAGAAAAACATCCTAGGATAAATTATTCGTTCATAATTGAATAAATGCCTAAAGATATTATTATTAATCTAATTTAAAATATAATGATAGATAATAATTATTTAAGTAAACCAAAAAAGACCAACTTTGTTATTGGATTAGGAAAATCTGGATTTTGGGCTGCTAAGTTTTTAAGAAGCATAAATAAGAGAGTAATTGTTTGGGAAAGTAAAGATAGTAAAGAAATCTTAGAAAGAAAAAAAGAGCTCGAAAAACTGGATATATTTGTTTCTATCAATAAAGAATTTATATTTGAAGGAATTAATCCATGGTTAAAAGAAATTGAATCTGTTGTTGTAAGTCCATCAATACCTAATGATCATCAAACGATACTTAAACTAAAACAAAATGGGGTCAAAGTAATCGGAGAAGTAAATATTGCATGGGCAAGTTTAAATGATACAAATTGGATCGGAATTACAGGCACTAATGGAAAAACTACTGTTACTCACTTACTAAGCCATATACTATGCAAAAATAATTTATTTGCTCCATTTGCTGGTAATATTGGCACTCCATTATGTAAATATGCTCATGATAAAAGACATGAGAAAATTGACTGGGTTGTAGCTGAATTAAGCAGTTATCAGATAGAAATAGCTCCCGAAGTGAAACCTAAAATTGGAATTTGGACTACCTTCACAGAGGATCATCTTGAAAGACATAAAACCCTTGAAAATTATTTTAAAATAAAAAAAAGTTTACTAAAAAATTCAGAATTTAGAATTTATAATTATGACGATGACAACTTAAGAAGAAACTATCAATCTCTCTCAGATGGAATTTGGGTCACAACTTTTTTAAATAAATCAGCTATAGAAAAATGTGATTATTGTATAGATGATCAAGAATATGTACTAGAGAGAAATGAAAGACTTTTTAAGCTTGATAATTTTATTTTAAAAGGGAATCATAATTTTCAAAATCTCTTATTAGCTATTGCTGCAGCCAGAAAAATTGGTTTATCTGCAAAAAATATTAAGGATTCCTTATCTAGTTATAAACAACTCCCTCATAGATTAGAAACAATTTATAAACAAAATGATCTGGAAATAATTAACGACAGTAAATCTACAAACTTTGATTCTTCTATTGCTGGAATAAAGTCAATTAATGGTGAACTAATAATAATTTCTGGAGGGAGAATCAAAGGCCATCAATATAGTGAATGGATAAAAGTTTTAAATACAAAAGCCAAAACTGTTTTTCTTTTTGGAGAGAGCTCAAAAATTCTAAAAAAAGGGCTAATTGATGGTGGATTTAAAAAAGATATTTTTGAGTTTCCTGATCTTAAAGAATTAATAAACTTTATTTTTCCTTATTTAAAAAAGAATAAAGCTAATACATTATTATTCTCACCAGCATGCTCAAGTTTTGATCAATTTAGCAATTATGAAGAAAGAGGTGATGTTTTTAAGAGATTAATTAAAGAAAAATTTTAATTAAATTATAAAGTTAAGTATTAATATACTTAGAATTAATAATCTGGTCGGTCATCACAACCAATAGCTCACTAGCAAATATACAGCTAATTAGTTAGATTTTAATTATAAATCTGGTATTAAAAATGAGTGAATCTAACAATTTACCTCAATCAATAAGCCATAAAAAATTAAGCTATTTGATGCTTAACGCACAAAAAGATGTTTCTTTTTCTGATGACCTAGGAAATATTGATGATACAGAAAAAAGAGAATTTAATGATTTAATTAGTAATTGGGAAAACATAACCAAGGATCTAATCAAAACAATATCAAAAAGAAACAAGAATTTATTAAATGATAAATCTTCAAATTCATTAATTGCTCTGGGAGCTATGGAAGTCCATCTTAATATGGCGTTACAGGCACTCAATGCATTTAACAAAGACTCTGAAGAATAAAAATCTATAAAGACGCCATCGAAAACAAAAGAAAATCTACTTCTTCTTCAGTTTCTATAGAAAAATCTTTGGCATTAGAGGCCTCAAACCCCAAACCATCCCCCGAAGATAGACCAACATCTAAAGAATTATATTTAGACCTTAAAAGTAAATTACCATCAATTATTTGTATCCAATTAAATTTTTTCATTTCTGAGGGCAAATGTTTTTCTTTGAGAAGCTTATATCTACATCGCCATATAGCAATATCTTGATTAATAAAAAGTTTATTTCTCTTAGGCTCTGACGAAATAATAAGATGTTCCCCAAAAGTTTTTTCAATTGAACTTTGCTTATAATCTGGTTTGAGATTCTTTAGATTCGGGGATATCCAAATCTGGAACAACTTACAGATTTTATTTTCTTCATTTTGCTCACTATGTGTGATTCCATTACCAGCAGACATTACTTGAACTTCATTTTTACGAATTTTTCCTAAGTTATTTAATGAATCTCTATGAGTTATTGCACCTTTTGTGACAAAAGTAATTATCTCCATATTGGAATGAGAATGACTGCCAAACCCTGAATTAGGAGAAATAATATCTTCATTTATGACTCTAATTTTCCCGAAATTGTCCCAAGATGGATCTCTATGTTCAGCAAAAGAAAATGAATGCATTGACTTAAGCCATTCTCTACTTGATATAAATCTTTCACTAGATCTTCTCAATTTAATAACTTTAAAGGTCATAAAATATTTTTAGCCTATTATCAAAAATTTTAAGAGAGGAATTTTCTACAAGAAAGATTATCAGATATAAAAGGTGATTAAATATAATTATTTATTGATTTATCTTACTTTGCGCTTTATTAGCTTTATTAATAATTTTCTTTGCTTCTTCTCTTGTAGAACATTTTTCGGCCTCAACATTTAAGTTTTTTAATTTATTTAATTGCTTTGAGATTTTCATATTGTTTTCAATTAATAATTAAAATTAACATATATTTTATTAAATAGCTAAGGTCTTCTAATTAAACAAATTTGAATTCAAATTGTTATTCCGATTTTAGTATAGATTGATCAGAACAATATAAAGGATGAATTGGATTATGTTTCATCGTTTTTTTTATAAAAAGTGGTCCAAGAGGTTTCTCAAAATGATCTTTTTTTATTGAATAAAATTTCATGATTATTTTTGAAACTTTTTTATTTCTATCAAGAAATGTGCCTTTATTGCCCCAACCTAACCATAAATGGCAATTTATATTTTCTGACCAATATTTTAGATTCTTAAAAATAAACTTATTATTTAGGTAGCCAATGGGTTTTTGATGAGTAAATAGCTTTTCGGGATTACTAGAGATTAAAGCAAAAAGATTGAGAAGTTTTAGTTTGCCATAATTGTAATTTCTGCAAATTCTGATTATTTTCTTTGTTGTATTATCAAGGTAAACCGAATCTGATAGTGAAGGATTTAAACCAATAAAAATTATTTCTTTTTTAGAGTTAGATATTTTATAACTTAAACTCCATCTATATTTTTTATTTTTACTAATTATGCAATTTCTTTCTAATGATAAATTTTTCAACCCAGACCAACCCCTCTAGCCATAAGAGTTGCAAAAATAGGTATAGTCGCAAAGCCTACTAATTCTGTTGTAATTATAAATCTAAACCTCTTAACAAGATTCTCAGAAATTTCTGGTAATTTATTTTTACTTAGTGGTATAGCCCATAAAATGTAGGTTGTTGTTGGGTATAAAGAAAGTAGTCCGACTAAGACGTAAAGAGACACCTTAATCCAAAAAACAGGATTAGCAGTATAAAAATCTCCCCCTTGGCCAAAATATTTAACACGTAAAATACCAGTAACCAATATTGCGACTCCTGCTAAACCGTAAACCACATCTGCAATAATCATTGAAATTGTCTCTTTCCTATTAAGATCAACTTTAAGAGTTAATCTTTCAAAAAAAAGCGAACCAAAGCACAATATTATGCCTAAATAATGTATGTAAGCCACTAGTGCACTTTTAGCAATTTCACCTGTAAATAAAGTTCCTAGTAACATTTTTGAGTCTAAATTTATACAATACTAACCACCCAAAAAAGGATTTGTTTAGAAAAAGAATATTAAGTTAAAAATCAAAAAATTAATTCTGGGATTCTAAAAAGTTTTTTTGACCATCTTCAAAAAAATCTTTTTTATTCCATACCTCTATAACATCTGGGAAATGCTTTTCCATGCAATTATCGCAAACTCCATGGCTAAATCTTATGTCACTAATATTTGAAAGATATTTTTCTAAATGCATCCAATCTCCCTCTGTATTTTTTACTTCTCGGCAATAAGAACACACAGATAAAATCCCTTCTTGTTTATGAATACTAGTCAATGCATCTAATAAATTTAGTGATTTTTTTCTTAGGTCTAAAAAAGATACTATTTGCCTAGACAATATTTCCATAATATTAAATTGCTGACTCGTTAGATTCCCTGGTTTTCTATCAATAACGCATAGAGTTCCTAGCTTATTACCATCACTATTTCTAAGTGGGAAACCAGCATAAAAACGAATATTAGGATCTCCAGTAACCAATGGATTATTTATAAATCTTTCATCTTGCAATGCATCATGAATAATTAATGGTGAATTTTCTTTTATTGCATGGGTACAAAAGGACCAATCTCGTCTAGTTTCAGATATTTCAAGTCCAACTTTAGCTTTAAACCATTGTCTATCTTTATCTACCAAAGTCATTAAAGAAATCGGAACATTACAAATTGAAGAGGCCATTTCTATAATGTCGTCATAACAGGCTTCTGGCTTAGTTCCCAATATTCTGTATTCTGCTAAGGCTTTTAATCTCTTTTCTTCTTCTTCGCTTTTAGAGATAATATTTTTCATTAGCAGCTCTCAATTATTAAAACTTTAGAACCAAATTGACCTAGAAAAATCTTTTCTTTCTGAATAATTTATAAAAAAAATATAATTATTGATTTTTTTCTTTATTCTTTCAACTTAGCGATCGCCTTTCCAGCAAGCCATCCGCTTGTCCAACAATGTTGAAAATTAAATCCACCTGTAATACCATCAACATCTAAAACCTCTCCAGAAAAAAATAATCCCGGGCATATTAAACTCTCCATAGTTTTAAAACTAACTTCATTAATTTTTACTCCTCCAGAAGTAACAAATTCCTCTCCAAATGGACCTTTACCAGAAATAACATATTTATCTTTTAAAAGACAATCTATAATTCTTTCTCTTTCATCAGCGAGCAAATCTGACCACTTCCTATCTTTATTAATATCTAGTTTATTTAATAAAAATATCCATAATCTTTTCGTTAAAAAAGGAAGAGGTCTGATATTAATTAAATTCAATTTTCCTTTATTTACTTTTATATAATTCATTTTTTCTTTTAACTCTTTGCATTCTAAATTTGACCATTTAATTATTAAATCAAATTTATATTTCTGCTCAAACAGTTCTCTTGCCGCAATTGAAGAGAGTTTTAATACAGCAGGACCGCTAAAACCCCAATGAGTTATTAATAAATCGCCTCTATTTTGAAAAGTCTTATTATTTAGTTTTATTGCTATATCTATATTCTTAATAGATACTCCACTACATTCATTCAACTTTGGTTCTTTTGTAGAAAAAGTAAAAAGTGATGGTAAAGGCTTTACTATGCTATGGCCAAGGTTTTGAGCCAATTTATATCCACTTGGATTTCCACCAGTAGAAAGCATAATATTTCTCGCAATTATTTTTTCCTTTTGACGACTCAATATATTGAATAGATTATCACCAGTTATTAATATTTCCTTTACAAAAAATCTAGTAGATATCTCCACATTTCTTGTAATTGCTGCTTTTGTTAAACAATTAATTACATCTGAAGATGAATTTGATACTGGAAAAACTCTTAGATCGTCTTCAATTTTTAATTTTAATCCTCTTTTTTCAAACCAATCAAATACATCTCCAGCTGCGAAACGATTAAATGACTCCAGAAGCCGAATACCCCCTCTAGGATAATTTTCAGCTAATTCATTCGGTATCCATGTTGCATTAGTAACATTACATCTGCCACCTCCACTTATTCTTACTTTTTCCATAAATTTAGATGAGCCTTCAAGAATTATTATTCGCTTAACTCCATTTTCAGCAGCAGTTATTGCCGTCATAAAACCTGCCGCTCCTCCTCCTATTACGGCTAAATCAAAAGGATCCAAAAACTTTCTTTGTTCAATATGCCTTGACTTGATAATAGCAAGATGGTTTTAAGAAAGAATTATCGGAGTAATTATTTATAAATTAAATATAAAAAATCTTTTTAAAAGATATATTCTACTTAGTTAGATTTTAATTTTTTTCGAAAAAAAAATACCCATGAGTTATTTTATCCAGTATTTTAATTAGATGATGTTAATATTTTCCTACGTTAAATATTCTGATGCTAGCTTTCCCATGACGGGAGAATATACAGTACTTTTAATCTTAACTACATTTGTATGGATTCTTCTTTGGTTTGGTTATAGGCAAAATAAAATAAATGATGAAATAAAGAAGAAAGAAAAAGAGGTAAGAATTAATGCAAAAATTGAAAGAAGAAAAAAATTAGAAAGTTTATACCCAAATAGAAAAAAATGAGTGTAAGTAAATTAGAAAAGAAATTAAAATTTATTTAACAAGATTAACTTCAGAATTATTTGATAGCTCAGATCTAACTTGAATTAATTTTGAAATTTCTCTATTTAAATCCTCTTCAGATTTAAAACCTAACTCATAAAATTTTTCAGAACCTAAAGAAGCTATATTTGTATTGTTTATTTGCATAATTTAATCCTTTTAACTTATATTAGATTTTTAATTAATTAATGTCATTAATAAATGATTGATTAAATACATTTCTATTAACTTAAGGAAATAATATTTTTACTGGCATATTATTTTTAGTTTTATCTTTAATTATTTTCTTATTTTAAATTAGATGTAATAAATACTCATGTTAATAGAAAACACAACAAATAAACTTATTTTAGAAATATTTAGATGATGAAAATTTTAAAGAAAAAAAAACTTGGAATTTTTGAATTATATATAATCTTCTTTAGCTGTATCTATACAGGATTTTTAGGTTATCAAACTTTATTAAAAACATTATTTAATTAAATTAATTTATTTTTTGCCCTATTTTTATTAATTCACCACCATCTTGATCATCATCATCATTTGAAGAGAAAAATAAGAAAAATATCCCTAGTGAGGCTATAGATAAGGAGATTGATAATGCAGAGAGCTCATCCATAAATTAAAAATTTTTTTAATAATAATTGAAAATAAATAAATGACTGTAAATTAATTTACAGTTTTAAAATTTAATTTTTAATTGATAAATCACAAATTATACATATATTGTTTTATGAATACCTTGTTTTGTTAGTGGAAGTTCTTATCAAATCCCCTTGTAGCGCAAGCGTTATCATACAATATGGAATTAAAAATTGGCCTATTTGGGAAGGTGAACTAAGTAAATTCTCATGGCATTACAATGAGAAAGAAATTTGCCTAATAATCGAAGGAGAAGCAAGTATAAAGACTGAAGAAGGAAATAGTTACATTATCAAGTCAGGAGATTTAGTTGAATTTCCAAAGGGAATTTCTTGCGAATGGCAAATAACTAAAAAAATAAAAAAGCATTATAGATTAGGTAATTAAATGTTAAAAATATAATTAGAACTTTTTCAAAAGTACAATAAAAGATAACATAAAATTATTTAAAGATTATCTAAATATTATAGATTGATATTATGCCTTTCACTGATCAAGAATATTTCGAAGTTATCGAAAAAAACGAAGTAGTAAAAGAAGCTTATGAAAAAATTAAGCAAATTTGTAGCGATTTAAGAAAACAAACTGATTGCCCCGAAGAAGACTTAGAAAATTTTCTCCAATTTATTTCTAGGCAATGGAATAAATAATTTCTTAAAGTAATACTTAAGATTTAATTCTTAGCTTTTAGGTCCAGTATTTATGCTTGAAGTTCCCTTTGCAGCAGAAACATAGAAATAGAAACCTACAATTCCAGATATACCAAAAATTGCAGCTAAAGGATCAAAAGTAAAAGAAAACATAGAGTTTATAAAATCAAGATAAATACTAGTTTCTGAAAACAGATTTCACAATTATTATTAAGTATCAAAAATCACAATTAGAGAATTCATTTTGTCTTTTTAGAATTATTTACAGAATAAAGAGACAATAAAAAAGAATTTATATATAAATCCGAAGAAAAATAATGTTAGATTAATATACTTGATAATCACTGCTATGACTGCAAAAAGATTTAATAAGAAATTTTTTTAACAACTTCTAAAAGGAACAATTAATCAAACAATCCACAGATCATGTTTCTTTTGTTTAAACTCCATTTATGGGAGATTTCTATTCATCAACTTCAACTAGTTCATTAACGGCTATATTATGGTGCTTTTACCCTATAGCAATTTTAGTGATTTTTGAACTTTTACTGGGTGGAGATTTTGATGATGACAATGATGATCAAGATGGAGGAATGTTAATACCGGCTTACTCTAGTTCAAAAAATTAACTATAGATCAAATAAAAACAACTATAAAAGTAAAGGCTAAAATAATAGTAGATATTAAAGTTATTTGGAAACTAATTTAATTTCATTAATTCTTTTATCTTTTTTTATAACCTCATTTCTCTCTTGGCTAGTTTTAAGAACTTTAAAAGAAGGTAGGCAGGCACTTAGTGAAATAAGAGAAGATAAAAATTAATAGTATTTTTATAGGAATTTTTTATAAAATTCTTAATACAATGGCTAATTTAGGTGCAAATACTAAGAAGCGAATAGGAATGCTTCTCATTGCTATTCTTTATATTTTTATTCATTTATATTATGTCACTATTATTGATAGCTTTAACAAATTAAAAAAGTAAGAAATAAATAATATTAATTTTGTTGCTTGTATTGAGAATTTAAGTTATTAATTTAATATTGTCCCTAAATCTTTTATATAAATGCAAGCTGAATCTTCCAATATTTTTAATGAAATGGATAATTCTCAAACTATAAAAATTGACAAAGAAAAAATTATTTGCAAAGATGGGTTTTGCTCATTACCAGTTCATAAGGAATCCTCAAAAATAGATAAAAATGATATAAACTTATTTGATCCTATCTAGTTAGTAAAAGTTATAATTAAAAGTTTGAGATAGAATTGGTTTTATATAAGTTGATATTATGCCTTATTAATTTATGCTCAATACTATTTTCAATGCATATCAAGAGTTTTGGTTAAAAGCTACAGACTTCAAAACCACTACAAAACGATCAGATTGGTGGTGGGTGCAATTAGCTAATCTACTTATTTCTTTAATAACTATCCCAATATTCTTAAGAACTTTTGGATTCAATGTGTATGGGATTATATGCATTCTTCCTCAATTAGCTATGGATATAAGAAGAATTAAAGATTTTGGGAAAGATTGGAAATGGGTTTTTATAAATTTAGTACCAATTTTTGGCTGGATATTGTGGTTTATATGGCTTGGATTTGGAGAAACTGGTCGTGGCAAAACTAAATTTTTATAGAACTTTATAAATTTGCAAATAGATTATTAATTTTCTCGATAATGTAGTAATTTTAATGCTTCTGAGACTTTTTGATGTAAGTTTTTTTCTATCTTTTTAACCATTGAAAACGGTAAATGCACATATTAAATTTTTCAGTGAACTTATTTCTTTTCTTTTGTAAAATCTACATATCTGACTTTATTTCTTGACTCTAACTGAATCTTTAAAATTCGAAAAACATGCCATTCGCATTCAGTTAATTTCTGAAACTGATCAAGAGTATATTTATCTTCTTCATCAAATTTTTCCAAAACCTTTGAAATTGCATTTCTATTAACGGATATAAAACTCTCAGCAACATCTTCAGGATTCTTTCCAGTCTCAAAGTTCTTAAAAGCTTCGTAAGAATTAAGTTTTCTCGTCAACCAACTAAACCATAGTTCATTATCAATATTTGATTTATTTATTATTTTCTTCATAAAAAATATTTTACTAATTTAATGATTGTTAGTTTTTGATTTTTTGACAGCTGTAAAATTACTTATATTTGTCTTTTTTAATTATTTTAATTAAAAATATTCTAAATTATTTAAATGATTATGGGAAAAAGCAATAGCCGGAATAATAATTTTCTGAAAATATATTTTTCTCTTCCATTCTATGTAATCAAATCATCTCTCCGTTTTAGTCATTGTAATTTTGTTAAGACTTTAGCTATATCTTGTTTATAGCTTTTAAAAATAATTGAATTTTCTTTAAAAAAAAAATTCAAGAAAAAAAATACCTTAATAAAAGGTTTCGAATTCAAGATCTGGATGTTTTAAATAGAAATTCTGGTCTATAAGAAGTAATGGATAAAGATCATCTAGTTGAATTAATTTCTAATAGCCTGATTTACGAAGATAAAAATTCTGAATCAAGAAGGTATCATATTGAATTTAAAAATTATTTAAAGCAATTAAACCTTGATCAATTAAGAACAATGTCTAAAGAGTTTATTCTTTAGTTTTTATTAAAATCAAAAAAATAAAATTATACTCTCGATTGACAACTAATTTTCCAAACATCAAAACATTTAAAAGAGGGAAGCAAGAAGTTTAGTTCTACTAAAATGATAAAATGTTTTTTATTTAATTCAGATCCAATATAATTAGAGAAAAATTTTATGGATATTTAGAATTGATTAAAAAATTGATTTAAATAAAAATCAAGAATGAATTAATCGCTACTGTTTCAACTTATCAACCTATAGATAAAATTATTCAACAATAAAAATATGTCCCAAATAAAAAGAAATGAATTTTTAATTAAACCATTCTTAAAAAGAAATAATTTTAGAGCTTCATATCAGATTATTATTACCATTATTCCAATAATTACTCTTTGGCTAATTGTTTACAAAGTAATAAACTCTAATCTTTTATCTCTTACCAAAGGTTTATTATTAATTCCCATTGTTTTTCTTCTAACCCTTTTATCCTCAAGAACATTCTCGTTAATGCATGATTGCGGTCATAATTCTTTATTTAAAGATCGTAGATTAAACAATTTCTTTGGATTTTTTCTTGGTGTCTTAAATGGTATTCCCCAAAAACCATGGTCTAATGATCATGCATTTCATCATAGAAATAATGGCAATTGGGAAATTTATAAAGGGCCCATAGATGTTTTAAGTCTGGAGGATTATAATTTTCTTTCAAACAGAGAAAAAATATTTTATAAGCTAAGTAGAAATTGGTTAATGCTTTTCCCAGGAGGATTTTTCTATTTAGTTTTAAAACCTAGATTAGGTTTGATTCTTATTATTTTTAATATTACTCAATCTATATTAAAAGAAACTTTTATCAAAATTAAAAAAAGAAAATTTTCTAAACTTTTAAATATCAAATCAAGGATTAAACCTCCTTTCTCAGATTATGGGGATAATTTTTGGGAATTATTTGACTTAATAACAAACAACCTAATTGTTATACCTTTATGGATATTTATGTGCAAATGGTTAGGTGCTGTTTTCTTCTTAACCTTCTATTCAATAATATCTACTTTTTCTGCTGCGATTTTCATATGTATTTTTTTCGTACAACATAACTTTGAAAAGTCATATGCAAGTAATACAGAAAATTGGGATATTGTTAATGGTGCTATTTATGGCAGTAGTAATTTAAATCTCCCAAATTGGCTGAATTGGTTTTTAGCTGATATATCATTCCATAGCATTCACCATCTCTCAGAAAGGATCCCAAATTACAACCTTAGAGCATGCCATAAAGCAAATATTAATTTACTTCATCAGTCAAAATTTTTAAATTTAACAGATTTTCCAAACTGTTTCAAATATATTATTTGGGATAGCAAGAATGAAAAATTAATTCCAATAAAATAAAACTTAATTAAACCTTCTTCGTAATTTTCTTTTTAAAGGAATACTACTATAAGCATGAGTTCCAATAGATGGAGGTACATCATTCCTCAAAGGATGAATAAAAGCATTTGCCATACTCTCTAACATTTTAGAAAGCCAATTCATTAATGATTTCATTTGAGAATCTAAAAAGTATACTTTATTATCATCTAACTAAATTCTTTAAAAGTAAATCAGTCTTTATGCTGATTTTTAAATAGGAAATTTTTTAAGGCATTACAAAATAAAAAGTATTTATATTGTAAAAATGAATATTTGAAATCAAAATATTACTTACTTTAGAAGTCTTTTAAAATATTTCTATTAATGAGTTTTCAGCCTCAAATAAGTTAAAGCTCAAGCTAGTAAATAATACTTATTTTTTCTAATTAACTTAATAAATTAGATTTTAAATCTTAATGCCGTGCTATATATCTATTCCAAATTAATGTATTAGTTTTATGAATGATTCAGTTATTTCTTCCAATCAGAATCCAGAAAGAGATGCTATCAATTCATATTTTGAATGTATTACTGAATGCAGTATTGTAGATGGCCATCAAGAATGTGTTACTCGTTGCGTAGAAATTCATTTAAAAGGAGGCAATCAACAATGAATAAAAAAAATAATGCACAAAGAAAAACAACATTAAAATGGAACTCTAATGGAGAGCTTTCAGAGATTGATATGTTAAGAATATTAGATAAGATTGCTACTAATGATCTGAATCAATGTGAATTAACTTGTGAATCAGAGCAAGCTTAAAAATAATTGGTAACTTTTTCTAGAATTAAAAATAATTATTTAGCGACATATTTAAGAAACTATATATTACTTCATTGGTCTCTTCTCTAAAACAATTTAAATTAAAAAAATTTCCTGGCAAAAATATTTAAACCGATTTTTATTCTCCTTATTTCACTGAATTTAATTGCCTTTACCTCGAAACAGAATTTACCAACAAATGAATAGGTTATTTTTATATTAAAACTAGATTCTTTTTTAGTATGTAAACATATTTAAAATAAAGATTTAATATTGAATACAAAACTATTGTGATTCATCGAGATTTTTTTGAGGTTTTGAGTTTTTAAAAAGGGTTTTACTTATCTCCTCAATGGGTATTTCAACTGGCTCGATTCTTCCTACATCTCCATGCGTCGGACAATAGTAGGTCATTAACATCCATTTTTTATCTTTATTCATAATAAATACCTTAAATCGATATACTTATGTAGATAGTAAATAGGATGGAATTTCAAGAAGTTGGATTTTTTTAATATTTTTTTTTCCTTTGCTTAATAATATAGATAGTTATAACGAGATTATTCTTATTAGATATAAATACGGATGACTATTAAAAAAATCAATGCTATGGATATGTTAATTTAAAAATAAATTTATGTCTTTAGAATCAATATTTTTGGTTGTTGCTCCAATTTGTGTTTTTACATTAGGAGTTATTTTGTTGCCTATTTTGGTTAAGCCAAGAAAACAATCTGCATTACCTAAGAGATACGTTCGCGGTCTATAAATTTATACTATCTATTTTTTCTTGAAGTTTGAATCTACACATTGCTTTAATAAACAGATGCTGTGATAGATAATAGAAAATATAAATTCATTTTTATTTAACTAAATACTTACCTAAAAATTTGAGTAATATTAATTTCTCTGGCCTTAAAGGCAAAGCACTTGAAATAAAGATGAGTGATATTCCAAGTTTAAAAGAATTTCAGAATATCATCCCTGATCAATATTTCAATTCTTCAACAAGGATCTCCTTAAGATACCTTTTACAAACAATCTTAATTCAATCAGTAGTCATATTCATAGGATTATCAATTCCGTTGACTCCAAAAATGATCCCGATTTGGATTCTTTATGCCTTTATATCAGGAACTACTGCGATGGGATTCTGGGTAATTGCCCATGAATGTGGGCATGGGGCATTCTCAAAGAACAAGGTTTTGGAAACCAGCATAGGTTATTTACTTCATTCATTACTCCTTGTTCCTTATTTCTCTTGGCAACGTTCACATGCTGTTCATCATCGTTTCACCAATAATGTGACAAATGGAGAAACCCATGTTCCATTGGTTGTCTATGGGAATGGGATTACCGAAAAAGTTGGCGGTGAAAAGGAACTTGCCTTTTCTAGTCACTTAGGGAAGAAAAACTATGGACTTCTTCAACTTATTTTACATCTAATATTTGGTTGGCCTGCTTATTTATTAACTGGAAGCACTGGAGGTATAAAATATGGAACTTCTAATCATTTCTGGCCAACAAAACCATTTTCCAATGCATTATGGCCTTCAATTTGGACTAGGAAAGTTTGGATATCAGATATTGGGGTAGCTTTAACAATATTAGGGCTTATCTTTTTAGTATCTAATTATGGAATTTTTCCAATAATGGGTCTCTACTTTGGCCCTTTATTAATTGTTAATTGTTGGTTAGTAATATATACTTGGCTCCACCATACAGATACAGATGTACCTCATCTATCCAATTCAGAATTTTCATTTATGAGAGGAGCATTTCTATCTATTGATAGACCTTACGGCAAAATTCTTAACTTTTTGCATCATAATATTGGTTCTAGTCATGTAGTGCATCATGTATGTCCAACTATTCCCCATTATCATGCTAAGAAGGCTACTTTTTTAATACAAAAAGCCTTTAACAAAGCTTATCTTTATAATCCAGACCCTATACATAAAGCTCTCTGGAATGTAGCTTGTAATTGTGTTGCTGTTAAATCAGAAACCGATGAGGGAAAGTATTTATGGCAATCTTCTTATAAAAAATAATCTTAAAAAAAATACTGTTTAAAAAATTTTAATATCACATTAATTTGCATAAATCTGAAAAAAATATAAAAAAACAAGATCCTATTGCCTTTTTATCCTAAAAATATATAAACAAATATAATGCAATAAATTATGAGTGGAGACAATTTACATGGTAAACAACCAATTAAATTCTACTCAGAAATAATAACTCTTACTAAAGTGAAATTATTAGAAAGACAATTAACTTTAGGAGAAAAAGTTTCTGATTTAGATAAAAAATACAAAGAATGGAATGAAAAGTTAGCGAGCTAATTTACTTGTGAAAATTCTAACTAAAAATTAAATTCTTTAAAATTTTATACAGATACTTTTTTATAAATAATCGAAAGATTATTAGCTGGCATAAAGATTAGCTCTTTTTGATCAAAACCATTATTATATGCCTCTTCATTCACTTTATCCAAATTTCTAACGCCCCAGTTATTGTTTTGCATTTTTAATGATTTATCAAATAAATAGTTACTTTGACTTGTATGTTCATTATTTATTTTAAATGGTCCATATAACATCAAATATTTTCCATGACTAAGCAATTTCCCAGACTCTTTAAATAGTGATCGAGTACAATTCCAAGATGATATATGAATCAAATTAATAGAAACAATTACTTGAAGAGATAAACATAGCTCTGATGAAATTTTCCAAGGGGTTATCTCAACATCTATTGCCAAAGGTTGTGGCATTTTCATATTTAATTTTTCATAAAGAATCCAAGAACTTATACTTTGCCTATGGCGTAAATCTGGATCACTAGTTTGCCATATTATTTCTGGGAAGCGTTTTTGAAATGCTACTCCATGCTCTCCACTACCACTTCCAATTTCTAAAATAGATCCATTTTTATCAATAATTCTTGATAAAACATCACCTATAAAAGTTTTATTTCTGTTAGTAGCAGGGAAAAAAAGTCTATTATCCAAATTAAAACCACTTCAAAAGATGCTTTAAAAATAAAATCAACTAAAATACTGCGCTTATTACTTAGCTCTTCTTAATTTAGGAGCTCTATAAAACATTATTTTTAAACTAAAAAATAATATTGAAACTGTTAAAGCAGGTAATACATAAAGTATCCAATCAGAACTTAATAAAGAAGGAATAGTTGAAAAAACTAAATGCATGTAATAAGTTGCAAAGGACATAAGTCTTATAAAGTTAATTACTTAATTAATAGCAATTATTTAAAATAAAAAATATTCTTTTTCATAACTAAGCCCAAACCTAATAAATCAAAAAACGTTTTTATACCTAATGGCTGTCTTTAAAATATATATTTTTGAAAAAATCAAGCTTATATTATGAATCCAAAGTTAATTTGATAAAAAATTTAAATCTCAGAATAACTTTCGAGAACAGCGCTACAAGAAAAGTATACATATATGTATCAGAAATGATTAAAAAAAGGGAAATTACGCCTTCAAGGTTCATTTTCTTTACAAAAATATATATATATGTTATATTTATTTACATAATTTATTAAAAGAAAATGACTCCTGAAGCAGAAAGATTTAATGGATGGGCGGCAATGCTCGGTTTCGTAGCAGCCGTTGGGGCATACGTAACAACAGGTCAAATCATTCCTGGTTGGTTCTAATGAAAAATTCTCAAACTAAATTAGTTGAAAAAGAGAAAATTGTAGCTGAAAAGCTAAATGGTAGATTTGCTATGATGGGTTTCCTTGCACTGGTTGGAGCATATTTAACAACAGGTCAAATAATCCCAGGATTTATCTAAATAATTTCTTTTATAGTCCAATTAAAAAACAGATTTTTAATAAATCTGTTTTTTTGAAATTAACTTTTTAGTTCTTTTTTCCTTAATATAATAATTGTTAACTTTACAAAACTTAAGGGTATTTTCTGTGAATAGAGTTCAAAAAATTTTGAGAATTATATTGGATTACTTAGAGTATTTTCTTTAATTATTAATTAGTTTAGAAACAAATTATTTTATAATCAATAATGGATATATATCAAATTAAACCTAGAACAATAATGCTAATAAATCAGTATAAAGACTCTATCGAAAGAAAAAAAATAGTATTAGACTAAGATCAAATGATTGGAGTTAAATCAAATGTCCAACATCGGTTTAGAATTAGTATTCTGGCTAATTTTCCTAACCTATCTTGTAGCTAGACTTACGCAAACCAAGAAAGGTTATAAACAACAGTATTAAATAAGGAAGTATAATAATGGCTTTAAATGATAAATTCATTATTCCAAATAAAAACAAACAGAACTTCACAAATGATTTAGAAACAAAATCTGTTTTTTTAAGTTATTGGGATGATTTATGCAAAAAAAATCCATCTAAGAAAGAATGTCTAGTCTATTGCGACTAGGTTAATTTATTCTAATTAAAAAGTTTTCTTAAAAACTAATTTTAGTTTTCAAGAAAGTGCTAAATTGATTTATATATTTACAGGAAAAAATGAGGGTAAAGCTTGAACCTGAAACCGCCTTTATTGGAAGAAAATTTGCATATATATTTCTAGCAGGAATTTTCGGACTTAATGCAATAGCCTTTATTTGGTTCTTCTTTTTTTCAAATTTAACGTAGATTAATTGAATTATAACTTGTAGCTAGATCTTGGAATAAGCTATAACTGGTTCTCACTTTATTCTTAATCATTAACTAATAAAGTGATTAATATCTACAAGACAGAATAAATTACTAAATAATATTTATTTTAGAAAATATGGAATATTGTATTCTCACTAATGATTTAATCTTATTTACTTAATTAATATTAAGGAGTATAAGGGATTGAAGACTCTTTTAATGATTCTCCATAATAATTTTCAGCTGATCTCAATAAAATCCAATAAAATAAATTGGCTAGTTTTTTCTGCATCTTTAATTGTTAGATTATTTTTTATTCAAAAGCATCCTATAGATAAAAACAACGTTAAAAATACTCATTTGGAATTTATTTAGTGGCTATTTAAGAATTCAAATCAAACATATATCCCTTTGTATGATCAAAATTTTCATTGCATGAATTGAGAAATTTATTTTTTTGTAGATGCATTAATTTATACTAAATTAAGGTTAAACAATTATTGATCTGCCCGAAGTTTTGTTTAGAATGATTGTTGTAAAAATAAATTAAAACCTTCAACAAAAATAAAGTTTAATTCAATAAATAATTTTTAAGTTATAAAGTACATTGATAACAAAGATTTTTTGCTGAAAATACTTTGATTTTTTTTTCAAAAGTTATTAGTAAATTTGCAATATGCCAAACAATTGAAATATCAAATTTCAGTGGCTCGTCTTAGTAAAAGTAATGATATTAATATGGATATTAAAACAGGAGACCATGCAGCTATCACTGGAGTTAATATGCCTTTGACTCCAAGTGAACTAGAGAAGAAAGATAAGACATAATAGCCAAATATCATTAACACACTCAGACCAAATCCTTGACTCCTAGATGATCTGGACAATGCTCTAACTCCAAAACTACTTCCTATCAAACCAAAGACTAAGCAAGCAGCTGGAAGAGTAAATTTTTCCTGTATTCTTACTCTCATTTTTCTAGCCTCTTTTATGTTTCCTGCTTCTTTATAAAGAGCTTCTGCATTAATTGCTTCTCTTACTGTCATATCATTAGCATCAGAGGGTACTTTTGCTAATTCCAAAGGGCCCGCTCCTAAGGGATATTCATATTTATTAAAATTAACAAAGCTAATTTCTCCATTATCTTGAGTAATAGTTAAACGGCCATCATAAAAAATCCACAAATTATTTTTTTCGTCATATTGTCCTTTTTTTGCTTTAAGAGTTTGCTCTATTCCAAGTCTTGAATAATCAAGTAAAGTAACTTGTTCCATAAAATTATTGCGAAAATACTTAGCATAGAAAATATGAGTTAAATTTTCATTTGAAGCAGAAATATTATTAGAGGAATCAATTTGCGATCCATATCTAGAAAACATTATATGTTTTCCCTCTTCACTACTAATAGCTTTTCCTAAAGAAGCTTTCATCGTATTTTCTGCGGCGCGATTTGCAGCTGGCACAAGGCTATTATTAAAAGTAAAAGTTAACAATGTCATTACTATGGAAATAAAAACTGCCGGTAAAATAAATCTCCTATATGAATATCCTAAACTCCTTAAAGCTATTAATTCTGAATTAGATGATAATTTCCCATACGCAAGCAAAGTCGCCAAAAGCATTGACATTGGAAATGATAAAACAAGAAAACCAGGAAGATTGAAAATTAGAACTTTCAACGCAATCTGGAAAGGCAAACCAAATTCAACTATTTTTCTAACTAAATCAAACATAATTCCAACACTTAAACTCACAGCAGTAAATGCACCGATTGCAAATAACATTGGTGGAATCAATTGACCAATTAGCCAACGATCAATAAGTGGTATTTTTGTGATTAATTTCCTGAATCTAATATTAGTTATTTTTAAGTCCATAATTTAAATATTAATATAAAAACAATTTAAAGTGATTTATTCCATATAAATGAACTACTAGCCAAATAATTCCATGCATAAACAATAACTATACCTGCGATTTGTGCGATAAATGCATCAGCAGAAAAATAATTATAAAAAGCTGTAGTTATTCCTATGTTTGCGAGTACAGGTAATGATGCAACTAAAAGAAATTTAAACAACCCAATTAATAATGCAAAATTTTTTAATCTATTTGAGCGAAAAGTAACTTGATTATTAATTAAAAAATTCGAGGTCGCTGCAGAGACTACTGCAATAGGTAATGCTTCATAAAATCCCATTAATATAACTTTGGTTAAAAATGAAGTCATACCAAGCTGAACAAATACACCTGATAAACCTACCAATCCGAAACTTACCGCTCTTCTTGGTATGATTCTTAAAGTGAAATTATGAATAATTGATATAAGAAAGTCCCAAATTATAGCTAAGTCTAATTTTGAATTACCAAAACGCCTTTCTTTAAAAATTAATGGTAATTCTTTCACCATAAGCTTACCTTTACTCACAGAAAGGAGTTCATATAAAAATTTAAATCCATTAATTTCAATTCTTCTTATAAAATTCTTGGTACTATCTCTATTTAGGCAAAAGCAGCCACTTAAATAATCTGTTAATTTTGAATAATTTTTATTTAACGAAATACTTGCGACCTTATTTGCAATTTTTGATCCTAAACTTCTTTTTTTAGATAATCCTTCTAGTTTTGAGGATGGAAGAAACCTACTACCGATAACTATATCAGATTTATTTTTTTTAATTTCATCAATCATATTCAACAAAAATGAAGGATGATGTTGTCCATCCCCATCTAGAACTAATAAATATTTTCCCTTAGCAAATATTAAACCTTCTTTAATAGCACTAGATAATCCGGATCTTCCTATTCTTGTTATCAATTTAATAGTTTTTTTATCCTTTATATATTTTTCTACTTCTTCAGAAGTTCCATCTGGTGAATCATCATCTACTATTATAATTTCATAGTCATAATCGTCGAACAAACTAAGTAATTTTTTTAAAAGAGGTATTATGTTTTTTACTTCATTAAAAGTTGGTATAACAATAGATATCATTATTTGAAACTATTAAACTTAATTAATATATTAACTATAGGCCATAATCTAAAGGTAGAAAGTTTAGATGAATAAAATCAAAAATAATATAGATTGGAATAAATATATAATTGCTCTGAGTCCAATTTTCCTTATCTTCTACATAAGTAATGAAACATATGCTATAGACTATAGAGCTTTTTATTTAGCTGGCAAATCAGTTTTAAATAACCTTAATCCATACTTAAATCATATTTCTTTAAATGTTGATTTCTATGGTCCAGTAAATTCCGGACTTTCTAAATTTTCTGGATGGAAATATCCCCCAATTGCCTCTTACATTTTTACACCTCTTGCGACATTGCCATATGAAATTTCAAAGAACCTTTTTAATCTTATTTCCCTTTTAAGTATTTCATTAATAACTTTCGTAATTATCAAAAAAAGACTTTTTTATATCAATCCAAATTCATTACTAATAGTCGGTATTAGTTTCCCTCTGCTTGCAAACATTTCAAGAGGGCAAATAGATATTTTATTAGTTTGCATAGCATTATTACCCTTATATTTTTATCAACGAGGTAACCTTTTTTTAACTGCCAACATAATTGCGATTTTAGGTTTTATAAAAATATTCCCCTTAATATTGTCCATCACTTTTATACAAAGTCACAAAAGAATAAAACTATTTCTATATCTAATACTTTCATTGTTAATATTGTATTTTCTAAATTTAATTTTATGCCCTCTTGAATGGAGACAATCTTTTATTGAAAGAATAACAATTCCCTGGGATCAAATGCCTTCAGGCAATTTAAAAGAACTACCAAATAATTTAGGTATCATCAAAGATACAATGATGTTAAAGACATCTGATGCAAGGAATTTATTTCATTCCCATTTTTTCGTTTTTGGATTTGCTAATCCTTTATTATCCAATAATTTATTTTTAAGCGGAATTATTGGGACTATTGGATCTTTTATTTGTCTAGCTAAGTACTCAAAATATTCAATAGCATTATCATTCTTAACGATTATGAATTGGATTAATATATTAAATCCAATTTCATGGATTATGGGTTTATTTTGGTATGTTCCTCTATTTATATTTAGTTATGACAAAGTAAAACCTTCACTAAAAAGTATTATCATTCTTCCTTTAATTCTTCCTCCATTTCTTAATATCTCAGGTTACTTGGCTGCTATAATCTCATTATGTATTATTAATTTATTCTCAAGAGAAGGGGTTGAAAATCTTGAAAAAAATTTTTAAAATTTTTTCAAGTAATTTATCCATATTAAAAAT
>QCLA01000006.1:0-57160 GCA_003214935.1 Prochlorococcus sp. AG-412-F02
AGAGCAAATAGCTGGGATGGAAGATATTGGCCTGGAAGTAGATTTCTACATAAAAATGAGATTATTGGTAAGGCTTACTTAAGATTTTGGCCTTTAGAAAAATTTGAGTTTTTTTAAAAAAAAGATTTGTTTATTTTAAATTTTTAAAGTGCGCCAGATGCAGTTGAATCTAATATCCCCCCAAGATGTGTGGTAATGTTTAGAGCACTTATGACGTGTTCTTTATGAGGATTATCAAATATGTCAATAACAGTTATACCCCCATTACCTTGCTTTATTTTCCAGATGTTTGAACAATCAATGCTTAAAATATTACAGATTAGAGTTTTGTTTACTGCATCGTGAGCGACTAGAAGGGTTAAATCATTTTCTTTTTGCGATAAACAAATCTTTTTAAAAGCTTTCACCGACCTTTCAGAAACTTCCCTAATAGACTCTCCTTCAGGCATTATCACCTCTGCAGGTTTATCATGCCAATTCTTTAGTAAATTTGGCCACTCTTCATTAATTTCTGCTTCTAATTTACCTTCCCATAATCCATGGCTTATTTCTGCAAGAGCATCTATCTTGATTATTTTTAATTCTTTATTGTTTCGAAGAATAATTTGTGCTGTTTCATAAGGTCTATTCATTGAACTTGAAAAAGCCTTATTGAAATTAATTTCTTTTAAATATTCGCTAGTCTTGCTAGCTTGATCTTTACCATTGTTATTTAAAGGAATATCAATTTGACCTTGAAATCTCCCTTCTTTGTTCCAGTTTGTTTCACCATGTCTTATTAGAAATATTCTAGAATCTCCTATTTTTTTAGGAATTTTTTGATTTAGATGAGAAGTTTGATTCAAGCATTCAATTTGTGTTGTGTAACAATTGTTATTGTCCTTAGAAATATTCAGAATTGAGAAAGAGGCATTTTCTAATCTTATTTTTCTAAAACCTTTATTAGGCTTACCAATTAATGAGAGGATTAAACACCTCAGAATGGCATTATGACCTACCACTAAAATGTTTACATCATCTTCGTCTAAATAATTTTTCATAATATCTTTTAAAAAGATATTTGCTTGGTCAAACAATTCTTGAATTGGTTTATAGTTTCTATTATCACTTCTTTTTAAAGTTAAGTTCTCTGGATCATTTTTCCAGACAGAATACATTTCAGGATATTTATTTTTTACTTCATTAATTGAAAGACCAGACCATGAACTAAGATCTACTTCCAATAAATTTTTATCATAAAAAACATTATGTTCTTTATTAAAGCTTTTTTTAATTGTATTGGCTGTTTCTGATGCTCTTACAAGAGGAGATGAATAGATTCTGTCGAATTTTATTTTTGATAAAGCGTTACCTGCTTTAACAGCTTCTTCGTAACCAATATCGGTTAAAACTGAATCATCAGTTCTTCCTTGAATTAATCCTTTTGCATTAAAGCTGCTTAGTCCATGCCTAACTAAAACTAATCTTATGGCCATTATATATATTTGAAAATGATGGTATTTTAATCATCTCATGGCGTGATAAAAATAGATATATGATAATTAGTAATTTCAATGATAGTTTTTTTTAGTTTTATAAGTTTTACTCAATAATTATGATTAAAAATATTTCTAGGAAAAAACTTTTTTTAGCTTTTATTTCTTTACTTTTTACTTTCTTTGTATGGCAACAAGGTTTAAAAGATAGTTTAAACAGACCTTCTGTCTCTTTCGATATTAGTCAAAAAGAAAAAGAAATTGCAGAATTAGCTCTCCAATCATTGCCTTCTAATTTTAAAAAATATGTTAGTGCAAATGATCCAGTTCAAGAAATAAATAATTCTCTTTCTAGTGTTTCTTTTGATGAACTAACAGAAAGAAATAAATTAATTTGGATAATTTCTTCAGACCTGCCCGATTTTGAAATCAAGAACAATTCTTCTTATGAATTTAAAAACAAAAACTATAAATTATTATTTGATGATTTAGAGAGGAAATCTAATAATAAATCATATAAACCTAATTATGATCAATTTGATTTCTTTAAAGACGATAGATTTTTATATCACTTATTAAGCAAAAAATTTGATTTTGATGCAAGTGCATTGATAACAAAATCACTTTCTCAAAGAATGTTTGTAAAAATATTAGCTATTAGGTTAATACCCTTATTTACTATATTGCTTGGCTCAATTCTCGTTTTAAAAACGTTATGGACCTCTATTTCTCTTAAGAAAATTGTTTGGAAAGAGTTTAAGCCCTTGGATTTGGATTTAATAGATATGGTTTTATTAATCGCAGGAGGATTTGTTGTTTTAGGAGAAGTTGTATCTCCTTTATTTTCAATAGGTTTAGTGGATTTTTTTTCGAAAGATCTCTCAATTGAGTTGTTACAAGCATTGAAAATATTTTTTGGATATCTATTTATGGCTATACCTCCATTATTAATTGTTTACTATCAAATCAAATCTTTGAATGGCGAATTCTTTTTTAAAAAGGATTATTTTCAATTCAATGAGTTGCCAATTAAAGATGCCATAATTCAGGGTTTTAAGGGCTGGTTAATGATCATACCTTTTGTTTTGTTGGTCTCATTAATCATGAATATTTTAATTGAGAATCAAACTGGTAGTAATCCATTGCTAGAAATTGTTCTTAACAATAATAATTACTTTTCATTCATACTTTTATTCTTAACAACCACACTTTTAGCGCCTTTGTTTGAAGAGATTATATTTCGTGGAATTTTACTTCCAATTTTATCAAGAGATTTTGGAATAATTTTAGGCATTTTAATTTCTGCATTTATCTTTGCTTTGGCACATTTAAGTATTAGCGAAATGCCGCCATTATTAGTTTTAGGAATAGGACTAGGTATTACGAGAATTGCTTCGGGAAGCTTGCTTTCTTCTGTGATTATGCATTCTTTATGGAATGGCTTGACTTTCTTGAATTTGTTCTTATTAAGAACGTAAAGAATTTAAGTTTTTTACTTGCATATCAATCTAAAAGGTGTTTATTTAATAAATAATACGTTTTATAATTTAAAATATAATTACCAGATGAAAACTTTTGAGAATGAATATTCTTTTAAAAAAAAAGTTTATACAAAAGTAAATTAAGTTTAAAAAAAATATCATCATTAAAATTAATTCATAATATATTTAATACCATTAACATCTCTTTATTATTATTGATATTAATCTTATTTAGCCTATCTTTTAATAGCCAAAGGAAATGGTCTACGATTTTTAAACTTATAACTACAACTAAAGCTAATAATAATAATCTGATCGATTATATTTCCAAAACTGAAGAATTTTATATTAGTAAACTTGATTCTCTTAATGATTTTAAAAAAACTACTCCTAAAGATTTAATTTATATAGATAAAATTGAAGAAAAGAAAGCAAATTATTTTAAAAAAGAAATAAAAAACATCATTAGTGGCTTAAAAGATAGTAGATATCAAATTGGATATTAATGAAAAAAAGTAAAAAAATTGTTCATCTTTTACCTCTTGAAGAAAAAAGATTTAAGTTAACATATATTTTCTTTTTGGTAATAATATTTTCTTTGTTTGGAAGGCTGATTAACTTGCAAGTTTTTAGTGCGTCTGATTTAAAAAATAAAGCCAGGTCAATACAATCTTCTAGAACTATTTCTTTGAAAACAAGAAGATCAATAGTTGATAGGAACAATCGATTGATTGCCTATGATAAATTTCTATATAAATTATGGGCTCATCCCAAATATTTTAATTTCCCAGGCGATTCAATAAATACAGTTAGAGGAGTTGAAGAAGTAGTTAAGAAATTATCACCTATTTTAGGTATCAATGATGAACTTCTCTTAGAAAAATTTAATGATAATAACTTCGGTATCGAACTAGCAAATCAAATTACAGAAGATAAAGCAGATAAGATTAGAAAGCTAAAAATAAGTGGCCTTGATTTATTTAAATATTCTCAAAGATATTACCCACAAGGAAAGGTTTATTCTAATGTTGTTGGCTTTGTGAATGATGAGAACAAAGGCTCAGCAGGCTTAGAATTACATTTGGATCAGAAAATTAAAGTATTAAATAAAAGCATTTTTATAAAAAGAGGTGGAGATGGAACACCCCTGCCAGACAATTCTGGGCCAAGAGATTTTATCTCTGATTATAAGAGTTTAGGTTTAACGATAGATTCAAAATTACAGAAAGCTTCATTTGAATCTTTATCAAAGCAAGTAATGAAGTGGAAAGCAAAAAAGGGCTTTGCAATAGTTATGGATGTAACAAATGGAGAAATTCTATCTTTAGCATCGGTGCCTTCATATGATCCAAATAAATTCTGGCAATATAATCCAGAATTATTCAAGGGTTGGTATTCGCAAGATTTATTTGAGCCTGGTTCGACTTTTAAACCTATAAATTTAGCTTTGGCATTAGAAGAAAAAATAATTCAAGAAAATGGCTATGTAGAGGATACTGGAAAGATTAATGTTGGAGGATGGACACTTTCGAATTGGAATAAAAAAGGGAATGGATACATTGATTATCCAGAAGTCTTACAAGTTTCAAGTAATGTTGCGATGGTGAAGATAATGCAAAAAATGCAGCCTTCAACTTATTGGGATTGGTTGAATAAATTAGGAATTAATTCAAATTTAACTACTGACTTATTTGAATCTACGGCGGGACATCTAAAAAGAAAAGATGTATTTGTTAATCAATCTATTGAGCCAGCAGTCGCATCTTTTGGTAAAGGTTTTTCAATTTCTCCACTAAAGTTAGCCCAACTTCATGCTGCTTTAGCAAACGGTGGTTATGAAGTGATTCCTCATGTAACATTCAATTTTAAAGAATCCTTAAAAAAAGGTTCACAAAAAAGATTGTTTTCTAGTGATGTATCTGAAATTGTTCTTAAATGGATGGAGAGTGTTGTTGAAAGTGGTAGTGGGGATAAAGTCAAAATAGATGGCTACAGAATTGCAGGCAAAACTGGAACATCTCAAAAGGCTAAAAATGGTATCTATACGCTTAAAAAAGTTTGTAGTTTTGTAGCAGCTTTACCAGTAAACGATCCAAAGTATGTTGTTCTTGTAGTTATAGATGAGCCATTGAATTCTTATGGTGCCTATGGTTCAACAGTCGCATTACCTGTGGCTAAAGAAATTATCGAAAGCTTAATCGTGATTGAAAAAATTCCACCAATAACTAAAGAGAATAAGAGGATTGTTAAAAAACTCTAAAATTTCTAAAATTTATAAGTATTTATTTTTTTTTTTGATGATTTCATAAGAAATTAAAGCTAGTTTGTATATATAAATAGGATTATTTAAATATGAAATCAATTTTGGAACAGTTGTCATCTATGACTATTGTGGTAGCTGATACTGGAGATTTAGATTCGATTAAAAAATTTCAACCCAGGGATGCTACTACTAACCCATCACTTATATTGGCTGCCGCCAAGAATCCTGATTATGTAAAACTAATCGATGAAGCCTTGAAAAGTTCAAAAGAATCATTGTTAGATGGATTTTCTGAAAACGAATTAATTCAAGAAGCCATTGATCAGGTTTCAGTGTTTTTTGGTAAGGAAATACTAAAAATTATTTCAGGAAGAGTATCTACAGAGGTTGATGCAAGACTTAGCTTTGATACTGAGGCTACGGTAAAAAAAGCGAGAAAATTAATAAATCTCTACAAGAGTTTTGGAATAGATAAAGAAAGAATCTTAATTAAAATAGCTTCCACTTGGGAAGGAATTAAGGCGGCTGAAATTCTAGAAAAAGAGGGAATTAAATGCAACTTGACTTTACTTTTTAACTTCTGCCAAGCTGTAACTTGTGCAAATGCCAAGGTAACTTTAATTTCGCCTTTTGTTGGCCGTATCTTGGATTGGCATAAAGCCAAAACTGGCAAAGCTAATTTTGAAGGCCCTGAAGATCCTGGTGTTATTTCAGTTACTAAAATCTATAATTATTTCAAGGAAAAGGGATTTAAGACTGAAGTAATGGGAGCTAGTTTTAGAAATGTTGATGAAATAAAAGAATTAGCGGGTTGTGATCTCTTAACTATCGCGCCAAAGTTTCTTGATGAACTAAATAAAGAAGAAGGAGAATTAATTAAGAAATTAGACGAAAATATCCATTTAAATAATTTCAATGAGTATAAATTTGAAGAAAAAGATTTTAGATTGAATATGTTAGAAGATCAAATGGCAAGTGAAAAGCTTAGTGAGGGAATAACAGGATTTAGCAAAGCTATAGAAGAATTAGAAGAGTTGATACTAAAAAGATTCTCAGAAATTAAGATGCAAAAATTAATTTCTACAAATTAAATATAATTGCTAATTAATTAGTAAAAGTAAAATTAGCTTCTTGTTAAAAGTCTCTTTATTACTCTTTTTGCGATGTCTTCATAATTCATCTCCCCTGATAATATTTGGGCAATACGTTTAGGAGCTGTTTTTCTTTTAACTCCTAATTGATAACCAGTTTTGGGAAATCTATAAAATACTTGTGCAATTCTTTTCCCCCAGACCATCGATTTTCCCCATTGATTATTGATTGTTTTTGAATAATGATGTAAATGATCTATTTGGTTTGATAGACATTGATCTATGTTTTCTGCTGCATAAAAACTACTAATTAAAGCTGGCCTTATTCCTTCAGCTAAAAATGGATCGCAAAGAGAGGCTGCATCACCAACTGCAAGTACTTTATCCCCATTTAGTTTGTGAAAACCATTCCATATTCTTAGCTTTTTATTAATCGTTTTAAACGTTAAATCTTCAAATCCAAAGCTTTTCATGATTTTATGATTTATCTCTTCATTATCTAAATGACTATTATTTATAAAAGTTCCTAAGCCAATATTTATGCTTTCTTTTAATGGGAATGCCCAAGCAAAGCCATTTTTTACAAATCCAAACTCAAATCTAACTGAATCTTTAGGAATATTACCCAAACCATTTAATCTTAATGCGATAGTATTAGCGAATTTTGGTTGTTTTGGACCTAATTTAAAATAATCAGCCCACTGTGATTGTGAACCGTCGGCGATAACAAGAAATTCAGATCTATATTTACATTTATTACACATATGTATTACCCATTTTTCGTTTTCTTTAGAAATTTTTTCTACTTTTGCTGGCCTAAGTATTTCAGTACCATATTTCAGAGCTTGATTAAGTAATAATAGATCTAATTTGTCTCTATTAATTATCCAAAAAGGTGATTCCCCAGAAAGATCAGCGATAACTTTATCAGATGCCTTCCAGGTGAATTCAACATTTCTAATCTTAGATTCTATAACTGTTTCAATATCCAAAGGGAGAAATTTCTTCATTGAGGAAGCCATCCCTCCTGCACATGGTTTCATAGTCTGAACTTTTTCTTTTTCTATTACTAAAACCGAATACCCTTTTTTTGATAGGTATAGGGCAGTAGAGGATCCCGATAGTCCCCCTCCAATAATTATGATGTCGAACTCCTTCAAACTTTTAGTATTTCTTTCTCCTTCTCAGATAATTTTTTTTCAATTAAAGAAATAAATTTGTCAGTAATTTTTTGTATTTCTGATTGATTATCCCTTGATTCGTCAATAGAAATTAGACCCTCCTTTTCGTCTTTCTTTTCTCTATCAACAGCATCTCTTCTTATATTTCTTAAAGCTACTTTCCCTTCTTCAGCATATTTGGAGGCTAACTTACAAAATTCCTTTCTCCTTTCCTCAGTTAGCGGGGGGACATTTATTCTTATGATTTTCCCATCATTATTGGGAGTAATCCCCAAATCACTCATTGATATCGCTTTTTCTATTGCTGGTAAGCATGAGAGATCGAATGGTTGTATTGAAATGGTTTGTGAATCAACAGTTGCAACTGTTGCAAGTGATTTTATTGGAGTCTCTGCACCATAATACTCAACACTTACTCTGTCTAGCAATGATGCATTAGCCCTCCCGGTTCTTATAGTATTAAAGTTTCTTTGAGTAGCTTCAATACTTTTTTTCATATTTGTTTCAATGTCTTGTTCCTTCATGATTTAGAAAAATAATTTAATTTAGCTTTAACTTATTAAAGAACCTATAGGCTCTCCTGCAACTGCTTTGGAGATATTCCCTTTTTTGAAGATATTAAAAACCATGATTGGAATATTATTATCTTTGCAAAGTGCAATAGCAGTACTATCCATTACTGCTATTTCATCACTAAGGACTTGTTGGTAACTAAGAGAGGAATATTTTTTTGCTTCTTGAAATTTATTCGGATCACAATCATAAACTCCATCAACTTTAGTAGCCTTCATAACCACTTCAGCATTTATCTCGGCTGCTCTTAAAGCAGCAGTTGTGTCAGTCGTAAAAAATGGATTTCCACATCCACCCCCAAAAACCACTACTCTCCCCTTCTCTAGATGTCTCATTGCTCTCCTTCTAATATACGGTTCGGCAATTTCTTGCATTTCTATAGCAGTTTGGACTCTGGTTTCTACCCCAACTCTTTCTAGCCCATCTTGAAGTGAAATTGCGTTCATTACTGTTGCCAACATCCCAACATAATCAGCAGTCGCTCTGTCCATACCATCAGCAGATCCTTTAAGTCCCCTAAATATGTTGCCCCCACCAACAACTATTGCAAGTTGAACATTTTTTGCTACTACCTGTAAAACGTCTTCTGCAATTGATTGGACTATAGCTGGGTCTATGCCGTAAGGTTTGTCTCCCATTAGAGCTTCGCCACTAAGCTTTAATAGAACTCTTTTGTAAGTCATTCAATAATCATACTTTTAAGACCTTAGCAAGTAAAGATACAGAATTTATTATTTTTTCAGATATTGCTTTTTTCTTTAAACATTTCCCTACCTTACTGGATTAAATAAAAACATTTTGTATTTGATTAAAACTCAACGCACTTTTGTGCTTTTATCCCTTGCTCTTTAAAAGGATGCCTAATTAGTTTCATTTCTGTTACCAGATCAGCATAATTAATAATTGACTCGGAGGCACCTCTTCCAGTTAAAACTATATGATTTTTTCTTTTATTTAAGCTTTTTATAAATGTAATTATTTCTTCAGAAGTAAGATATCCAAGTTTTGTGGCGATATTAATTTCATCAAGAATTATAAGTTTATAAGATTCATCCTTTATATAGTCTTTCGCAAGTTGCCATGCTTCTTTCACTAACTTTTCATCTCTAATTCTATTTTGTGTTTCCCAGGTAAAGCCTTCGCCCAATGAATGCCAGGATATATTTGAAGAAAAATTTTTAAGAGCTTTTTCTTCTCCAGTTTTCCAACCCCCTTTAATAAATTGAATAATAGCTACTTTGTGACCATGTCCTAACGTTCTTAATGCCATTCCTAAAGAGGCAGTTGTTTTCCCTTTCCCATTACCAGTAAAAACAATTAATAATCCTTTTTTTTCTTTTCTTATTTTTATCCTTTGCGATTGAATATCTTTTCTTTGCTGCATTCTTTGTTTATACAAGCTTTCATCCTTTTCAGGAGATAACATACCTCCGATCCCAAGTTTATTGGCTTGATGATCAAGTTTAGAGATGTTTTCTGAAGAAAATTTTTCTTTTGGCATTGAGTATTAGCTCTTTATAAAAATTATAATTCTTGAAATACTTATCGATTTTTAAATTTTGAAAGCGCATTATTAACTGCTTGTTGTTGATCTCTTTTGGTAATCCAGTGATGATAAGTTTGAGTATGTAAACTAACAGAGTGTCCCATCATCCTTGCAGCAACAGTATCTGGTAAATCATAAAAGATTGTCCTCACTGCCCAGGCATGACGAAGATCGTAAGGTTTTATGTGTAGAGAGTAACGTTTAAACTGATTTGTAATTTTTTTGCCAATATTTTGTAAAGTGGTAATTTTTAGGTCCTTATTAATATTAGGTAGAAGTTCTGGATTATTTCCTAGTTCAAATAATTCAAACTTTTCGATCCATTCTGGATGGAATGGCCAGACTTGATGTTCGCCCGTTTTAGTTGTAGGTAAAACTCTAATGATTTTGTCCCCAGAATTTGTTAAAGAGCTCAAATCAGAAAAAAAGACTTCATGATTTCTTAATCCATATGTAGCCATAAGACCGAAAACAAATTTCCATGATTTGTTGGGAATTTTTAACCATAGGTTTTCAATCATTTCATCAGTTGGGAGATCCCTAAAGCTGGCTTTTCTTAAACCATATCCTTTAGCATTCAACTTCCAATCTTCAGGAAGTTTAATGTCTAAAAACTTCGCGAAAACACTTAATGAAGTTGCACATTGTTTTTTACTTCTACTACCTTCCTTATAAGTTGCAAGTGTCTTTAAAAAAATATTTCTTATATCTGGATTACTTGAAGATTCATAAATGTTTAGTATTCTTTTTAGATAGGGCTTATAGGAACTTCTCCAAGTAGTTTTTCTGGTGCTTGTTAAATATTCATTCTTATTCTCTTGAAAGAAGAATTTCTCAAATTGATTTATTTTTGTTGAAAATTCACAATCATTGTGAATTGCTTTTTTATGAGTCTTACTAGCCCAGTTGATCCAGTTAAATTGATTTAACTCCAGTTGCAAGTTTATCAATTGTAATTTTTTTTCAGCCGCTTCTAATCCAGAAATATCAGCCTTAAGACCGAGAGATATTCTTTGCACTTTGAAATTATTATTATCGTCTTTCGAAGGAAGAGACCCTCTAATATTAAGCTTTTCACCTCTTTTTTCAATTCTCAGTTTGCTTCCTTGGGAAGCAAATTTATCATTGACATTATTAATTTCCTGAATTACGTTCATTTACTTATATAATTGCCCTATAATGACGTTTTTAATGTTTTTTTTCAATCTCCATAAAATTTAAATGGAAAAGATAGGCGTCCTACTAATGAATTTAGGGGGGCCTGAGCGCATTACCGATGTTGGCCCATTCTTATATAATCTATTTTCCGATCCTGAAATAATTAGGACCCCCTTCCCTGTTTTTCAGAAACCCTTGGCATGGTTAATTAGTACACTTAGGAGCACTAGTTCTCAGCAGGCTTATCTAGCTATAGGAGGTGGATCTCCTATTAGAAGGATAACTGAACAACAAGCTAGAGAATTACAAAGTAAGTTAAGAGAAAGGGGTTTAAATGCTACTACCTACATTGCTATGAGATATTGGCATCCTTTTACAGAATCAGCTATCGCTGATATGAAGGCAGATGGGATAGATCAAATTGTTGTGTTACCGTTGTATCCACATTTCTCAATAAGTACAAGTGGTTCTAGTTTTAGAGAATTAAAGAAATTGCGTGACTGTGATAATGACTTTAAGGAAATTCCATTGAGATGTGTAAGAAGTTGGTTTAGTCAATCAGGATATTTAAAGTCTATGGTTGAATTGATTTCTGAACAAATTTCTCTTTGTGAATCACCTCCAAAAGCGCATATATTTTTCACTGCTCATGGGGTCCCTAAGAGCTATGTTGAGGAAGCTGGAGATCCTTATAAAAATCAAATTGAGGATTGTTCTTTATTAATAATCAATGAACTTGAGAAGTATTTAGGCCATAGCAATCCTTATACACTTTCCTATCAAAGTAGAGTTGGCCCAGTCGAATGGTTGAAACCTTATACAGAAGATGTTTTGAAAGATCTCGGTAGATCAAAGGTTAATGATTTAATTGTGGTTCCAATAAGTTTTGTTGGTGAACATATTGAAACATTGCAAGAAATTGATATTGAATATAAAGAACTTGCGGAGAAAGAAGGTATCAAAAATTTCAGAAGGGTGAAAGCTTTAAATACACACCCAACTTTCATAGATGGGCTTAGTGATTTAGTTATTTCCTGTCTTGAAGGACCTATTGTAAATATAGAAGAGGCTTCTCAGTTACCTGAAAAAGTTAAACTTTATCCCCAGGAAAAATGGCAATGGGGGTGGAATAATAGTTCAGAAGTATGGAATGGTAGGGTCGCAATGCTTGTATTTCTAGTACTTTTTATTGAACTTATCTCAGGGGTTGGTCCCTTACATAGATTAGGAATATTATAAATATCTTAGTTTTTAAAATCACTTCAATTCAATACAAATCAAATTCTGACATTACATTTCTAAATTGGGCAAAACTATTTAATTGAGTTTAGTATTTAATATATAGATTGAATTTCTTTAGTGACTCTTACTTCGAGACCTTTGTCAAAAGGTGATTCAGAAAATAAATATCCCTTATGGATTACTGGTGCAGATGCACTAATGGACTCGTTAAGAATACATGGTGTAAAGGTCATTTTTGGATATCCTGGTGGGGCTATACTGCCAATTTATGACGCTGTACATAAAGCGGAACAAGATGGATGGTTAAAACATTATATGGTTAGGCATGAACAAGGTGGTTCTCATGCAGCGGATGGATATGCTAGATCTACTGGAGAAGTAGGAGTATGTTTTGGAACTTCAGGCCCTGGTGCAACTAATTTAGTGACAGGAATTGCTACTGCACAAATGGATTCGGTCCCTATGGTAGTAGTTACAGGTCAAGTTCCAAGACCTTCTATTGGTACAGATGCTTTTCAAGAGACTGATATTTTTGGTATAACTCTTCCAATAGTTAAACATTCATGGGTAATTAGAGATCCTTCAGACATCGCAAAGGTAGTTTCAGAGGCTTTTTTCATTGCATCTTCTGGAAGACCAGGACCTGTTTTAATAGATATACCGAAAGATGTAGGCCAAGAATTTTTTAATTATGAAAGAGTTTTACCTGGAGACAGGATTCCTAAAGGTTTTAAAAGTAATGGAGAAATAAATGATAAAGATATTAAAAAAATAATTGAATTAATAGAAGAGTCTAAAAGACCATTACTTTATGTTGGCGGTGGCGCTATCTCTTCAGGTGCCCATGAAGGAATTGCAACCTTAGCTAATAATTATCAGATCCCAGTGACGACTACTTTAATGGGGAAAGGTGCTTTTGATGAAAAAGATGATTTATCTGTTGGTATGTTAGGAATGCATGGAACTGCATACGCAAACTTTGCAGTTACAGAATGTGATCTTTTAATTGCTATTGGAGCTAGATTCGATGATAGGGTTACTGGTAAATTAGACACTTTTGCTCCCACTGCAAAGATTATTCATATAGATATTGATCCCGCAGAAGTAAATAAAAATAGACGTGTAGATGTAGCAATCGTTTCTGATGTATCAAAAGCTGTTTGTAAAATAAATGAAAACTTCTCAAATAATAAAACCTCTTTAAATACTAATAATTGGTTAGAAAAAATTAATTATTGGAAAAATAAGCATCCTTTATTTATTCCTCCAGCTGAAGGAGAAATTTACCCTCAGGAAGTTCTCTTAAAAGTTAGGGATTTTTGCCCAGAAGCTTATATAACTACAGATGTAGGTCAACATCAAATGTGGGCTGCTCAGTATCTCAGAAATGCTCCAAGGCAATGGATCAGTAGCGCTGGTTTAGGTACTATGGGTTTTGGATTGCCTGCAGCAATTGGTGTTAAAGCAGCCTTGCCTAATTCGGATGTAATTTGCATAGCAGGAGATGCTAGCGTCTTGATGAACATACAAGAATTAGGGACTTTATCGCATTATGGTTTAAATATAAAATTGGTTATAATCAATAATCGTTGGCAGGGAATGGTAAGGCAATGGCAAGAAAGCTTCTATGATGAAAGGTACTCTGCCTCTGATATGAGTTTTGGCGAACCTGATTTTGTGAAACTAGCAGAATCATTTGGTTTAAAAGGATACTTAATTTCTGAGAGAAAACAATTATTAGATGAATTGAAATCGGCATTAAATTTCGATGGACCTGCTTTGATAAATATTGTTGTGAGAAGAGGAGAAAATTGCTACCCAATGGTGCCTCCAGGAAAAAGTAATGCCCAAATGGTTGGATATGTTAATAGTGAAAACTAATTTTTCTGAGGTAGTAGTAATTAACTATAAAAAAAATATAAAATTTAATTAATTTAAAAAATCTAAATTGAATAATATTTCAAAATTCTTAATCATTTTTCTTCTGTTTTTTCTATATCCACTTCAAGCATATTCTGCCGAAATCCTTCAAATCAATAGCTCTAAAACTGTTGTTGTAGGAGATCAAAATAGAAATCTTACAATTAGATTATCTTGCGTAGATGTCAATGATAATGATGAGCTAAAAGCAATGGCTCTTCTTAAGAAAGAATTCCCAAGAGGGAGTAAGGTGAAAATAAAACCTTTTGGATACAAAGAAAATCTTCTCATAGCAAAGGTATTTAACATTAATGGTACTAAAGAAATGTCAGATTTATTAATTGCTAAAAATTTAACAAAACAAGACTGTTTAACTTAAATACAAATTATGGACATATAAAATTCCATTGTCTTAAAGGTGTTTTGCTCCTTCTCCAAGAATTAAATTCATTATTTGATTCATATGTGCATAGATTGGAGATATCAATGTTTGTATTGGGAATATTTTCATTAATGAATTGTATATAAGCATATTTTCTTAGATCTAGCTGAATTAAGTTCTGATCTTTAGAGATGTTTAAATTTTTCAAATTAAATATATTGTTAGCATTTTTTAGAGAGTTGGTTAATCCTTTATTGCCGACTTTTTTATAAAACTCCTTTAGGGTTTTTTTATCAACGAGATAATTTATCTTTGATATTGATGGCCCTATGGCAACAAGTAGATCATCTCTTGAACTCCCTATTTTATCAAAGATTTTAATTAGATTGTGTATTATTTTTTTTTCTAAACCTTTTCTTCCACAGTGAATAGCAGCAACAAATCTTTTACTTTTATCTGCAAATAAAATAGGCATGCAATCAGCTGTGTAAATCCACAAGCTTTGATTTGATTGATTGGAAACTATACCATCAGCTTCAATTTTATTTTCTTCTTGAGTACCTGATCCGAAAACAATTTTATTGCTGTGGATCTGATTTAAAACACAATACTGATAATTTTTTCTAAATAATATTGGTGGAGATTTTTCAGAGTTTGATTTTGTAAAAAAACCATGTTTAAATTTATTTTTACAGAGAATAGGAGATGAGTAATATATAAATTTTTTGTTTTTAAAAGAAATTTCTGTTTTTGAGAAATTTATTTCGTTATATTGAATAATTTTTCTCCTTAATTTATGAAATTAATGTCATGTCTCTTAATATCCAAAAACCTGCAAACTTTTGAATGAAGGGTGTGGATTGTATAGAGATAAATTGATAACCAAAACAATTTATTTTGCTATTTGCGAACTTTTCGGTTAATTTGTTTGCATCTTGATCTGGTAAGTCTGTTACTAGCCATTTATCATCTTCTGAAGCCTCAAGTATAAGTTGGTTCTTTTTAATTACTAATTTTACTGGTTCTAAACTGCTAAACCAAGCAGCAAGTGCCAAAGATCTATTCTTGCTGAAAAGTCTTAGTCCTGGAATTGATTTTTTTTCATCTAATGAATTCTGAATTGGGAAAATATCTCCAAATTCGATAGGCCAACTTTGGGATGACTTTAATTCACCTATAGTTATTTCAGAGATTGTTAATGCATCTCCTCTAACTGCTTCTGGTAAAGGCTTAGCAATATTTTCTATTGAAGATGCAAATGTTGGAGCTAATACACCGCTTACATAACCTTTTTCCTTAGGGTAAATTTCTTTCTCAAGAAATTCGATCCTATCTAACAAATCATAAGTTCTTCTACTCACTAAAGTTTCAATTCCAATATTTTCAAGAGACTTCTTAATGATAGATTTCATTGAGGTCCTCCAAAAACGCATTTTGGAAGGTTTGGCCCAACCTTTCTGTTTCGCATCATGAATTGCTTCATTTAAAGCTTGTGTCAGCCAAATTGAATTAACTTCATTGGCAGGGCATGTTTTATTCCAAAGAAATATTTCTTCTGTGTCGAAAGTTTTGGTGGATGTGATGATTAATTCCCATCTTTTTTTTCCATTTTCTTCAAGTATTGGCCTTGAATAAAAATCTAGTTCCCAATCTGCGATTTTCAAGTCAACGTTAGAATCATTTTTTGTATTAAAGATCATTTTTTTACTAGTTATAATCGAATAGGGTTTTAGTTTTTATTGCTCTTTCAGAGGCTTCATCCATTACCGTCTTTTTATCAATAATTAATTCTCCTGCCGAGTTTTCTAAAAGGGCTGTATTTAAACCAATTCTACCTTTCTCAAGATCAATTTCAGTGACTAGAGCCTTTATCATTTCTCCCTCAACAAAAATTTCTCGCAAAGAACGAATCGATCCTTTTGTTAGGGAAGATTGATGAAGAAGTCCACTCGCTCCTCCTAAATCAACAAAAAATCCATATGGTTTTACTGCTAAAACTTCACCTTCAATTAGTTGCCCTAATTTTAGATTCGCAAATTTTGCAACTAATGATGCCTTCTTTTCAGAAAGAACTAATTTTCGGGATTCTGGACTTACTTCTAGAAAAGCTACTTTCAAAGTTTTGCCCACAAGAGATTGATGATCTTTACCTTCCTCCAGTTGCGATCTAGGGATAAATCCTCTTAATCCATCTACATCACAAGTAAGACCACCCCTGTTAAAACCATTTATTAAAACATCAATTAATTCCCCATTTTTTGCTGAGTTTGAAACTTTTTCCCAACTTTGTCTAAGAATTAATGCTCTAGCACTTACTGTCACCATTCCATCTGCATTTTGTTCTTTGATAACCAACACTTCCATTTCAAGACCATTAGGAAATTTTTCTTTAAAATTAGTAATCACTCCTAATCCACATTCTTTTTTTGGCATAAAGCCAGGGGCTTTGCCTCCAATATCAACGTAAAGGCCATCACTTTCTGTCGCTATCACTTTACCAGTAATTGTCTCTCCTGTAGCGCCTATTGGCTCATTTGCATTTAAGGCTTCAAGGAATTCACTTTCATTAAAGTCGAATTCATCAACTTTTCTTTCTAATGGAAATTCTTTGCTTTCATCTAAAAAATTAATGGGTCTATTTAATTCTTCGTAAGCATTACTTACTTTATTAAGACTTTCTTTATTGCTATTAATTTCTCCTTCTCTTTTGTCTTCAATTAATTGAGGTTTTGTTGCGGTTAATTCGGTTTTAAACTTTTCAGGGGAATTATTATTTTCATTCTCTAATTCTTCTTTCTGTTGCAAAGTTTCTTTTTTGCTTATGTGAAGAACCTGAAGAGGTTTCTTTAAGTTTTCTTTATTGCCCTTAATTCGTTTATTATTTTGGGCATTATTATCGCTAACTCCCTTCATAGGTAAAATAAGAATAATTAATTATTAACATACTCTAAATCTTAGTAATCCAAATTAAAATTAATGAACTTTAAATCAATACCAAGTGAATTTGAATATTTATCTTGGCCTGAAGTTGGAAATATTGCAAAAGATAAAAGATCAACAGTTATTTGGCCATTTGGAGCTGTTGAACAACATGGCCCTCATTTACCTTTAGCCACAGATAGCATTTTTGTTGATGAAATCATTTGTGAAGTTTTGAAATTATTACCTTCTGATATTCCTTTAAAAAAACTTCCTACTCAATATATAGGGTTTTCACCAGAGCATAAGGGTTTTGATGGAACTATTTCTCTTTCTTCGAATCTAATGACCTCAATGATTAAGGAAGTGGGGACTCAATTATCTGTTATGGGCTTTAAAAGATTAATATTGATTAATGCTCACGGAGGGCAAATCTCTCTCTTAAATACAGCTGCAAGAGAGTTAAGAAGTTTTGCGCCCAAGCTATCAATTTTCCCATGTTTCCTGTGGAGTGGTGTTGATGGATTAAGTGACTTGATATCTAAAAAAGAGATTGAGAATGGGCTTCATGCATCTTTAGCTGAAACAAGTTTGATGATGGCTTTAAAACCTGAATTAGTAGGTGATGAACGTCCGAATAATCTGTTTGAAGGACAAATCCCGGAAGGTTGGAGTCTAGAAGGAAATGCACCAACAGCTTGGCTGACAGAAGACATTAGTCGATCTGGAGTCATTGGTGATAGTAGAGATGCAAATGAAAAATTAGGTAATAATTTGAAGACCTTGCTAATTAATCATTGGTATAAAATGATTATGAACCTTATGGAATCAGATTGGCCAAACAATTCTTAACTAAATTTAAGTAAAAAATTTGACTTAACAATTGAAACTATTTTCATGATATTTAAATAAACTCACTATAATCATGTAATATCCATGCATAATGAGCTAAAGACTACCGACATGCAAACTCTAGAATCAAATAAAAAAACTATTGAAGAATCACCTAATCCGATTTCTTTAAATCTGCCCGACTTCACTACAGATTCATATAAGGATGCATACAGCAGAATAAATGCAATTGTTATAGAGGGAGAGCAAGAGGCTCATGACAATTACATTTCAATAGCAACTTTAATACCAAATGAGTTAGAGGAGTTAACTAAATTGGCGAGAATGGAAATGAAACATAAAAAAGGCTTTACTGCTTGTGGAAGAAATTTAGGCGTAGAAGCTGATATGGAATTTGCTAAAAAATTCTTTTCAAAATTACATGGAAATTTTCAAATTGCTCTTGAAAAAGGAAATTTAACAACATGTCTTTTAATACAAGCTATCTTAATCGAAGCATTCGCAATCTCTGCTTATAACGTCTATATAAGAGTTGCGGATCCTTTTGCGAAAAAAATAACAGAGGGAGTGGTTAAAGATGAATATCTCCATTTAAATTATGGTCAAGAGTGGCTTAAAGAGAATTTATCTACTTGTAAAGAGGAATTAATGGAAGCTAATAAGGTTAACCTTCCCTTAATTAAAAAGATGTTAGATGAAGTAGCAGATGACGCATCAGTTTTGGCTATGGACAGAGAAGAATTAATGGAAGAATTTATGATTGCTTATCAAGATACTTTGATGGAAATAGGTCTAGATAATAGAGAAATTGCAAGAATGGCTATGGCAGCTATCGTCTAAATTATATTTCTATTTAATTAACCATTTTAATAATTAATCTTTCTTTTTAAGTAGTTACCTCTGTGCTATTCTTCATAACATTGTATAGAAATCATTAATAAATTTTAAATGTTTGGGTTAATAGGCCACTCAACTAGTTTTAAAGATGCTAAAAGAAAGGCTTCGTTACTAGGATTTGATCATATTGCAGATGGCGACCTAGATGTTTGGTGTACAGCCCCTCCTCAATTGGTTGAGAATGTAGAAGTTAAGAGTGCTACTGGAATATCTATTGAAGGTTCCTACATAGATTCTTGCTTTGTTCCTGAAATGCTTTCTAGGTTTAAAACCGCCAGAAGAAAAGTACTAAATGCTATGGAACTTGCTCAGAAAAAAGGGATTAACATCACGGCTTTAGGGGGATTTACTTCTATTATTTTCGAGAATTTTAATCTTCTACAGCATAAACAAATTAGAAATACTTCATTAGAGTGGGAAAGGTTTACCACTGGCAATACTCATACCGCCTGGGTTATTTGTAAGCAACTAGAAATAAATGCGCCTCGAATTGGGATAGACCTTAAAAAAGCAACAGTTGCTGTAATTGGTGCTACAGGAGATATTGGTAGTGCTGTTTGTAGATGGCTTATCAATAAAACTGGTATTTCAGAACTTCTTATGGTAGCAAGACAACAAGAACCACTAGCGCTGTTACAAAAAGAATTAGATGGTGGCACCATAACAAGTTTAGATGAGGCATTACCTCAGGCGGATATTGTTGTATGGGTTGCAAGTATGCCTAAAACTATTGAAATTGATACTGATAATTTAAAAAAACCATGTTTAATGATTGATGGTGGATACCCCAAAAATCTTGATGAGAAATTTCAGGGTGAAAATATTCATGTTTTAAAAGGAGGTATAGTAGAGTTTTTCAATGATATTGGTTGGAATATGATGGAACTTGCGGAGATGCAAAACCCTCAGCGAGAGATGTTTGCTTGTTTTGCAGAAGCTATGATTTTAGAATTTGAAAAGTGTCATACAAACTTTAGTTGGGGAAGAAATAACATTTCCCTTGAAAAGATGGAATTTATTGGAGAAGCTTCTTTAAAGCATGGTTTTTCTGCAATTGGTCTTGATAAACTACCCAAAGCATTAACAGTTTAAATTATGGCAAAACGTTACCTTCTTGATTTCGAAAAGCCTTTAGTTGAACTTGAGAAGCAAATAGAACAAATTAAAGAACTAGCCAGGGATTCGGAAGTGGATGTTAGCCAGCAACTTATACAGCTTGAGACTTTAGCTACTAGGAGAAGAGAGGAAATATTTAAATCCCTTACACCTGCGCAAAAAATACAAGTAGCGAGACATCCTCAAAGACCAAGCACTTTGGATTTTATTCAAATGTTTTGTGATGACTGGATCGAATTACATGGAGATAGAAATGGGGGGGATGATATGGCTTTAATAGGAGGGATAGGTTCTATAAATAATAGATCTGTCCTTCTCTTGGGCCATCAGAAAGGTAGAGATACTAAGGAAAATGTTGTTAGGAACTTTGGAATGGCAAAACCAGGAGGATATAGAAAAGCACTTAGATTAATGCAGCATGCGGATAGGTTTTCTCTGCCTATTATTACTTTTATTGATACTCCTGGAGCTTATGCTGGCCTATCTGCTGAAGAACAAGGTCAAGGAGAAGCAATAGCAAGAAATTTGAGGGAGATGTTTGGCTTAAAGGTTCCAATAGTAGCAACAGTTATTGGAGAAGGGGGTTCTGGGGGAGCACTTGGCATAGGAGTGGCTGATAGGTTGCTTATGTTTGAACACAGTGTTTATACGGTTGCCAGCCCTGAAGCTTGTGCTTCAATTCTATGGAGAGATGCTGCAAAAGCGCCAGAAGCTGCATCAGCACTTAAAATTACAGGTAAAGATCTCCTTAAGTTGGGAGTAATAGATGAAGTGTTACCAGAGCCTTCAGGAGGAAACAACTGGGGCCCTTTAGATGCTGGAAATACCCTAAAAAATGCTCTTGATAAACATCTTAATGATTTATTGCAAATGTCAAAAGATGAACTTCTGGAACAAAGATATGCAAAATTTAGAGCTTTAGGAAAATTTGTTGAAGCAAATAGTATTGAAGAGATATATAACGAAATGCCTCAAAAAAACTGAACAAATTGAAACTAGCTTTTATTACAGGGGCCACTAAAGGTATCGGGAAATCTACAGCAAAAGCTTTTGCTAGTGCTGGTTGGGATTTGATTTTACTATCAAGAGACTTGCATTTGATGGAAAAACTAAAAGTAGAATTATCAAATACTCAATCAAAAATTAATCTAGTAAAGTGTGATCTATCGAATACAAAACAAATAGAACAATGTGTTAGAGAGTCAATTAAAAAATATGGATGCCCTTCAGTTTTGGTAAATAATGCTGGATGTGCATTTAACGGAGTTTTAATAGAAATGGATTTAGAAAAATGGGAACAAATTATTCAAGTAAACCTTACGAGTGTTTTTCAAATATGTAGTCTAATTGTCCCAGAAATGAGGAAAAATGGCGGTTTAATAATAAACGTCAGTAGCCATGCATCATATAATGCATTCCCTCAATGGGGGGCGTATTGTGTATCAAAATCAGGACTTGCAATGTTTACTAAATGTTTGAGAGAGGAGGAGAGATCGAATGCAATAAGGGCTTGCACAATAACTTTGGGTTCTGTGGATACACCTCTTTGGGATTCTGAATCAATAAACTCAGATTTTGATAGAAATTCTATGCTTTCTGCATCTGAGGTATCCAAAACTATTCTATATATTGCAGAACAACCAGAATCACAATTAATTGAAGATTTAACTTTGATGCCTTCCAAAGGAGCCTTTTGAAAAAAAATCTTTTTTTATTTTGAAATGATTCTTTTTTAGTGAAAAGAGAACCCGATTACACATTCCTATGTGATATAGTGTATGAGAAATTTAGATCCCAGAAGATACAGTAAATTAAGACGCATACAATTTTCTGTTTAGAATTTTATGACTTCAACAATACCCAACGATAATATTAGAAACATTGATGATCAGATTACTAATAAATTAATCTCTGAAATTATCAGAGATAGAATTAAGAGTAGTGGATCAAGGTTTAGTGCTAATGATAATATTGCCGATTTTATAAACCCTGGTGAATTAGAAATCTTAGAAAAGGAAGTTGCATCAAGAATTAAAGACTTACTTAAGTCACTTGTAATAGATGTGGATAATGATCACAATACTCAAGAAACTGCAGAAAGAGTTTCAAAGATGTACTTAAAAGAAGTTTTCAAAGGTAGATACTATGAACAACCAAAAGTAACAAGTTTCCCGAACGATAAGAACCTTGACGAGATATATACAGTAGGACCAATTACTGTAAGATCAGCTTGTTCTCACCATTTAGTTCCTATTTTGGGAGAATGTTGGATAGGTATTAAACCGGGTAAAAAAGTCATAGGCCTTTCAAAGTTTGCTAGGGTTGCAGACTGGGTCTTTTCAAGACCACATATTCAGGAAGAAGCTGTAATGATACTGGCAGATGAAATTGAAAAATTATGTGAACCAAAAGGTCTAGGAATAATTGTTAAGGCTCAACATTATTGTATGAAATGGAGGGGAGTTAAGGAACCAAATACTAGCATGATAAATTCAGTTGTAAGAGGAGACTTTAGGCATGATTTAAGTCTGAAACAAGAATTTTTTGAGCTTGTAAAACAGCAATCTGCATCTAATAATTACTAATCTGATCTAAATATTTTATTAATTGTGCTGTTTTTTCTATGTCCTTTAATCCAGGGCGAATTTCAACACTACTAGAAATATCAAGTCCGTGAGGTTTAATATTATTCAAGATTTCATCTATCCACTCTAATGATATACCTCCTGCTAACCACCAAGGTTTATTAAATTTTAAGTTCTCAAGATAAGTAGTTGGAATTTTTTTCCCAGAACCTCCATAAGTTTTTTTATTCCAAGAATCTAGTAGGATTGCATCTATAAAATTTTCATAAGGTTTTATTTTCTCAAGGTCTGTTTTCTTTTTTATTCTGAAAGCTTTCCATATGCCGATATTGGGAATTTCGCGCTTTATTTTTTTGCAGTAATCTAGATCTTCGTCTCCATGTAGTTGAATAATAGTCTCACTTGGGGACCCTAAGAAATTATTAATAATTAAATCAATAGGACAATTCTTTAAAACTGAAACTCTCTCAATTTTTGGATATAAACTTTCTAAAGTTTTAAAGATTTTCCTCTTACTTTTATCTGGTATATATCTTGGTGATTCTTTAACTGAAATTATCCCAATAGCATCTGCTCCTAACTGGGCAATTTGAATAGCTTGTTGTTCCGTTGTTATTCCACAAATTTTAACTAAAGTTTTGGTCTTAGTCATATCATTATCCTATATGTAGAATTAATATTATTTATAAATATAACGGAGATTATTTTTGCGGAGTTTGCAAATTTTTAAAATATGGGGTATTCCCTTCAGAATTCATCCTTATTGGTTTGCCATTCTTTTTTTATTTTCATGGAGTATTTCTAAGCAGATTAATTTAACCTTTAGTGAAATTTATACTATTAAGGAGGCTTGGTTAATAGGCTTTTTCACTTCTTTTTTCTTGTTATCTTCAATTGTATTACACCAGGTTTTTCATACATTTGTTGCTCTAAATCAAGGTGTAAAAATAAAAAATATTACCTTTTATTTCCTCGGAGCAATTTTACAGATAGAAAAGGATTGTCAAACTGCATTAGGTAATATAAAAATTTCTCTAGTAAGACCTTTATCATGTTTTGCTACAGCATTAATTCTTTTTTATATAGGTAGTTTAAACCTGTCTCAAGAGCAAATAGTAATTAATATTCTCATTAGAGTAGGCATATTAAATTTATTTTTTGGGTGTTTAAATTTAATCCCAATAGGATCTTTGGATGGAGGTAATTTATTGAAAAGCATTATTTGGTATTTCTCAGGGAGTAAAAATAAAGGAAGGTATTTTTTAAATAAAATAAATTTATATTTATCAATCGGAGCTTTTATTTTTGGAATTATTATTTTATTTAATTTTAGCTTTTTTTATGGTTTATTAATTTCTTTTTTAGGACTTATTGGGATTAATTCTTCAAAATCAGAAAGTCAATTTTTTAGAATGGAAAAGATTCTTAAAGTGAGTAAAGTTTCTGAAATTAAATTAAAGCCATTAAGAAAAATTGAATTTGATTCAAGTTTTGTTGACTTAAATAAGTTAGTCAAAAATAAAAAGGATAGTTATGATAAATATTTATTTCTTACCAACAATGGAAGGTGGGATGGTTTTATTAATGAAAATATTTTGAAATCTGTTTCAATAAAAAAATGGGATCGTACTTTTATCGGTGATTTTAAGAAGCCATTAAATAGTTTCACAAGTGTATATAGTAATACCGAGTTGTGGAAAACGATAGAAAGTATTGAAAAGTCAAGTGAAGGTTTTTTATTAGTACTCAATGCTGCCGATATGCCTCTAGGGATAATTGATAGAAACAAAGTGGGTTATTTCGTCTTAAATAAAATGGGTTTGAATTTGCCTTCTGAGATTGTCAGTAAATTTAATAATAAAAATCAATATCCCCTCGGAATAGAATTACCAAGAATAGTTAATTTAATGAAGAAGAAAGGGGATATTGAATAATTAGAGTTATAAGAATTTGGTAATAAATTTATCTTTAAATTCAATATTTTCAATTATTAGATTTGATTTATTATCTAAAAATGAATTTTTTAAATGTCTTATTATTTCATTGTTTGTAAAATTTAGATTTATTTTTGGTGGTGCTTCTTCTCCAAATAATTTAAACCATAAAACTCTGGAAGGATTAATTTGAATTTCGCCATGCTGAAGGAATGCCCCTCTTTTTCTATATTGTGCACTCCCTATTCTCTTGTATCCCTCTTGATCAACTAAATCAGAAATGTATGAAGACCCAAAACAATTCTCTCTTATTGTTGATTTTTTTAAATGCCCATTTTGCAAGTTTAATCCTAATTCTTTGAAACTTTTAATTAACCAATTATTTACCATTTCATAATTACAAGTTTTATAGGAACTTTTTTTGAATGTTAATGCATATGTTATTCCGTTTGAATGGAGAACAGCTCCACCACCTGTAGGTCTCCTGACAATTTTAATTAACCCATCATCTATTAGTTTTTTCCAATGAGGAGGTATTATCTTTTGATGATATCCAATTGAAAGCCAATCTCCATCCCAATGATAAAACCTTAAGGTGAAAATTATTTCAGGTTCCGATATGGTGTGATCTAATAAACGTAGATCTAAAGACATTTGTTCAACGCCAGATAATTTTTTTGTTGAGATAATTAGAGCTTTATTTTCTATTCCCACAATTAACCTGATAAGTCCACTTATAATAATTTTCAATAAAAGTTATCTTTCAATTTATTAATTACGTAACATCATTTTGTAATAGTGTATCAATTTTTCACTTTTGGGTAGAGAATAAAGAAAATAACTTTTTAACCATGGAGCCTTCACAAACAATTAATTTAATAGCACTTGGTCTCATAGTAGTAATGCATGCAGGAGTTCTAGCACTTAGGTTAGGCATAAGCTTGGCAAGAACATAAAAATTTATTAGTAATAAGAAATTTTTAAGGTAATAATTTATTAGGACTAAATATTTTTAGTCTTTTTTCATACCAACAATTCAAGTTGTCAAAACATCCTTATAAAAATAATCTTTCTCAACAAAAAGAATTAGCATCTGTAATTGAAAACAATTATAAAGATCAGGATTACTTTGTTTCTTATTTCTTTTTAGTTCTAAAAGTATGTTTTTCTTCTTTAGCCATAATAAGCTTAATAAAACTTGGATATAGCTCAAAAGTAAGATTAACAAGATTAAGAGAAATTGAAAATTCCTTTTTATATGAAAAATCTAGATTTAAAGATTTAAGTAGTAGATTTGATGAATTATTTTCTTTTGAAGGTGAGCAAAGATTTATGAAGGATCAAGTTCAAATGATTTCTAGAGACATTATCAGAGTAATATGGCGTTGATAAGTCTGATGAGAAATCATTTGAATTATCTCATTTTTCAAATTAATTATTAATTCAAGTGGATCAGAATAGTAAAGGTTTAGTCCTAATCACAGGAACAACATCAGGTGTTGGATTAAATACTCTAAAACCTTTGTTGAGATTTGGATGGGAAATTATAGCTGTTAATCGTTCAAATAAACGGGGAATACAAGCAGCTGAGGAAGTCTTGACAGAAGATGAAATGAAAAATATTCATTTTATAGAAATAGATTTATCTGATTTGGATCATGTAAGAAAAGGTTGTAATGAAATATTGGAAAAATTTACCAAACCAATAAATTCTCTTATTTGTAATGCTGCAGTATATAAACCAAGATTAAAAAGACCAGAAAGGTCTCCTCAAGGATATGAAAACTCAATGGCAGTAAATCACTTTGGGCATTTTCTTTTGATTAACCTCCTTTTAGATAACATACTATCCTCTGAGAAAGAAATTGTGTTAAATGGTGAAAATACTAAATTCAAGCCAAGAATTACAGTATTAGGAACTGTTACAGCTAATTATTCAGAATTGGGAGGACGAATTCCAATCCCTGCTCCAGCTAATCTTGGGGATCTATCAGGATTTAAGAATGGTTTTTTATCCCCAATTAGTATGGCGAATGGGAAGAAATTTAAACCTGGGAAAGCTTATAAAGATAGTAAACTTTGCAATATGGCAACTGTGCAGGAATTATCAAAAAGATATCCTTCTGAAAAAATTATTATTAATTCCCTTTATCCTGGATGTGTCGCTGATACAAAGCTTTTTAGAAATACGCCTTGGTTATTTAGAGTTCTATTTCCGATCTTCCAAAAATTCATAACAAGGGGATATGTATCTCAAAGAATGGCGGGAGAGAGAGTAGCTCAAATTGCAACTTTTAAAGAATATGCAAAACCAGCAGTGCATTGGAGTTGGGGTAACCGTCAGAAAACTGGTAGAAAAGCTTTCTCTCAAAAATTATCAAATAGAATAATTGATCCTAAGATCTCTAAACAAACTTATGAATTAACTCAGAAATTGGTTGGATTAATATAATTAGATTTAATCAAATCCTAATAAATCAAAAATTTCTCTATCTTTAAGAGGATTACCGTCTAAGGGTTCTACGTTGTCAAGCATATTTTTGGCAAGAGATAAATATTCATTTTGAACTTCAAGTACATCCTCAGTTGGTTCCATTTCAAAGATAGTACATTTTTTTAGTCTTGATCTTCTAATTGCATCTACATCTTTAAAATGAGCCATGGTTTTTAAACCTGTTCTTTCGTTGAACTTATCAATTTGATCTGTATCTTTAGATCTATTAGCAACTACTCCTCCTAACCTAACTTTGTAATTTTTGGCTTTTGCTTTAATTGCAGAAACAATTCTATTCATAGCAAATATTGAATCGAAGTCATTAGCAGTAACAATCAGACAGTAATTCGCATGTTGTAGGGGCGCGGCGAACCCACCACAAACAACGTCTCCTAAGACATCAAAAATCACAACATCAGTATCTTCTAATAAATGATGCTCTTTTAAAAGCTTTACTGTTTGGCCAGTTACATATCCTCCGCAACCTGTACCCGCAGGAGGACCTCCACTTTCTACACACATTACTCCATTAAAGCCCTCAAACATAAAGTCATTAGGTCTCAATTCTTCACTATGAAAATCGACTTCTTCAAGGATATCGATAACAGTGGGAACCATTTTGTGAGTCAAAGTAAAAGTGCTATCGTGCTTTGGGTCACATCCAATTTGTAAAACCTTTTTCCCTAATTTTGAAAATGCTGCAGAAAGGTTAGAAGATGTAGTTGACTTACCAATTCCACCCTTGCCGTATACAGCGATAACTAAAGCACCTTCCTCTATATTTATTTTTGGATCTTGCTTAACTTGAACACTGCCTTCGCCATCAAGAGGTTTATTAATAGTACTTGTCATTTAAAGCTAAAAATACACGTTATTATTTATATTCTTGCAGGGTAAATGTCTTATGTAATATATTTCTAAACAAATGTTTATTTATTTATGCTAAATATACAACATTTGTTTTCATCACTACATCTTTAGGGTTAATTTACTATACTTTGAGTGAAAATACTCATGACTTAATCATAGTTCTTTAGTAAGTGTTAGTTGAAAAATGCTTTTGCATCATAAAGGGTTTCGTCGCTAATCTCTGGTATACCTTTTGACTTCGCATATTTCTCTGTATTCGTTTTAACTTTACCTCTAACAAAAAATGGAACCTTTGTTAATTCAGCTCTACCAGATTCAGTCCATATAATTCCACCTTTATGTATGTTTTCTTTCTCTTCCGAATTGATGTCATTCTTAACTGTGGTTGCAGTATGACCTAGATGACTTTGATGACCATCAACAAATTCAAAATCATGTTTAAACATATCAATAAGATGTTCTTCTAATCCCATCATTAGAGGATGAACCCAGTCATCAAAGATTACATTTGCACCTTCCCATCCCATTTGAGGACTATATCTTGCGGGAACATCTTGAACATGCATTGGTGTACTTATTACTGCGCAAGGAATCCCAAGTCTTTTGGCACTATGCCGCTCCATTTGTGTACCTAAAACTAATTCAGGGGAGGCTTTTTTCATTGCATCTTCAACTTCTAGATAATTATTAGTAATGAGAGCCTCTATATTCATATCTTTTGCAGTTGCTCTTATTTGTCTAGCCATCTCTCTGCTGTAGGTTCCAAGACCAACTACCTCAAAACCTAATTCCTCTTTCGCAATTTTAGCAGCAGCAATTGCATGTGTTCCATCACCAAAAATAAAAACCCTTTTTCCTGTCAAGTAATTTGAGTCAACTGACTTTGAGTACCATGGAAGTTTTGACTTGTGCTCTAGTTCCTCTTGATTTGCTAATGGAAGGTCAAGTTTTTCATGAACTTCATTAATAAAATTAATTGTATTTTTTATACCAATTGGGATGGTGGTTGTATATTCCATCCCGTAATTACGCTTAAGCCATTCACAAGAAGTCTCGGCAATCTCGTGATAAAGACAAATATTAATATCAGCATCGGTTAACCTTGAAATATCATCTGGAGTTGAACCTAGTGGTGCAACAACATTAGTATCAATACCCTGCTCTGAAAGTATACGTTGAATCTCGATTACATCATCTCTGCATCTAAACCCTAATAGTGTAGGACCTAATATATTTACTTTAGGTCTTCGACCTAAAGACTTCCATCTGTTAGGACTAATCTTTTCAATTTCATTCACCTTCTCTTTCAAAAGAGTTCTTATTATTTGATAAAAGGTTTCTGAAGCACCCCAGTTTTCTTTTTTGCTATAAGCAGGAAGTTCAAGGTTAACTATCGGAATATCAAAACCCATACCTTTAGCAAGTGCACCTGGCTGATCTTGTATTAGTTCAGCAGTACAACTTTCACCTACTAAAAGGGTTTTTGGTTTAAATCTTTCAACTGCCTCAGTAATATTCCTTTTAACTAATTCCGCTGTATCTCCTCCTAAATCTCTAGCCTGAAATGTTGTATAAGTTACAGGTGGTCTTTGACCTCTTCTCTCTATCATTGTGAAAAGAAGATCGGCATAAGTATCTCCTTGAGGAGCGTGAAGAACATAATGAATATCTTTCATTGATGATGCCACTCTCATAGCACCTACATGAGGAGGTCCTTCATATGTCCAAAGAGTTAATTCCATAATTTAATGAGTTGCTAGTGTTTTGGATGTAAGTATTTGATTCCTTTTTAAAGGCCTTGAAAAGAGCCCAGCCAAGTCTGCCGCTTGATCAATTCCATGTATTGGACTAAAGACCATTTCAATGGACCACTTCGTACTAATGCCCTCTGCTTCCAGTGGATTCGCTAAACCCATTCCGCAAACCACTAGATCAGGATTAGAGGCCCTTACTCGATCAAGTTGTTTCTCTACATGTTGACCCTCAACTATTTTTGTCTCATCCGGTAATAAATTAAGCTCCTCTTCCATTAAATCTTTATTTAAGTAGGGAGTTCCTACTTCAACAAGGTCCATTTCACATTCGTTATGTAAAAATCTTGCCAATGAGATTTCAAGCTGTGATTCAGGTAAAAGAAATAATTTTTTCCCTCTTAATATTTCGGTATGTTTTTCTAGTGCTTGCCTAGCTCTTTTGGCTAAAGGAGCAATTACTTCATGAACTTTTAGTTCGGGAATTTTAAAGGCATCAGCTGCAGCTAAAAACCATTTTGTGCTTCCCTCCACACCTAGTGGAAAAGGAGCATAAACTATCTCGCAACCACGATGCTCAAGGTCTCTGACTGTATCACTTAAGAATGGTTGAGTTAATAAAACCTTTGTATTCTTTCCAATCTTTGGTAATTCGGTTGATTGCCTTGGAGGAAAACTTTCAACATTATTTATCCCGATATTATTGAATATCTTTTTAAATCTATCTTCTACATTATTGGCTAGTGTACCTACTAATAATAATTTCTCATCATCTGTAGATTCCATTAAAGGTACAAGAGCTTTTAATGCACCATCTTCGCCTTGGGTAAAGGTTGTTTCGATCCCGCTCCCTGAATAGTTTACGAACCTTACTTGACCTAAAAATCTGGTATTTAATTTTTCTGCAACAGTTCCAAGATCAAGTTTAATAACTTCGCTCGGGCAAGAACCAACTAGGAAAAGGGTTTTTATTTCAGGTCTTCTTGCAATAAGATCGTTTACGACTCGATCTAGCTCTTCGTGAGCATCGGCAAGACCTGCAAGATCTTTTTCTTCAAGAATAGCTGTCCCAAATCTGGGCTCAGCAAAAATCATGACTCCAGCGGCACTTTGAATTAAATGAGCGCAGGTCCTTGAACCTACTACAAGAAAAAATGCATCTGGCATCCTTCTGTGTAGCCATACTATTGAAGTAAGACCGCAGAAAACTTCTCTCGGTCCTGTTTCTTTATTAAATTCGACTTTACTCATCAATGATATCAAGAGCTTATATTTCAAGCTTGCATAAACTTTTAAATTTAAGAAAGTAATTAATAAGTTCTCTTAAGAAATTCACACATTTAAAAAACTTATATGAATGTTTAAAAACTTAAATGGGAATTATTAAATAGATTTTTCAGGGGGTTTTTAATTTCTGTAGAAGGAATTTCCTTGAGTCGTTTTCGATAACTTCCATAAATTTCTAGCTATTTTTGTAGCTAATAGTCCTGCTCTCTCCAGTTTCGACTTCCCGGGCTTTGCTCCAATTAAAGCAGTCACCTCTGATGTTGTTAAAGGGGCTCCAGTATTTATTGCTAATTGTGTTAACTCCAATCTATCTCTAAGATTTTTAAGATTTACCTTCTCTGATTTCCCCTCTTCTAACCAACTAAAGGATGAGTCTTTCTGATATAGCTTTTGCATTAAACTTAAGCTAACTAATCCAAGAGTTTGATCAGGACTTAATTCCTTTTTGCTCTCTAAATTATTTGGTTCTTTTTGTTGAGAAGTTCCCATAAACTTGTATACCTTTTACTTAAAATTATCGTTTTGTGGAAAGCATGCAAGTAAATTTAATACAAAAAAAGAACCGTTATCCGTTATAGTCTCCTGAATGGAACCAACTTCTAGCTTTAACAGAGGAGAACGAAAAAAAGGGAGTTCTTTAGTAACAGGATCTGAGGTTCAATCTCAGGCCAGTGGAGCTAGCTGTTTTATTACAACTGATTCAGAAAAATCTTTAGTATCTAGGCAAGCAAGTCAAGTTGAACAAATTGAGTTAAGAACATATGTTTTTTTAGATTCTCTACAACCTCAATTAGCAGCATATATGGGAACGGTTAGTAGAGGTTTTTTACCTATACCGGGAGATTCTTGTCTTTGGATGGAAGTATCACCTGGAATGGCTGTTCATAGAGTTACTGATATTGCCTTAAAAGCAAGTAATGTTCGTCTTGGTCAGATGATTGTCGAGAGGGCATTTGGATCTCTGGCTCTTTATCATAAGGATCAAAGTACGGTCTTACATTCTGGAGATGTTGTTCTCGATGCTATAGGAAGTGAGGTTAGAAAGAGAACCAAACCTTCAACAAGTTGGACCGAAGTTATTCGAGCTATCACTCCTGACCATGCGGTTTTAATTAATAGGCAAAATAGAAGTGGATCTATGATTCAATCTGGAATGAGTATGTTCATATTAGAAACAGAACCAGCTGGCTATGTGTTAAAAGCCGCTAATGAAGCTGAAAAAGCTTCCAATATAACTGTTGTTGATGTTAAGGCAGTTGGAGCCTTTGGTAGATTAACCCTTGCTGGTAAGGAAGGAGATGTAGAGGAAGCTGCTGCTGCGGCAATTAGAGCAATTGAAGAAATTTCAAATTATTGATAGTTTTTAAATTAAGCCAATTTCTTTTTTTAAAAAAGGGGACATGATTTTTGCTGCTTTACCTCTACTCCCTAATTTACTGAGTTGAGATTGAGAAAGTTCTCCGTAAACACAGTTAGCCTCTTTAACCCAGAAAATAGATTCGAATTCCCCATTTGGGTATTTTGGATTCTTTAGAATTTCTCCCCAACATATTCCAGTTGAATCCTTAATTAAGTTTCCTGAGGGATCACACAAAACCATACAACTTATAAATCTTGCACTTCTATATGGACTGTCACAAAGTTCATGAATTAATTTCTTAATTTTTTCAGAATTGTTTTTGGCATATCGAGCAGAATATATTCCTGGGCGACCATCTAAATAGTCCACTTCAAGACCTGAATCATCAGCTAATGCCCATGTATTGGTCTCTAAAGAAGCTGCTTTGGCTTTTAATAAGGCATTCTCAAAGTATGTGGAGCCTGTCTCTTCTACTTTTAAATTTTCTGGTTGTTTCTCTACTTTTAAAGATAAAACATTTAACATCTCCGAAATTTCAGATACCTTTCTTGGATTTCCACTAGCAATAGTAAGTATTGGAAGGCTCAAAATAACAAAATGATTTCTGGAAATATTATCTTACTTCAAAACTTGATACTGAGACAGGAAAGGTTGAACATTCCACACCTGTAGACAGGGCCTGCCTCGTACGCAGATAACTTAATGTAAATTTTTAGTTCACACAACGGTTTGTTTTGATGTGCTAACTAATTTCTATAAGTATTAATATATCAATAGTACCAAGGGTGATAAGTTTATCTTATGAATAGTAGAAAGAAGATTAATAGGGTTTTTAGGTAAAAATGCTTGACTTATATGTCCTTAATGGGCCATTGTTGCAATCGAACATTCCACATTTAGTAATTTAGTAGGCAATGGCTACAGAAACAATGGGTATCGCTCTCGGCATGATCGAGACTCGCGGACTTGTACCTGCAATCGAAGCAGCAGACGCAATGACAAAGGCAGCAGAAGTTCGCCTAATTGGTCGTGAATTCGTAGGTGGCGGTTATGTCACAGTATTAGTTAGAGGAGAAACAGGTGCTGTTAACGCTGCTGTTAGAGCAGGTGCTGACGCTTGTGAAAGAGTTGGTGACGGTTTAGTTGCAGCTCACATTATTGCTCGTCCTCATAGAGAAGTTGAACCAGCTCTTGGTAATGGTGATTTCCTTGGTCAAAAGGACTAATTAAAATTCAGCAAGATTCTAAGATTTTGCAAAATAATTATTTTCCCTACACAGACCTAAATTTATCGTTATGAGTAAGAAGTATGATGCGGGGGTCAAGGAGTACAGAGATACCTACTGGACTCCAGAATATGTCCCCCTAGACACCGATTTGTTAGCTTGTTTCAAGTGTACAGGTCAAGAAGGTGTTCCCAGAGAAGAAGTAGCAGCCGCAGTAGCAGCTGAATCTTCAACAGGTACTTGGTCAACAGTTTGGTCCGAGTTACTTACAGACCTAGAATTCTATAAAGGACGTTGTTATAGAATTGAAGACGTTCCAGGAGATCCAGAAGCTTTTTATGCTTTTATTGCATATCCTCTAGATCTTTTCGAAGAAGGTTCAATTACTAACGTATTAACCTCACTAGTAGGAAACGTTTTTGGATTTAAAGCGTTAAGACATTTACGTCTAGAAGATATTAGATTCCCAATCGCTTTTATTAAGACTTGCGGTGGTCCTCCAAATGGAATCGTAGTTGAGAGAGATCGTTTAAATAAATACGGCAGACCTCTTCTTGGTTGTACCATTAAACCTAAATTAGGTTTATCTGGTAAAAACTATGGTCGAGTTGTATACGAATGTCTTAGAGGTGGTCTTGATCTAACTAAGGATGATGAGAATATTAATTCTCAACCTTTCCAACGTTGGAGAGAAAGATTTGAGTTTGTTGCCGAGGCAGTTAAACTTGCTCAGCAAGAAACTGGTGAAGTAAAAGGCCACTACTTGAACTGTACAGCTAACACTCCAGAAGAGCTTTACGAACGTGCTGAATTTGCTAAAGAGCTAGATATGCCAATCATCATGCATGATTATATAACTGGTGGATTTACTGCAAATACTGGTTTAGCTAATTGGTGTCGTAAGAATGGCATGCTTTTGCATATACACAGAGCTATGCATGCTGTTATTGATAGACATCCTAAGCATGGTATTCATTTCAGAGTTTTAGCAAAATGTTTAAGACTATCCGGTGGTGATCAATTACATACTGGAACCGTTGTTGGAAAACTAGAAGGTGACCGTCAAACAACTCTTGGTTACATTGATAACTTGAGAGAGTCATTCGTTCCTGAAGACAGATCAAGAGGTAACTTCTTTGATCAAGACTGGGGATCAATGCCTGGAGTATTTGCCGTAGCATCTGGCGGTATTCATGTTTGGCATATGCCTGCTCTTCTTGCAATTTTTGGAGACGATTCTTGTCTTCAGTTCGGTGGAGGAACTCACGGACATCCATGGGGTTCAGCTGCTGGAGCTGCTGCAAATAGAGTTGCTTTAGAAGCTTGTGTAAAAGCACGTAATGCTGGTCGCGAAATCGAAAAAGAGAGTAGAGACATTCTTATGGAAGCTGCTAAGCATAGTCCTGAATTAGCTATTGCTCTAGAAACTTGGAAGGAGATCAAGTTTGAGTTTGATACAGTTGACAAGCTTGACGTTCAAGGTTAACTCGGATTTTTAAATTGAGGAGATATCTTTTCTCCTCAAACTTCTATAAATCTCGTTTGTTTACGAGAAATTTCATTCACATTTAGATTAATTATGCCTTTCCAGAGCACAGTAGGTGACTATCAAACAGTTGCAACCCTGGAAACATTCGGTTTCTTACCACCGATGACCCAGGAAGAAATATACGATCAAATTGCATACATAATTGCTCAAGGATGGAGTCCTGTTATTGAGCATGTTCACCCAAGTGGAAGTATGCAAACTTATTGGTCATATTGGAAACTCCCATTTTTTTGGGGAAAAAGACCTTAACTTGATTGTAAGTGAATTAGAGGCATGCCATAGAGCATATCCTGATCATCATGTAAGAATTATCGGTTACGATGCTTACACTCAAAGCCAAGGAACAGCTTTTGTTGTTTTCCAAGGACGCTAAATCTACTTTATGTAGTTAATATCTTTCTCCATAAAAATAAATAATTTTTTCTGGAGAAAGTTTTTTAAAAGAGTTTTTAAAAGAGTTTCACATCTGAAGATTATGTCAAAGAAAACCAGTAGAGAAATTGCATTAGACAGAAGAAAAGCAATGAGCGATAGCGGAAAAAAAGCTGCTACCCATTCTTCTTCTACTAAAGATAGAGTGCGATCTTCTCAAGATATAAAAACTTCTGGTACTAATTTTTCTTCTAATACCAAGTCTTCTAATACTCAAAGTTTTTCAAAATCAGTGAAAAAACATATTCCATCAAATCAATTAAATAGAAAATCTTTTTCAAGAACCTTATCTAGTAAAGATCTTGTTATAGAAAGAAGAAAAGCAATGTCTACCCATGGTAAATCAGCTATAAATTCTTCTGACAGAACACGTACTGAGGTTAAAAGCGGAATTAAGGTCAATGAAGTTAAAGTGAACATTGAAAAAAATCAAGAGGTGCAAAATACAAGTAATATTGAAACAAAATCGTTAAAATCAAATATTAAAAGAATAGTTAATCAAAAGAGAAAACCTATTACTAATACAAGTAGGGATATTGTTTTAGCAAGAAGAGAAGCTCAATCTAAACACGGTAAATCAGCTTCTAAGCAAAATAATAGTGCAGCATCTTTAGCTAGAAGGGGAGATCCAGATTTATCTAGTAGAGAAATCTCTCAGAGAGTAAGAGAGCTAAGAAGTAAAACAGGAGCTACAGGGAATAAAGGCAATGGAAAGTGTAGGCCATGTGGTCCAAATAAGAATGGATCAAAACTCCATATAGCCGATGCAAGTTGGAAAGTTGGTAAAAGTGAAACTGATTCAGGTCAAACAGTTACAGGAACTCAAGCTAATAGGTCTACAAAAACCACAGGAAATGAAGCCAGCACTTGTAGAACAGTAACAGGTACCCAATATCTTGGAGCAGAGGTTGTTGATCAATTCTGTCAACAAAAACCAAAATATAAACAACCTTCAAGATCTTCTGTCACCTCAACCACATCAGGTAATCAGATTACAGGTAATGAAGTAGGTAGATCAGAAAAAGTAACAGGGGATGAGCCTGGAACTTGTAAAAATTTGACTGGTACTGAATACGTCTCTGCTAATCAGTCACAGAAATATTGCGGGGAAGTTCCTAAAAATCCATCAAAGGTTAAACAAAGTATTACAACTGATGGATTAAAAGTATCTGGATCACTTCCTGGAAGATCATCATTAGTTACTGGAGATGAATCAGGTTCAGGACATCAGTTAACTGGAGATCAGTATCTTGGTTCGGAGCCTAACCCACAAGGAAAAGCTTTTGAGAAAGTAGGAAGCTTCAACACTCTTAATGGAAATAATGTCACAGGCACAGGGGTTGGTAGATCTGATCATATGACAGGTAATGAACATGGTAGTTGTAAAAATATAACTGGTGATGAATATATTGGGTCTCAGCAATATGAAAAGTTTTGTGGTTCAAACCCACAACCAGAAGCTAGGAAAGTTGGCTTGAGTCTTTCTTCAAAGTCTAATTTGATTAGTGGAACTATGACAGGAAGATCAAAAAGTGTAACTGGAGATGAGCCTGGATCATGCAAGGTTTTAACAGGAACTCCATACGCTGGTTTAGATCAGATAAATGAATATTGTAATACTGAAATTGCTGAAGATGTAAAATCACGTGCAACAGTTAATTCTGGAAATAATTCAAATTCCAGGCTCACAGGACAGCAGCCAGGTATTGGAGGTGTAATGACTGGAGCTAAGAAAGGTGCTTGTAAGAATTTAACAGGAACTCCTTATGTTGGGGGAGATCAGTTTATAAATGCTTGCGATAGTCATCCTAATGATGCTGTATATGCTAATCAAGAAAAGTCAGTAGAGAATTCTTGGAATGAATTCTCTGTTAATTCACCATCAAGAGATAAATATACAGCAAAAAATACGCTAGGTGTTACTGGTAATGAATATGAAAATGGTTCAAAGATAACTGGTCCTTTTGATATGGCAGTCGATAAAGTTACTGGAACTGAACAATTTAGATTTGAACCTAATAAAAATATTACTTACAAGCAAAAGATGCAAATTGAAGAAAAAGAACGTGTTGAAAACACACCAGAAAAGAGAATGGCATCAAGAATTACGGGAGAAGGTCAATCGGTTGGGAATGTAACCGGTGATGATTGGGCTCGTGGTGATAAAGTTACTGGTACAGAGGGTGCATCTTCAAGAAAAAGGAACCCATCCAGGGCAGGATTCATGGGAGCTATGCCTCCGTTAGATATAAAAAGAAATGAGGAAACTGAAAAACCTGATTTCTTAATAACAGGATCTAGCGGTAATACTCGTGAAGGACAACTTGTTACCTTTTCAGGTGGTGCAAGAGGGTAATTAAAAAATGCCTTTAAGAGGACTGGCTAAAGCCAAGAACTTCACATTGGGGCCAACAGCTCCAATGAAAACTTTTACGGAAAATATTCATACACAAACTAAAGAGGCAAGTAACTTAAAAAGAGCTGGGAAGGATCATATCTTAACTAATGATCTCCAAAATCAAAATCTATATAGGTATGAAAGTGAAATAAAAAGCGATTTTGACAGGATTGTTCCAACTTTAAAAGAAATTGCACGCATACAACATCATGAGGATTTTATAAATACTGCACAAAAAATATCGAGAGAAAATTTGGGGATAGATTTACCAAATCATGTGTTAGATAAATCTTGGGTTAAACCTCTTGATATGAGAGCTTTATATGCTTGGTGCGCTTTCAAACAACATGAAAAACTTAGTGATAATTTTTTTAAAAATGACCCTTTAGAAGGATCTGCGGGAAGTAGAAGTTCAATAGACTTTGAGAAATTCCTATTAGATTGTGGAATACATTTACTTGATATAACTCCTTGTTCTGACGGGAGATTAGCCCATTCAGTCGCGTATGTTATGAGAATACCATTTAGTTCAGTAAGAAGAAGGTCTCATGCGGGAGCACTTTTTGATATTGAAAATACTGTAAATAGATGGGTAAAAACTGAACATAAAAGATATAGAGAAAACATGCCTAATGAGGCTAATCAAGATACAAGATACTTAAAAATTGTCACTTATCACTTTAGTTCCGTAGATCCTTTACATCAGGGATGCGCAGCTCATGGTAGTAATGATGAGTTAGCGGCACAAGAAGGGAGTAATAAATTACTTGCTTTCAAAGAAGCTGTAGAAAATAGTTTTTGCTGTGGAGCATCTGTAGATCTAATGTTAATTGGACTTGATACTGATACTGACTCGTTAAAGATTCACTTATCTACAAGCGATGGAAAAATAGATTTAGAAAAAACTATTTCTACTTTGGAAATTTATAATTCAACAATAAACTTTTCAAAAGAGGATGCTGAGAGAGAAATATGTCAGATAATTTCTAATAAATCTTCAAAAGATCAACTTCAGGGAATAGATAAATTTATTTATAAATTAATTGTTAATAATATTTCTCAAATTGATTACGTAAAGAATTTTCATAAAGGTTCTTATGAGGATATTGGTCATGCAGAGAGGTTTATTGGAGTTGGTATAGGTTTCAAGGAAGTACATCTCAGAAATTTAACTTATTTTTCCCATCTTGATACTCTCGAGGAGGGTGCTCCTGATTTGGATGTAGGAGTGAAGATTTTTACTGGATTAAATGTTTCTCAGGATCTACCTATTCCAGTGGTTATAAGATTTGATTATTCAGGGAAAGTTCCTGGAGCAAAGGATAGGGCAATAAAAGATTGTAAAAGAGTAAATGATGCGATATCAATTAGATATAAAAATTTAGTTGATCAAGGTTTATTACATACTTGTCTTACTATTAGAGATAGGGACAAGATTCATTCCGCACAAATTGTTGGAATGTCTTTAGATAAAAAAACAGAGGAGGCTCACTAATTATGTTAATTTGCAAGGTTGTAAAACCACTAGTCTCAACAAATAGAATTCCTGGTTTTGAACATAAACATCTACAGGTTGTTTTAGATGGCTCATCTAATAAAGTTGCTGTGGATGCCGTTGGTTGTAAGCCAGGAGATTGGGTTATCTGCGTTGGAAGTTCTGCTGCTAGAGAAGCTGCAGGTAGCAAATCTTATCCTAGTGACTTAACCATTGTTGGAATAATTGATCATTGGGATCCAAATAGTCCAAAAAACTAGGGGGACACAAATCGTGGAAATTATGAAGGTCTTAGGAAGAATGGTATGTACTCAAAGAGTCGCTGGCTTAGGACATATGAATTTACGTATTTTGGAAAATAATAAGGGAAAGAAGTTAGTTGCTGTTGATCCTGTAGGAGCTAGAGAGGGTAATTGGGTTTTTACTGCGAGTGGTTCCGCTGCTAGATTTGCTTGCCCAAATCCAGAAGTTCAAACTGATTTAACAATTGGCGGTATTATTGATAATTGGGAGTCTGAATAAAGATTTTTTTAATTTAAATCTTACAAAAGATTCTGTAAAATCTTCACTGACTGTATAGTATTAGTAGGCTTAAAAATCTTAATGTGGAATCAAAGAGAATCACCGTTGCGAGTGGAACAAAGATTTGAGTTTGAAGAATATTCAAAAATAAGTAAATTTATGGAAAAGATTGATCAATTATGTAAAGAAAAAAATATGTATCCAAATATCAGTTTTGGTAAGAACTTTGTAAGCGTTACAATATTTCTAGATTCTGAAGAAATAGCCCCTTCTGAAAAGGATTTTTCTAATGAAATAGATAAGTTTTTTAAAAGTGTAATTTAATTAATAATTATTGGGCTTCGCGATATCTCTTTTTATTAATGCCATTAAATAAGTAGGAGCTTTGTATCTTCCTGGTAAACATCTATTTAATGTTTCTAGATGGCCCCAACAAACTGTCTTTTCAATCTCTTTAACTGAGTTTCCTTTTAAAATTAATAGCCTAAGTGCTTTACAAAATAATGGGTAGCCAGCTTCTAGTTCGTCTATATTAAGCTTTGCTGCTGACATAGATCAAAGAGGAATTACCAATTAATAATCTATACAAATATGCTGCAATATTGGTCCATATTTTAAATTTCTCAATAATTAGAAATTAATCTAAAAATGCTACACATTCTATTTCAATTGAAACTCCTTTTGGTAAGGATGAGACTTCTACGCAGGCCCTAGCAGGAGGATTGTCTACTTTAAAAAAATCACTATATATTTTATTGACAATTTGAAAATCATTTAAGTTGGTTAAGTAAATAGTTGTCTTTATGACATCCTCTATTTTGGCTCCACCAGCATTAAGAACAGATGAAAGATTTTTTAAAACTTGAATGGTTTCTTTCTCAATATCCCCCAAGCAGTTTATTTCATTTGAGACAGGATCTATAGCTATTTGACCAGAACAAAAAATAAAGTTCCCCGCTTTGATTGCTTGATTATAAGGTCCAACTGGATCTGGAGCGTTAGAGGTTTTAATTACTTGCTTAGAAGACATTTGATTAAGGTTATATTTATATATTTAACTCCATAAATCTTTATTGGCTCTTAAATCACTAAATTCTCTTAAATTTCTTGCTCTTAAAAAAAGATTAATTTTCATTTCTTCATCTAGTTGAAATGGAATTGTTAATCTTTTTAGTGAAATTTCTTTTTCAACTTGCAACAGTTTATTTTTTATATCTTGATCTTCTGGTTTAAGATTTAATGCCCATAAAAGATTTGACCTGGTATATTCATGTGCACAGTATATAAGCGTATTTCTTGGTAATAACTTTATTCTTTCTAATGAAGCATACATTTGTTCATAAGTACCTTCAAAAATTCTCCCACAACCACCTGAGAATAATGTATCACCAATAAAAAGAACAGGATTCGCATCATTTGATAAATAGAAGGAAATGTGCGATCTTGTATGCCCTAATACTTCAATTATTTGTACTTCTTGCCCCAATATATTTAGTTTATCTCCATCTTCTACAGATAAATTCTGGAAAGGGATTCGATCTTTTTCTTTTTTTGAGGCAATAACTTTAACGTTTGGCCATTTTTTGATAAGTTCTTCTGTCCCTCCAATATGATCGTTATGATGATGCGTTTGTAAAATGGCTTCTAAATGAAGATTGTTTTCACAAAGATAATTAATGACTGGTTCTGATACCGCTGGATCTATTACGACAACTGTTTTGTTTATTCTCCAGAACCAGATTACATTATCATTTAAAACTCTAAGTCCAATTATATTATGAGCTTTATTAAATTCCATTGTTAACTTAGAATTAAGAGTTCTTGGAAGAGATTGTTCTATGATTACTATAGCTTTACCTAAAGGAGCTCTGTTAAAAGATTCTATTTCTGTTTTTAAGAGAGCTGGTTTAGATTTCTCTAATGCACTGGATGTTAATAATAGATCCTTAACTTTTGAATCAAAGTGTAAACGAGGAAAGGCTTTATTGGTCAGAAATGGTGATGTCCCTGTTTACGTTAGTTACGGTCAAGCTGATTTAGGGATTGTAGGATATGACGTTTTACAAGAATCTGAATTAGAAGTAGCTAAGTTACTTGATCTAGGATTTGGAGGCTGTCACATGTCGCTAGCGGTTAAGAATTCTAGTAATTATTCAAAACCAACTGATCTTCCTGCAAATTGTAAAGTCGCAAGTAAATTTACTAAAACAGCAAGAGCTTATTTTGATGATTTAAATATACCTGTAGAAATAGTTCATTTAACAGGATCTGTGGAACTTGGTCCCATAACAGGTATGGCAGAAGCGATAGTTGATTTAGTCGCAACAGGTAAAACCCTTAAAGAAAATGGTTTACATAAAATTGATGATCTTTTTTACTCTACAGCTCGTCTAATTGCTAATCCTTTATCTATGAGATTAGACAATAGTTCTCTCCGAGATACAATTTTATCAATAGAATCAATTAGTGATTTATAAAAGATTAGCTAAATGTTTTTGAATGATTTTAAAAGAATTAAAAAGTTAGGGAGATATTTAACTAAAGATAAAAGAGCAATTTTTTTAATTTTGATAGTTTTGTTACCTGTATCTTTTGCTGGAGCGATACAACCTCTATTGGTAGGTCAGGCAATAACAATTCTTAAAAATGAAAATACAGATGTCTGGTTAAGTAAAACTTTCTTTGGGCAGTCAATTAATTTAATAATAATTACTTTATTTATTACCGTTCTTTTTAGATTGGTTTTACAAGGTTATCAAACATATAATATCCAAGCCGTAGGCCAGAGACTTACTGCAAGGATAAGGAGACAACTTTTTGAACACTCTATATCCCTTTCTCTTAAATATCACGATAAAATGCCTGTTGGTAAATTATTAACAAGGCTGACCAATGATGTAGACGCTTTAGCAGAGGTTTTTGGTAGTGGGGCAGTTGGAGTAATAGCTGATTTCGTAAGTCTGATAGTTATTTCTATAACAATGCTTTCTATAGATGGAGGACTGGCCATATTGTTACTATTAACTCAAATCCCAGTTTCATATTTTATTATTTGGCTTCAAAAACGTTATAGAAAAGCAAATTATCAAGTAAGGGAGGAATTGTCTCAACTTAACTCTGACTTCCAAGAGAATTTGCAAGGATTAGAAGTTGTTCAGATGTTCAGAAGGGAGGCTTTTAATAGCAAAAAATTTTCTAATACTGGACTAGCTTATAAGAAGGCTGTAAATGGAACAATTTTTTATGATAGTAGTATATCAGCATTTATAGAGTGGATCTCTCTAGCTGCGGTATCTTTGGTATTAGCAGTGGGAGGATATTTAGTTACCTCTGGGAATATTGGTTTAGGAACATTAACTACCTTTATTTTATATTCTCAGAGACTTTTTGAACCTTTAAGACAGCTTGCGGAGAGATTTACTCAAATTCAGGGTGGGCTTACAGCTGTTGAGAGAATAAATGAATTATTAGAGGAAGAAATTGAAATTAAAGATAATATTTCTTTGAAGCATTTTTCAGGAGAGGTCTTAAAAAAAGACTTTGAATTTAAAGGCAAAATTGAATTCCGCCATGTTAATTTCTTTTACAAAGAAGGTGAAGAGGTTATAAAGGATTTGTCTTTCATAGTAAAACCAGGAGAGCATGTAGCTTTTGTTGGCCCAACTGGATCAGGTAAAACAACCATAATTAGATTGCTATGTAGGTTGTATGAACCTCAATCAGGACAAATTTTTATTGATGATGTAAACATAAAAGAAATTCCTATTGCAATACTTAGAAATATGTTAGGAGTTGTTTTACAAGATACTTTTATTTTTAGTGGTAATGTTGCAGACAATCTAAAGCTAAGTACTAATATCAATAATCTTGACTTAGAAAAAATTTGTAAAGAATTAGGCTTGGAAAGCTTGTTGAAGAAATTACCTGATGGTCTAAATACATTTCTTAGAGAAAGAGGAGGAAATCTTTCTTCTGGTGAAAAACAACTCCTTTCTGTTGCTCGTGTAGCTATTAGAAATCCTGTTATCTTGATAATGGATGAGGCTACAGCCTTTATGGACCCTTCTACTGAAGCTACTTTACAAAGAGATCTTAAAAGAATTCTAGAAAAAAGGACAGCATTAGTTATTGCACACAGGCTCGCAACTATTGAAAGCTCTGATAAAATATTGGTTTTAAAAGGAGGGGAATTAATTGAAGAAGGAACACATATTGAACTTAGACGCAAACAAGGTCTATATTTTCAGCTCTCTGAACTTCAAGAAAAAGGATTCGCAAGCTTTTAATGATTTTTAGAAATCAAGTGTCATCAATAAAGAAAACAAACTTTATATCAAAAGATGAGCTTATAAAGAATTATGGATTGAATTCTTATGAATTTACTCAGAAAAATAAAGAAGAAGTTTTTGTTTGTAGTAAGGATAAGGAATTAGATCTTATTGAGTTAGATCAACTTTTGCGAACTGTTGGTTGGAGTAAAAGGCCAATAAGAAGAGTAAAAAGAGCTTTAGATTTTAGTATTCTGGTTGTGGGATTATGGCTTCATGACGAAAAGTTCCCTAGACTTGTTGGTTTTGCTAGATGCACAGGTGACGGAATTTTAGAGGCAACAGTGTGGGATGTAGCTGTTAATCCTATTTATCAGGGAAAAGGTTTAGGTAAAGAATTGATGAAATATATCTTAAAAGAGTTAAAAAATATTGGAATTTTTAAAGTTACCCTTTTTGCTGATGCAGAAGTGGTTTCATTTTATAAAAGACAAGGTTGGATATTAGAACCAAGAGGTTCTAAATGCGCTTTTTGGTATGCAAATTAATTATTCTTTGTAGTAATCAATATATATAGAATCTATAGATTCCCCTTTTAACCATCTTCTCCTAAATTTCCAATTTTTGAAGGCTTGTTGAAAAATATTAGTTTTTTCCCATTTTCTAGAACTTGTATAAATTGGAAAATTTAGTATTCTTAAATTTTCTTTATTTTTTAATCTTTTTATGAAATCTAAATCTTCCATTAAAGGAATTTTGCTATAACCATTATTTTTAAAATAGGTTTTTCTATGTATTATTAAACCCTGATCTCCATAGGGTGTTTTTAAAAAAAAACTTCTAAAATTTACAAGGATTTCAAGAAATCTGTAAATTATCTTTTTGCTATCAATTTGAAACATAAAAGAATAAATATAAGATTCGTCGTCTTTTAAAACTGGCTTTATTCTTTTTAACCAATTGCGATTTAACCTTGAGTCGGCATGTAAAAAAATAAACCATTCTCCTAATGCATTTTTTGCACCAATATTTAGTTGTAAACCTCTATTTTTTTCTTTTGATTTATGTATTTTTGCACCGTAAATATTCGCGATATCAATAGTTTTATCTTGACTGCCACAGTCAATAATCAGAATTTCTACTTCTTTCTTTATAATTGATAAATCCGAAAGCAATAACGGTAAATTATTTGCTTCATTGTAAGTAGGAATAATAATTGAGATTTTAGACAAAGTGATTAATTTCTCTTTTCAATATCATTTATTGTATCTACATCTATTTTTGTTTTTAAAAACTTATATTTAATATCTTTTGAAGAAAAATTATCAATTGTATTTTGAAGTACATTCTCCGAACTCCACTTGATATTTATGAAAGGTAAATGTAAATGAGAGGATAATATTTTTTCAGAGAAAGCAATAAGCCAATATCCTCCATCATTTGACGGACCTAAAATTAGATCATGTTTTTTAAGTTCTTTGATCGTAGTTACTATATCTAAATGACATAAATCTGGAAGGTCAGTCCCGATAAAAATTATATTTTTGATTTTTTTGTTAAAAAAGGATTTTTTATTAATTATTATTTGTCTTTTCATTTTTTCTCCTAAGCAACCTCTCCCCTGTAAATTAAATTTCCTAATTCCTAATTGATTAGACCATCTTCTACTCTTATTAAATCCAATACCAGATATTGCTAGAGAAATATCAATTAATCCTTTTTCTTTGATAGATTTAGCTACTGAAAGTGTATGTTTTGTCATTACACTTTGGACTTTTGAAGAGTTAATTTTACCTATATCTCTAGATAACCTTGTTTTGCAACGACCAAAACCATGCCACTTAGCCATTATTATAAGCAATGATTTATCCAAAAAAACAATCGGAAATTTCTATATAATTATAAACTTAAAAAAATAAAATTTTTCTTAAAAGATTCATAATCTCCATTGTTAAAAAATCTTAAATTTATCATGATCTTATGATTAGAAAATGGCCAATTATTAAATTCCAATTATATTGTTTATCTATAGATAAACATTTTGCAAGCAACTAATTCTCTTTGGGCGGAAGTTCAACAATTACTCCAAAAAAAATTAAGTAAGCCTTCTTTCGAAACTTGGATAAGGCCTGCTAAATTTAATTGTTTTGAGAATGGCTTGTTGACTTTGATTGCCCCAAATAATTTTGCAAGTGATTGGTTGAGGAAAAACTATTGTGAAACTATTGAAAAAGCTGCGGAAGAAATATGCGGGCATAATGTCAAAGTAATTTTTAAATCTCAAACTAATAGCAACAGCCTCTCTGAATCTAAAGATAAGTTAAAAGAAAAGAATATTAATATTCAAGAAAAATCTTTTTCCAACAACCAAGATAATACTCATGCTTCAATAAATAGATCCAAAAATCCTAACTCTTTAAATTTACGTTATGTATTTAATAGATTTGTAGTCGGTCCAAATAGTAGGTTGGCGCATGCTGCAGCTTTGGCCGTTGCAGAATCGCCTGGGAGAGAATTCAATCCATTATTTATTTGTGGTGGAGTTGGCCTTGGAAAAACTCATTTAATGCAAGCAATAGGCCATTATCGCGTAGAAATAGATCCAGAAGCTAAAGTCAAATATGTCTCCACAGAAACTTTTACTAATGATGTTATCAGCGGTATAAGGAGAGATGGAATGACAGCTATTAGAAATAAATATAGAAATGTGGATTTAATTTTAATAGATGATATACAGTTTTTAGAAGGTAAAGAATATACTCAAGAGGAATTTTTTCATACATTTAATGCACTTCATGAATCAGGAAGTCAAATAGTTATCGCAAGTGATAGGCCTCCAAATCAATTATCAGGAATTCAAGAGAGGTTAATTTCTAGATTCTCAATGGGGATGACTGCCGATATACAATCTCCAGATCTTGAAACCAGGGTGGCTATTCTTCAGAAAAAGGCAGAACAAGAGAGAATGAGTCTCCCAAGAGATTTAATTCAATTTATAGCAGGGAGATTTACTTCAAATATTAGAGAATTAGAAGGAGCATTTACTAGAGCTGTTGCATTTGCTTCAATTACTGGATTACCATTAACAGTTCAGTCAATTGCCCCAATGCTTGACCCTAATAGTGTTGGTGTTGTTGTTACTCCAAATCAAGTTATAAATAAAGTATCTGAATTCTTTAAAGTTTCAACTGATGAATTGATTAGTTCAAGTAGAAGGAAGCAAGTAAGTCAAGCTAGGCAAATAGGAATGTATCTTATGAGACAAGGAACTGATCTCAGCCTTCCAAGGATTGGAGAAGAATTTGGAGGTAAGGATCATACAACTGTAATGTATGCTATTGAACAAGTCGAAAAAAAATTGTCAACTGATCCTAATATTGCGAGTCAAGTTCAAAAAATTAGAGATTTACTTCAAATAGACTCAAGAAAAAATTCTAAATAATTTTACTGAAAGTTCCTTGGATCCTGATCGTACCTATGCCTAACAGGTATTTTTTCGATATCTTTATTATCACTAATTGCCTCGATTTTATTTAACGATTGTCTCAAAATCCTAGCAGAAATAACTGGCATGTCTCTAGGTACTGAAATTCTGTTTTTCAAATATTTTATAGATTCTCCTGCATTATATTGAGGCTTGTATACTTCACCTGTGACCATATGTGTAAGAGTAGATCTCAATGATTCTTCAAATAATCCTTTATTGTATGGGTTTACTTTTATAATATTTTCTTTATGTTTTAAAACCCTTTTAAGAGCAAATTTAGCGTAGTAATTTAAGTCAAATTCTTTATTAAATTCTAAATTGCCAAGACCTTCTCCATTATCTATAGAAATAGAGAAGGAAACTTGTTGATCATTAGTTTCTTTAAAACAACCACCCATTTGGGGAGGTAAATCATGAGAGTGTGTATGAAAATCTCCTTGGGTACCTTTATATGAACTTGTATTTTCAAAGAGTGTTAGCCATTTATTAATATAGGTATAATTTCCTCTTAAGTTAAATCCTTTGTAATAGGCTAATGATGCATTCATTCTTTCCATATAGGGAATAAAAATTATATCTCCAGTTCCAGGCTCTATCTTTCCTGAATTAGAAACTGATGGATCAATAAACCCTGTTTTTGATGTGCTTAAAATTTTTTCTAATTTGGAAATAGATTCTTTAAATCTTTTTTTCCTAAAAGAGCTATCCATAAAATTAAAGCTTTCTCTGCAAAGCCAATTACACCAAGATCTGAAAATTTCTCTTTCTAATTTTCGAGTTTCTCTAAGGTGACTTGCTGTTATACAAGAACCAAGTGCTCCAAATTCATTTTCTAAAAAAGCTATAATGTCATCGCTTTCGGTAATAATCTGCCCTTTAAATTCTATTGCAGGTAATTTACCTGATCTGACTTTATCAAGGAACCAACTTTCTTTCTGACCATAGCAAAACATATTTATTTTTTTTACTCTGTAAGGAATTCTTTTAAATTCAAGCCATAACCAAATTTTCTGACAATAAGGACACCATGAATGCCTATCCCTATAGAGAGTAACTATTACATCATTTTCGTTATGACCAAATAATCTTAAATTTGCATAGGAATTATTAATACCATTGATTCTATCGAGATCTTCAATATCAAATTTATTTAAATCTTCCCATGTCAAAATCTTATTCATTCTTTGAATTTACTCAATAAACTTAAGTTATAATAATTGATTAAAAAAAGTCTTGGAATTTCAATTTGATTTAATTGTTGTTGGCGCTGGATCTGGGGGACTAGCGGCGGCTAAACGTGCTGCTAGTTATGGAGCAAAAGTTGCAATTATAGAAGTTAATCAAGTAGGTGGAACTTGTGTCATAAGAGGATGCGTTCCTAAAAAATTGATGGTTTATGCAGCTAAAAGTAAAAAACACATGACTTCTTCTGAAGGATATGGATTAAAAAGTGAAGGTATTAGTTTTGATTCAAATATTCTTTTGAAGAATGTCAGAAAAGAGGTTTCCAGGTTAAGTAATTTACATAAAAATTCTTTAGATAAATTGAAAGTTAGTGTTTTTGAGGGGTTAGGAAGATTCATATCTCAAAACGAATTAGAAATAATATGTCCAAAAACAAAAAAAATTCTAAATAAAATAAGTTCCAAAAAAATTCTTATTTCAGTTGGAGGTAAACCAAAGAAATTAAATATTCCTGGAATAGATTTAGCATGGACAAGCGATGATATTTTTGAATTAGATAGTTTTCCTGAATCAATTTTAATAGTTGGAGGCGGTTATATAGCTTGTGAATTTGCTTCTATTTTCAGGAATTTAGGTACTGAAGTAACCCAATTAATTAGAGGTCAAAATTTACTTAATGGTTTTGATGATGATCTGTCTTCATGCTTAGAAGAATCTCCTACTTTTGCAGGAATAAATTTAATCTCCAAAAATCAATTAAAGTCTATAAAGAGAGTTAATGGGGAACTGGAGTCTACCTTAGATTCTGGTGATAAAATCCTTACAAATAATATTCTTATTGCTACAGGTAGAGAACCAAATCTTCTGCCTTTAAATTTAGATTTTTTAAATTTAAAGATGGATGGCCCATATTTAGAGGTTGATGAATTTAATCAAACAAGCAACGCTAATATTTTTGCAGTTGGCGATATCATAAATAAACCAAACTTAACTCCAGTAGCAATAGAACAAGGCAGAGTTTTTTCGGATAATTTTTTTAATGACCAAAAAAGAAAAGTAAATTATGAATATATCCCTAAGGCTGTTTTTACTATTCCTGAAATTTCAACAGTTGGCTTAAGTGAGAAAAGAGCGAAAGAGATTTACTCTGAGGATAAAATAAAGATTTTCAAATGTAAATTTACGCCTATGTCTAATACTTTTAAAGAGAATAAATCAAAATGTATGTTAAAGATTGTAGTGAATAAACTAACTGACAAAGTACTCGGATGCCATATGTTTGGGGAAACATCATCTGAGATTATTCAAATGGTATCAATTTCATTAAACGCAGGTATAACAAAAAAAGACTTTGATATTACCATGGCTTTGCATCCAACTATCTCAGAAGAATTCGTGACTATGTATGGCTAAAATTATGATTTAGAAAGTTTTAATTTTTCTTGAGCAAAGAGAATCATTATAAGTAATGAAAAGTAAATAAACAAACCTATCCTTAATTGAGAAAGATAATTAAAATCATTCAAAAAAAGTATCTTATCGAGAATGTAAAAAATATAAAGATTTAGCAAAATAAATCCTTCAATTCTGGTGATTTTTCCTTTGCTCCAGAAAATTGGTAAGCATGCAAAGGTAGTTAAAACCATAAAAGGCAGGTCAACTTTTATTAGGCTTTGTTCAATTACTAAGCCTTTAAATCCTGAAAAAATACTACAACTCCCAAGGATTAGAAGTTGATTGAGCAAATTGCTTCCTATTATATTCCCGATCGCAAGATCTGTTTTACCTTTAAATGCTGCAATTACAGAAGTTACTAATTCTGGCAAAGATGTTCCAGTGGATAAAATGGTTAAACCAATAACAACTTCATTTACCCCCAAAAGAGTAGCAAGCTTTTGAGAACCATTTACTAAAATGTTTGAACCAAAACTTAAAAGAAATATTCCCAATATCAACTTCAGTAAAATATTTAGTTTTCCTTCGTACTTTTCGTTAAATTCCTCAATGTCTGGTTCTGCATCTTTTGTATCCTGTTCTTTCTCATTGATGGTATTAATTTCCCATATTGTATTTAAGACTAAACAAAATATTAGAAATATCCCTGCTTGCAATGTTAATAAGCCTGTTGATGACATTGCCCAAACCGCACAAGAAATAGCCATTAAAAGTGGTACATCTCTTCTGACTATTCTGCTTTTTACCTTAAGAGGTGTTATCAATGAGCTTATACCTAAAACTACAAGAATATTAAAAATATTGCTTCCTATTACATTACTAGCCGCAAGAGAATCACTGCCTTGAAAAATTGAACTTAGACTTACCAATAACTCAGGAGAGCTTGTACCTAGTGAAACAACCGTTAATCCAATTACTATCTGAGGTATTCCTAAAATTAAAGATAAATTTATGGCTCCTTGAATAAAGAACTCTCCTCCTGTAAATAGTAAACCCACTCCTAATATTATTTCTATTATTGGAAATAAAAAATCACTCATATTTAAGCTGTTGTTTAGATAATTAAATCTTTAATAATTGATTAATAACTATCCTCGAATATCTATAATTTATTGTCAAATTTAATTTGCTGTTAAAATTGATTAAATAGTAAAAATCTTGAAGACATTAACCATATTAAAACCTGATGATTGGCATTTACATTTAAGAGAGGGTCTTGTATTAAAAAATATCATTCATTTTACATCAGAATATTTTGGAAGAGCTATCGTCATGCCAAATACTAAAGTTCCCATAACATCGATTGATAGTGCTATTTCTTACAAAAAATCTATTGCTGAATCGTTACCAGAAAGTTCTAAGTTTGAACCATTAATGACAATGTATCTTACTGATGAAACTGATAAAGAAGAACTAATAAATGGTTTTAAAAATAACGTCTTTTTCGCAGCAAAATTATATCCTGCGAATGTAACAACAAATTCCAGTCATGGAGTTAAGAAAATAGAAAATATTTATGAGATTTTTGAATCAATGCAAGATTCTGGAATGCCTCTTTTGATTCACGGAGAAGTAACTGATTCTGAAGTAGATGTATTTGACCGAGAAGAAGTATTTATAGATAGAGAACTTTTACCGATAGCCCAAAGATTTCCAAAATTAAAGATTGTTTTAGAACATATAACTACTTCTTATGCAGTTGATTTCGTCCAAGAAAATAACATTGGAGCTACTATTACTCCTCATCATTTGCACATAAATAGAAACGCAATGTTTTTTGGAGGTTTAAATAGTGATTTTTATTGCTTACCAGTTGCTAAGAGAGAAAAAAATAGACTTGCGTTAAGGAAAGCCGCAACAAGTGGGAAAGGATGTTTTTTCTTGGGAACAGATTCTGCTCCTCATTTAAGAAAGTGGAAAGCTTTTTGTGGATGTGCAGGCATTTTTAATTCACCAGTAGCAATAGAAAGCTATTTGACAGTATTTGAAGAGGAAAATGCGCTAGATAATTTTGAGAAGTTTGCAAGTTTAAATGGCCCTAATTTTTATAACTTGCCTCCAAATAAAGAAAAACTAAAGTTGGTATCTAGGCCAAACAAGGTTTCGGAATTTGTGAATGTAATTGAAGAAAAAAATATTGTTGGGCAAATAAAACCATTTCATGCAGGCGAAACTTTAAATTGGCAAGTTGAAGGAATAGTTAATTAAAAACTTAAATTTAATTCAACCATTCAAGAAAAGTGTAAATATTCCGATTTTTCTTGGTTAAATGGGTTGCTTTCGGCTACGATAAAAAAGCGCAAATTACCTTTGGGAGTGTGGCGGAATTGGTAGACGCGCCGGACTTAAAATCCGTCGAGCGCTTTAGCTCGTGGGGGTTCAAGTCCCCCCACTCCCATCATTCACCTATTTATTTTTAGTCCTTACGATGACTTGCAAAAATTGTTATATTTTAACTAAGAAAATCAAGAATTTATAATGGAAAGTATTTTTAATAATTCATTAGCTACTTTATTTACCTACTTTGGAGTTCTATCTATATATTTATTAGTTATACCATTAATACTTTTTTACTGGATGAATAATAGATGGAATTTTATGGGTAAATTCGAGAGATTAGCAGTTTATGGCTTAGTATTTCTTTTTTTTCCAGGTTTAATTTTATTTTCTCCATTTTTGAATCTTAGGTTAAAGGGAGATAGCAAAGGGTAAATAATTGACTAAAGGTAAAGTTGTACAAATTGGTCTATTAATTTCATTTTTAGGACTGCTAAGTTATGGATTAGCACCACAATTTGGCGCAGATAACTTTACCACTACCACTATTTCAAGTTTAATCTTGATCGTGATTGTAATAACTTGGGTGTCTTCTTATGTGTATAGAGTTGTAAACGGAAAAATGACTTTTATGGAACAAAGGAAGCGTTATAGAAAACAATATGAACAAATTGTCAATGATAAACTAGAAAACAAATTCAATTCATTGTCAGTGGAAAAACAGAAAAAACTAATGGAAGATTTAGAATCAAATCCATAAATTTTCAAATTAATAAAAAATAATAAATCTCAGAAATTCATGAAAGAAATCAACAAAATGAAAATTTATCAAAATGAAAATTTATCAAAAATAGATGAGAAGTTTAATGAGTTAAAGAATAACAATAAGTTAGCTTTGATGCCTTTCATAATTGCAGGGGATCCAAATATTGAAACGACATCAGAGATTTTATTAAAGTTGCAAGAAAAGGGTGCTGATCTGATTGAATTAGGAATCCCATATAGTGATCCTCTCGCAGATGGCCCGGTTATTCAACTTTCGGCGTCAAGAGCTTTAAAGTCAGGTACTACACCAAAAAAAGTTATCCAATTATTGGAGTCTTTGAAAGGAAAACTAAATATTCCAATAATACTTTTTACTTACTTTAACCCTTTATTAAGGTTTGGTTTTGAAGAATTTTGTGAGATGGCATCCAAAGCTGGAGTCTCGGGATTAATAATTCCTGATCTTCCTTTAGAAGAAACTTATAAATTTTCTAAAATAGTTGGCAATTATTCTATGGACTTAATCTTGTTGGTAGCTCCAACTACGCCTTTTGAAAGAATGAAAATAATTTCCAATAAGACAAAAGGTTTTACTTATTTAGTAAGTGTTACAGGTGTTACAGGTGAGAGAAACGAAATGGAAAACAGAGTAGAAAATCTTATTACTAAATTAAAAGAAATCAGCCCTAATCCTGTTGCAGTTGGTTTTGGTATATCTTCTCCCGAACATGTTAATAAAGTTAGACAATGGGGAGCAGATGGAGTAATTGTGGGCAGCGCATTTGTAAAAAGAATTGCAAGTTGTAATGAAAAAGAAGTTGTTAATCAGTTAGGTGATTTTTGCGAAAAAATGCGTAAAGCTGCTGATCGTTAAATTACAATCTAATCGTTTATATTAAATTCCTTTTAAAAACTTCAAAAATAGAAGTTTCGTTCGTATTGTCTTGTAAAGTTTATTATTCTGATTCTTCAGAAGGTAATAATCTTATTTGCTTTTTGCCTAATTTTATTTTGTACTCGTCACCTGGTTTTAAATCTAAAAGAGCTGTATAAGCCTTCCCTATCAATAGATTTCCATTTCCTTGGACTGTAGCAGTGTAACTTAGTTTTCTTCCACCTTTTCCTATACCTGCGACATTCCCACCACCCATTTTCATTCCTTTAGCTTCAAGGAGAGCCTTGTAATAAGCTGTATAGTTTAAGCGAGGTTCTCCATTCCGTTTTGTGGTGACATATCCACAAGCACGACATTGCTCTGACTCGCTAAGCCCTTCAACTTCTTTGAATTTAGCAAGAAGTTCACTACCAGTGAGCATAATTAATTAAAAGAGAGTTCTTATTACATAAGATAGCAATTTGTGTGTAATTTGTGCAATTATTAATGATAGATTTATTCAATTAGTTGTTTTTAAAAAATGGAAAAATTTATAGTATTTGGAAAGTACTGTGAAGATGCAATTAATAAAAGAGAAGCATTTCGAGATCAACATCTTAATAGACTTAAAAATTTAAAAGATAGAAATATTTTAGTTACTTTAGGGCCCACAAAATGTACAAAATATGTATTTGGAATTTTTAATGCTAATGATGAAAGTCAAATGAGAGATCTTATTGAGGAAGATATTTATTGGAAAAAAGGTATATGGATTACTTATGATATTTATCCATGGATAAAGGCTTTTTGAACATAATTTCTAATTTAAAATAAATAATAATTTTCAATTATTATTACTATAAAAGATACAATATGAATTCTTTTAAATATAATTATTTTTAATTTACTAAGGTAAAGAATAATATGTTTTGGTAATTAGTTTATTATAAAAAATAATGTCTCTTGAGATATTTTTTCTAATTAATTATTAAAAAAATGTCCTTTTAATTAATTATTTATTCGCTAGTATCTTGCGTTATTTGGTTTACTAAGGAATCTATATCTAATTGATTATAGGCTGTTGTTTTATTTTTCTCTTGAGAATCAGTTTTAATATTATTTAACCATTTTTGTTCGATCTTGATGAGATTTTTTGCAATATTGAAAATCCCTCCTTTTTTATAAAATTCTTTAAATTTTAGAATAATTTCAGATGTTCTACTCGATTTGATATTTAATTCACTAGCTAAATCTTTTTGATTAAATCTATGGGATTTCAACCAATCTTTAATAAAAGCTATAAGTTCTGTTTCTTCTTGCTGGGATAGTTTATTCATTTAATAAAATGGGAATAATTTATTAAGCTTTCTTTCTGCTCTTATTCTTATTGAAGGTGTCATATACTTACTCCATATACTTAATACTGCTGTAAGAGCAACAAAATCATCACTAAACCCAACTAAAGGCATGAAGTCAGGGAAAAGATCAAAGGGCATAATAAGATAGGCTAGTGCAGCCATTAAGGAAACTCTTACTTGTGCTGGAGTATAAGGATCTATGGCCATTTCTAAAACTTCTAAAGCTGGCTTGGCAATTGTTCTGCCAGCCTTAATTAGAATTTTTATTATGATATTTTCATCAATTGATGAACTTTCTAAAACTTCTGCATCATAAATTTTTTCTTTGTTATTGTAGAATTCCTCTTTCATCTTTTATAGATTTTGATTTCTTGATTCAATAATTTTAGCTACACGTATCAACCAATCCATTCTGAATTCCTGCTTTTCGTAGCTTTCTTAATGATCTTTGCACCACTTGTCTACAATATTCTCTACTACAACCCATATGTCTTGCAACTTCTGCTAAAGTTCTCCACTCATTTGACCCATCTAAACCAAACCTCAAACTTACTATCCTTCTTTCCTTCTCAGTTAAATTTGCTTTATCTAATAATTTCCAAGCAGATGCTGTTCTTTCAGCTAGTTCTGCTAATTCCATAGGAGGGATTTGATCACTAGGTAGAATGTCAACTAGCTCAGAAGGATCGGTCTTGGATTTCACTGTTCCTTGAAGGCTAACTGTGATACTTCTCAATTCACAAGAAAGTAGTTCATCTATTTCCTCTTTTGTAATTTTCATTTCTTTAGCTAGTTCATCGCTAGAAGGAGCAATTCCCTTAAGTTGCATTAGTTTTGACTTTGCTGATCTTAATTTTGTGAGCTTTTCATTGATATTAACGGGTATTCTAATGGTTCTACTTTGAGTTGATAATGCCCTGTTTAGACCTTGTCTTATCCACCAATAAGCATAAGTTGAAAATCTGTGCCCTCTAGAAGGATCATATTTTTCTACAGCCCTTGTAAGACCTAGTGTACCCTCCTGAATTAAGTCGAGTAAATCTAACCCTTTACCTTGATATCTCTTCGCTAGGTTAACTACTAATCTTAGGTTGGCTGTAATCATTTCATTCTTAGCTTTTTCTCCAATTTTGATTTTTCTTATTTCTTCGTCTGAATATTCACAAGCTTTCCCCTTCCCACCGGCAGTTTGACATCTATTAACAAGCACTACCATCTCTTGGACTTTTCTGCCCATAGTGAGTTCTTTCTCTGGAGTCAAAAGTTGATGACGTCCTATTTCTCCAAGAAAATCGCTTAATGATGAACTCACGATTTACTCCTTTAGTAATATATTTAACTTAGAGTTAATTCTTTAATAAGCTATACATGTAATAATTAATTAATAATTAATTAATAATCATAAATTATTTTTTCAAAGTTTTTAGATTTATTTTTGCAATTAATTAAGCAATATTATTTTTTCCTTCTTGATTCAAGAACAGAAAGAACA
>QCLA01000007.1:0-47272 GCA_003214935.1 Prochlorococcus sp. AG-412-F02
GGAAATTGCTCTGGAGCTTAGTAAGCTAGGTGCAGAAGTTTTTATTAATTATTCCTCCTCTGATGAAAAAGCTGAAAAGGTTGTAAATACAATCAAACATAATGGCGGTAAAGCTCATAAATTAAAATTTGATGTTTCACAAGAGGAGTCAGTTAGCTTAGCTTTTGACGAAATTATAAAAACCAATGGAGCTATTGATATTCTTATTAACAATGCTGGGATAACGAGAGATGGTCTTTTGATGAGAATGAAATCAGAACAATGGGATGAAGTACTTAATACAAATTTAAAAGGAGTTTTTCTTTGCACAAAATATGCTTCTAAATTCATGATGAAAAAAAGAAGCGGTAATATAGTAAATATTTCCTCTGTCGTTGGAATAATTGGAAATCCTGGACAAGCAAATTATTCTGCTGCAAAAGCTGGTGTTATTGGTTTTACAAAAACTTGCGCTAAAGAATTTGCTTCTAGAGGTATTCAAGTGAATGCAATAGCTCCTGGTTTCATAGAAACAGAAATGACTGAAAAACTTAATACTGAAGAAATTGTAAAAGCTATACCATTAAAAAGACTAGGAAGTTGTTCTCAAATTGCTAACTTAGTATCATTCTTAGTATCAAGTGATGCGGGAAGTTATATAACAGGGCAAACAATCAGTATTGATGGCGGAATGAGTATTTAATTATGCACGTTTGTAAGGTTGGCCTAACTCATCTCTTAATCTTCTAATCTTTTGTAATAGTTTTAGTCTTCGGCTTCTAGCTGTTAATGTCAAAAAAAGTCTTAAAGGGAAGTATATAAGTGTCATTGCAACCGCAAGAATTGCTATAAGGGTAAAAATAAGATTACTTGTTTCTTCCATAACTTAAAGATACTCTGATTTTGTTGAATTTGTTTGTCTCTTTCAAAGAAATTCGGCTTTCCCCACTTAATTAAGTATCCCTAAACATAATTATATGGGAGATTATAATAACAGTAAAAGTTTCGGTAAAAATGGTAAAACAATTAAGCTTTTCTAATGAATCAAGAGAAGCTCTTGAAAAAGGTGTAAACACCGTAGCTGATGCAGTAAAGGTTACTATTGGCCCTAAGGCAAAAAACGTTGTAATAGAGAGAAAATTCGGTTCGCCAGATATAGTTAGAGATGGATCTACTGTTGCTAAAGAAATTGAGATTGGCAACCCTATCTCAAATTTGGGAGCAAAATTAATTGAACAAGTAGCATCTAAAACAAAAGAAACTGCTGGGGATGGAACGACAACAGCAACTATTTTGACTCAGAAGATGGTTCAGGAAGGCTTAAAAAATATCGCCTCTGGAGCCAGTCCCATAGAGTTAAAAAAAGGAATGGAAGCAGGATTAGAATATGTTTTAGAAAAACTAAGCTCAAAGAGTATTTCAATTAGTGGTTCTGATATACAAAAAGTTGCGACAGTAAGTGCTGGAGGAGATGAAGAGATAGGTTCTATAATTGCAAAGGCAATGGATATTGTAACTTCTGATGGTGTAATAACTGTTGAAGAATCTCAATCACTAGAGACAGAATTAGACATAACTGAAGGGATGTCTTTTGATAGAGGCTATAGCTCTCCTTATTTTGTAACAGACCAAGAGAGACAAATTTGTGAACTTGAAAATCCTAAAATATTAATAACTGACCAAAAAGTTTCGACATTAGCTAATTTAGTTCCTATTCTCGAAGAAATTCAGAAATCAAACTCACCATTTCTAATCCTTGCTGAAGATATCGAAGGAGAAGCTTTAACAGCACTGGTATTGAATAAAAATAGTGGGGTCTTAAATGTAGCTTCCGTTCGAGCCCCATTATTTGGTGAGAGAAGAAAAGCTGCCCTTGAAGATATTGCTATCCTTACTGGAGCTAAATTAATTAGTGAAGATAAATCGATGGAATTAGACAAGGTATCGATTAATGATCTAGGGAAAGCAAAAAAGATAACAATCACGAAGGACAAAACTACTATCGTTGCTTTTGAGGACACTAAAAAATTAGTTAAAGCGCGAGTAGAGAAATTAAAGCGGGAAGTAGAAATAACTGAATCAGAATATGATAAGGATAAAATCAATGAAAGGATAGCCAAACTTGCGGGAGGAGTAGCTCTTATCAAAGTAGGAGCTGCGACTGAAACAGAGTTGAAATATAAAAAATTAAGAATAGAAGATTCGCTTAATGCTACAAAGGCTGCCATTCAAGAAGGAGTTGTATCGGGCGGAGGACAAACTTTAATTGAAATTTCAGATAATCTTTCTAATTCAAATCAAGTTGGATCCGATGATTTTCAAACAGGCATAAATATAATTAAAATTGCACTTTTGGAACCTACTAAACAAATTGCAAAAAATGCTGGTTTTAACGGAGACGTAGTTGTAGCTGATATCAAGAGACTTAATAAAGGCTTTAATGCTAATACTGGTGAATATGAGAATTTAAAAAAGGCAGGAATAATAGACCCAACCAAAGTAATAAGGTTAGCTCTTCAAGATTCAGTATCTATTGCTGCTATGCTCCTTACAACAGAAGTTGCCATTGCTGACATTCCAGAACCTGAAGCTGCAGCTCCTGGAGGTCCAGGCGGAGATCCCATGGGAGGAATGGGAGGAATGGGTGGTATGGGTATGCCAGGAATGGGTGGTATGGGTATGCCAGGAATGATGTAAAAATCTAACTAGCTTGTTTATTTTTATGAATCCATTTAATCAAATAATTAATAAAAGGGAGGGATAATTTCTTAGCAATAATAAATTTTATAGTTTTACTATTAATACTAGGTATCTCTAAATTTGATTTGTAGAAATTTTCTTAATGATTATCTGATTCTTATTCAAATAGAATGTAAGATTAAAAAATATATATAGAATCACAACCAAACCTATAGAAGTAACTAAAAAAATATTCTCGTTAACAAAAATATTTTTTTGAAAGAAACCTTATTTTAAATTTCTTTTAGATCAGATAATCTTTTCAAAGCATAGATTTATTAATTTAATTTTCTATTTAACAAAGGTCTGATAATGATCAAAGAAATCACTGTTAAATAAAATAAAATTGATATACAACTCTTACAAGTTAAGTCCCCGTATGGAGCATGTAAGGCCACTAATTCTAAATCCATAGTTTGAGTATAAGCAGTCCTGATAGGTTCAATTGCAAAAGTTAATGGATTGAGCGATGCTAACCATCCCAGCCAATTTGGCATGAAGGAAATTGGAGCTAAAGCGGTACTAGCAAAAAGAAGTGGTAAATTTATAACGAAGATAAGAGCTATTAATTCAATATGACCTGGCAAAATGAATGCTAAACATAGACTTATTGATGTCACAAACAACACCAATAATATTAATGTTGTAAATACAATTCCTAAACCATATAAGTTTGGCCATCCATAACCCAACACATATGAAACAATCATTATGACTATACTCTGAACAAAGCTCAAGATTGTTATATAAAAGAACGCGGATAAAACAATAGATAATCTACTTGTTAAAGGAGCTACAAGTAACCTATTTAAAAATCCGAACTCTCTATCAAACATTAGGGGGAGACCTGAATTTAGTGCTCCACTAAACGCAGTAAAAACAATGAGTCCTGCACCTAAAAAATTCCCATAAGAATCGGCTCCAGGTAAAAACCCTTCTGGAGCTTTAGAGAATAAAGCTCCAAATAAAAATAGCCAAATTATAGGTTGTAATATTCCCGCCAAAAGAGTTGATGGTCTTCTTTTTAATTGGATAAATAATCTCTTGGTTAAAGCAAAAGTTTCTTGATATAAAAAAAACAAATTATATTTTTTTAATTCCATAGTTATCGATAATTAGTAATCATTATAATTAGCTATCAAGAATTTTTTTATTTTTATCTCATTGATTGCTTAGATTCTTTTTTAAGGTCTCTTTTACCTGTCATAGAGATTTCAGCATCTAATAATGTTTTGCCAGTGGCCTGAAGATATACATCATCTAAACTTGGTTGACTTTGAGCAAGAGAAAATATTTCAAAATTTGAAAAGGCTAATTCAACTTTGAGTTTCGGAAGTAAGTCCTTTTCTTTATCTGCTACAAAATTTATTGAATAACCTTGTGCTTTATTAATAATAATCTGAGTTATTCCATCGATTGAAGATAATATTTCACATATTTTTTTTGCTTCTTCCTGATTACTAAATTCTCTAACCTTCAAAGTTATCCTATCTCCTCCTAACTTATTTTTAAGTTGAGCAGGAGTTCCTTGTGCTATAACTCTTCCTTGATCAATAATTATTAACCTATCTGCTAATTTATCTATCTCATCAAGATAATGACTACTTAAAATAACGGTCATGCCATCATTTCTCAAATCTTTCAAGAGTTGCCATATTATATTTCGACTTTCAATATCTAACCCAACAGTAGGTTCATCCAATATTAAGACTTTGGGTAAATGTAAAAGTCCAGCAGCTAGATCTATTCTTCTTTTCATTCCCCCTGAATATGTTCCACATTTCCTATCAATCCAATCATTCATTTCTAACTGATTGATTAGTGTTTCTATTCTTTCAATTTTTTTATTTTTATTAATGTGATATAAATCTGATTGAAAATCTAAAAGCTCTCTTCCTGTAAGTATTTTATCAAGTGCAACATCTTGAGCTACATAACCAATTAATTCTCTAATTTCCCTTGAATTCTTTATCAAATTTATATTATTTATAGAAATCTCACCACTATCAGGTTCAATTAAAGTAGCTAGTATTTTTATTAGTGTTGATTTACCTGAGCCATTTGGACCTAGAATTCCAAATAATGTTCCAGCAGGGATTTCCATTGATAAACCTTTCAAGGCATGTATATCAGAATATGATTTTGAAATTTCTTTAACTTGTATATAACTCATCAAACTAACTTTTTATTTTAAGAACATATTATATCCAAATTAATTACTAAGCTTGGATAATATAGAAGAATATATTTGGAAAGATTGTTGTTCAAATTCCACCGAAAGTTGAGTTCTTGAAATTAATAATAAAAGACAAATTCCAAACATATATAGTATTGACCATCTAAATAAACCTTTTGCTTCTGTCATATCATCAGGTGATTTTTTCAATCTATTTATTAATTGCAAAAGTCTTCCATTAAAAGGTAATAACATAATCCCATATAAAAGACCTCCTTCAGGCAAAGCAAAGATTCCCAAAATACTCATAAGAACGGTCGCCCATCCATAACGAGAAATTGCTTTAACTGTAAAAACTGATCCTTTAACTGAGGGAAGCATAGGAATACCAACAGATGCATAATCATCTTTTAACAAAATTGCAAGTGCCCAAAAATGAGCTGGAGTCCATAACATAACTAAAGTAAACAACCACCACCCACTAAGACCAACGTGTCCAGTAGCAGCAGATGCACCAACTAAAGGGGGTATAGCGCCTGCTACTCCTCCGAAAACAATATTTTGAGTTGTACGAGGTTTAAGAATAACCGTATATAAAATTACGTAGCTACACAAGCCAAGGAGAGTTAATCCTGCAGCTAAATAATTTACACCGCTTATTAAAAGCATCGAAGCCGCCAAAGTACATGAAACGGCAGCTAAAAAGACAGTCTTTGATGACAACTTCCCTGCTGGCAAAGCTCTTTTACTTGTTCTTTTCATCCTTTTGTCTAAATCCATTTCCCATAGGCAATTAAGAGCTCCTGCTGCTGCTGCTGCTAAAGCACCTCCTCCTAAAGTACATATAAGTTTCGGGGATGATAAAGGCCATTCCTCTGTTAAAGCCATGCCCCCCAAAGTTGTTGCTAGTAAAAGAGGAATTAATCTTGGTTTTGCTACTTCAAGCCAAGGTGGTAATGTTAATTTTTTTCTTGAAGGTACAACTTCATCTCTAGTTGAAGATTGATAGTTCAAGTTTTCTAAGTTACTGTTCATGTGTTAATACCAACCATCTGAGAATTTAGTGAAGGGTTTAACTCTTTTTTAAAAAAAGGATTTCTAAAAATTAATGCTGTTAAAATTGCCACTAATAATGAAGCATTAAGTTGATGACCAATAATAAAAATTGGTTCATTCAAATTTGTTTTAAGACTTAATACGCCAAGAACAATTTGGGAAAGCAAAAGGAAAACAAGTGCGGATAAATATTTCCAGTTTTTTAAAAATAAACTTTGCTTATATATTGAGATACTAATAATGGATAAAATTGAGAAAGTGATTGGGAAAGCAAATAATTTATGAGTATCAAGTATTAGACATTGTTTGTTAATAGATAAGCAAAGATGTGCAGACCAAGTTGATGCAACCCTTACGCCAATAAAAGATTGAATCAAGGTAAGAATTAAAGGTGCACACAATAATAATTTCCACCCAATCAATGGTTCTTCAATTTCTTTATTCTCTAGATTCTGATTTATTGAAATCGTTAAAATAAGAAGAAGAAATGCTATCAAAAGATGTCCTGAAACAGTATATGAATTAAGTAGGTTAATTACTGTTAATGCTCCTAGTGAGCCTTGAACTAAAACTAAAAATACTAATAAGGAATAAAATTTTGGTAACCAATTTGGGATTTCTTTACTCCAAATTAGTGAAAGTATAAATTTAGATAGAATTAAGATTCCTAAAATAAAAGCATCTAGACGATGAAACCATTCTAGAAAAACCCTTAAATTCATATGTTTAAGGGGTAAAAAAGATCCATAACACAAAGGCCAATCAGGACAGGCTAGTCCCGCTTCCATAACTCGTGTAGCTCCTCCTATGACGATTAAGGCGATTAATGCTAATACAGTATGATTTCCCAATCCTTGTAAAATTGGAAGATAGCTTGACTTATATATTTGGCGTTTAATCAATTTAATCCAAACTAATATTTTGCATAATAATTTATATTTAAAAAGCAAACATTAATAAAAAATTAATATGTTTAATTTCAAAAATAATTTATTCTTTTAATCTTTTTTCCCTGACATTTAACTATAAAAGTAATTAATATTACACCTTTTTTTTTTTAAATCTTAAGAAGTTATAAATTTCAATCATTTTCCTTTAAAAAATGATGCAGAATCAAAAAAAAAGAATATGTTGATAATATAAATATTATTTTTTAGTCAAACATTGTTAAATAAAAACATTTATTTAATACTTATAATTTCTTGTGTTTTTGGTATATCTTTTTGGATTGGATTTAACGTTAATTTACTCCCTGCAGAGGCAAGTATAAATGCACCAATTTACGATGAACTTTTTAAAATTCTTTTCATTATTGGTTTAATAATTTTTATAGGTATGACAATAGCGGTGATTTATAGCTTATTTAAATTCAAGAGAAGAAAGGATGAAATAGGAGATGGAATAGCTTTAGAGGGGAACTTGAGCTTAGAGATCATATGGACATTAATTCCATCTATCATCGTTTTAATAATAGGAATATATAGCTATAACATTTACGATCGAATGGGAGGGATGAAGGAATTAAATCATAACCATGAAATGATGAGTTCAAATACTCAAAAAATATGGGCTGGCATCAGTCAATCTTCTAATAATAATATTTCAAACAACAATTTGTCTGTTGAAGTTTCAGCTATGCAATTTGCATTTCTCTTTAATTATCCCAAAGGCGAATTTATTTCAGGAGAGCTCCACGTTCCTGTTAATAATAAAGTATCCATGAGAATGGAATCTAAAGATGTTATACATGCTTTTTGGGTCCCAGAATTCCGAATTAAACAAGATATTATTCCTGGCCAACCAACTATCTTAAATTTCACTCCTACAAAAGTTGGTAAATATCCAATTATTTGTGCTGAACTATGTGGTCCATATCATGGAGGAATGAGAGCTTCCATTATTGTTGAAGAGGAGTCTGATTACAAAGATTGGTTCAATAAAAATAAAAAAACAGAGGTTAATTTATGACAATATCAATTGATCGACAAAAAGACAGTCTTCAACCTAATGGTTGGCTTAAATACTTGAGTTTTAGCCTTGATCATAAAGTAATTGGAATCCAATACATGGTTTGTGGTTTTCTTTTTTATTTAATTGGAGGGACTTTAGCAAGCGCAATAAGAATAGAACTAGCAAGCCCAATGTCTGACTTTCTACCAAGAGATGTATATAACCAATTTTTAACCTTACATGGGACAATAATGATCTTTCTTTGGATAGTGCCCGTAGTAAATGGGGCTTTTGGAAATTATTTAATCCCGTTTTATGTAGGTGCAAGAGATATGGCATTCCCAAGATTAAATGCTGTAGCTTTTTGGCTAATCCCACCTTCAGGTTTAATGCTAATAACAAGTTATTTTGTTGAAGGCGCTGCACAATCTGGATGGACTGCTTACCCGCCTTTGAGTATAACCACGCCTCAATCAGGACAGATAATTTGGATCATTAGTGTTTTATTGCTTGGTGGAAGTTCTATCTTTGGAGGAATAAACTTTATTGCCACAATAATCAAATTAAGAAGGCCTGGATTAAAACTTATGCAATTACCAATGTATTGCTGGGCAATGCTTGGTACAAGTTTATTAGTAGTCCTATCAACTCCAGTATTAGCAGGAACATTGATTTTACTTAGCTTTGACATTGTTGCTCATACAGGTTTTTTTAATCCTGTCTTAGGTGGGAACGTGGTAGTTTATCAGCATTTATTTTGGTTCTATTCTCATCCAGCTGTTTACATTATGGTTCTTCCTGCTTTTGGTTTGGTAAGTGAAATCCTTCCAGTGCATTCTAGAAAGCCACTTTTTGGATACAAGACAATGGTTTATTCAATAATGGGAATAGTTGTCCTTGGTTTAGTTGTTTGGGCCCACCACATGTTTACTAGTGGAACACCTCCTTGGATGAGATTATTCTTTACTATTGCCACTTCATTTATAGCAGTTCCAACTGGAATAAAGTTTTTCAATTGGGTAGCAACCTTATGGGGAGGCAAAATATCTATAAATAGTGCGATGCTATTCTCATGTGGATTTATTATAAATTTTGTTTTTGGAGGTATTACAGGAGTTGCTCTAGCTCAAGTTCCTTTTGATATTCATGTACATGATACATATTTTGTTGTAGCCCACTTCCATTACATAGTTTATGGAGGAACTGTTTTTATTATTTTTTCATCCATTTATCATTGGTTCCCAAAAGTTACGGGTAAAATGCTCGGTGAAAAGTTGGGAATAATACATTTTGCTATTACCTTTATTGGATTTAACTTATGCTTTGCTCCTCAACATTGGCTTGGTTTAAATGGAATGCCAAGAAGAGTTGCAGAATATGATCCTCAATTTCAATTCGTCAATCAAATTAGCAGTATAGGGGCTCTATTAATGGCTATAAGTACTATCCCTTTTTTAGTTAACATATTTCTAAGTGTTAGAAATGGTAAAGATTCAGGAGATAATCCTTGGAATGCTTTAACTCCTGAATGGTTAACGTCATCTCCTCCTCCTGTAGAGAATTGGGAGGGAGACGCTCCTTTAGTACAAGAACCATACGGTTATGGATATTCTTTTCCTGAAACAAATAAAAAGACATGACAACTTTAGATAGCTCAAAAGAAATTCAGAAAAATGCCTCTGAGGTTAGTGAAAAACATGAAGACTTCAGAATGTTTGGACTAGTAACTTTCCTAATTGCTGACGGGATGACTTTTGCTGGTTTTTTTGCTGCTTATCTTACTTATAAAGCAGTAAACCCATTACCCGAAGGTGCGATATATGAATTAGAGCTGCCTATACCAACATTAAATACAATATTATTGCTTGTTAGTAGTGCAACTTTCCACAAGGCAGGAAAGGCACTACTAAAAGATAAAAACTCAGACTCACAAAAATGGTTAATCTTAACTGCATTTCTTGGAATAATTTTTTTAATATGCCAACTGTTTGAATATTTCCATTTACCCTTTGGTCTTACAGATAACTTATTTGCGAGTACATTTTATGCTTTAACAGGTTTTCATGGATTACATGTAACTTTAGGAACTTTAATGATCTTAATTATTGCCTGGCAAACAAGATTAAATACAGGAAGAATTACCAGTAAAAATATGTTCCCTTTAGAAGCAGTTGAATTATACTGGCATTTCGTAGACGGGATTTGGGTGATATTGTTTATTATTTTGTATCTTTTATAATAAATAGTTTTGATCGAAAAAAATATATTTTTTTTTACTAATTTATATTGCCACAATTCTTATTTTTAGTAAGAATATATAATTAGAAAACGAATATATAATGCTTGTTGGAAAAGAACTTCTTGAAAAATCAAAATTACTAAGTAAGCAATCTGAGGATGAGATAGCAAGAGCTTGTGGCTATGTAGGTCCTAGTGGAAGAGTTTTAAGAAAATTTTTTTACAGAGCTCTTATTAAAGCTAAGGGTTATAAATTAGGAAATAATGGTCCGGGGAGGCCTGGGAATAGAGCATCAAGAGGCAGGCAAGCAGAATTTAAAACTAAGGTTCACGGTAATGGTAACTTATTAATAGGTCATGCCTACACGAAAAAATTAGGTCTTCAACCTGGTCAAGGATTTAAAATTGCTCTCAAAAAAGAATCCAAAACAATTTATCTTACTCCATTAAAATAAAAAAAATTTCTACCAACCATTTTCTTTAAGCCACTCTAATGATATTTCATTCTTAGAAAGATATTCAGGTTGATTCTTATTAAAGAAAAGTAATTTCTCTAAGTATTTAATTAGTGCATCCGCCTCAAGGTTAACACTATCGCCAACATTTAAATTCTTCAAATTTGTGTTATTCCATGTATGAGGAATTATAGCGATAGTAAATATTTCTCCCTCATTCAAATACTTTGCAATCGTCAGGCTAATCCCATTTACACAAATACTACCTTTATTAACTATATATTTTGAAAAATTATCATTTTGCCACTTTATGGATAATAGCCATGATTTATCTAATTTCTCTATATTTGCAACAGTTCCAAGTCCGTCAATATGTCCGCTAACTATATGCCCTCCAATACGATCAGATACCCGAAGAGCTGGCTCCAAATTAACAATTTGGTTCATATTACTTTTCAATCCTAAGGTGGTTTTTTTCAATGTTTCCTCACTAACATCAACGGTAAATTTGTTTTGGAAAATTTCTTTAACAGTTAAACAAATACCATCAACAGCTATGCTGTCACCAATTTTCATATCAAAAAAATTATCAATAATTTCAATTGCCAATATATTTTTTTCTTGTTTTAATTTTCCTATTGACTGGACTATTCCTGTAAACATAGATTTAAATATTTTTACAAAATTTTTATTAAGGTTATTTTACTTTAAATTATTTTAAAATATAAATAAATTAAAGAGTTATCAAAAATAGATTAATAATATTTAGATGATTATTAATTCACGAAAAAGATTATTTGGGACAAGGTCCAAAGTAAGTTTATTTACTTTAGGAACAATGAGATCAACTGAAAGTCTTGATAAAATGTATAGCATTATAAAAAACGCATATCATGTAGGTATTAACCATATTGAGACAGCAGCTTCTTATGGGGATGCAGAACTTCTTATTGGACAGGCGTTAAAAAAATTAGAAATAGAAGATAAAATATCAAAAAAAAATTGGATAATTACTACCAAAGTTTTACCTAAGGGTGATCTAAATTATCTAAGAAATAATTTAGAAAATTCTCTAAAAAATTTAAAGCTTAGGAAAATTAATAATCTTGCAATTCATGGAATAAACCTAAATGATCATTTAGATTGGGTACTATTTGGGGAAGGGAAAAAGTTCATAAAATGGCTTTTTGAGAAAAGATTAGTAGATCAAGTTGGTTTTAGTTCGCACGGAAGTTATTCACTTATCCAAACAGCAATTAACTCTGAAGCTTTTAGTTTTTGTAATCTTCATTTACATTATTTAGATCAATCTAAAATTAATCTGGCAGAATTAGCTTTAAAAAAAGGGATGGGAGTATTAGCAATATCGCCTGCTGACAAAGGCGGAAGATTATATTCTCCAAGTAATATTTTGTTAGAAGCTTCTAAACCATTTCACCCATTAGAACTGGCATATAGATTTTTGTTAGCAAAAGGTATTACAACTTTATCCCTGGGAGCTACAAAAATTGAAGATTTTGAGTTTGCAAAGAAACTTAGGAACTCTTCTCAGAAACTATCAAAACTTGAAACTAATGCTCTCAAAAATATCGAAAGAATAGCAGATGAAAAATTAGCTAATACCAAATGTGAACAATGCAGACTTTGCCTCCCTTGCCCAAATGAAATTCCTATTCCGGAAATACTTCGCTTAAGAAATATATCTATTGGTTATGGCCAATTAGACTTTGCTAAAGAAAGATATAATTTAATCGGAAGAGCTGGGCATTGGTGGGAAGAAAAGAATTCTTCATTTTGTCTAAAATGCAATGAATGTGTTCCTAAATGCCCAACTAAATTAGATATACCAGATTTATTAAAACAAACACATAATTTATTGATTGAAAGACCAAAAAAAAGATTATGGGATTAAAAGGTTATTCCAATAATTTTCAAATTTTATTTTTTGCGCATTCGTTAACTGAGGAAAAGACCAACTGTTATCCCAACAAAATTTAGATGGACCTGAAGTATGGTTGATCTCAGCTTTATACTTACTTTGTATGTAATTTCTATTAAATGGTATATACCAACCCTCACTTGATAGTTTATCCACTATGGATTTACTTTCTAAAGATTGGATCCAGTCAATTAATATTTCACTCGAAAGATTTGATCTACTAAGAACAAAATACCAAATTAAAGGTACCCCTTGCTTTGGGAAAACTATTGATAGCCTTGGATCTATTTTAAGGTATTTTGAGCAAAGACTATAAGGCACAATTGCAACACAAGCTTCAGAATTAATTAACCAATTGAGTATATTTTGATCATCAAATAACATTGCTTGGCTTTTAAGTTTAGCTAAAGCATCAAATGAGTTAATTTTTTCAGCTATTGAAATCAATACTCTCGGACTTTCTGGGAAAATAATTTTCTTAGTTAATTTTCTAGACAACAGAAAATCCCAAGATTCTCTCGCTGAATTAATTAAATCTTTATTATTTTTTATAATTATTGCGTATGGTACTAAGCCAATTGGAAACAATTTATTTCTTTGATTGACTTCAAAACTATTTAAAAAATCTTTTGATCTTCTATCCAATATTTCCGAAAAATAACTTTCATTTATTTCGTTAAATTGACTAAAGTTTATGGTACTAATCCACCCATCATTAATTAAAGTAAAATCAGAATCTAAAATTATATTTCTATTTTTTTCTAAATTATTACTCCCAAAATTAATTTTTTTTTGTTCCCACGCAAAAGGAATTATATTTTTAAAAGAATCTGGTAAAAAGGAATTTTGTAGAGCAATATTTACTTTCTTAGAAACATTACTACAAGAGTTTAAAAGTAATATCAGTGACAAGCCGCCTGATTTAAGGAATTCGCGTCTGTTTGAATATTGGGCAGGCATTTAATTATCGAGCTTTAACGAAATTTGACCTAAAGCTTTCATCTTTTCCAGATTTAGTTGACACAATGAAACTATTTCTGAATTTTTAAAACCATTTAAAAAAGCAAGTATTGATAATCCACCAGCACCTACTCCTTCTTTAACATGGCCTAATTCATAATCTTGCAATTCTTTATATTGTGATGAGTGAAAATTTAAAGGACTTGCTAATCCAATTAAACTAACTTGGTGTTTATGGTTAATTAAAGACAATAAATCATTCATAGAATTATCCTTTACCAACCAACTAGTAGTAGCTATAAAAACATTCTCAATAAATTCTTTTTTATTTTTAAAATCTAATGATTCTAATGCAAGTAATATCACAGCAAGCATTTGACTCCCTCCTGATAATAGGACAGGTTGATTAGCTAATCTAGCTCCTATTAATAAACCCATAGAGAATGCTTGAAAAGGATCTCCGACTGATGAGATAACATCAAAAGAGTCAAAATCATTTTTTAGATTGGCATTTAAAAGTCCAGTTTGAATTACTTTTCTTTTCAATTCTCTAGGAGCTTTAAACAAACTACTCCCTACCAAATTAGAGACATTTAGTCCAAAAGCTTCCATTATTGCCTGAGCAGTTGTAGTTCCTCCAGGCACAGATTCAGCGATTAATATCGGTTGTTTTGTAGATTGACCGATTTCAATTCCTTTTCTATAAAGATTCAAAACTCTCTTTCTAGGCATAGATTTTCCGGTAGTTAGACATTTTGCTGGCTCAACAAATTCATCTTCTACAGTCAAATGACTAAAATAAGGTTTAACCTTAATTCCCAAAGGAACTACTATTGGAATAGCAGAAATAAGCTTTGAACAAACATAGCTTATTAGAGCAGGTGTTACTCCTGCATTGAGTAAAGGTAATTTATATTTATGATCTTTTGAAGCTCCTAAGAGCAAAAATTCTGCATCCGCAAGTGCAGTTTTTCTTCTAGAATTTTTATTAATTCCTGCTGCTGAAATACCTTTTATTTGAGAAGTATCAGTACCAGCAATTACGAGATAAATTTTAAAGTTTTTTATATTTTTATGGAGAATATCTAGTATTTTATTAAACGATTTTTTGTTAGTTTTACTCCCAAAAAAATTTATTCCAAATTCAAGTTTATCCATTTTTATATCAAAGATTTAAATCAACGAAACTATTTAACATTTTTGGAGGATCAGGAATGCTTGACTTTAATCTAGGGAAAAGGGAATAAGCGACAATATGAATTGTGAGAACATAAACCATTTCTTGAAAGATTATTAATAACACTGCAATTAAATGGACAATTCTCATTGATGGAGAAAAAGGTAAATTTAATAATTCAATAAACTTATCTATTAAACCATAACTTGCTCTAGTGATAATCACCCAAAGATTGTCTCCAACCAAGGTAGATAATGCAATTACTCGAACAAAAAACCCAAGAGTTCCAATAAAAACACCTATACTAAAACTAATTCTCCAACTCTTGTTTTTATACCAACACCAGCCTAGCCAAAAAGCCAATATTCCATAAGGGAATAAAAATAAAGTGCCTCTAACCGGTCCCATAATTATAAATAGAAGAAGAAATTGTATTATTAGTCCTTCTAATGCAGTTTTAGTTCCTCTTCTTAAATGCAACAAAATAATTGGTAGAGGTAATATTAATCTCAACAAAGCTCCCCCAATTGGTAAATAATATAAAGCGACCCATAACAAAGAAGAAAGAGATGCCAAGTAAGAAGTCTCTACAATATTTAAAGCTTGCGTTTTAGTTGTTATTTTCATTCTTTAATTTGAAGATTATGAATTAATATTTTCATACTTTTATTTTTTAATCGAGAAATCGTTCTATCTTTTCTATTTCAAAATTTACCTTAGAATTCCTTAATATGGTACTAAATTCTTTTATAGGATCTTGTGGATTAACGTCTTTTAAAATAAATAGAATTTTGTATGATTGAAGCTCATTTTTTGATTTCTTTAAGGAATTATTAACTTTTTTATTTTTATTCGTTTTATCTGATTTTTTTTCTAATTTTAAGACTTTTTTATTCTCTAAAACATCTTTTCTCTCCTCTTTTTTGGTTACTTTAATATCCTTTTTTTTTCTGACCTTAGTTTCTTGATTTAAAAGCTTTTTATTCTCTAAAACATCTTTTCTCTTCTCTTTTTTGGTTGCTTTAATATTCTTTTTTTTTCTGACCTTAATTTCTTGATTTAAAAGCTTTTTATTCTCTAAAACATCTTTTCTCTCCTCTTTTTTGGTTGCTTTAATATTCTTTTTTTTTCTGACCTTAGTTTCTTGATTTAAAAGCTTTTTATTCTCTAAAACATCTTTTCTTTCTTCTGATTTATTTATATTATCTAAATTATCAAAACTAGTTTCAAGGAAATTTCCAATTGTGCCACCAGAACAAGATTGTAATAAAAATAAAAAAATTAATAAAAAAATTTTCTTTATTTTATAAATCATATATTTTTCAACTTTTCTTTTTCGAAACAGACTTCTTTCTGCTTTTTTTAGTTTTCTTAATAATGGAACCTTTCTTATCTTTTAGTTTTTCTTCCAAAAGAACTTTTGCATCTTCAATTGAGAATGTTTCCAAATCAGTATCTTTAGCAAGAGAAACATTAGTTTTACCGCACTTTACATACATTCCATATCTTCCATTTAATATTTGAATTTTATCTTCAAATTCTTCAGGTTTTCCAAAATCTTTTAATACTTCTTGACCTCCTCTAGCCATCTTTGGCATCGCTAGTATTTCTAATGCTCGATGTAGGTCAACTTTAAAAACATCATCTTCTTTTTTTAAAGACCTGTTTTCAGACTCGTTTTCATTTTTTATCCACTTAATGTATGGACCAAATCTACCTCTATCCGCTTCAACAACACCTCCTTCAGGATGAGCTCCTAACAATCTAGGCAAACTTAAAAGTACTAGAGCATCATCTAGAGTTAGATTATCAGTTTTCAATTCTTTGGGTAATGAAGCTCTTCTTGGTTTAGCTTTATCATCATCATTATTGCCCAATTGTACGTAAGGTCCATAAGGTCCAAATCTTAAAAAGACTTTTTCCCCAGTTTTTGGATCGGTTCCAAGATCTGATGGGCCACTTAAAATTTGATCAACTTGCTTTATGTCTAAATCGCCAGGAGTAATATCCATTGGAAGATTACCTTTAGCCTGAATTTCATTACCAGATTCATCAATTTTTGTACCCTCTAGCCAAGGTCCGTTAGAGCCTATTCTGACTACGCAAGGAAGGTCTTCAAAATCAACTTGTCTATAAGCTTTACCATCAATATCACCCTCGGTTTTCTGAACTTTCACCTCCAGCCCATTTTTACCTTTATAAAATGTCTCAAGGTATGGAAGCCACTCAAGATTACCTGATGATATTTCATCCAAAGAAGTTTCCATTTTTGCAGTAAAAGTAGTATCAACTAAATCAGGAAAATGTTCTTCTAATAGAGCAGTAACAGCAAAAGCAGTAAAGGTTGGAGCCAAAGTATTGGAAGATATATTCGCATAACCTCTATCCACAATTGTTCCAATAATGCTTGCATAGGTAGAAGGCCTCCCAATCCCCTCTTTTTCGAGGACTTTAACTAATGCAGCCTCTGTATATCTTGCAGGTGGTTTAGTTTCATGAAAAGTAGATTCCTTATTAACAACCTTAAGGCATGTTCCAGTTGTTAAGTTTGGAAGAATAATTTCTTGTTGTTCAAGGGATGAACTTGGGTCATCGCTTCCCTCGACATAAGCTCTGAAGAATCCTGCGAAATCAATACTTTTCCCGCTTGATTTAAATAAAGCATCCCCTACACCAATTTCAGTATTGATCATTGTTAACTTAGCTTCCGCCATTTGACTAGCTACAGTTCTTTTCCAAATTAAATCGTAAAGAGATAAGTCTCTACCAGTTAGGTTGGTTTCCTTTGGTGTTTTAAAGACCTCACCTGCAGGCCTAATAGCTTCGTGTGCTTCTTGAGCATTTCTTGCAGATGAACTAAATTGTCTTGGTGAGTTAGATAAATATTCTTTCCCATACTTTGAGCTTACGCATTCTCTAGCAGCTTTTATGGCTTGTTCGGATAGATGAACTGAATCAGTTCTCATATATGTTATAAAACCTCTCTCATATAGCCCTTGAGCACATCTCATAGTTTCTCTTGCAGATAAACGAAGCTTCCTGTTTGCTTCTTGTTGCAATGTACTAGTTGTAAATGGAGGTACTGGTTTACGAGTAGATGGTTTTTTCTCGATTTTTGAGACTAACCAATCCTCCGAAGACAAAGCCATCAATAAATCATTGACTTTTGCTTCTCCAATTATTAAAGATTTATTTCCTTGTTTTAATTTACCTGTCTGTTCATCAAAATCGGAACCATTAGAAATTCTTTGACCGTTTAAGCTAAATAATTTAGTTTCGAAAGTAATATTATCTTTTACTAAAGAAGCTTTAATTCCCCAGTAACTTGCTTTTTTAAAAGATCTTCTTTCTCTCTCTCTTCTGACAAGCAATCTTACAGAGACTGATTGAACACGGCCAGCAGATAATCGGGGGGCCACTTTCTTCCAAAGTAATGGAGATAATTCATATCCAAAAAGCCTGTCCAAGATTCTTCTAGTTTCTTGAGCTTGAACAAGTTCCATATCAATTTCTCTAGTTTGCTCTAAAGCTTTATTAATTGCCTTTTTCGTAATTTCGTGAAAAACCATTCTCTTGGTTGGAATTTTAGGCTTAAGTATTTGCATAAGATGCCAGCTAATACTTTCTCCCTCTCTATCTTCATCAGTTGCAAGTAATAATTGGGTCGCACCTTTTAATGCATCTTTCAACTCTTTAACAACCTTTTTCTTATCTTTTGGAACAATATAAAGTGGTTCAAAATCTTCTGTTGTATTAACTCCTATCCTTGACCATTTTTCCTTTTTAACCGCAGCAGGGATTTCAGCAGCTCCTTTTGGAAGATCTCTAACGTGCCCCATTGAAGCAAGAACTTCATAATTAGAAGGCAAAAACTTTCTTATAGTTTTCGCTTTGGTGGGACTTTCAACAATAACAAGTGTGTGATCCAAGGTTTATTTCAAAAATTGGTGTTTTTGGTCAACTAGGGCATATTATGATTATTTGAGGCTTTTTCAAGTAATTTTTTTGAAAATTTCAAAAATCATACCCACAAATTATAATTAAGTTAAGATTAACTCTTAGACCCTTACAATCAAACATCTAATTTAATCCAATTTAATAAAGTGCCCAACGAAATCTTTACAATTAATTTAAATGCTCAAGCCATTATTCCAGAGGCTTTTATTTTACTAGGTATTGTTGGGACTCTTCTTGTAGATTTAGCGGGAGAAAAAACTGCCTCAAAGTGGGCACCTACAATTTGCTATTTATCAATTGGCAGCTCTCTTTTTAGCTTGGCCTTTCAATGGACTAATCCAGTAGAAAGTGCATTTCTTGGATCCTTTAATTCAGATAATTTGGCAATCGCATTTAGAGCAATAATATCTTTATCAACTTTAATTTCTTTACTTATTAGTTGGCGATATACAGAACAAAGTGGAAGTCCTATTGGCGAGTTCGCAGCGATAGTTCTTTCGGCAACTCTTGGAGCTATGCTTTTGTGTGGATCTACAGACCTTATTAGTGTATTTATATCTCTTGAGACTTTATCAGTAGCAAGCTATTTACTATCTGGTTATCTCAAGAGAGATCCCAGAAGTTCAGAGGCAGCTTTAAAATACCTACTTGTTGGGTCAGCTGCTGCTGCGATCTATTTATATGGTTCCTCTTTTCTTTATGGATTAAGTGGCTCAACAAATTTAGCAACAATTGGATTAGAGATTATCCAAAAGCCATCATTCATTACTTCTCTAGCTCTTGTATTTGTATTATCAACTGTTGCATTTAAAATTGCTGCAGTTCCCTTTCATCAATGGACTCCTGATGTATATGAGGGATCACCTACACCTGTAGTAGCTTTTTTATCTGTTGGTTCTAAGACAGCTGGGTTTGCATTCGCAATAAGAATATTGAGTACTACGTTCTCTTCCTTCGATGAGGAATGGAAACTTTTATTTACTATTTTAGCCATATTGAGCATGGCTCTAGGAAATGTTGTTGCCCTTGCTCAAACCTCAATGAAAAGGATGTTAGCTTACAGTTCTATCGGACAAGCTGGATTTGTAATGATTGGAATAGTATCTGGAACTCAAGATGGTTTATCAGCGGCTGTTTTATATTTGGCTGCATATTTGTTTATGAATTTAGGTGCTTTTTCGTGTGTAATACTTTTCTCTCTAAGAACTGGTTCTGACAAAATTCTTGATTACTCAGGACTTTACCAAAAAGATCCTCTCATCACATTAGGTTTAAGCCTATGTCTTCTTTCTCTTGGAGGTTTACCTCCAATGTTGGGATTTTTTGGAAAGATATATTTATTCTTTGCTGGTTGGGCTAATCATCAATATCTATTAGTAATCGTTGGACTAGTAACTTCAGTTATCTCTATTTATTACTATATTTCAGTGATAAAAATGATGGTAGTTAAAGAACCTCAGGAAGCTTCTGATATAGTTAAATCATATCCTGAAGTAAGCTGGGGAGTTGTAGGATTGCCTCCCTTAAGAATTGCACTTTATACTTGCATAGCGATAACAGCTCTTGGAGGAATACTTTCTAATCCTCTTTTTAAATTAGCTAACACAGCTATTTCAGAGACTCCTTTTTTACAAGAAATCATTGCTATAACTAACCATATTTCGTAAAAGAATTATTTAATAGATGCCTAAAAAAGTTGCAAGTTTAGAAAAAATATCCAAAACATATGGTAGGGGTAATCTTACAGTTAAGGCCTTAGATAACATAAACCTAGAAATCTATAAAGGTGATTATCTGGCAGTAATGGGAGCAAGTGGTTCGGGTAAAAGTACTGCTATGAATATTATTGGCTGCCTAGATAGACCATCTGCTGGTATTTATAAACTAAATGATATCCCAATTGAAAATTTGTCTGATGATGAATTAGCTGAGATTCGTAGCCAACAATTAGGTTTCGTTTTTCAGCAATTCCATCTTCTATCTGATGCAACAGCACTTGAGAATGTAATTTTGCCTATGATTTACGCTGGTGTTAATGCTCAGCAAAGGGAAGAAAGAGGGAAGAAGGCACTAGAAAAAGTTGGACTTTCTGAAAGAATGAATAATCGCCCTAATCAATTATCAGGAGGTCAACAACAGCGCGTAGCGATTGCTAGAGCTATAATTAATAACCCAGCACTTTTATTAGCAGACGAGCCCACCGGTGCCCTAGATTCAAAAACAACTGAGGATGTACTAGATCTTTTTGACAAACTTCATAAGTCTGGCATAACAATTGTATTAGTTACTCACGAAGATGAAGTAGCTAATCGTGCCAAAAAAATAGCAAAATTTAAAGACGGAAGAATAGTAGCATTAAAAGAAAATTAATTATATTTTAGAACCGTGTTAGTACTTTTTCTTGCGTTTGACTGTATATTCTCAAATTCCCATTCGAGTCAACATCTTTAATCTTCCATTCATTAGGACTATAACCTTTAGGTAAAAAGCTTGTAGTCAGAAATTTATTTGCTTGTTGGATAACATATTCTTTTTTATTATTACAATCAATGGAATCATCAAAAGCCTTAAGGATTTTTGCAGTCCAATAATATTTACTAATATTTTTGGTTCTTAGTACTTTCGCTAATGAGATCCCCTCTGAAGGAGTTTTATTTAAAACATTCATCCCAAGACCTATCCTTACATATATAACTTCCTTGCCTCTAGTGATTACCCTAGGCAGAAACCCTATCAACTTTTTTGAATCAAAAAAAATATCATTTGGCCATTTCAAATTAACTGTTATATTTTCCTGCCTCAACATTTGGCATAACTTAATTGCTAAAGACAAGCTAAAGGTTTCGCTTGAGAAATTTTTAGAAAAGATTGGATAAGCTGCACTTAACCAAATTCCACCTTTAGGGGAAAACCAGGACCTTGAATTCTGACCAAAAGCTGAAAATTGTTCTCTAGCAATTATGGCTATTGGCTGATTTATTTTCATTTCTGAATAACCAAGCAAATTTGAAAGTTCATTCTCCGTACTTCTACATTTTATTTTGTATCGAAGTCTCCAAGATGGATGGGAAACCTGTATTTTTTTTAAGTAATAAATAGTTTTCGCTGCTGATCCTATACCTTTCACAAATCTTTTATTAAAATAAAGATGCAACTTTTTTAATATTATATTAACTTTAATCTTATATAAGATAATTATACAAATTGAACAAAAAATATTTACCAATTCTAAAAAAAAGAAATCCAAAATCATTAAAAAATTGTCTTGATGATTTTAAGAAATCTTGGGAAGACTTAAATAAACTCTCAGAAATTAATGAAAATTGGAGACAATTAATAGGTTTAGAATTGTTTAAGGAATGTAAACCATTAATATTTGAAAAAAAAATACTAACTATTACAGTTAATCATCCACAGTGGCGCCAAGCGTTAATTTACAACAAACATAGATTAAAAGAAAGAATAAAGAAAATTGGAATTGATTTAAATGAAATCAGGATAATACAAAATTATGAGCTAAAGCCTGTAAATATTAATAACACCAATCCAAAATTACTTTGGGAAAATCATCCAAGTAGAGTAAATAGAAATAATATGAGCATCTGCAATATCTGTAATTGCCCAACTCCTAAGGGAGAGATATCGCGATGGGGGAAATGTACTTTTTGTTGGAGAAAGAATATATAGGGAATTTATCTATTTCCCTAGAATCAATATCCCCATTTGACCGAAAAAAATAGTTCTATATTCAATTCTTTCAAATCCAACTTCTTTTGCTATTAAGATCAGCTCATTGCCCTTTGGGAAATTACTAATACTTTCTTCAATATAAGCATATTCTCGACTTAAATTAAAAACTCTTGAGATAGGAACTACTACTAGCCTTAAATATATTTTTTGAAAAATATTTGATAAAGAATTTTTTCTTGAATGATGAAAATCCAAGAATCCAGCTCTTCCTTTATCATTTAAAAGACTAAAAACTTTTTTTATTCCTTGTTCAACGCTTTCTAAGTTTCTTAGGCCATATGACATACAAATCCCATCAAAATTTCTCGCATATTCATCTATTTCTAAAATATCTTTAATTTCCCAATTGATAAATTTATTTTTAACACGTTCTGCCTTTTTCTTTGCAATATTTAGAATTTCCTTTGCGCTATCAATCCCTGTTATTGAACCATTAGGACCAACTCTCTTACATATTAAAAATGCCAAATCACCTGTTCCGCAACATAAATCAGCCCAATCTTCACCTTGTTGGGGTTTTAATAAGTCAACTAATTTCTTTTTCCATAATTTGTGAAGTCCGAAACTTAATAAACTATTTAAAAAGTCATATCTATAAGAAATTTTATTAAAAATAGTTTTAACTTCGATATTTTTTTTAAATTTCATTTTTAATCTGAAGATAAACTCCTTATATAAGATTAATCATAATTTTTATTCATTTGGTCTAATTAGGAGTTCCTTCTCTAGTAAGAAAGTTTTTATTTCATTTATAGTAAGTTTTTTATCGTGAAGTAATGATGCCAATAGTGCTGCAGATGCCTTACCTTCTTTAAAAACATCATAAATATCATCCAGACAGCCAGCTCCACCAGATGCAATTACAGGAATATTAACAACATTTGCGACTGATTTTGTCAAAAGCAAATCATATCCATTCTGTGTGCCATCACCATCCATTGAAGTTAATAAAATTTCTCCTGCTCCCAATTCCTCAACCTTTTTTGCCCAATTTAATACATCTAAACCAGTATTTTCTCTCCCTCCCTTTATATATACATCCCATTCATTACATTTATTAAGTTTTCTTCTAGCGTCAATCGCAATCACAATGCATTGAGAGCCAAATTTTTCAGAACTTTTATAAATCAAATCTGGATTTTTAACAGCAGAAGAATTCAAACTAACTTTATCTGCGCCTGCTCTTAAAAGATCATTAATCGAAGAAATGGAATCTATCCCACCACCAACTGTAAATGGAATCTTTACTGACTTTGCTGTCCTAGAAACAAGATCAATTAAAGTTCTTCTATTTTCAACACTTGCCCTAATATCTAAGAAGACTAATTCATCTGCCCCTTCATCTGAGTACTTACAAGCCAATTCAACAGGATCACCAGAGTCTCTAAGGTTAACAAAATTAACCCCTTTTACCACCCTACCATTGGCTACATCTAAACAAGGAATTAAACGAAGAGCTACCATTTTAAAAAAAAATGTCCAAATACTGTTAATCTTGCATAATAGCTTCCATTTTACCCCTTATGGCTGAAAAAAAAGTATTACCTAAGATTGGTAGTAAAATTAAAATTAACATTAACAAGGTTAAAGATAGACTACCTGCAAAATTACTTGATCAAATATCATCTAATCCAAGAGCAATGATATCTGGTTATAAAATGACTGACGGCAATAGTATTGGAATTACTGCAAAATTCCAAAATGGTGAGGAAAGCTGGTTTTTCCCTGAAGAACTTGAAAAAGGTTAAGTAACTAAAGTGAATGATCCAAAACAACTATTAGGTATTAAAGGTGCTACTGAGACTTCAAGTATTTGGAAACTCCGTATACAATTAATGAAGCCTATTACATGGATCCCCTTGATATGGGGAGTTATTTGTGGTGCAGCTGCGAGTGGAAATTTTACGTGGACATTTAGCAATGTCTTGGCATCATTAGCTTGCATGCTTATGAGTGGACCATTGCTAACGGGTTATACCCAAACCATAAACGATTTTTTTGATAAAGAAATTGATGCAATTAATGAGCCTAACAGACCAATCCCCTCTGGAAAAATTTCAATTAAAGAAGTAAAAATACAAATATGGGTATTACTTATTTCTGGATTAATAGTCGCTTTTCTATTAGATTTATATGCTAAACATACTTTCCCCTCTGTCTTACTTTTAGCATTAGGTGGTTCTTTTGTTAGTTATATATATTCTGCCCCACCTCTCAAATTGAAACAAAATGGTTGGTTAGGAAATTATGCATTGGGAGCATCTTATATAGCTCTACCTTGGTGGGCAGGACAAGCTTTGTTTGGGAAATTAACTCTTGTTACTGCATTACTAACACTTGCTTATAGTATCTCTGGACTTGGTATAGCCGTTATAAATGATTTCAAAAGTGTTGAAGGGGATTCCAAGTTGGGTTTGACTTCCTTACCAGTAGTATTTGGAATTAAAAATGCCAGTCGTATAAGTGCAGGACTAATTGACATTTTTCAATTAGCAATGGTAGGGGTATTAATTATTATTGGACAGCATCTAGCATCTGTAATTTTGGTTTTACTTATAATTCCTCAAATTACTTTTCAAGATATGTGGTTACTTAGAGACCCTTTAAAATATGATGTCAAATATCAGGCAAGTGCTCAACCATTTTTGATCTCTGGAATGTTAGTTACAGCTATAGCTATAGGCCATAGTTATTTAGTAGCTTGAAGTGCAAAAAATAAAAAATAAATATTTAATTTTTATTATTCCCATATTAATTTTTTCTGGAATATTATTTCCCATAATTAATATAATTATAACTACTTTAAAATTTGATCCATCTAAAAATGATCTTTCGAAAGGACCAAAATATTCCTATGTAATTTTGTCTTCTGACGACAAAGTATTGAGTAAATTAAGCCGCAAATTTGAAATAAATAATAATAAACACAAAATTCCATTTTTAATAAAATATTCTTTTATATCTGCTGAGGACAAAAGGTTTTTACAACATAATGGAATAGATCTAATTGGACTTTCAAGAGCTTTTATAAGCAATCTTAAAAGCGGCTATCTTAAAGAGGGCGGAAGTACAATTACTCAACAAGTTGCAAGATTAATTTTTTTAAATAATGATATAAGTTTTCAAAGAAAGATTAAAGAAATATTGATATCTTTGATCCTAGATTTTAGATATAATAAAGATCAAATTTTGAAGCTATATCTAAATAACATTTATCTAGGCTCAGGAGCCTATGGTATAAATGAAGCGTCACAAGTTTATTTTGGGAAACTTATAAACGAATTAACACTATCAGAAATTGCATTAATTACAGGACTAGCTCCAGCGCCTTCAATATATTCGCCTTATGCAAACTTAGAATTAGCTATTAAAAATAGAAATCAAATACTTGAATCTATGTATCTAGATGGATACATATCTATTAATGATAGAGATAAAGCTATTAATGAGAAAATCACCTTAAATTATCACACAAATAATAAGATATTAAATGATAAGTTATTAATAAATTTTATTATCGAGGAAACTAATAACAAAATTAAAGAGATTAATAAATATAAGTTTTTAAGAATTAAATCTAGTATCAATAAAAATTGGCAGGAAAGTGGTCAAAACATTTCGGCTTCTATAAAACCAAATGACATTGAATTGGCTTTGTTATCAATAGAATCTAATTCAGGTTTAATAAGAACAATGATAACAAGTAAGAATCCATCATTAAACGAATTTAATAGAGTTAATTCATCTATAAGACCTTTAGGTTCTACTTTCAAAATTATTACTTATGCTGCCGGATTAATAGATGGTATTAAATTAAGTGACAAGTTTAAAGACTTACCAAATTGCTGGGAAGATTATTGCCCAAAAAATTTTTCCGAAGAATATAGAGGTGAAATATCTTTAATTGAATCATTTAAAAGTTCATCTAATATAGTTCCTATAAAAATATCTAAAAAAATAGGAATTAAAAAAGTTATTAATCTAGCGAATGCATTTGGTCTGGGATATAAACAAAAGTTCGAAGAAGTCCCATCATTAGCAATTGGCTCTTATGGAGATAATCTCTTAAATATTACAAATGCTTATGCAGTGATAAACAGTAATGGAGAAATCTATGTTCCAAGCACTCTAGAAAAAGTTGAAACATTTAATGGCAAATCAATTTGGGAAAACAAATTTATTGCCAAAAAAATATTAGATATAAAAGTAAATAACAATCTAAAAAAACTACTTGAAAAATCTGTGACTGATGGGACTGGAATAGCAGCTTCCATAAAGGGTGAGAAAATATATGGAAAAACAGGGACTTCCGATGGGAACAGAGACCTTTGGTTTATTGGTTCAATAAAAAACCTTACTACAGGTGTATGGCTAGGCTTTGATGAAAATAAAAAATCAGAATTATCCAGTGGCAATGCTGCCTATTTATGGAAAAAATTTATTACTAAAATTTTTAAAATAACTATTAAACTATGAATTTTTATTATTTTGATTTATGAGAAATTACGGCAGCATAAAATCCATCTCCAGGATAATCAATCTTTGGCAAAATTTGCTTTTGGCTAACTAATTGTATTTCATCATTTTTTTCAATAAATCTTTTAATTAATAAGTTATTTTCTTCAGGACATATTGTGCAAGTTGAATAAACTAGAATGCCGTCCTTTTTTAAAAGTGGGACAAGACTCTTTAATAGACTTTCCTGTAAAAATATTAATTGTTTTATTTTATCTTTATTTAAAGACCATCTCGCATCAGGGTTCCTTGAGAGAGTTCCTATCCCAGAGCAAGGTGCATCAATCAAGATCTTATCAAAATGCGATCTAAAATTAGGATTTAAATCAAGCAAATTTGTAGCATCAGCTTTAAGAGTCTTGACAGAAGTTAAATTCAACCTATCTAAATTTGATTGTATTATCTTCAATCTTTTTTCTGATCTATCTACAGCAAGTATCTCAGCATTATCATTTGTTAATTCTGCTAAATGGGTAGATTTACTTCCTGGGGCTGCACAAGCATCTAATATCTTTTCACCTTTTTTGGGATTTAAAAGAGGGGCTACCCACTGAGAAGATCTATCTTGGATTGTCCAAAACCCATCACCATAACCAGGCAAATTCTTAATTGACCTTGGATTAGAAATTAAGGTGATTCCATTTTTTAAGTTCTTGATTGGTTCAGCATTAATGTTATTTTCATGAAGTACTTTCAGAAAAATATCTAAATTAGTTTTTATTGGGTTGATCCTTAAATCAATAGAAGGTTTTTTATTAAATGCCTTAGCAATATTTTCGGCATCTTCAATTCCAAACCAATTAATAAGTTCATTAACAAGCCATAAAGGTAATGATTCAAGATATGCAATTCTCTCTATAGCATCAGAAGATATTTTGGGTAAATTTTCTTTTTCTATTTTTCTAACTGCATTTCTTAAAATTGCATTTACAGTACCCGTCAACCCCCTCAAATCAGTTTTTTTTGCTACCTCCACAGTTGTCGAAATAGCCGCAGAAACTGGAATTCTATCCATTTTTAATAATTGATATAAACCGATATGTAAAAGCCATCTTAATTTTGGAGGTTGCTTTTGATGAGAAATTTTTGATAGGTGATCAATCCAATGATCAAGAAACTTCCTATATCTTATGCATCCGAATGATAATTCAGTAATAAATGCTATATCTAAAGAATTGAATTGGTAGCTTTTTAAAACCTTCTCAAGGGCTTGGTCTGCAAAAATTCCAGAACTTACCTTTAATAGAGTTTCCCAAGATGCTTTTCTTTGAAGAAATCCAATGGCCAAAATATAATTTATTTTTTGAAGATATTTTAAATATACTAATAATTGAAATTTTTAAAATAGATTATCCATTGAAGATTTGAACCAAAACAAACCAAGTATAGAAATAAGAGATAAATTAAATCCTAAAAATATAAAGATATTCAAAGAATGAACTCTTTCTCGAAAGAATATTTTTTTTTCTTCTTGATTTTTCATTGTCAATGTAATCCTAAATTAAGCTTTTAAACGGCAACCAATGTTGATAGAACCTGCGTCAATCATTCTTCCTAATTTAATTGCAATTGATTTCTCCAATCTTGTAAAATCAGACTGATTTTTAGTTACCCAATCCAATTCGTATAAAGTGATTATTCCTGTTAAATTAATTTTCAGAAATAGAGCACCAATGTTCATTTTTAAACTTTAACAAAGATAACTTAACACCTTCTCGTAATATTTCGTAATAATATAATATTCTCTTAATTTTTCAAAAATTTATAATTTTCCTTTGTGAGTGGATTTAAATCTAGTTTAATTCTTAAGCGTCATATGTTTAGTATTCCTTCCTGAAACTCTTTGTCTCCAAACTCTGAATGATTTAGGTTTTAGATTTCAGCGCATAATTTTTATATTATCTTCCTCCTTTAAACCAAGTTGATAGGTAATAGCTTCAAAAGGAGTTCTATCTTCCCAACACATCTCGATGATTCTATCTAAATCAAAATTTGACATATCTTATTTCTCACATTCAGAGGTGCAAAGTTTCTTTATATTTGATCTTCCTGTAATTTGAAGCCTATATTTTGCCCAATATCGATAACCTAACCTCAAAACTGGTGATAAAATTTTTAATTTTAAAGGATAATAAACCCATCCTAAACCAATTAATTCATATGAAAATGCAAGAACATCCAAGCCTCTAATTATTTCACCATTTTCCAATATCCCATGTAGGTTGGACATCGCTTCTGCATATGAAATGTCATTAAATAAATTTGGATTATAATCTTCACTATTAATATCTATAAATCTAATTTGATTCGAAATATCTTTGCTTTTTAAAAACTTAGTCTCTCTTAAACAAAATGGGCATCCGCCGTCGAATAAAAAAGTTAATTTATTTTTCATATTTTTTATTTAAATATAAAATTTAAATAAGTTATTTGTGGCCGATTAGGAAAAATACAAACTAATTTCTTTGTAATAAGAATTTTCCATAGAAGCTTTATAAAGCCTTAATAATTGCCGGTTCTAATTTTGGGAAAGTAACTTATCTTAGATATTAATAAACCATTGATTAAGGGATACATCAATGGTTTAAGTTTTTAGAAGAGTTATTCATCTAAAAGATGAACACCTTCACCTACATCCGGAGTAAATTTACAATATTTTTCAAACACAAGGCCAACCCCTCTCATTTTTTCTCCTAGTTCATCGTTAAATCTATTCCATTCTTTCGAGTCGCGCTCAGGCAAATTCCAACCTTGATTTTCAACCATACTTGTTATAAGTGTATAATCCCATTCTATGTAAGCCATTTGGTTAATATTAAATTACATAATAAGTATAAACTAGAGTTTTAAATAATTAATCCAAGAATTCTACTTATAGTTATTAAAAATAAATTAATTAAGACTATTATCTGTATTATTGAATCATATTTTATGAATTGAATATAATTAAAGAAATTATTAAAACATTTTAATGTCAATTTTGCCCAGAAGATTTGAGCGAATCAAAAATGTTTTAAATTGCCGAATGAAAAACTTAACTGTTTTAGTAGAGGATGTAAATAAACCTCATAATTTATCCGCGATATTGAGGACATGCGATGCAGCAGGAGTTTTTGAAGCAAATTTTATTAGCAAAAAAAATATAGTTAAAACTTTCAATAGCACTGCCCAAGGCAGTCAAAAATGGGTCAACTTAAATACTCATGAAAGTCCCTTCAGCGCTATATCTGAATTAAAGCAAAAGGGTTTTAAATTATATGGCACTACTCTTAATCATGAATCTATTGATTATAGAAATTTTGATTATTCTGAAAATACATGTTTTGTTTTAGGAGCAGAAAAATGGGGATTAAGTGATGAACTCATATCAATGGTTGACCAATCGATTTTTATCCCTATGAGAGGGATGGTTCAATCTTTAAATGTTTCAGTAGCAGCTTCTATATTATTATTTGAAGCTATTCGCCAGAGAAAAAGCAAGGGGAAACTTCCTAAAAATGGAGAAGGTTTAAATGAAAATGAATATCAAAAAACTTTATTTGAATGGAGTTATCCAGAATTAGCTTCTATATACAAAAAATCTGGCAAAACATATCCAAAGTTGAATGAAGGAGGCGAGTTTGAAGCATTTAAAAGTAATTAATCTTTAAATTATTTTACTTTTCAAAGATACTTTCTAGTTCCTCTCCAATAAAAGAAAGCCCTAATACTAAAAAGAACATTGCTAGTCCTGGGAAAAAAGCCGTCCACCATATACCAGTAGGCAGAGCTGCAAGAGCGAGATTTAAATCACTACCCCATTCTGGAATATCTGCTGGAACACCAAGACCCAAGAATCCTAAACTACCTAAAACCAAAACAGCATCAGCAGCATTTAAAGTGAGTACTATAGGCAAAGGAGTTATTACATTAGGGAGAATATATTTAAAAATAATTGTTTTAAGATCAGCTCCTGAAACTCTAGCTGCCTCTATATAAGTTTCAGATTTAACCAATATTGTCTGATTCCTAATTAATCTAAAATATTGGGGAGAGTACACTATGCATAAAGCTAAAGCGGCGTTGAGAATGCCCTTACCTAATACAAAAGCAACAACAACTGAAAGCAAAATTACAGGTATTGAAAAAATAGTATCCATAATTAATGACAATAATTTATCAAATACACCTCCAAAATATCCACTCAATAATCCCAATGGTAAACCCAAAATTAATGCAAAAAAAATAGCAAGGAATACAACCTCTATTGCCAAGGAAGAGCCTTGCAAAGTCCTAAAACAGACGTCTCTTCCTAATCTATCAGTACCGCATAAATGCTCTATAGAGGGGGGAGCAAAAATATCACTACTCAAACCTGAGAATGAATAACCAAACCAATTATTTACTTCTAAAAATTTCATAATTAAAACTATAAGAAGATAAAAAAGTACTATTAAAAATCCTGTTTTTCTAATATTTTGACCTACGCGATTGGATGAATTTATATCCACAATCTTTCTGAGAATAGATTCAAATAAAATATACCTAATTCTTAAAAAAAATAATAGCTTTTAATTGTTAATTTAAGAGATTACTGATTTAATTTCAGAACTGCCATAAAAGCTTCTTGAGGTACCTCTACCTTACCCATTGCCTTCATCCTTTTTTTACCTTTGGCTTGTTTCTTTAACAATTTCTTTTTCCTTGAAATATCTCCCCCGTAACATTTAGATAAAACATCTTTTCTCAAGGCGCTTATACTTTCACTAGCGATTATTCGACTACCAATAGATGCCTGAATAGGTATTTTAAATTGTTGTTTTGGAATAAGTTCTTTTAATTTCTCAACTAAACTTCTACCAATTCCATAAGCCTTATCTTTATGAACAATAGAAGTTAAAGGATCTGCTCTTTCAGAATTTATAAGGACATCTAATCTAACAAGTTCATTTTTTCTATAGCCAATTAAATGATATTCCATTGATGCATAACCTTGAGTTCTACTTTTCATCTGATCAAAAAAGTCTGTAACGACTTCCGCCAAAGGAATTTCATAAATCAGAGTCACCCTATCAGTTGTTATGTATTTCATATCAATAAAAACACCTCTTCTTTCTTGGCATAAACCCATTAAAGTTCCATTAAATTCATTTGGAGCATAAATTTCCATTTTTACATATGGTTCTTCTATTGATTCTCTTAGTTGAGGATCTGGGATACTAGAAGGATTATCAAAAAAGATATGTTCCTGTTGATTTAAATTAACCTTATAGATAACTGATGGTGCGGTTACGATTAGATCCAAATCATATTCTCTCTCCAATCGTTCTTGAACAATCTCCATATGAAGAAGTCCTAAGAATCCACATCTAAATCCAAAGCCCATTGCACTGCTAGTTTCAGGCTCATATTTAAGAGCAGCATCAGATAATTGTAATTTCTCAAGTGATACTCTTAAATCTGGGAACTGATCTGCATCAGTTGGGAACAACCCACAAAAAACCATGGGGTTTGCTGTTTTATAACCAGGCAAGGGATCATTGGCAGGTGAATTAAAAAGAGTAATGGTATCTCCCACTCTCGCATCAGCAACTGATTTAATTGATGCAGCTAAATATCCTACTTCTCCTGAATGCAATTCATTAACTTGCTGCTGATCAGGAGCCATTATTCCAATTTCATCAAGTTCATAGTTCTTTTGACTAGCCATTAGTAATATTCTGTCTCTTTTATTAATTGCACCTGATATTACTCTGAAATAAACAATCACTCCCCTGTAAGGATCATAATAAGAATCAAAAATCAGTGCCTTAGTAGCCAACTTTATTTCATTTTTTGGTGGTGGTACTCTTTTAACAATTGCTTCTAAAATATCTTTAATTCCTACTCCAGTTTTTGCTGAACAATTTATTGCGTTAGATGTGTCTAATCCTATAATCTCTTCAATTTCTTGTTTTATTTTTTCAGCATCAGCCCCGGGCAAATCAACTTTATTTAAAACAGGGATTATTTCAAGATTATTTTCAAGAGCAAGATAAACATTAGCTAGAGTTTGAGCTTCGACGCCCTGACTTGCATCAACGACTAATAAAGCACCTTCACAAGCCTGCAAAGATCTACTGACCTCATAAGAGAAATCAACATGTCCTGGAGTATCTATTAAGTTCAAAACATATTCTTGCGAATCATCTGCCTTATATTTCATCCTCGCGGCTTGTAATTTGATAGTTATTCCCCTCTCTCTTTCAAGATCCATACTATCCAAAAATTGTTCTTGCATATCCCTTTGCTGAACAGTGCCAGTATCTTGAAGCAACCTATCTGCAAGAGTAGATTTACCATGATCGATATGAGCTATTATGCAAAAATTCCTTATTTTTGAAACGGATATATCAGTCATTAAATAAAATAACTACTCCTCTGATGTCATCTTGACTAATATTAGCTAATTAGAATTCTCGATGGAAACCTAAAATAGAATTGTTTCTTTTTTTGATGTTTATTAGAAAATCTTTATCACTTTCATATGTCAATTGAGATTGATAAATCAAATCATTAATTTTCTTCTGAAGGTTGATTTTGTCATTTAAAAATAGACAAGATCTTGTTAGAACTTTCACCATTATTGAAACTGCAGTACTTGCTCCAGGAGAAGCTCCCAAAAGTGCCGATAATGATCCATCAGATGAAGTCACTATCTCAGTTCCAAATTTCAAAGAACCTCCCTTATTTGTCTTTTTGATTATTTGGACTCTTTGTCCGGCATTCTTTAAATACCAGTTAGAGGGATCTGCTGATGGCATCATATTCTTTAAATTATCAACTCTTGAGTTATGGTTCTTTAGTGATTGCGAAATCAGATAATTAATCAGATCATTATTTTTAAACCCAACGTCTAACATAGAAACTATATTATTTTTTTTAATAGAATTAAATAAATCAAAGTAAGACCCTTGCTTTAGAAATTTTGTTGTAAAGCCAGCAAAAGGTCCAAAGAGAAGAAGTCTTTTGCCATCAATCCACCTAGTATCCAAATGAGGAACAGACATTGGTGGCGAACCAATATCAGCCTTACCATAAACTTTTGAATTGTGTTTTTCTGTTAGAGATTTTTCTTCGCAAATAAGCCATTTCCCACTAACTGGAAATCCTCCATAATTATTTGCCTCTGGAATTTTTGATTTTTGCAAATAATTTATTGTTTTTCCACCAGCACCAAGAAAAACAAAAGCTGTTCTGACAGAAATTTTTCTACCATTAAGACTAAGTTCTAATTCCCATTGTTTTTGATCAATTTTTTTTAAATCTTTTAATTCTGTTTTATACCTAAGTTCAACATTTTTATTTTTAGAAACAAATGATAAGTATTCCTTAGTCAGAGCTTCAAAGTTAATGTCAGTTCCTCTTTCTACCCTAGTAGCAGCAATTTCATTTAATGGATTTCTATCTTTTGTAATAAGACTAGCCCATGATGAAATTTGACCAAAAGATGAAGTAAATTCCATATCTTTAAACTCAGGATTATTAGCCATTGCCTGATATCTTTTTTTTAAAAAAGAAATATTTTCCTTCCCAGAAACAAAACTAATATGTGGAATAAATTTTAAAAACTTTTTAATATCAATTTTCCCTGCTGCATACAAGGAAGCCCATAAGGACATTGAATTTTCAAATGAACGATTAATAGTAAGAGCTTTATCTATAATTATGTTTCCTTTTTCATCAATAGGAGTGTAATTCAATTCACAATTAGCAGCATGTCCAGTTCCTGCATTATTAAAAGCTCCAGTACTTTCGCTCCCTGGAGAATTTAATTTTTCTATAATTAGTATTTTTATATCAGGTAAAACTTCTGCAAGTAGCAATGCTAAAGTCCCACTCATTATTCCTGCGCCAACTAAAACTGCGTCATAGTGATTATTCTCTTTTATAGTTTGAACAGAAGTCACAATAGAAAACTATATTTTTTGCAATTAATCAAATTCCTTTATAGTCTTATTATAAAGTTAATTCAAAATCATGAGTACTGAAACACTTGCACTTACTAATGAAAATGTAGAAAAAGTCCTTGATGAACTTAGACCTTTTTTAATATCCGATGGAGGGAACGTAGAAATTGCAGAAATCGATGGCCCCATTGTAAAAGTAAGACTTCAAGGAGCCTGTGGTAGTTGCCCAAGTAGTACTATGACATTAAAAATGGGTATTGAAAGAAAATTAAAAGAAATGATTCCTGAAATCAGCGAAGTTGTTCAGGTTCTATAAAAATTAGAATAAGATTTCATTATTGACCCTTTGATTCCTTCAACAAAGAAGACTTAAGATCCAAACAATCTATAGGAAGACCTTGACCAATAGCTATCAAAAGAGGGGCTAAAATACCTAAAGTAAAAACTAAATTAGACTGATCAACGTGATTTGTACTCAGAATAAAAGTTATCAAATAAATAATTGAAAAATATGCATGTAAAGAGAAAAACTCTTTTGGCTTTAGGGCAGGCCATCTCAAAGTATTACCCAAAAAATATAAAAAACCCGTCATAAATAAGAATTGATTTCGTAAAGCTTAAACCAAATATAAACATAATCCCTTATGGAGACTATTCAAAATAAAATTTACCTAAGATAATAATTAACAAAAAATTAAGACTTTGTTTCTAGCTGTAAACTCTTTACATGACTCGAAAAAAATGTATATAATAATTATGTAGCAGTTGCTACTTTTTCGTTCACCCTTTTTTAAGGGCGCAGTCCGAGTCATACCATGGAACGGGGGATGGCCGTGTTGTTAAAAATCGAATCATGACTACTTTAACTTACAGAGGTAAAAGCTACGTTCAAAACAAAGAAGCTGCTGAAAAGCAATTCGTTGAACTTACCTACAGAAGAAACGTATATTCAAACAGAATAGGAGACGCTTCTTCAAGTAATGAAAAAGCAGAATTAAATTATAGAGGTGTGAACTACACTAAATAATTTAATTAATAAAGTAAAAGCCCCTTAATCTAGGGGCTTTTTTTTGGCTATATTTATCGAGAGTCCTTTAAATATATGTCCGAAAATTGCTGTAATACAAATCCAACGAATGAAGCATCTAGTAATTTAGATCATAAAGATGCTATTCAAGAAAGATATGGGTCAGCCGCATTAGAAAAAGAGAGTTGTCTTTGTACACCAGTTAGTTTTAATCCCGTTTTACTTGAAGCAATTCCTCAAGAGGTTATAGAAAGGGACTATGGATGTGGTGATCCAACAAAATATGTTCACAAAAATGATATTGTCTTAGATCTTGGAAGTGGTAGTGGCAAAAATGCTTTTATTTGTGCACAAATTGTTGGAAAAGAAGGGAAAGTTATTGGAGTTGATCAGAATCCTGACATGCTTTCTTTATCTAGATCAGCCTCTAAAAAAGTTACAAATAATATAGGTTTCAAAAATACAGAATTTCTAGAAGGATCAATTGAAAAACTCGATGAATTAGATGAAGATTTAAATCCATTAATCGCCGACAAATCAGTTGATATTATTTTAAGTAATTGTGTTTTAAACTTGGTAAGTCCAGAATCTAGAAAGAACCTTCTAAAAAATATAAAAAGAGTTTTAAACAATAATGGAAGAATTGCAATTAGCGATATTGTCTCTAACAAAAAAGTTCCTTTAAGATTGCAAAATGATCATGGTCTATGGACAGGATGTATTAGTGGAGCATGGTACGAGCCAGAATTTCTAAGTGATTTTAAAGAACTAGGTTTTAAAAATTTAGAATTTGCAGAAAGGAGTGCTGAACCTTGGAAAGTTATTGAAGATATTGAATTTAGAACAGTAACTTTAGTAGGCAATATTTAAAAAAATTTAAGAGTTTAATAATCTAATTTAAATTTTCATGAGAAATAATCTAAGAGATCAAATACCAGCATTAAAAAATAAGTATTATTTCAACTATGGTGGTCAAGGACCATTGCCAAAATCTTCTCTTGAAGCAATAGTTAAAACTTGGGAAATTATCCAAGACTTAGGACCATTTACCAATGATATGTGGCCTTTTATTTACAAAGAAATATTGACCACAAAAAGAATCATTGCGAAAAAATTAGGTGTCAATTCAAAGAATATAGCTTTAACCGAGAATATCTCTTCTGGGATGATTTTGCCTTTTTGGGGAATAAAAGTAGAAGAGGGAGAAGAGTTGTTAATAAGTGACTGTGAACATCCTGGAGTAGTAGCTGCAAGTCGAGAATTTTGCAGAAGAAATAAATTAATATTCAAAATTTTGCCAATCCAGAAAATTAAAAATCTAAACGACGAAAATATAATTATAGAGATTCTTAAAAATCTAAATAGTAAGACTAAGATTCTAATTATTTCTCATATTTTATGGAACTTTGGATATAAAATTCCTTTAAAACAAATTTCTAGCGAATTAAAAAATAATCGAGAAAATTCTTATCTACTTATTGATGGTGCTCAAACCTTTGGGCACATAAACATTGAAGAAGAAGTTTTTTATTCTGATTTATATTCAATAACTTCTCATAAATGGGCATGTGGTCCAGAAGGACTTGGAGCCATTTATGTCTCAGATAGATTTATTCATGAAACAGATCCAACAATAATTGGTTGGAAATCATTAAAAAAAGAACAAGGCATCTATGAGCCTTCAGATAATCTTTTTCATGATGATGCAAGGAAGTTTGAAGTAGCTACCTCTTGTATTCCTTTACTTGCAGGGCTGCGGACTTCTTTAGATCTTTTGGATAAAGATTGTCATGAAAAAGAAAAAAGCAAAAAGATAAAAAGATTAAGTGAATCACTTTGGGATAAATTAAATCAATTAAAAGAAATTGAATTAGTTTTAGAAAAAAAATACTTAAATGGGATTGTTAGTTTTAATATCCGGAATATTGAAGATAAGGAAAAATTTGTGAAGAAACTTGGAGAAAAAAAAATTTGGATTAGAGTTTTAGAAGATCCAAAATGGTTCAGAGCATGCGTTCATCAAATGTCTACAGAAGCTGAGATTGATTTACTTTCTAAAGAAATAAAAAAAATATTGACTTAAAGCTCTATTGATATAAAGATAAAATTTAATTTACCAAGGTATCTCCGAGCTGTCCCATGCAATAAATTTTCCAGTAGATGCGGGAGATTGATTTTTAATATTATTAATCAAAAATTGGGCTGATTTTTCTGTGCTAAATAATTTATGTGCTGGAACAAACTTATGAAAAGGTCTAGATAACTCAGTATCTACTGTTCCTGGATGAAGCAACGAAATAGTAGCTTTTGGAAAACGTCTAGCCCACTCTATACTTAAAGATTTGAAAAACTGATTTTGCGCAGATTTTGCAGCTCTATATGAATACCACCCACCAGTTTGATTATCACCGATACTACCCACTCTTGCACTTATACTCGCAAAATTAAAATCACTATCTTTTGGTATAAATTCTTCAATAGTTTTAGCTAATAAGATAGGAGAAAAAGCATTTATTGAAAAACTTTCCATCATATTTTTTTTATCAAGATGTTGTAATCTTTTTTCTGGTTTAAGAGAATCACTATGAAGTCTCCCTGTAGCATTAATGACTAATCTTAATCTTGAAGGATGATTTGATATTTTATTTTTCAACTGCAAAAGTGATTGAGAATCCTCTATATCTAATTCCCAAAAAGAATTAAATTCACTTTTTCTTCCACACAAAACAACATCTAAATCTTTTTCACTTTCACTCAGATCTTTAGCTAGTTGCGTTCCAATTCCACCTGCGCCTGCAACTAAGGCTAACCCTTTCATCTTATCAAAAATAACTTCATAGATTCTAAGAAACTTTTCTTGTGATTGACGAAAGATCTTTGTTATTTGATTAGGAAATTTTATTTAGATTTACTTTTTTCTTGTAATAATTTATAAGCTATTTTTCTATCATCAAAATCAATCACTTTATCATTGAGAATTTGATAGTCTTCATGGCCTTTTCCTGCAATTAAAACAATATCTTCTTTATTGGCAAATTTAATAGATTCATTTATTGCTTTAAATCTATCAATCTCAATTGTTATTTTTTCTCTTTTTTCTATACCCATCAAAATATCATTTACTATATTGTGAGGTTCTTCTGATCTTGGATTATCTGATGTAATGTACAAATGATCAGAAAACTGTTCAGCTATTGATCCCATTAAAGGCCTTTTACTACGATCTCGATCACCACCACAGCCAAAAACAGTTATAAGTTTCCCTTCACAAAGTCTGGTTATTGATTGCAAAACTTTTTTTAATCCATCAGGTGTGTGGGCATAATCAATAATTACTGTTGGAAGTGGTCCTGAAACGTCATTATTATGAATTTCTATTTTTTCCATTCTTCCAGGAGCACCAGGAAAAGATTGTATTAATTTTGATAACTCTTTTAAAGAGAAATTAAGTTTATACAAAATTGTTATTGCTTGAATCGCATTCATTAAATTAAATTCACCAACCAGTGGCACAAAAAGTTTAATTTTTTCCTTAGGTGTATGAAAAATACAGGTGGAACCACTTGCAGTAAACTTTTTATCTGTTGCGTAAAAGAAATCATCATTTTTAAATTCACTCTTGTCAATCTTTGTAGATACTAATGAAGATCTTTTCTCAAGATCAGATGATAATTTAGATATCCAAAGGTCATCAACATTCAAAACAGAAATTCCTTTGTTTTCTGTTAAGTAAGGTGGGAAAAATAATTTTCTTTTTGTTTGAAAATAAGATTCCATATCTGAGTGATAATCAAGATGATCTTGAGTTAAATTAGTAAAAATAGCCGCCTCAAATTCGCAGCCTGATATCCTGTTTTGAGCAATAGAATGAGAACTTACTTCTAATATCGCGAATTCAGATTCTGCCTCAACTGCAGCATTTAATTTCCTTTGAAGTTTATCCGCGAAATCAGTCGTATGAGAAGCCACCTCAGAAAAACCAGACCATCTATTGAACAAGGTTCCAAATAATGCGGTCTTTTTTCCTAATTTTTTTAAGAGATATTCCAATAAAAAAGTAATTGTCGTTTTTCCATTGGTACCAGTAACACCAATAAGTTTTAGTTTTCTTGAGGGCCTATTCCAAAACTCGGCAACTATTTGACCAAAAATATAATCTAAATTATCATCTAAAACCAAAACCCTTTCTCGGTCAAAAGATCCAATATATTGTTTTGCGGCTGATCCAATAATTGCAGCCTCTGCACCATTTTCAATTGCCTCAATACAATATTTTCCTCCATCAACATTTAAACCTGTCATACCTAAAAACAAAGTTCCTTTTTGTACTTCTTTAGAGTTAAAAGAAATATTATTGATTTCTTGATCTAATAGTTCTAATGAAGGGGCAATGCCTACTAAATCTAAAAGCTTATGTAATTTTATAGATCTCATTTATAAGAAATTATTTATTCAGAATAGTATTAATATTTTTTTGAAACCAATTCTTTAATTGATCATCTTTTAATCTTGGAGAAATACGAGGTAATTCTATAATTTCCTTGGAGTTTATTCCTTCAATAGCAATAATAGGTACTTCATAATCATATTTTTTATATTTATCTTGATATAAATCAACCCTATCTATATCAATTTCTTTAAGCTCTAAATTGGGCAGTATCTCTTTAAGATTTATTTTTGCTAGTTTGTTTTTTAATGCCTCGCAAAGGCAACAACCTTGCCTAACAAAAATAAATATTTTCATTAATTTAATCAGGTACAGGATCGCATCCACAAGGAGTTAAGGGATGACATTTACTTAACCTTATTAAGGTCAACCATCCTCCCTTCCAAGGACCATGTCTAGTAATCGCCTCATATCCATAACAACTACAACTTGGTATAAATCTACATCTAGGTCCGAAAAAAGGAGAAAACCACTTTTGATAAAACGCAATCATAAAAAGAAGTATTGAGGTAATTGATTTATTAATAAATTTGATCACTTTAATGATGTAAAATAAGTGTTTCAGTAGTAATTTAGTTTAATTGAATTAAATCAATTATCCAAATTTATTGCAAATTTCTATTTAATTTAAAATTATGTCAAGATACCGCGGCCCCAGATTAAGGGTTACGCGTCGCTTGGGAGAACTACCAGGTCTCACTAGGAAAGCTTCAAAGAAGTCTAATCCTCCAGGTCAGCACGGCCAAGCCCGTCGCAAGCGATCAGAATATGCGATTCGTCTAGAAGAAAAGCAAAAACTAAGGTTTAATTACGGTGTTTCTGAAAGACAGCTGGTTCGTTATGTCAAAAAAGCCAGAGCTCAGGAAGGATCAACAGGAACAAACCTACTAAGACTATTAGAAAACAGACTAGATAATGTTTGTTTCAGATTAGGTTTTGGTGGTACTATCCCAGGCTCAAGACAATTAGTAAATCATGGCCATGTAACTGTTAATGGCAAGGTTCTTGATATTGCTGGATATCAATGCAAATCAGGAGATGTTATCGGAATTAAAGAAAACAAAACAAGTAAAAAACTTGTTGAAGGAAATATAGAATTCCCTGGGTTAGCAAATGTCCCTCCTCATCTTGATTTAGATAAACCCAAATTAACAGGAAAAATAAATGGCAAATGCGATAGAGAGTGGGTTGCTCTTGAAATAAACGAACTACTAGTTGTTGAATACTATTCAAGGAAAGTCTAATAAACCTTTTCTTTGGATTATTAAATCTCTCCTCTTAGCGACGAGAGATTTAATTCATTCTTATTTTTAAAAACAATGGAAGATAAGAAAAATATCATCAAAAAGCCAGGCTTTAAAACCTTATCTATTCACCATGGAGAAACATTTGCAGAAGAGACAGGATGTGTTATGCCTCCTATTTTCTCTACATCTACTTTCAAAAATGGAAATAAAGGAAATTTCGACTACACCAGGTCAGGTAATCCAAACTTTAAAATTCTAGAAAATATACTGAAATCAATTGAAGATTCTAAATACTGTACAGTGTTTGGATCTGGCATAAGTGCCGTAACTGCAATAACATCTTCATTAAAATCAGGAGATAAGATACTATGCGAGTCGAATCTCTATGGTTGTACAGTGAGAATGTTTGAAAAAGTTTTCAAGAAATTTGGGATAGAAGTTTTATACACAGATTTTACAAATAAAAATAATATCAAAAATATTTCAGATTTTAAGCCAACCTTAATATGGCTAGAAAGTCCAACAAATCCCCTTTTAAAAGTACTGGATATTAAAGTGATTTGTGATGAAGCCAATAAACAAAAAATACCTGTGGTTGTAGATAACACCTTTTCCACCGCACTCATTCAAAAACCATTGGAACTTGGAGCAACACTATCGCTTATCAGCACAACAAAATTTATTAACGGACATAGTGATGCTCTTGGTGGAGCAGTTCTAACAAATAATGAAGAATGGAATAGTAAGATGCTTTTCTCTCAAAAAGCTCTAGGCCTTCAACCATCTCCTTTTGATTCTTGGCTAATTACTAGAGGTGTAAAAACTCTTCCTTTAAGAATAGAACAACAAACAAAAAGCGCAGAGTTAATTTCTGTGGAATTAGAACATCACAAAATAATTAACAAAATAATTTATCCCTTCAATCAAAACCATCCAGAATTTAATTTAGCAAAATCACAAATGAGATCTGGGGGTTCAATGATCACACTAAAATTGAATTTAAGCAAAGAGAATACTTTTAAATTTTGTAAATCGCTTAGATATTTCTCTTTAGCAGAGAGCCTTGGAGGAGTTGAAAGTTTAATTTGTCACCCCGCAACAATGACTCATGCTTCTGTTGATAATAAAACAAAAAATTCTCTTGGTATCGATGATGCCCTTATAAGATTATCGATTGGTTGTGAAGATACCAACGATTTAATCTCAGATATATTATTTGCTTTAAATCAATTCTAAAAATTGAGAGATTTACTTAAAAATCCTATATGGAAAAATGTAGAGTTGGGGTATTCTATTCCTGATAGTGAGCATGCTGTTTCAGTAGCATTACCAACTTGGAATGATGTAATAAATTATGAGGAAAAAAATCCAGAATGCATTAAATCATTAAGGTCAATCTATCCACGTTTTGGGCTAAACCCCTTAGTAAAAAGATTATGTGAAAAAGTAAAAAAAGAAAGTCAATACAATAATCACAGTATCTGGCCATATCCAAATGAAACCATAGCATTAAAAGCAAAGAAATACTGTGATAGAAATACTTCTCAAGAATATTCATTTATCGAAATAAAGTATAATTTCGCTTTTTTAATAACTAAAAAAACAGCAAGCATATATGCAAAATCTTTCTGGCAACATACGGGTCTTGGGATATCTTCAAGAGCTGCTGCAATTGAATTAGGCCTGGAGAATAGCCTTCCAAAATCTTTAGTTAATGAGAAACATCAAATAATAAAAAATAGAATTTCTAAATCTACAAAAACACACTCTGACAATATTCACTTAACTTCATCTGGCATGTCTGCGTTGCACACATCTTTAGAAATCCTATATAAATTATTTCCAGAAAAACCTACACTTCAAATAGGTTTCCCATATGTAGATGTACTTAAATTACCAATGCATATCTTCCATGGCGCAAAGTTAATAACAGAAGAAAATTGTTCAGATATTGAATTAGAAATTAAAAGAATAAATCCAGCAGCTTTGATAATTGAATTACCAAGTAATCCAATGCTCAAATGTGTAAACATTAAAAAAATTTCAAAAATAGCAAATAAATTGAATATACCTGTAATTGTTGACGATACTATTGGTTCCAATCTGAATATAAATTCCTTAGAGCATGCAGATATAGTTTTCACTTCACTGACAAAAATCTTTTCAGGTAGCGGAGATATTCTTGCTGGCTCATTAATACTAAATCCAAAAAGTAAATGGATTGATCAGTTTAGAAATGCATTAAGCGAAATTAATCTTCCAATGCTTTCAGATGGAGACATTGTTTCCCTAGAAAAAGTTAGTAGAGATGTAAATCAAAGAGTTTCTGAACAAAATCAAACATGTTTAGAATTAAAAAAAAGATTAGAGACCAATAAAGAGATTAAAAATATTTTCCATCCCGAAAATTGTCCAAATTTCAATTCCATACTTACGTCTAATGGGGGATACGGCTGCTTATTATCATTTGAATTAAAAGGAGGAATAAACAAAGCTAAAAAGTTTTATGATTCTCTTCATATATCCAAAGGGCCAAGTTTAGGTACAAAATTTACTCTTGTATGTCCATATGTGTTATTAGCTCATTATGACGAATTAGATTGGGCTGAAAGTTTTGGGATACCATCGCATCTTATTAGAGTATCCGTTGGACTAGAAGATAAAGATCATTTATGGAGAAGCTTTTCTGAAGCATTAAATAATTTCTAAATTCCTAGTCTTTACTGTTTAGAAACTTATATAGTCTTTTCTTAAAAAATAGTTAGTATAAAAATATATTTTCTCAATAATATAAATGGCAAGAATTTATGAGGACAACAGTTTTGCTATTGGAAACACTCCATTAGTAAAATTAAAATCAGTTACCAAAAACGCTAAGGCTACTGTATTAGCAAAAATCGAGGGGAGAAACCCTGCATATAGTGTGAAATGTAGGATTGGCGCAAATATGATTTGGGATGCAGAGAAAAGTGGGAAGCTTACAAAAGAAAAAACGATTGTTGAGCCTACTTCTGGAAATACAGGAATTGCCCTCGCTTTTACTGCTTCAGCAAGAGGTTACAAACTAATACTTACAATGCCAGAATCTATGTCAATTGAAAGGAGAAGAGTCATGGCAGTATTAGGGGCTGAAATTGTTTTAACAGAGGCCTCTAAAGGTATGCCTGGAGCAATCGCTAAAGCTAAAGAAATTGCAGAAAGTAATCCTTCTAAATATTTCATGCCAGGTCAATTTGATAATCCAGCAAACCCTGAAATTCATTTCAAAACTACTGGACCAGAAATTTGGGATGATTGTGATGGTGCAATTGACGTTTTGGTTGCAGGAGTTGGAACAGGCGGTACAATTACAGGAGTCTCAAGATACATTAAGCAAGAAAAGCGTAAGAATATTACTTCTGTAGCTGTAGAACCATCACATAGTCCTGTTATTACTCAGACCATGAATGGAGAAGAAGTTAAATCAGGACCTCATAAAATACAAGGGATCGGAGCTGGATTTATTCCTAAGAACCTTGACTTATCAATTGTTGATAAAGTTGAACAGGTTACAAATGACGAGTCAGTTGAAATGGCTCTTAGATTAGCTAAAGAGGAGGGTTTATTAGTAGGTATATCTTGTGGAGCTGCTGCTGCTGCTGCTGTTAGATTAGCAGAACAAGACGAATATGCTGGCAAAACTATCGTAGTTGTTCTACCTGATTTAGCAGAGAGGTATTTATCATCAATTATGTTTAATGATGTTCCAAGCGGCATAATTCAAGAACCAGTCAAAGCTTAAATCTATTTTTTCTCCAGAAATGACTCTGGTGAAATATACATCGCATCGCCATAAGAGAAAAACCTAAATTTTTCTTTTATGGCTTTTTTATACAAATCTAATAATCTTTGCCTCCCGATCATCGCACTTACTAATAGTAATAATGAACTTTTAGGTAGATGAAAATTAGTTAACAATCCATCAACCACCTTAAATTTATAACCTGGCTTAATTACTAAATCAACATACTTGGCGATAGGAATAAAGTTATTAATTTCATGTGAATAGCAACTTTCAAGAGCTCTTACGCTAGTTGTTCCAATAGCTATTATTCTTCTGTCTGTTTTCTTTATTCTTTTTATTTCATCCACTACTTTCCTACTAACGCTAACCCACTCTTTATGAAGTTTTAAGTTAGATAAATCTTCTTGATCAATTGGTTTAAATGTTCCATAACCCACATGCAAAGTGATAGCCATGACCAAAACTCCTTTTTTTTTTAAATTTGATATAAGACTTTTACTTAAATGTAAACCTGCTGTTGGGGCAGCAACAGCGCCTGGATTACTTGCATACTCAGTTTGATAACTATTCTCATGATAAGCCTCTTTTTCTGTACTTTTTATATATGGAGGGAGTGGAATCTCTCCATATATTTCAAGGAATTTATTCATTGAATTGAGATCATTTATATTTTCTGGGAACTTAATAAGTCTCCCTCCAGTTTCTTCATCAATTCCGGAAATATTCAATTGAATATTTTGTGCCAAGGGAGCTGTTAAATTTAATTTTCTATTTTTTTTTAATTTCTTAGCAGGCTTTGCCAAACATAGCCAAGTAGATTTATGTGATTTCTCCAAAACTAATAATTCGACTATTCTTCCATTATCTAATTCAACCTTTAACCTTGCCTTCATTACCTTTGTATCATTAACAACAACCAGATCTCCCTCTCTGAATTCATCTACAAGATTCTTGGTAAATTTATTAGTTGAGAAGTCTTCTTCTAACGCACTATCTCTAACTATCATCAATCTAGATTCGTGCCTAATCTTAGAAGGTTTACTCGCAATTAATGATGAATCAAGAAAGTAATCATATGCTTTAAGCTTATGATCTATTTCTTGATTATTAATTTTCAAATTCAATTAAATCTAGGATACAAGTATCTCTGGCTCATTTTCAATTAGATAAGATAAGTCTTTTAAGAATGAAGCTCCATCAGCTCCATAAATGACTCTATGATCAGCGGTTAGATTCACCTGCATTATTTTTTCAACCGATATAGACCCATCACTATTAGCAACAACTGTTGGCTTCGAAGATGCTATGGCTAAAATAGCTCCGGTACCAGGAGGAAGTATTGCATCAAATCTATCAACTCCAAACATTCCTAGATTAGACAAAGTAAAGGTTCCAGTTGAGTATTCATCAGGTTCTAATTGTTTTGCTCTTGATCTTTTTACTAGATCTTTCCAAGCTCTAGATAATTCAAATAAATCAGTATTGCAAGGTTCTTTTAATACTGGAGTTATTAAACCACCATCTTCCATAGCAACAGCTACAGCAATATTTATATTTTCTGGATAAGAGATTCCATTTTCTGAGAAACTTGAATTAACTTGAGGATGTTTCTTAAGTGTCTTTGCAACTGCCTTTACTAGTAAGGCAGTCATAGTAACCCCATTCTCTTTTACCTTTTTGTAGAAATTATCCAACTTATCTGTGTTAATAGAGTATCCAACCCTAAAACATGGAACATCTAAACTAGACTCCATATTTTTATTTACCGCTTTTTGAAGAGTATTAAATTGAACAGTTTCGCCTGGATTCCCAAAACTCTTCCCAGATGTTTCTGATTTACTTTCAACTCGAAGGTTGGTACTAGAAAGGCTTGCAGGGGAACTACCTTCTCCGATCCATGGGATAGAGACAGGTTGTCCATTAGCTTTTAAAACATCATCAGCCTGAA